>NZ_BBCD01000023.1 GCF_001311865.1 Piscibacillus salipiscarius JCM 13188
TATTGACACCCTTCTTACAGGGTGTGCACATTTTTTTTTAAAAAAATGGAACGTCCTTAACTCCAACCATTCTAGCATAGATGAACAGCTGACCTTTATGATGAATCTCATGTTCGTACATGCCTTGAAGGTAATTAAATTTAGTCCCCTTCATTTGCGGCAGCTCAGCCTCGTTTGTTGATCGAGTTCTTCATCTGTCATTTCTTGAATCTTTTTCTTTGTACTCTCAGTTAACTCTTTAACTTTCTCTCGCACCTCATCCATCGTATCGAACTTAGGCATATCAGGCGCTTCCATCTTTTCCGTTTTTACCATATTGGCAAACATATCACCTGCTAAAGCGACATGAAGTGCTAATGTCCCAAGAGACATCCCTCCATCCCACGGTTTATAGTGAACATGCTCATCATCAATTTTCTCAAGAAGTGCCTCAAGTTTTTCCCGATGATTTAACCAATCGTTTAAAAAACTCTCTACTTTAGACATAATTAAACCTCCCGATTACAGTGTACTTAATGCTTTTTCAACAGAGTATTCCCCTGAAAGTAAATCAAACCCACGATTGAACGTTTTTTTTTCTTCATTTAGAGAAGCTACTAGTACACGAGCAACATCTTCACGTGGGATCGTAGCACGTTCAGGTAGATTTTCAGCAACGCGTACCTTACCTGTCCCCTCTTCGTTAAGCAATCCACCTGGACGAACAATAGTATGATTAAGTGAACTTTCAACTAAAGCTTTGTCAGCATAGTGTTTTGCGACATAGTAGTGGCGAATTTTCTCATTCCAATTTTCACGATTGTGAGCTTGAAGCGCACTGACCATTAAGAAGCGTTCAACACCTGCTTTTTCAGCAGCTTCAACCATTTTAATAGCGCCATCTAAATCAATGAGTAATGTTTTATCGGCACCTGTTTTGCCACCTGAACCTGCTGCAAATATGACAGCGTCACAGCCATCAGCAGCTTGCGCTAACTGATCAACAGGTCCTTCTAAGTCAGCCAGTACTGCTTCGATACCTTTATCTTTAAATTCGTTAAGCTGATCTTCCTTACGTACCATCGCTCTAACATGATGGTCGTTATGTTCTTGTAGCATCTCTGTTGTTTGTTTTCCAATTTGCCCATTTGCTCCGACAACTAATACTTTCATTTAATCAGCTCCTTTTATTAAATTAGAACCTACTTAAAAGTATTTCATAAAACTATTTTCTTATCAAAAGAGATGATTAGCGGCGTTTATTGATTATATATCCAATTATTGCAAATCCTACACCAATTATGATTTTTATATAAGCTGGCACTTGGTAGGTATAGCCAAAATCAGGCATAAAATAATATATTACGAAAAAAGACCCCGAGGTCATAACCCCGATCATCCACGTTACTAAAAATTCAACTACTGAATTAAGATTCTTTATGGAGGACCACTTTAGATATTGCAAAATCAACACTAAAAATAATAGAGAAAAAATAATCGATAAAACAAGGTTGACGCTTTCAGTACCTAAGTAATAGGTCTTATACAAAGAGCCAAAGTTAAATAAATGATAAGCAATCGTATCAAATAACCCTGATGCTCCTAAAGCCGTTGCAAGAAAGAAAAATATTCCCATGAACATAAGTGAGAGTTGATTTTTAGTTAACATCTTGGGTAATTCACAAATTATTTCATCAGCAAAGGCTTTTTTATCATGCCCGAAGATATCCTCAGCCGTTTTTCCTTCTTCTTGTGCAATTAATAAATGGTCTAACATTTCCGATAGTACCTCTTCTGTTTCCTCCTCAGATTTATCGTAAGCAAGTCTTATATAAACCAGCATATCCTCATAATAATCTTTATTCTCTTTTGTTAAGTGTTTTCTTTTTTGATTATTTTCTTCGATTAATTGTTTTGTGTTCATTTCCTCTCCCCTTTCTTAAAATGTGATCAACCGGCTTTTTAATCCACTCCCAATTATGTCTAAACTCTTCAAGTGACTTTTGACCATCTTCTGTTAAATAATAATACTTTCTATTCGGACCACTTGGCGATTTCTCCATTTGACCTCTAATTAATTTTTCCTTTTGAAGCCTTAATAAAATTGGGTATATGGAGCCTTCACTCACCTCTAGGTCAAAGTCCTGTAGTTTAACTGATAACTCATATCCATAAACAGGCTGTTTTTCTATAATCGCCAGAATACACCCCTCTAAAATCCCTTTTAATAATTGACTTCTTATCGCCATCTTTTCACCTACCTTGCATAACCATATAGTTTACCAAGCTAAGTACCTTGTAAAACCAAATAGTAAATCTAAAAATAACTATCTTGTTATACAAAGTAGTTGAGTTTATTTTAAATAAAATTTTTTTTATTTGGCAAGTTTTTTTCGAAATAAATGACTTTTTTTGAAATCATCTTTACAATAGTATTGGATTGTTTAAAAGGAGTTGCACTATGAGTCAAACACACATTGGAATTAAACAGAATATCATTCAATTTACATTATTAGTTTTTATTAATTTATTTGTTGGTTTTATGGTGGGGCTTGAACGAACGGTCCTTCCGATTATTGGTGAAGAGCATTTCGGATTAGCCTCAGCTAGTGCAGCGTTATCATTTATCGTGAGCTTCGGTTTTCCAAAGCAGCGATGAACTTTTTCGCTGGTGGCCTCGCTGATCGTTTGGTCGCCGTGAGGTTTTACTAGTTGGTGGGGAATTGGCCTTTTGGTTCCGATTTTAGTGATCGTTGCTCACGCCTGGTGGGTAATCGTCGTTGCGAATATTTTACTTGGTATTAACCAAGGCCTTACATGGTCTATGACGCTAAATATGAAAATTGACTTAGCACGAGGAAATCAACGGGGAATCGCTGTTGGATTCAACGAGTTTGCAGGCTATATTGGTGTCGGGTTAATGGCCGGAATTTCGGGTTATGTAGCATCACAGACTTCAATTCGCCCAGAACCGTTTTATCTTGGTATTGGAATTGTCGTGATTGGTTTTATCTTATCTTTATTTGCAAAAGATACTGAAAGACATATTGAGGCGCAGTCCGACAGCCATGATGGTGAAGAAAAAGAAGATTTCGATGCCAAAGAAGTTTTTAAGAAAACAACTTGGAAGGATCGCGAACTTTCAACATTAAGCTTTGCTGGGTTATCGACTAACTTAAAGGACGGAATGGCATGGGGACTGTTCCCTGTCTTCTTAACTGCTGGTGGCCTTACAGTTGGGCAAGTTGGAACCGTCGTTGCTGTTTACCCTGCTGCATGGGGTTTCTTTCAGCTGTTCACGGGAATTTGGAGCGACAAAATTGGTCGTAAGGGGTTAATAGTAAGCGGGATGATCAATCAAGCCTTAGCATTATGGATGTTTTATTAGTGGATACGTACGCTCTTTGGCTTACAGCAGCTGTGATTTTAGGAATCGGAACCGCGATGGTTTACCCAACAATTATTGCAGCCGTTGGTGACGCTTCTCACCCTAAATGGCGAGCGACCTCACTTGGGTATTATCGCTTCTGGCGAGATAGTGGGTATGCGTTTGGCGCCCTGTTTGCTGGTTTATTTACGGATTTACTAGATGTTGATTGGGCGATTGGGTTAGTTGCCCTCCTCCCACTTTTAGCTGGCCTTAGGGCTATCCGCATGAAAGAAACGATGAAATAGGCGTTAGCACTTGGAGATTTTCCAAGTGCTTTTTTAATTCAATCATTAATAATTGGTATTTTCTGTTACAATTAAAGAAGTGAATTTTTTACATAAAGGACGATGTTTATGAGACGACCACCTAATCAGCGCATAGCTGATGAAGCAATTAGTGCATGGAGACTCACGGCAATTATTTTTTCACTTATCCCAGTTGCATTGAGTATTGGGGCTTGGTATGTATACTATGAGTTCAGCTTTTTATCATTATGGATTCCTATTCTAATAACGGTACTAACGATTATAGATTTAATTTTATCTCCATTTGTGTTTCCTAAGATTCGCTGGCGCAGGTGGAGATATGAAGTGTTGAATGAGGAAATTTTCATACAGCACGGAGTCCTCATCGTGACGCAGACATTAATCCCGATGGTTCACGTACAGCACGTTGATACCAAGCAAGGCCCAATTCTATCAAAATATAAACTTGCGACTTTAACTATTACCACAGCTGCCACAACTCATGAAATTCCTGCTTTACGAGAAAGCGAGGCTGCTGAATTAAGAGATTTAATTTCAGAGTTAGCAAGGGTTGAACAAGATGATGTCTAATCCAAAGCGCCTAAACCCTCTTGCTATTCTATTCAATGTTTTTAAGCTTTTTAAACAAGCATCATACTTTATTATAACTTTTGCGGTGGTTGTGCTAAGCGATGGATATCTAAATTACGTGTTACTAGGTTTATTAGGTCTAGTCGTTTTATTTATTGTGTTAGGTGCATTATCCTGGTTACGTTTTACATACGAAGTCTCACCTGAGCAAATACATATTAAACATGGGATTTTCATACGGAAAGATCGTTACATATCAAGAAATAGAATCCAGTCGATCGATCTAACTCAAGGCATCTTTCACCGGCCATTTGGATTAACGAAGGTTGATCTAGAAACAGCTGGTAGTGATAAAAATGTCGATGCTAACCTTAGTGCTGTTACATATGACGAAGGCCTTCGCATTCAGGAGATGTTAAAAGGAAATTTTGATGAGGGTAATAATCAAGTTGAAGAGACACATGATTACTTTAAACGAACTGCAAATCAAAAAGATTTATGGATAGCAGGAGCAACATCTGGTAGCATTGGTGTTATTTTAGGGTTGTTTGGGGCAGCATTTAGTCAAATTGAAAACATTATTCCTGATACATTCTATGACGCAACAACTCGCTGGTTACTCGCTCAGGCTATCGAGTCATTAATTGTGATTGCACTAGTTATTGTGATTTTTCTATGGCTCATCGGAATATTAGGTTCGCTGATTAAGTATGGCGACTTCCAGATCACCCGTTATGAACATGAACTATTCATCACTCGCGGTTTACTTGAGAAAAACAGATGACAATCCCGCTTAAACGAATACAAGCTATTGGGATTGAAGAAAGCATCATCCGGCAGCCTTTTGGTTTTGCAACCATTTATGTCGTCATTGCAGGTGGTGAAATCGGTAAAACAGCGGAAGCTCATACTTTATTATTTCCGATTATAAGGAAAAAGAAAATTGACAGTTTTCTAGAAAATATTTTGCCTGAATATAATGCTCTTCCTAAACAGTTTAATTCGATTCCGAAACGTGCGATTGGTTATTATTTAATCCGAGCCGTGGCAATCCCGATTTTGCTATTAGTGGTTACATTGATCTTTTTCCAAAACTGGTGGATGATTGCAGCTATTTTGGTTGCCATAAGTTTATGGATGGGATGGATGAGATATCGAGATGCAGGCTATCAAATCAATGATCAGTACTTGTCGGTTCGTTTTAGGATATTAAGTAAAGAGACGGTGTTAATTCCCAAAAGGCGCATTCAATCAGTAGAATGGATCCACCATTTTCTGCATCGCAAACAAGGATTAGCTCAACTCAAAGTGTCTATTTTAAGCAAACAATCTGGTCGTCATTTATGGGTTAAAGAATTGGATGAGAAAGAACACAATAAGATTATTAAATGGCTTGAAAATTAAAAATCCACACGTTTTAGCGTGTGGATTTTCCTATATTTAAGCTTCTTGTTTTTGTTCAGAATAATATTCTTCTATTTTGTCTAAACGCTCTTGAACTTCTTCTTCTGATAAGTCGTGTTCTTCAATATATAGATTGCGATCAGCTGTGCGGCATTCATGTGTACAACCGCGCATGAAGAAGTGTTCATTCTCTTCAGAGCATAGAATTTGTTTGTTACACACTGGGTTCGCGCAGTTCACATAACGCTCACAAGGTTCACCTGTGAAGTAGTCACGACCAACCACAACGTGTTCTTTCTGGTTAACCGGAACGCTGATACGCTCATCGAACACGTACATCTGACCGTCCCAAAGCTCACCTTGAACTTCTGGGTCTTTACCGTAAGTGGCAATACCGCCATGAAGTTGGTTAACATTCTCAAAGCCTTCTTTTTTCAACCAGCCAGAGAATTTCTCGCAGCGAATACCACCTGTACAGTAAGTTAAAATTTGTTTACCTTCCAGCATGTCTTTATTTTCTTTAACCCAATCAGGAAGTTCTTTGAACGTCTTAATGTCCGGGCGAATCGCACCACGGAAATGACCTAAGTCATACTCGTAGTCATTACGCGCATCTAACACAATCGTGTTCTCATCTTCTAGTAATTTCTTGAACTCTTTAGGCTCAAGATAGTTGCCCGTCAGTTCATTCGGATCAATATCATCTTCCAAACGAAGGCTCACAATCTCCGAACGATGACGCACATGCATCTTCTTAAACGCATGTCCATCCGCTTCATCGATTTTAAACTCAATATCCTTGAAGCGCGGATCGCTACGAAGCTCTTCCATATAATTGTCTGTTTGTTCGACGGTACCAGACACCGTACCATTAATACCTTCTTCCGCGATTAAGATACGTCCTTTAAGACCTAAATCCTTGCAGAATTTCAGATGATCTTTCGTCAACTCTTCTGGATTGTCAATGTGAACGTACTTATAATACAGTAATACGCGATAAGTTTTATCTCCCATAAATAAAACCACCTCATAATTAATTTTCTTACGTATAAGTACGTAGAATGGATTTTTCCAACCATAAATTTTACAACAGAATGGGTGATTTTGCAATTGGGAAATGCTGTTTAAGGTGGGTAAAACCCGTCTGAGGACAGGAATTGGTCTAATAACCTTCTGAAGAGTCGGATCCTTTTATCAATTTTTTGCCCCAAGTTGAACCGTACTTTATCATTGTATAAATCATTAAACCAGCTATTAAAATCGCGCCACCATCTGTGATAGCACTTGGTAAAATTCCCCATAAACCATATTCATTTAAAGCGGCCACCCACATGGATGATGGAATCATAATAAACCCCAAACCTTGTGTGAAATTAACTACAAGTATAATCCACCATAATAATGTCGATTGACTTTTAAAAGCTAATATTCCTAGAGCATTCCCGACTATATATACACACCCTACTATTCTAAAACCACTTGTAAAGCTAGCAGCCTCCTCTTCTGAATTTGAAGCCCCTGCCATTTGCATCATAGTTTCAATTAAAGGTGTATTAATTATTACAAAATTATGTAGAGCGGTTCCGATTGTAAAAATTATAGAACATATCGCAATTGTAACCTGCAGCCTTTTAGTTGTCCGTGTATTTACATATCTATTATTCTTCATCATATCCCTCCTATAAATGAGACGTGATATATCAAGAATTGTTACAACAGAAAATTCTTAAAAAGCTCTTTCTAACCACCATCATACTTCTCCCCCTTCTAGGTTAATTGAAATATAGAAATACAAAATAAAAAAGCGTCCGCGGACGCTTTTTCACCGACTTACTGCAGCCTTTTTAATGGACTGAAAAATTGAGACAAGATCCTCAATCATGATGCTTGCTGTTGGGTACTTACCTGCTCCTGGCCCTTGAAAAACTAAGTCTCCTGTTAAATCACCTGTCACCACAATCGCGTTATCGACTCCTTCTATGGCATACAACTTGTGTGATTCACCTACAGAAACTGGCCGGACTTCAGCCTCGACCTGCCCTTGATCATCAACTACAAGACTGCCAACATGCTTGATGCGCTCACCACGAACCGATGCTTGACTGATGTCAGCAGGAGTTATGTCACTAATCCCAGAGCATCGCACTAGATCCCAGTCAATTTTCCTTCCAGTTAATAACTCTAATAAAATCACAACCTTAAACAGCACATCAAATCCCTCAACATCATTTGCCGGGTCAGCTTCTGCATATCCTAAACGTTGAGCCTGCAGCAATGCCTCTTCTAATGACACCTGATCTTCTCGCATTTTCGTCAAAATATAATTCATCGTTCCGTTCAAAATCGCTTCAACCTTCACAACTTGATTGAATCTAAGTAATTGCTTAAGAGCTCCAATAATCGGTACGCCGCCCGCAACAGTCGCTTCAAAGCACACCTTTACTCCCCTCTTTTCAGCTAGCTGCCTCAATTCAAAGCCTTTATTTGCAAAAAGCTCCTTGTTCGCCGTCACGACATAAAGTCCAGCTTCAATCGCCCTTCTCAAATACGTATAACCAGGCTCTACATTAACTATGGCTTCGATCACTACATCCAATTCAGGCAATCTTAAAATCTCACTGAAGTCATCAGTAACTAGAACGTCATCATGAATTGTTCGGCTTTTCCCAACATCTTTAACCAAAACTGCATCCACGCGAACTGGTCCCCCAAGAAGTTGCTCAAGCAGATCTTGCTTGGTCTCTATCAACTCATAAACGCACTACCCACCGTTCCAAACCCAAAATAGCGACTTTAATCGGACGCATCACGCCTTCACGAATTCCTTATTAGATGTTTCACCAGTCGCAATCTCAATCGCCTGTTCGAGGTCACCCAACAAATCATCGATATGCTCAATTCCAACAGATAAACGGATAAGATCTTCAGTTACACCAGTTGATTTAATTTCTTCTTCACTTAATTGTTGGTGAGTTGTGCTCGCAGGATGGATAATTAAGCTTTTCGCATCGCCGACATTTGCTAAGTGTGACCATAACTCTACGTTATTGATGACCTCTGCTCCTGCTTCGCGGCCTCCTTTAATGCCAAACACCACGACTGAACCTGCACCTTTAGGGAGATATTTATTCACGAGTTCAGAAGAATGGTGGCTTTCTTGCTCAGGATATAACACCCAGTCAACACCAGGGTGTGCTTCTAAATACTCGACTACCATACGTGTATTGGCGACATGCTCCTTTAAACGAACATGCAATGTCTCAATCCCAAGTGCAATTTGAAAAGCATTATAAGGACTTAGTGCTGCACCAGTATCACGCAGTAACTGAACACGTGCTTTTGTAATAAAAGCCGCTTCAGGTAAGGCCTCAGCATACACAATTCCGTTATAGCTCGGGTCTGGCTGAGTAAATCCTGGGAATTTATCTGTGTTCCAGTCAAATTTACCGCCATCAACTATAATTCCACCTAGGGTCGTGCCATTACCTCCAAGCCATTTCGTCGCTGAGTGAACGACAATGTCTGCTCCAAAATCAAACGGGCGACATAAATATGGCGTCGCAAATGTATTATCGACAATTAACGGCACTCCAGCTTCATGTGCAATCTCAGCCACTCTTTCAATATCCAAAACCGTAAGTCCTGGATTTCCGATTGTTTCTGCAAAATAGCCTTCGTCTTAGGTGTGATCGCTTCTTTAAAATTCTCAGGGTCTTTCGGGTCCACAAAATGCGTTTTAATCCCATGCTTCGGTAACGTCGTTGAAAACAAATTATAAGTACCACCATATAATGTTGACGCCGAAACAATTTCGTCGCCCACTTCTGCGATGTTAAAAATAGCTGTTGAGATCGCTGCCATCCCGCTTGATAGTGCCAATGCACCCACACCGCCTTCAAGCTGAGCTACACGTTCCTCCAAAGCTCCTACCGTCGGATTTCCAATACGCGTGTAAATAAAACCTTGCTCTTTTAACGCAAACAAATCAGCCGCATGGTCGGTATTATTAAATTGATAAGAGTTCGTTTGATAAATAGGCAGCGCTCTTGAACCCGTCGCTGGGTCTGCCTCTAACCCTCCGTGAATGCTCACTGTTTCTAATCGATATTTTTTCTCCTCAGTCATTTACAATCGCTCCTTTTTTGTATTTAAACGGCTTTTGCCATCAATGATGATAATTTGTCTTGAACAAATGGTCCCCACTTTTCAAATTCAACTAAAACCCATCGTGACCAAACATCGTATCTACTTCACAGAATTCAGCATAACCCCCAGCATCTTCAATATCCATGACAAACCTTTTTAACTCATCTGGCGGGTAAAGTAAGTCATTTGAAAAGCCTAACGCAAAGACTGGAACGTCATAGCGTTGTATCGCATTTTGATAACTACCTCGGCCTCTTGTAATATCATGACTGTTCATGACGTCGAGTAATCTCAAATAACTATAAGGGTTAAATTTCTTTGCTAATTTTTCCCCTTGATGGTCTAAGTAAGATTCAACATCAAACTCACCTTCTACCTGACTTCTCGCAAACCTTTTACTAAATAATTCATTTGATCGATATGTCACCATTCCGACCATTCTCGCCAAGCTCAAACCATTTTCAGGTTGGCTGCTATTCTTAAGGTCATATTTGATAGCTTGCTTAGCAATGTGATTAAACGCAATCGCATAGTCGCTAAACGTTGGGGTGACCGCAATTGGAAATATCGCATCCATAAAATCTGGGTACATAAGTCCCCATTCTAATACTTGCATACCACCAAGCGAGCCGCCGATTACAGCCTTTAAGTGATCAATGCCTAACATGTTAAGCGCAACAAATTGAACTTCTACTAAATTTCTTACCGTTAATGATGGAAAATTATTTTGGTATGGTTCACCATCTGCTCCTACGGAACCTGGCCCAGTAGAACCATCGCATCCGCCTAACACATTAAATGCTATGACCTGATAATAACGAGTATCAATATATCCGCCTTCATGAATTAACCCTCTCCACCATCCAGGCTTCGAATCTGTACCCACCGCAAATTGATTACCGGTTAATGCGTGGCAAACTAGAATAGTTGGTGCATTTTCAGGACCACTTCTTTCATAAGCAAGCTCAACCTCACGAAACTGCTCACCATTTTCTAAACTAAAGTTCGGAATAGTTACCGTTCCTGTTTGATACCTCATAACCATCCCTCCTTCCAAACCTTTTTAAGAAACTAAAAAAGCCTCCCTGCTTTGAGCAGAGAGGCCAGAATATACGACATCTAATATAATGGTCCCTCTCATCTATCAAAGCACACTGCTTTGCAGGAATTAGCACCTTTCAAACCGCTGTTTGAAGGTTGCCGGGCGTCATCGGGCCAGTCCCTCAGCCACTCTGGATAAGAGTTTTAAAAATTATTAAATTTTGAATTAATTGATATCTTAGCACGGTCCTATCAAGCTGTCAATATAAATTATTATGTTAAAAGAATATTCCGTTAAGTTATTTTTATTCCTATATTTTAATGAAAATCAGGATCAATATATTTCCCATAATCGGGAACGGCGATTTGATCAAAGTTACGCACGAGTTGATTAAGTTTGTCTGTCAATTCTTGACCGTATACCGGAACACCATGCCCCGTGACTGCAATGGTTGGGTGCAGCTTAGATAATTTAATGATAGATTCTTTAGCGGCCTTCCAGTCTGTTGTTAAATAACGCGGCGGACCACTAAACTCTTGCTCTTGCATCATAACATCGAATAAATTTTCCTGTTTCACCGTCACGAACGCATCACCCACAATTAAAGCACCATCTTCATCCCTAAAAAAGGACACATGACCTGGTGAATGGCCTGGCGTATGAATCCAACTGAACCCGTCCATATAAGGGACTGTGCCATTCTTCGGAAGTGGCTCAACATGTTTACCCAGATTGACAGGTTCATTCGGGAAAAAAGGTGACATTTTCGCTACTAACCCGCCTTCAACTGAAGCATCTGGTTCAGGGTAACTCTTCTGCCCAGTTAGGTATGGTATCTCAAGTGGATGAGCATAGACTGGAACCTCCCACTTTTCAATCAGCTCAATAATAGCTCCTACATGGTCAAAATGTCCGTGAGTAAGAATGATCGCATTTGGCTTAGCGCCTTCTCCGTATCTCTTTTCAACAATTTGAATAATATCATCTGAAGAATTCGGCATCCCCGCATCGACTAATACAAATGAATCTTTACTACCCACAATAGCGATATTCACGATTTGAATTGTATGGCAGTATAAATCCGGAAGTAACTCCACTCCCTTTCCGCTACCAATTGATGTTGCAGGAATAAACTTATAATCAGAACCATAATTCATCTCACGATCCATCACATCAACCTCCTTAAATATTAGTATGAACGATATTTAATGAACTATGAAAAGAGGAAAAATTGACTAATGGTCGAATACTATTCTATGAAAGGAGAGATTAGGCATGATTAAAACCCCGATCAAAAATAAAGTGAATGTTGTGTTTATCCCTGTTGAAGATGTCGTAAAAGCCCAAGAGTGGTATTCTAAGTACCTTGGTTTAAGTGAGGGTGAATTTCATCAAGGTCACCTATTTGTTGCAGAAATGGAGGGAACTGGTGTGATCCTTGACTCTATGCCAGCGTGGCGTGAAGAGGGTGAAGCCTTACCAATTCTAAAAGCACCTGTTATTCAATTCGCAACAGATGATATTCATGAATCGTATGAATTTATGAAAGAGAATGGTATTGAACTAGTCACAGATGTTCAATTTGACCATTTTTGTTTTTAAAGATTTAGACGGCAACTTGTTGATGGTTTGTCAGGATTAATTAGAGAGGCAGCATTTTCACTCGAAAATGCTGTTTTTTAATTTTCTAGGACACTGTTATAAACGTAAGTTTTCTTTCTATGAACGGTTTTTCCCTTTCCATAAACGTAACTTTCTTTCCTATGAACGGTTCTCTGCTTACTATGAACGTAACTTGGGATTCTATAAACGTAGCTCCTAGATCTATGAACGGATTTCTTCCTTCTATGAACGTAACTTCCCTTTTTATAAATAAATTACAAGAGGACTTAGATTCCTAAGCCCTCTTGCATAGCAGTGAATGTTAAATCAGTTGAAGGAATCTTTTTCTCTTTTTACAACCGACTAAATGTTTAGAGGGACCATTTTAATTTACGAAAATGAGAGGGATTCACGTACTTGCCGTCTTGGAGGAGGACGACTGCAGAACCAGGGAAGTGATAGCTCATTTGAATTCACCCGTTACCTCACATCATAGTGCCCATATAGGGTGATTGGTGAGGATTAGCTGTATCTAACAATTCTATTTACTGCTTGTTTTATCATATTAATTTTTATAGAAACGAACAGTGCACTTGTCAGGTAGTTAATAAAAATGTACGAATTACCATAGTTCAATCTTTTGACAACCCCCAATCGTAATGATTATCGTTATAATTGAAGGTATAAAAGGAGGAACTATTATGGCATTCGTCATTACAAGTCCTTGCCAAACAGAAAAAGCAGCAGAGTGCGTGGAAGTATGTCCCGTAGACTGCATTGAAGAAGGTAAGGATCAATTTTACATAGACCCTGATGTATGTATTAACTGCGGCGCGTGCGTGTCTGCATGCCCAGTCGCAGCCATCGTCGAAGACTTTGACCTTATGCCAGGGGAAGAAAAATATTTAAAAGAAGCTGAAGAATTTTTCAAAAGCTAAAGAGGCTGGGATAAAACATGTCTTAACCTAGAAGAAGACGAATATTTGGGTAAAGTACTCCTAATATTCGTCTTTATTTTTTTAGCTAACTCAAAATAACACTAATACTCATTTGTTTTCTGTCCCACCTATTTGTTAAAGAGTTTTAAACAATTAAATTGAAAAAAACTTTGTTAACGATATTTTTCGCCCATTCAGGTGCCATTCATTGTATTGATCTAATACTAACCTTGCATCTCCATTGTGCCTATCTACCAATTGTTTTACAGCTAAAAAACTTCGCCAATAATCATACATTATACTCGTTAAACTGCCCTCATATGATTTAGCACCAAAATCATCTAATGAGTGCCCTCCATATTGATCTGAGAAAACTTCTACTAACTTGCCTTCAATATTTACAAACTGATCAAATTCTTCTTCTGAAAACAAAAATTTACGAGGTAAGTACTCACACATACCCTCCTCAAACCAAATACTATCATCACGTTCATCATCAAATTCATCAGGAAATAAATCAATATGGTGAGTTAATTCATGTGCTAGTATGGCTAAAACATGCTTTTCAGATATTGTTTTATAATAACGACGAACCTCTGGTAAATTCTTATCTTTTAATTGATCTAGGAATAGACGTTTCCATTCCTCCAAATCAGGAGCAAAGTAAATTATATCCCTATTGGTATATGCAGGAATCGGAATTTGTGAAAATGTTTCTGTCGCAAGTTCAGTTGTTGTCCAGACAATTGCTTTCGGTAACTCTTTTAAATGATATTCTGCTTCTAATTTAAATTGATAAGGCTTAAGTAAATCCTTCATTCTCTGAGTCATTTTCTCATACTTCTCATAATCACTAACACGTTCATAGGCATAAACTTGTTTCACATTTACCCTCCTCTACCAACTAAAATATCTACATCCACTGTCACTTCTTTTAATTCAAGGTCTACTCGTTCATTTAAATTCCAAGTTAAAGGTGTCATCTTTAATAAAAACGGAACTAATTCAGCAGAAATAGGTGCTTGATAAGTAAGTCTCTCTTCTTGGATATCACATAAGCTCTCTTTGAACCGCTTCTTTGTCTCTTCATTGCTATATTCCTCATTGTTGTAAAAAGCTTCGCGTAACTCTTTTAAATATCCACTGTTCGGAAAAACTTTTATTACGAACCCATCATCTGATAACAAGCGTTTAAACTCACCATAATTAGCTGGAGATAAAATATTAAGCACGACATCAAAACTAGAATCTTTAAATGGCACTTGAGCTAAATCTCCGACACACCAGATCGCATCAAGATGATATTTCGAAGCCGTCATCACACCCTCTTTGGCAATATCAAGCCCTGCTCGAATCATATCGTGGTTAACTAGCTCCGTGATCTTTGCCAAATGTGAGCCCTCTCCGCAGCCTAAATCGATTACCGATTGACGCTGCCCAATCAATTCAGAGATCTTATCATGCAATGGCTTGTACACACCGTGCTGAATGAATTGATAACGAGCTTCGAACAGATCCTTATCATACTTCGTGTGAACAGGCTGCGTCATCATGTTGATGTAGCCTTTCTTTGCAATATCGAAAGAATGATTTTGTTTACACACAATATGGTTGTCATCAACTACCATTGAAGCAGCGCAAATCGGACAGCTAAATAACTGCTCACTATTTTTCATGTAAGATTTAAAACGATCGACTTTCTTCACTTAAAACACTCCATTATGTCTCTTCTGCGGTTACATAGCGGTCTCTTCCTGCTCCAAGTCCAGCTAAGAACATTGCTGTCGCTATTAAAATAAACAGGATTAAAGATGGTGTCCATGAACTAAACACGTCAAAAATGACCCCCACCGTAAATGGGCCAACTGCCGCTAACAAATAACCAATTGATTGCGCCATACCGGATAAATTGGCTGCCTGCTTAGCATCTCTCGCTCGCAGGCTCAATAAGGCTAGAGATAATGCGATACTTGCACCTTGAGACGCTCCTGCAAACAGAATGCTTACGGATAGAACAGCAATATGATTTCCAAATAATAATAACGTAAGACCTAAAATATATGATAGACTTAAGACAATGATTATGCCCCTTTGATTTGGGTACCGATCGGCTAGATATGGCGCCAAAAATGCAGTCGGTAATCCTGCAATTTGCATAATCGACACCATCCAGCCCGCAATCGATATATCTATTCCACGACTAACGAGAATCTCTGGAAGCCATGCAATTAGGCAATAAAATAAGAACGACTGTAGCCCCATAAACAGTGTTACTTGCCAAGCAACCTTTGATTTTAATAACGAATCTTTCGCAGGGTTCGGTTTAACCACTTCATCTGCCTGACCCTTTTTACGTAGTTGGGGGATCCATGCTAGAAGAGCGATAATAGTAAATATACCCCAAAACAATAGCCCGTTCTTCCAGCCTAAATCTAATCCATGGGCTAATGGCACACTAATACCAGAACCTAAGCTAGCCATAAAGTTCATCGACAATGTGTATGCCCCCGTAATGAGCCCTACCCTCACAAATGTATTTTTGACAATACCAGGCAAAAGAACATTACAAATCGCAATACCAGCACCGACTAATAACGTTCCGAAAAATAAAAACCAATGACAGTAGTGGGTCTAATCGTAATTCCAATTCCTAATAATATGAGTCCCATAAAAACGGTCCATTCATTTCCAAAACGCTGAGCAATTTTTGGAGCTAGAGGTGATAATAACGCGAAAGCAAGCAGAGGAACCGTTGTAAGCAGCCCTGCTGCTCCGTTAGACATACCTGTATCCATACGTATATCACTAATCACAGGGCCGACTGCGGTAATAGATGGCCTTAAATTAAATGCTACCAATACAATTCCTGCAATTAAGATCACATACCTTAACTTATTGTGGTTTAGTCCCATAGATTTCTCCTCGTTCTTATTTCTCTTTTAATAAGTTTATCATAACTACTTCATATTGATTTTATTGAAAATGCTTGTTAATTATTCGATGCTAATTCTTGAGTTCACATCAAAACTATTGTTACATTAAATTAAATCCTTATTAGGAGTGTGCTTTATGGAAAAAACATTGGATCATATAGGCGTTGCTGTTAGACATTTAGATGATTCGATTGAGTTTTATACCAAAGTCCTTGGTGCTGAACTAATCGACCGTTACCGAAGTGAGAAAGTCGGAGTTGAAAGTGAAATTGCTGTGATGAATGTTAACGGGACAACAACTGAACTTTTATCTCCGACCAATAATACAACGTCACCTATTGCTCGGTTCATTAAACAAAAGGGAAAGGTGTTCACCACATCGCTTATCGTGTAAACCACTTAGACCAAGCCATTGAAGAACTAAACAAACAAGGAATTAGAGTGATGGAAGAAACGCGGCGCATAAACAAGCACGGAAGACGACTTATTTATTTAAACCCTGCTGATACAGGCGGGACAATTATCGAATATTGTGATTATCCAAATCTAAGAGGTGAAAATGATGCTAAAGAAAATTAATCTAAAAACCGACAAGCATGACCAAATGATTGACGTGACACACGAGGTTGAGCAGTTTGTTAAAGAACAAGGTGTCAAAGATGGTGCTGTTATCGTGTATTGTGCTCACACCACTGGAGGTATCACGATTAACGAAAACGCTGATCCCGATGTAAAAACGGACATGTTAAGACGTTTGATGAAGTTTATCCTTGGAATCACAAGCTAGACCTTCATATGGAAGGCAATACAGCTGCGCATATGAAAGCTAGCACAGTTGGCGCTTCTCAGCATGTTATTGTTGAAAATGGCGAGCTCATTCTCGGAACCTGGCAAGGCATTTATTTTGTGAGTTTGACGGACCGCGCAACAGACATTTCTATGTAAAAATAATATAAAACGCTTGGGGGGAACTTCCCCCAAGCGCTTATTTTAACTCGTAGTTTGTTAGTTCTCTGGCGAGTTTCAATGCTCCCTCGCGGTTTTGAGCAGGAGCTGCAATGACCTGGCCATCGTCACTTGTCCAGGATTCATCAGGAGAATACGTAATGACGATCTCCTCAAAATTATCTTTTACAAAAATCTCCCCTACAAGTCCGATATCTGACCCATAATAGAATAAGGTTCCGGACTCTTCTCCGCTGTTTCGGTAATCAATTAGAGCCTCAGCTTCTTTCTCAGGAATTTTAGTTTCAGTGCCCTGTATATTAAAATAGCCTTCATATACAGCGCCACCAAACAATGTTTGTTTTAATTCCCCATCGAGTTCAATTCGTACGTCTTCTGACTGATCATTGCCTAACTGTAAATGAATACCTTCTAATGTTTGATTAAAATCTTTTGGTTGTGTATACCAAATTGTAAACGCAGTAAACCCGATCAGTAAGACGGCACCGCCAATTAAAGCACCTCTTGCCACCACTTTACCTTCTCGAAAGTCAATCTCCTTTTCCTTTTCCTGCAGTTTACTTTCAACCGCCATATTGAAAAGGTAATTTAAAATAACAGCCATGATTGTTAAAATAAGAAACTTGCGCCACAACGTGCTAAATGTATAAGGATCGAAATGACTGAGAAGTAGAAATGTCGCCGTTGTCATCACGAGCAACATTAAACTTGTTCTGTCAAACTGCTTCCATTTCGATATGTATTTAATGCCCGTCATGATTAAAACAAGCACGACAGCTAATAAAAATACACTTGATAAATCTGAAACTGATAGCCTTAAAAAGCTCACACAAACACCTACTTCGTTAAAGTTTCATTCTCATCATAGCATATCATGATATACTACAAAAAGGAAGAAGTAGGAGGGTATCAATGTTTAATATAAACCCGAAATAAACGGCGTATGATTGAACAAATTCAAACTTATTTTTATGAAGAACGTGGAGATGAAATTGGTGAAATCGCGGCAGAAAGTTTTCTCGAATTTATGACGGAGGAGTTAGGGCCACACTTTTATAATAAAGGCATTGAAGATGCAAAAAACTTAGTTGAACAAAAAGTGATGAATATAGATGAAGACCTACTAGCATTAGAACGCCCAATTAAATAAAAGCCAACAGGGTAGTTGGCTTTTATTCTTCATTATGGCCTTCACGATCATCTTTTTTCTCATGCTTTTGATCCCAATTCGGTACAAAACCATTCGCTTCTAGTTTTTCATAATGCTTCACTAAGTAACTGATGACATGATCTCCTTTTTCTTTTGAAATTACACCAAAGTCAACGTATTTTTGTATAATCTCCTTCTCTTTTTCTAATACTTCATTTTGTAGAGACGCCATCTCTTCCTGCTGCTCTTCCGTTAACTCAGACTTTTCAACTGGATCGGGTTCAGCTGATACAACACCAAATACTCCAATAGCTATTACCGCAACAGTCAAAACACTAAACCAAAGTTTCTTCATGTTAACAACTTCCTTTCATGTAAGGTATCATTCGTTAACATGTTCAATATTGTCTTATTTATCCATTACAATTACATGACAAAAGCAGGGAACGAGTCCCTGCCTTTATATTAATGAATTTGTGGTTGTTGGTTTTGCTTTTGCTGTTGCCCCTGTTGTGCTTGCTGCGCTAATGCTCCCATAGGGTTTTGCTGATTTTGCGTTTGTTTTTGTTGCTGAGCTGCTCCGCCCTGTTGTTTTTGACCCATTTGACCTTGTTGATTCATCATATTCGTTAGCATTGGTAAAAAGCTCTGCAATTGACCACCGCGACCGGTCATCATGCTATAAGCTGCAGCTCCAATTCCAATTGATGCAATCATCGGAAGCCATTCTATATTCTTCATGCGCATTTGCATTGACTTACACCCCTTTTCATATACATGATCATTATTAGTTTGGTTCTAAAAGGGATGAGTATGTTTAACAATTGCTTCCACTATACTAAAGCCTTCAGGTTTTCATAAAACGTTTAAGTCAGGTAAATAAATATGATCAATATCATTAACTAATTCATTTGCCAATTCATCATTATGAATAAAAATAGTTAAATTCCTACGGTTCTGCGCCTTAAACCATACCCGTTCATTTTCAATTAAGCCAAGTTTAGCCATCTCTTTGATCGACTCCCTCGGTGTTTCTACGGCAACTTCTTTAGCTTCTAAATACGAATAGATCACTTTATTCGCATGCTCCATAGCCATTTCAAAAAAATGTATGTACCCCGCGATCTCAAGTTCACTATCTAACATCTCTTGACTATGCTCGTTCAGACGGTTAAACACTTTTTCATAGTTCTCAAAAAATTGCTTCCACCGTATTTCTTTACTGTCTTCCATAGGAAAAGCTCCTTATTATAAGTCTTCTATCTATATTAAAACAAAGATTAAAGGATTCGTCATATATTTGTCGAAATATATAACAAATATAATTCGGAGGTTTACCATGCTAAAACGACATAAAGTATTGTTTAATCAGCTTAAATCTTATAGAGAAGAGTTGTTGTCACTCGTGAGTGATGTCTCAGAAAAAGAGGCTGACATCACCCCAAAAGGTTTTAACAACAGCATTCGCTGGAATTTAGGGCATGTTTACTTAGACCAATACATGTGGATTAAAGTGTTGACGAAAGACAATCTATATCCTGATCATTACAACGGTTGGTTTGGATTCGGGACAAGCCCGAATGATTTTAGCGCTGAGACCCCATCTTTTTCACATTTAAAACAACTATTAAGCGAGCAAACTCAAAAATTATAGACCTCTATGGTAACCGTCTAGAAGAAAAAATTTCCACCAACCGAAATGGGAATGTTTACAATTGAACAGGCCTTGATCAGAACTATTTTTCATGAAGGCATGCACATTCAAGCTATTAATGATTTGAAAAAATTTATTCGTTATTAACAATATTGGGAAGTGCTAGAAATGAAGCCACTATTAAAAAACCGTTCTTTCACATCTATTTGGTTTGGCAATGGTATATCAGAACTTGGTGGACAATTCGGGACGTTCTGCATGTCCATCTTGGTGTATCGCCTTACAGAATCCACATTGGCTTTAGGTAGCATATGGATTTTATATTATTTATCATCCTTAACGTTACAGCTTATCATTGGGCCTTACATTGATAGGTGGAGTCGGAAATGGATTATGGTCCTCACCCAGTGGTCAAGGGGACTTATTTTCATCTTTCCGCTAATTGTTTTATCTACGGGGCACCTAGAAGTGTGGCACTTATATCTGGTTCAATTCATCATTGGAATCATTACCCCTCTATATATACCTGCGAATCAAGCAATCACTCCAACGATTGTATCTAGAGAACAACTACAAACTGCAAATGGCTATTTAGAAAGTACCATTAGAGTCATGACGGTTGTGGCACCCATAACTGCCGGGTTAGTTGTTCAATACTTGAGTGCTGAAATCACATTGGCAATGGTTAGTACTTTGTTATTTTTAAGCGGATTTCTTATTTTGCGCGTTCAAGAAAAAAGAGGTCCTCGAGATATTCGCAAACCATGGATTCAAGAGTTTATAGAAGGTACTTCATACTTTTTCAGACAAAAATCATTTTATGGCTAAATATTTTCTTAGCATTTGTTCAATTTGGTGTTGGCGTCACCATTGTTATTACGATCCCTTATATTACAGATGTTCTCGCTGGTAATGAGCTTCATTACGGGTTATTTTTAGCCGGATTTCCACTAGGATATGTAATTGGGGCATTATTAATTAACTATTTCAAAATAAATAGCAGAAGACTCATGATGCTTGGTGCCTTATTTGTCGGAGGCTTAACGTTTATTGCACTTGGGTTCAACCATAGTATTTGGTTTGCGATTTTCACTGAAAGTATTGGCGGAATAATGATTGCTATTTTTAGCATACATAACATCACCTTATTACAACTAGCCGTCCCGGACCGACTTATGGGAAAGGTGGGATCTGTGCGTATGTTAATTGTCCGAGGAGCTGTATTGTTAGGGCTGTTTATAGGTGGAATTTTGAGCGAATTATATGGCATCAGACCAATGTACTTTATGATTGGTGGGATTATTTGTGCTACCTCTTTCTTTGGTATTTCACTTCCGTACTTTAAGTTTATAGATGAAAAAATAACGGAAGACCAATCGCCTCTTAATGTTTAATTAAAATTAAGAGTGGCAATATATCTATAAAACCTTTTAAGGAGGATTTTAGATGAGCCACGAAAAATATGCTGATGTCATTAACGTTTTTACATGAATGTATGGAGGCATGTAACCATTGTTACACAGCCTGCCTACAGGAACCTGACTTAGAACATATGATTGAATGTGTAAGATTAGACCGAGAATGTGCTGATATTTGTTCAAACTTTGAACAAGCCTTAACATTAGATACGAAATTCGTTAAGGAATACGCACAATTATGTGCAGCTGTATGCCGTGCGTGTGGTGATGAATGTGCTAAACATGATCATGACCACTGCCAGAAGTGTGCAGACGCATGTCATAGATGTGCTCAAGAATGTGAGAAACTAGCATCATAACAGTAAAGCTCCAGTGGGTTCCCACTGGAGCTTAATTTAATCTTCTCTACCTTGTGCTCGATCAATCGTACCTTCATGATACCCATCCGAGACTTGTTCATGTGTTTCTGCTAACCCTTGTTCTATTTGGGTTTCACCTTCATAGTCCGAAGGCTCATAATTCTTCTCAGCAACTTTATTCTCTTCCTGCTTCTTTTTCTTATGTGACATGCTTAACCTCCATTCACCTTTTCCCTTAGTATGAACAGAAATTAAGAATTAACACTTAAGCGGACTTTTTCGTGTCATATTCTAAATGGGTTTCCCAATAATAAATTTGAGGCAATCTATAATAAATCCAGTATTCTTTAAGGACCATACCACCAACAAATGTGACCATTTGCCAATCAATATTCCTGAGCATCGCACCCTCTCCTTTGTAAGAATTTATGTTGGAAAGAGGTTGTACTATTCGCTTTTAAGTCGTTCAGATTAACTTAAACAACAGATTGAGTTATCATAAATTATGATACAAAGAAAGTTAAAACAAAAACTTGAAAGGTTTGGTTTTTACATATGAAACAATATCGCATAGACCCTAGTAATGGTCTTGAGTTTGGATTGTATACATTGGGCGATCACTTACCTAATCCACAAACGGGTGAACGAATTTCTGCACAACAGCGAATTCACGAAATCATTGAGTTAGCTCAACTGGCTGAACAAGCCGGGCTCGACTTTTTTAGTGTCGGTGAGAGCCACCAGGATTTCTTCACGACCCAGGCGCACACAGTCGTGTTATCGGCAATTGCTCAGGCTACTGAAAAATCAAAATCTCTAGTTCGTCAACTATCATTAGTACTCTTGATCCTGTCCGCGCGTATGAAGACTTTGCAACGCTTGACCTTATTTCAAAAGGCCGTGCTGAGATTGTGGCTGGGCGAGCGTCACGTGTAGGGAACTTTGAGCTTTTAGGGTACAGCTTAAGAGACTATGAAGATTTGTTTGAGGAAAAATTTGACCTACTAGTAAACATAAATGAAAACGAAGTCGTTAATTGGGAAGGAAAGTATCGTGCTCCGCTTCGTAATGCACGCGTGCTTCCTCGACCACAAGACGGCTCGATGCCAATTTGGCGTGCAGTAGGGGGTACACCTGCAAGCGCAAGGAAAGCAGGTTATGCGGGCGTACCGATGTACTTAGCTCATTTAGGAGGTCCAGCAACAATTTTTAAACGTTCAATTGACGCATATCGAGACGCATTAGAATCAAGTGGTTATAACCCTGCTGAGTTTCCAGTATCGACGGCTGGTTTTTTCTATACTGCTGAAACAACGCAGCAAGCTCAACGCGAGACGTACCCTCACATTAATGAAGGCATGAAACGTACAAACGGCCAAGGCTTCCCTAAACAGCATTTCGCTCAAGGCGCAGACCCACGCGATGTCATGAATATTGGTAGCCCACAAGAAGTCATTGAAAAAATTCTTTACCAACATGAACTCTTCGGCCATCAACGCTATATCGCACAGATGGATTTTGGTGGGGTGACGTTCGATAAACTAAAGCGTAACATTGATACGATCGGATCTGAGGTACTACCAGCCATTCGTAAGTACACGAAGAAGTAAGGAGGATTATAGATGAAGATTGTAGCTCTATCAGGCTCTATTGTCGGGTCAAAAACCCGAACAGCCATGGATTATACGGTTAAATTGTTAAGTGAAAAGTATCCTAGTCATAAGGTGACGTTGATTGACCTGGCTGATTATGACATTCAGTTTAGTGACGGACGTAACTATCTCGAGTATGAAGGTGATACAGGTTACGTCACAAAAACGATCATGGAAGCAGATGCGATTATCATAGGAACGCCCATTTTCCAAGCATCAATACCTGCAACTCTGAAAAATATCTTTGACCTACTACCCGTTAATGCGTTCCGTGACAAAGTCGTCAGCATGCTCGCAACGGCCGGATCTTCTAAGCATTTTTTGATATTAGAAAATCAACTAAAGCCGATTCTTGGTTATATGAAAGCTCAAATCGTTCAGTCCTACGTTTTTATTGAGCAGGAAGATTTTCAGCGAAAAGAAATTGTGAATCATGATGTCCTATTCCGCATCGAGCGTCTAGTTGATGACACAGTAGTGTTAACCGAAACCTACCAACGCATCCGAGAAGAAGAAGATGCTAAATACGATTTTTAAAAAGGAAAGGCTTTTGCGCTTAGACGCAAAGCCTTCTTTTATTATATCTAACCTATTTTTGAAATTATCTACCCCAGTTTCAAATATATCTACCGTGAAATTTGTCGACGGGGTAAAAAACTCGTTTTTATCTACCGTTTTTCTGAGTTTATCTAACCCAATTATTTTTCCTTAGGATTGCGGTATTTCTTCTCAGTTTGGGATGTGCTTTGGCTGTTCTTCTTGTCTTTCGTATTCTTCTCTTCTATTTCTAAGTCTTTTAGTGGAATCTCGTCGGTCAGCTGCTGATCTTTGAACTTGTGCAGTTCACTACGTTCTTCTTCATAGGCGCTCTGTCGCTTGTTATCCACTGTGTCTTTCTTTTTTAAGTCCTTTTGTTTTTATCGCTCATAGCATCACCACCTAAATTAAGACTTTTAACTTGTTTACCTGAATTGACTATAATTAAACATACTAAAATATGATATAATAGCTTAAATACCATTATTGGGAGGTCTGAAATGAAAGAAAATGTGACTCTGGCTTGGATTGCTATTTGGTTTGCGACTGTTGGGCAGTTATTATTCTTTGTTGGGCTATCCATTTACACTGGTGAGTGGGGTTATGCTATTTGGAGTTTCTGGGTAGCGGTTGTAATTGGGATCCCTACATCCATCAACACCTGGAAGGCACATATAAGGACGAAAAAGGAGCAAGGTTAATTTAACCATTGCTCCTTTTCACAGGTTCAAATTCAAACAACTTCCCTTCATAGATCAGATCTAGACGGTCGCTTTTGCGAAAATCCTCTGGTGTTACCATGGCCGGAAGCTTATCCCAAAGGTTTATACTTGACCGCTTTAATACTTCCGCTACAAACTGCGAACAAAAATACGAATTGCTAAATTCAATCGGTTCCTTAATTGACACGCCAACCACACCTAGGAAGTTATATAAAAACTTATCGTTCTTCCTGATAAACACATTTAAAATCCGTTTCATCTTTTCAATTTCGCGATCAGTCACACTTAATTTATAAATCACACAGGTCGTCTCAGGGTAATAACTATACGTCCCCGTTAACACATCTTCTTTGACAAAACCGCCATGAAGTGGGTTTCTAGGATTCTTGCGCCCAAAGCTATACATTTCTTTAAGCTCCGAATCAAACGCGATGGATGCGTGATTGTAAGGGGCTCTGGTATAGGATTTTATTAGATTCGTGAATAACGTCCCCGTATCTGATAGCACAATATACACCTGTTGCTCACTCATCGTATCCCTCTTTCAAAATATTATAAAAAATTCTTACTTTTCATTATATACGATATACTGTAAGATGAATGCAGCTTTTAAGAATAGAGGTGAACCTCTTATGACTGAAACCGTATGGACCTTATCAATTTTGTTAATCGCCCTACTCTCAGCGTCCACAGCTTTATATTTTGTCAAAAAGAAGCAAGCGCACAAAGATTTCACAGCGATTCAAGCACGAGTCAAAACTTGGTGGGGAATGCTTGTGGTTTTTAGTTTTGCAACATTATTCAATCCAATCGTTTCTCTAATCTCAATTATGATTTTATGTTTATTTGCCTTAAGAGAGTACTTTTCGATGATGAAAACTAGAAAATCTGATCGCCGTTTGTTCTTATGGACTTACCTTGTTATCCCGCTTCAATTTTATTGGATTTATATCGGTTGGTATGGCATGTTTATCGTCTTTATTCCTGTTTATGTATTCTTATTTCTACCATTACCACGGATTCTCGGTAAAGGGACATTGGGATTCTTACAATCAGTGAGCTTCACTCAATGGGGTCTGATGTTAATGGTGTTCGGCCTTAGCCATTTAGCTTATTACCCAATTGCTTCACCTGAACTTGGACCCAATCTTGTTTTATTCCTCATTATTCTTACCCAGATTAATGATGTGGTTCAGTATATCGTTTCCATTTACTTAGGTAAACGCAAGGTCGTCCCTACGGCTCATCCCTACATTACGTGGGAAGGATTCTTGGCATCAATAACCATTACGACCATTGTGTCCTATTATTTATACCCTTACTTAACCACGTTTGATTTGACCTCGGGATTTTATCTGGCGTCATCATTGGGATTGCTGGATTTTTAGGTGGCGTGACAATCTCATTTTTAAAACGTGATTTACTCATAGCAGATCACGAAAACAAGAGTCCCTCAAGGACAAATATCTTAGCCGTGTTGATAGTCTAACCTATACGTCCCCTGTCTTTTTCCATGTTGTCAGATACTTTTTTGACTTTATGTAGAATCAGGTAGCAGCCACATGCTACCTGTTTATTTTTAACCTCTGCGGGCTTTTTGAATCGATTCTCTTAATGAGACCTCTAGCTTCTAAATCCAATTTGACAGCCGTGCAGTACCAAGAAGGTGACCCATCAAAACTATCTTTTACAGCAGTCAATACTTCTTTTGATAACTCTTTAAACGTAATTCCTTCATGTTTTTCTATAACTGACAAAATGACATCTTTAATTTGATTGTACTTCTCTTTGTCGATGGATTGCATATGTTTGTCTGAATTCGGGTGTTGTAACTTAATTCTATTACCCATATCATCACCTCTAGGTTTATTTTACCAGATTCTATTCTATTTATTTCACTAAAAATACTATAAAGGTCCACTTCAAAAATAAGAGATTTCATATAATATTATGGTAACAAAACTTAATTAATAAGGAGGGATGATATGAAATTGTATTTAGATCCTGGTCATGGTGGCACCGATTCTGGGGCAACAGGTTACGGTTTACTTGAGAAAAATGTGAACCTTGATATCGCAAGACGAATTCAAAATCTGTTAACTCATAACTTTGAAAATGTAGATATTTTGATGAGCCGAAACAGTGATGAAACTAAATCACTTAATGCGCGCTCGAATGAGGCCAATGCTTGGGGAGCTGATTTCTATCTATCCATTCACTGTAATGCCTATAACGGAAACGCCCAAGGTTATGAAGATTACATTCACAGCAGTCTTTCCGATTCATCCCAAACTGCTCAGTATCGTGATATCATTCATGAAGAGATTATTCAATTGAATAGATTAGTTAACCGAGGTAAAAAGAAAGCAAATTTCCACGTTCTTAGGGAAACTACCATGCATGCCATGCTGACGGAAAATGGGTTCATTGACCACCCAGAAGACAACAAACTTATAGCGGACGAGAATTGGCGTCAAGATGTTGCCCAAGGACACGTCAACGGACTAGCAAAAGCCTTTAACTTAAAACGAAAAGAACAAGACTCAGGTGAAACAATATACAAAGTCATTGCAGGTGCTTTTCAGACACGCGACAATGCCGAAAACCGCGTGGAATACCTTCAAAACCAAGGGATTGACTCTTTTATCACAACAGTTACAATATCAGGAACAACTTGGTATCGCGTTCAAGCAGGCGCCTTTTCTATTAGGGAAAATGCCGAAGCTCGCTTAGAAGAAGTAAAAAAAATGCTGGTATTCAAGATGCTTACATCTTAACAGAAGGTGAAGTCGATCAAACTCCAAAAGAAAAACCATCCGGTTACTCCATTCAAGGAAATACCTTTCTATCTCCTGAACTAATGCAACGTTTCGTAAAGGAAATCAATCAAGATGCTCCAAACCTTGCTAACTACTATCTCAACTTAGGTAAAAAATATAATATCCGCGGGGACATTGCTTTTGCCCAGGCTATTCATGAAACAGATTACTTTAGGTTTACCGGCGTCGTGAAGCCTGATCAAAATAACTACGCTGGAATTGGTGCAACTGGACCAGATAATCCTGGAGCAAGCTTTGACTCCCCTGAACAAGGCGTCAGAGCTCACATTCAGCACTTGTATGCCTATGCTTCTACCAAACCTTTACCAAAAGGCGAAAAACTAGTCGATCCACGATTCGATTTAGTCACAAGAGGAAGCGCTCCAACTTGGATTGGTCTGAACGGTAAATGGGCAGTTCCTGGTGACAATTATGGCCAGATGATTTTAACGATTTATCAGAAAATGATAGACTTCTCGGTCAATGAGCTTAATCAGATTAGAAATAAGTTATCGAAATAGATATGTAAAAGCTGAGAATTAAAAAAAGTTCTCAGCTTTTTCTATTAAGTGCTAGACCAATTTAAAGAAGTTATACTACCTCTAACATTAAATAACTGAATCGGATTCATTGTATTCAGGTCTACATACCACATCGAATTAGCGAAACTTTCTTCTGTACAACCTGCTAAGTAGATTAGACTTTGAGCATTCGGTGACCATCTTATAGGGGTAGAAAAACAATTAGAAGTAGATTTTATTAAATCATTTCCTCCTCTGCTCCCCACGGTTTTAATTTGTGAATAATAACCTTGTTCGTCATCGAAAGCAGTAGCACTATAAGCAAGTTGCGATGAATCTGGCGACCACACAGGATTATAATCTTTTGCCAGTGGTCCACCTGAAATACCAAATATATTGCCTGTGTCTAATTCGAGCGTATGAATAATGGATATACTTGCACCTGGTGAAGTAAATAAAGCCAATGTTCCATTCGGAGATAATCTTAAAAAGTTTACTGGGGCCTGTTGATTTGTAAACTGAACTTCATTACTGCCATCTATATTAATTTTATACATTTGTCTCATTCCGCCTGCATCCAATGCTGAGAATAAAAGCTCTTCACCATTCGGATACCATTGAACGTCTCTAGGTAGCTGATTATTAATCATTTTTGCCTGATGACTTAACGTGTTATATAAAACAATTTGATTACCTTTTGTATAAGCAATTGTATGATGATCATTAGACCAATCTATTGTTAAAACATCATCTTGACTTAATTGATCAATCTGCGATAATTGTCCATTTAATAGATTTAGCACGAACACAACATAATTGAGTCCAATAAATGCTATTTTCATGCCGTCTGGAGACCAAGAAGGGACTGTGAAGGTATCTGCCAATTGATTGGTTAATCCTTGATGCGTTCCATTAGCTGGATGGTATAGCCACAAATCATAGGAACCTCCATGGTTAGAATTATATGCAATTAACCCTCCCCCTCCAGGAGGTGCATAGGGAACGACTAATTGCATCCCTGGAAAAATTGTTGTATTTGCTAATTGATTGACTACTTGTAATAAAGGGAAATTAATCGACTGATTTGTCCTAACATTATATCTTCTAGCAATCTGATACAATGTATCTCCAGGTTGAACAGTGTAATACGGGAGTCCTGGCGGGATTATTAAGCGTTGTTCTGGAAAAATGGTATAAGGTGGCCGTAGTTGATTAAGGTTGATAACAGATTGCGGATCCACCCCATACATTTGAGATATACTATAAATGGTGTTTCCACTTCTGACACGATGTGAAAGAAATGGCTTTGGAATCGAAAGCTGCTGACCAATTATTAAATTATTTATGTTTGCGATATTATTCGCAGATGATAACTGACCAATTGTAAGGCCAAAACGTCTCGCTAACCGGGATAAGGTATCTCCTCTTTTGACCGTATAAAAATGTTGAACAGGGGCATTAATCATATTCACTCCTCCCTGCCAACACTATATTCTCTTGACCTACCAGGTATTCGTTAAAACTTATTTAAGATGAGTATCACAAAACTCACTCACGACCTGTTCTTTTATTTCTTCAATGGGAAATTGATTCGGGTAAGTTGAAATCATTAACATAACCCCTTGAAGTGTTGATGAAAAGTATAAGGATCGTTTCTTAGGTTCATCAACACCTAACTCTTCAAAAATTTGACATTGAATCTCAAATTGTCTTGCATTCTCTTCAATAAGTATCTGACTATATTTAATTAATACTTCATCTTCTATGGGTTGTGTTTGTAGATGCAAATAAAATCGAAAAACTTGCGGTTCTTTATAGACATTGTGAATAGCATGCTCAATAATATATTTTAGTTGTTTATCCGGATTTTTAAGTGTTCTAGCACCTTCTATAACCTCAGCTACATTTTGAATTCGCATGTTTACCATGGTCGCAATTAGTTCTTCTTTGCCTTTGTAATAATTGTATAACAAGCCCTTAGAAATTCCTGCTTCATTAGCAACCGCACTAATTGAAGTTGCATGATACCCTTGCCTAATAAATAACTCCATTGCAGTTTGAATTATTTTCTCTTTTGTTTTATTACGTATACGCTCATTTTCTTCTTGGTTTCTGGGCATTAACAATCATTCCTTAATAAAGTTAGTGATTTGTTCATAAAGTTCTGAAGGATGAGTAAGAGTTACCATATGATCTGCATTTATTATCTCATAATTACAAACATCTGAGGCTACATCGAAGCAATTTAAAACACGATGATTATCTTTAAAATCGACACCTCCTATTAAAAGTAAGGTCTTTACGGTTAAGTTGGTTAACCTTTTATTAGCAGGAGGCGCAGGCCAAATCATCTCAAAAGCGGGCCATTGTAATACTCGTTCAAAGTATTTCCGGTGCATTTCAACCATAAAATCACGATGTTCACCAGCCATGACCACCTTATACAGGGATCCCTTTAATGATAAATCAACCATTTTGTTAATATCTGGCGCAGCTTGATTAATGTTATCTAGATATTTCTTAAATTCATGAGAATACTCAAACCCTGACAGCGAAGGCGCAATTAATATTAGATTCTCAACACGTTCAGGGTACATTAACGCAAACTCTGTCGCAATTTGTCCACCAATTGAATGACCAACTAGTGATACTTGAGGTTCTTCTAAATAATCAAGAAGCTTTAGCAAATCATCTACATAATCGACCTGACTTGTAGTGGGCGATGGCGAATTTCCAACTCCTCGCGCATCAAATGTAATAACTTTAAAGTGTTTGACTAATAAAGGCACTAAATACGACCATTCCCGCATATCAACTCCTCCACTATGAAGCAGAACAATTACAGGACCTTTTCCCCTAGTCTCATAATGCAAATCCATGGGCAACCCTCCAAAAAGAATTTATAACTTCATTTTACATTGAATGACCGTTTAGTCAATAGAAAAACAAAAAATAAAATGTAAAACATATTTGACATTTTTCTATTTTAAAATACAATGAAAATGTCAAATATATTTTACAAAGAGTAGGCGGTATTTAATGAAAAATAATATTAGAGGATTACGTAAAGCCATGAAAATATCTCAAGAAGAATTAGCTAAACGATCAAATGTTTCACGTCAAACCATTAATGCTATAGAGAATAATAAATACGATCCAACTTTAAACCTCGCTTTTACGATTGCTTATCTATTAAATACCAATGTCGATGATCTTTTTCAATTTGAAATTAAAGAAAATAAAAGGAGGTAAGGTGTATGAAAAATTAAAATTGGTTGGAGCCATACTCTTAGGTATAATTGTAATAGTATTCTTAGGGTTGTACATTACAGATTTCATTAATGATGAAGAAGGACAAATGGCAGATATTATTATGTGGGTCTTAATTGTTCTAGTGTTCTTCCAATTCGCAACTTGGGGTAGTGATCGTCAAACAGAAAAAGATGAAATGGGTAAACAAATTAAGGATAAGAGTGGGAGAATTAGTTACTATATTTTAACGGTTCTTTTACTAGCATTCTGGTTTATTGAAAACATCGTAAACGGAAGTCTCAGTAGTTTAGGCAATGTCTTAATACTTACTGCTTTATGTTTAGCAGTTATTATATATCCAATAGTTCAATATATATTCGCTAGAAAAATTTTTAAATAACAAAACAGAGTGCATTTCCTATGTGAAATGCACTCGACTAAGTTCATTAACAGTCTTTGGATTATCGATTCACGACTCTATGTGGTTATTGCAGATTCAACTGCCAAGATACACCATAGCGGTCATTTACCCAACCAAACTTTCTGCTAATTTCATATTTGTCTAAGGGCATTAAAACTTTCCCGCCATCACTTAATTTTTGAAACAGTTCTTCAATTTCATCTTCTGAATCACACTCTAAAAAGATAGAAAACGATGGAGTGAAATCAAATTCATGTTTAATCGAGCTATCCATACATCTAAACTCCTGATCTTTAAGCACGAATGTTCCTTGTACGATTTCTCCTTCTTCACCAGGACCTTCTTTTCCAGCACGTTTAATCTCACTGATCTGCGAATCGTCAACAATTGACGTATAAAAATTCATCGCCTCTTCAGCCTTACCGTCTTGAAACATTAAGAATGGGGATACTTGTTTCATTTAATCACTCCCTTTTACTTTATGTATACCACCTTAAGCAGTATCTTTATACAAATAATTGTATTTCGTTTCATTTACAAAATAAACAAAAATGAAAGACAATATTAACATTGATAGTGATAAACCTATAATCGTAATTCTTAACGACAGAATGTCACCTAGAAAACCAACAACTAAAACAAGTAAAACCTGTGCAGCACTTTGAACTAACTGAATGATACTCGTAACTCTTCCCATTAAATCTAACTGCACATTATTTTGATAGAATGTAGTGATTCCTGCATTTAAAAACACTAAGAAAAAACCAAGTACCACAAAGCCAACTGTAATCGAGATAAACGACCATGAAAGGGCATAGATGACGTATCCAATAGATGACAGTAAAATCCCAATACTAATCATGAATCTTAATGAAAAATTATTCGATAGGAAAGATAAGATCACACCACCAGCCACCGATCCAATTCCTGTGATACTAATGAGTAAACTGTACTCCGTCTCACTTAGCCCTATGACTTGCTGTGTAAAAACAATCTCTTGGGCATCCATTGCAAATGTTGCTACCATGACAAATATAAAGCCTAAATAAATGGCCGATACATAGAGATTTTGCTTCATAAAATGCTTGACCACTCCAAAATCATCTATGACCTGTTTTAATGTTAATTTAGGAGCTGACTTCAAATCCAGATTCTCTTTATCAGCTATTTTCATAAGTAATAGTGCCGCTAGAATAAAGAACCCTCCATTTATCCAGAGTGTTGTTTGAAGGTCCAATAGTAAAATTAACGAACCCCCTATAGCTGGTCCAATCATAAACGCTGTTGATGAAGTAAAGCTTTTAATGGAATTAAAAACGTTTTCTCATATCTTTTGGAATAATTACTGTTATATAAGTCATCGATGAAGGCCCGAAAAAAGCATTAGCAATACTTAGTAAAATTAAAATAATATAAATAAAAACGATATGGGGCATAAGAGGAATCAGTATAATTAAAGATCCTCTAGCTATGTACGTTTGAATCATGATTTTCCGTTTGCTACGAAAATCTATGTAACTTCCAGTCCAAAACTTCGTAATAATGTTAGTTAGAGGTCCGATTAACCATAGTGCAGCAACTGCTGTGGCAGAACCCGTATTGTTATAAACTAAAATATTAATACAAACTAAATAAATAAAGTTTCCTAGATTACCTAAACTCAGTGATGCTAGAAGATAAACGGCATTTCTCCACTCACTCCTCATAACCCACCTCCTAAATTTAGATTACCACAAGATCAAGTTAATAAATGTTAAAAAATTCTGAACTTAATGGCACTCCATATTTTTGACTGCGTTGGTTACCTCATTTATCTTCCTAATAATTCCATGTCGTAATCCAAAAGTTTGTAACACTTTAAATTTTTGTAAAGCTTGTGTTAAGAGTTTGCTAGAGTTGTAGTTTCCCATTTAACTCTATTGTACAATCGGACTTGAAAGGGAGCTTCTTTAAATTGTGCACAATTTAATCAAAAGAATCTTCCTAATTGGCCAATGTTACACATCAACCATTAAGGGAGGAAATATTTTGTTAAACAAGCACCTATTCAAAAAAATAATGAGTGTTGTCATCGCAGGAGTATTGGTAGGTTCAATCTTTACTAGCTTCTCTCTCGCAAATGATACTGTAACAGCGGATCAAAATGTTAAAAGACAGGCAAAAATTAAGAACGTCATCTTTTTAATAGGAGATGGTATGGGGCCAGCTTACAATACAGCTTATCGTTACCTACAAGACGACCCATCTACACCATATATGGAAAACACAGCATTCGATGAACATTTTGTCGGTATGCAAAAACTTATTCATGGGATCATGAAGAAAGTATTACAGACTCGGCTGCAGCAGCTACATCACTTTCTTCAGGAATTAAAACATACAACGGGGCTATTGCAGTAGATATGGAAACACAAGAAGTTCCAACTGCCCTTGAATTAGCCAAGAAACAAGGTAAAGCAACTGGACTTGTTTCCACTTCACAAATCAACCATGCAACACCCGCTTCATTCGGAGCCCATGATGAATCACGTCATGATTATGACCAAATTGCCGGTGATTATTATGACGAACTCATTAATGGAGAACACAAAATTGATGTCATGCTTGGTGGCGGTACCGATTACTTTGTTCGAGATGATCGCAACCTTGCAGAAGAATTCGAACAAGATGGATATAGTTATGTAACGTCTAAAGAAGAGCTGCAAAAAACCAAAATAATCAACTACTTGGTTTATTTGCCCCAGTCGGCTTAGAATACGCTATTGATCGACCAGACTCCCAGCCTTCACTAGAAGAAATGACCAGCGCCGCTCTTGATCGACTAAGCAAAGACAAAGATGGATTCTTTTTAATGGTTGAAGGTAGTGAGATTGATTGGGCAGGACATGACAATGATATTGTAGCAGCTATGAGCGAAATGAAAGATTTTGAAAAAGCTTATAAAGCAGCGATTGAATTTGCGAAGAAAGATAAACACACACTTGTTGTGACCACTGCCGATCATTCAACTGGTGGCCTAACTATGGGAATAGATGGTGAATATAAATTTGACCCAACAGCTATTACAAAAGCTGAACACACCCCTGACTACATGGCTGAGCAAATTGCAGATGGTAAAGAAGTTAAAGACGTTCTAACAGAAAATATAAATTTTGAACTAACGTCTAAAGAATTAACATCTGTACAAGAAGCTGCTAAGTCAGAAGATGGCACTGAAATTGATAACGCTATTGAAGAGATTTTTAATAAACGCACAGGAACAGGATGGACTACCGGCGGGCATGATGGCGTAGACGTTAACGTATACGCATATGGACCTCAATCTGAGTTGTTTAATGGACTTCATGACAACCATGAACTTGGAAAAATTATGATGGAATTGATGTCAGGTAAAAGAGTTAAATAAACCAAAACAGTGCCACCTTAAAGTGCTATATGCCTTTAAGGTGGTTTTTATATTTTTACGCACCTATAAAATACCCAAACGCAAGGTACAAAATAGCAGCAATTCCAACTCCTATCGAGACTATTTTAAGCTTGTAGCGAGCATAATCTATAAGCGGCACATTCATAATAGATGCCGTCGTGATCGTCGTATCTCCAAGTGGGGACGTCATAGCACCAAATGTCCCGCTCGCAAACACGGCTCCAACTGTCATTGGAAGGGAAGCACCAGTTGATGCGGCAAGGGCGACACCAAGTGGCATAAAGATTCCCCACGTTCCGAATGATGACCCGATAAAATAACTCACAACAGAACCAACTAAGAATACAATCGCCGGAATTGTGAAGGCTGGTAAAAATGACCCTAATGTCGCACCTATAAATTTAGAAAAGCCAAGATCCTCTGCAACGAGAGACAGTGCCCATACTAAAATCAGTAGTATTATTGGTTCCATTAACTGATTTCCGCCATCGTAAAAGTGATACAACGTTTCATCCAGCTTTTGTTTTCTGATCATGTAAAAAATAAATGTAAATATTAACGTGATAAACACAGCTAGTAATATAATAAAGGTTGCATCCGCTTCTGCAAAAGCGTCAAATATACTTTCGGCACCTTTCTCCATCCCATCCTGCCATAACAAAAATAACGTTAACCCAAGCAGTAAAAATAACGGGACAATTAAGTTCCAAGGCTGAGCTTTAACAGTAGATAGCTCTTTCTTAATTCCTTTTCTATGGTATTTTTCCTTTTGTTTGGAATGTTGACTTTTGTCTTTTTTCTTAGGCTTCGACCAAAATGTCCAAATCAACCCGATGATTAACATTACAATCGCCAAAAGTTATAAGGAATACTGGATAGAAATACTTCATAAGCATCTGCTTCTAAATTATGTTTCTGGATTCCGCCTTCAATAATCGAAACCATAAATCCTACAAATGCCGTTGCAGCTGGTAATAACACAATGACTGAACTAGTCGAGATATCCATTGTAAAACCGACTTTCCAGCTGGACATATTAACTTTTTTAAGTAGCGATTTAACTACTGGTCCAATCATCATGATTCGAAACATTGGCATCATAAAAGTGAAAGGTAAGGTTAGCCAAATGGCTGATAAAAGCCCCCGTTCAGAACCAATTTTCTCACTTGCCCACTCAGAAAACCCTTTAACCCCACCAGAAATTTGCATCATGCCAATTAAACCACCAAATAAATATAGAAAAGCAATGATATTAATATTCCCAGGGTCAGCAATCGTTTCAACCACATAAGTAACCGATTCTTTAGCACCATTTAAAATACTAAAATCAACTAAATATGCCCCAACCACTAACCCTAACACGAGCCCAGGAAGAATCTTTTTAACGTAATGGATAAAACGATCACAATGACAAACGGAATTAATGAAAGCCACGTCTGTTCCATTAAACTCACTCCTATAAATCCTATTGTTACCACTTCACCGACGTATCATTTATAAAAAAATATATACAATGTAAATATATGATAAAGTTAAGGTGATGTATTTCAAATACAGGGGGAATCGCACATGGATAGTAATTCTGTCGATCAGATTGTGAAAGATATAGAATTCATAAAAAAACAACTCAATGAAAAGATGGTAACCAAACTTGGATTAGATCAATACATAAGAATTGCTAAACGATTAGATGACCATGCTAATGAGTGTGAAGAATGTGTTAATTTCTTAGAGGATTTAGAGCGCCACTTCAGAGATTTACAACATAGAATCAACGATCTAAATAAAGAAGATTATCAACGTCATCACAAACAAACGAATAACATAAAAAATCACTTACAAAAAAAGCACGGGCTAGTACCTGAGAATCATTATATGACGTTATATATGTCAGTCGGGATTAGTCTTGGTGTTGCCTTAGGTATGCTTCTTTTTGACAACTTGGCTTTAGGAATTCCCATAGGAATGACACTTGGCATTGCGATTGGTAGTGGAATGGATTCAGATGCAAAAAGAAAGGAAAATGATATAATCTTATTGCTTACTAGAACATAAAGGAGCGTCATAATAGATGAAATTAAAATTTTTATTAACTACTATATTGGTTTCAGTCATTTTAACTGGATGCGGGCAAAGTGAAGAAGCATCATCAGGAGATGTTGATATAAAGGAACTCGTGAATGATTATAGCACTGATGAAATAACAGAAGGTTCTGCTTCCATCACGTCAGAAAAACTCATTATTCAAGATCAGGATGGACAAGAAAAATTTATGACTTACCAGAAGACGAGTTTTTGTCTCTATTGCCCCATTTGTAAACCAAACACATCCATGTACCAACCATAGCTTAACTGGCTGTCAAGGTGAGATGGTTGAAGAGACATTTGATGTTTATATCGAGAATCAAGATGGTGAAGTCATTGTTGATAAAGAAATGAAGACATTTAAAAATGGCTTCTTTGATTTATGGCTTCCGCGGGAACAAACATATAACGTAACAGTAAAGCACGATGGAAAGATCGCCGAGCAAAAATTTCTACGTATGAGCCAGATGGAACTTGTATTACCACAATGCGATTATCCTAAGATGTTTTAAAAACCCTTCAAATTCATTTTGAAGGGTTTTTTGTTTATCGTTCTTGATCAAAGTCATCTGGATTTAATTCATCTGTTATATCATCTTGTATTCGGCCGTTATTAAGCTTTTCCTCTTTTTGATCAAAATCATCTGGATTAAGTTCGTCTGTTATTTTATTTTTATTCAGGCGGCTATGTTGGTTGTTTTGACTTCGTTGATCTTTACGGTCCATGTTGTTCACTCCTCTAATTTTATATGTTTAGTTTGAGGAGTGGAAAAACAATTATACACCCTTAATTACAACCATTCTCCTTAGTTATATCATTTGACAATTGGATAATCTTTTAGGATCTGAGTTCGTCGGAACGTCCGGCTGCCAAGCGGGGCCACTGAGCAGTTGGACGACCGTTCTGTTGAAACTGACCACCTTTGGAGCCCCAATGCTGCGGCCAACCCTCTGGCGAATCTTCCCAGAACTCTTGCCTACCGTAAACAGTCAAATCCAATAATCCGTACGAAGGTGACATCAGCTCATTGCCACGCCCGGTTGTCCAGTAGGTCTCGTAGACCCTCTCACCGTCACGGAGATAACAGACTAAGATACCGAAATGCCTGTCCACGATTAACCGATCTACTGATTCCTGCGGCACCGAATACCAGGGTATCGTCCAGCCCATAAAGTTGCGATATTTCTAACTCTCCTCGAATGGTCCCTCACAGAAAGTGGCATAGCTTACGTCCCTTGAATGCAGATAGGATAGCTCATTAATGTGAGTCGTGGAAAATGTGCAGCCCTCGCACTGCTCAGATGCGGGTTTGCCTGTGTGCCACATGTGGAAGTAAACAATTAACTGGCTGCGACCTTCAAACGCATCCAGCAAAGTAGCTGGGCTATCTGGTCCGATTAGTGGGGTGGTCGAATCCACCTCCACCATAGGCAACCGTCGACGGGCTGCCGCAATTGCGTCACCTTCACGAGTATGCGCCTTCTCTCGGATTCGCAACTCATTCAGTTCATTTTGCCAAGTGGATCGAGCGACCACTTTAGGCAAAGCAGAATTGCTAAAATAATCATTCATATAACTACCTCCTATTTTAAAGCTTTTTTCTATAGAATCGGCAGTAACTACTTGTTGTAAAGAAATTTACCTCATCAATCTGCTGTTTAAAACCATTAACATAAATCTCAATTGTTGCTCCCTCTTGTAGGAAGATACTTTTCCATTTAATGAAATAATTCAATTCCACAATATCACGTCGAGTTATTTAATAAGTATCTTTACACTCTTTATGTACACAAAATACCTTATAAGGAATATTCTTATCAAGGAATATTTAGAATTTTCAGTATAAATTGTTTCTTAAGGAGATTTTAATCCATTAACTCCTATAAAAAGTATTTTATGTGAATATAAAAAGCTGAGGCTAAATAACCTCAGCTTTAAACTTTATCATTATTCCACTGTTACAGATTTTGCTAGATTCCTCGGCTTATCAACGTCACAGTCACGATGAAGGGCTGCGTAGTAAGAAATTAGTTGTAATGGTAATACGGACACTAATGGTGTAAATAGGTTATGAACTGTTGGAATGACGAATGCGTCACCTTCACGATCTAGTCCTTCTAAACTAATGATACAGTCATTAGCTCCACGCGTTACAACTTCTTGTACGTTGCTTCGGATTGAGCTGTTAACGTGTTCTTGTGTTGCTAGGGCAATTACAGGGGTACCATCTTCGATTAACGCGATTGTACCGTGCTTAAGCTCTCCGCCCGCAAATCCTTCAGCTTGGATATATGAAATTTCTTTTAGTTTTAAAGCACCTTCTAATCCAACGTAGTAATCAAGTCCGCGTCCGATAAAGAAGCAATTACGTGTTGTTGAAAGGTAATCTCGAGCGATTTGATCGAAAACTTCCTTTTGGTCACATAGAGCTTCCATGGCACTTGAAACGATTCCTAATTCTTTCATTGGATCAAAATCTAATGTTAAGCCTTTAGCACGAGCTGTATCTACAGCTAAGATCGCTAATACGGCCATTTGTGCTGTGTAAGCTTTTGTTGATGCAACGGCAATTTCAGGTCCTGCATGTAGATGCATCGTATAATTTGCTTCACGAGAAAGGGTTGATCCCGGCACGTTTGTAATCGTAAGTGCTGGGTGTCCTAATTTATTGGTTTCCACTAATACTGAACGTAAGTCCGCTGTTTCACCACTTTGTGAGATGAACACAAATAACGGCTTTTCAGATAGAAGTGGGAAGTTATATGAGAACTCACTTGCAACGTGTACTTCAGTTGGTACTTCTGCAATTTTCTCTAAAAATTCTTTTCCGATTAAGCCAGCGTGATAACTTGTGCCAGCTGCGATAATATATACACGATCGCACTCGCTCATGGCTTTACGAATATCTTCATCTAGCTTAATATCGTCATTTTCATCCTGATATTCTTGAATGATTTTACGCATGACGAACGGCTGCTCATCGATTTCTTTCAACATGAAGTGAGGGTAAGTGCCCTTTTCAATGTCACTTGCATCAATTTCTGCTGTAAATGGTTCACGTTTAACTGGTGTGCCATCTAATTTCTGAAGTTCTACGCTGTCTTGTTTAACAATGACCACTTCTTCATCCATTAGCTCAACGAATTGATCGGTTACTTGTAACATTGCCATAGAGTCACTAGCGACAACGTTAAAGTTTTCACCTAAGCCAACTAATAATGGGCTTTTGTTTTTCGCAACATACACTTCATCTGGATTTTCTGAATCTAATACCGCTAATGCATATGAGCCATGTAATAGGCTAACTGTTTTACGGAATGCTTCAAGCGTATTACCTAGTTCTTGTGCGAACTTCTCAACTAACTGAACAATAACCTCAGTATCTGTCTCACTAACAAAGTTCACACCTTCAAGATACTCACTTTTAAGTTCTTGGTAGTTTTCAATCACACCATTGTGAACTAAAGTGAATCTGCCAGATGTACTTTGGTGAGGGTGAGCGTTCGTCTCGCTTGGCTCACCATGAGTTGCCCAACGTGTATGACCTATTCCAGTTGTGGCCTTAACATTCTCATCCACAGCATCGCGTAAGGTCGCAATACGTCCTTTTACTTTAAATACGTTCATGTCTTGATCTGAACGTACCGCAATACCTGCTGAGTCATAGCCACGGTATTCTAATTTTTCAAGTCCTTTTAAAAGAATTTCTTTTGCGTCTTTGTTACCAATATATCCTACAATTCCACACATGTCGTGTTACCTCCTATGGAAAGAGGCAAACAAACTCCTGATGTCAGGGGCATTCGTTTGCCCCTTTCTCGTATTCTGTATTTTTAGGTCATCTTATTTTAGTTGGTTGTGCATAGAGTTACCTCTATGTTTTCAACTAAAACACACAGCTGAGATGACGTGCAGCTGGAAGGCACCCGCCGATGATTCGATGAAACCTTCTCCTCGTCAACTATTTCTAGTTAAACCGTCCATAGAAATAGTCCTGGCGCTTTAATATTAAGTTTTCCGACTACGCTCCTTTCCATTCCCGAATAACGTGCATTTTAAACAGCACAACTCATATTTTACTTTAAATTCAAGCGATTGGTCAATTACATTTTATTAACAAAAAGCATAGGGCACTATAACACCCTATGCCTCTTCTATAAGTATGCAATTTACATTCCTAATTGTTCCTCAATGACTTTAACAACTTGTTTCACATATTTATCGCAGTCATCTTTAGTTGGCGCTTCAACCATGACGCGTACAACTGGCTCTGTACCAGAAGGGCGTACAAGTACACGGCCTTTATCGCCTAATTCTTGCTCAACGCGATCAATTTCTTGCTTAACTTTTTCGTTATCAGTAACACCATGTTTGTCAGTTACACGAACGTTCTTTAGTTCTTGAGGGAATTTCGTCATACCCTCAGCTAATTCAGATAAAGGTTTGCCAGTTTCTTGCATAACATTTACGAGTTGTAACGCTGATAACATCCCGTCACCCGTTGTATTGTGATCTAAAAAGATAAGGTGTCCTGATTGTTCGCCACCTAAATTGAAATCATTCTTACGCATCTCTTCCATGACATAACGGTCTCCAACTTTAGTCTTTGCTGTTGAAATACCTAATTCATCAAATGCACGGTATAACCCGATGTTACTCATGACTGTTGTTACGACTGTATCTTGCTTCAGCCGGCCCTGACTTTTATAATAGCTTCCGCAAATGTACATAATTTTATCGCCATCTACAATATTTCCTTTCTCATCTACGGCAATAAGACGGTCTCCATCACCATCAAAAGCTAACCCTAGGTCTGCACCTTGCTCAATCACGGTTTCACGCAGTTTTTCAGGATTAGTTGATCCATATCCATCGTTAATATTAAGACCATCTGGGGATGCTCCAATAGCCATTATGTCCGCTTCAAGGTCCGCAAATAAATGGGATGCGAGTGGTGATGTTGCACCATGAGCACAGTCTAACACAATTTTGACCCCATCAAAGTCAGTATCAACCGTTTGTTTTAAGTGTTGTAAGTATTTCTGGCCACCTTCATAGTAGTCCATCACTTGTCCAATGTCTCCGCCAACTGGACGAGGAAGATTATCTTCACCATCCAATAAGGCTTCAATTTCATCTTCTTGCGCATCTAATAACTTAAACCCATCAGATCCAAAAATTGATTCCATTATCTTCAACTGGATTATGTGAAGCTGAAATCATGACGCCAGCTTGAGCACCTGAGGCCTTTGTTAAATAAGCAACTCCTGGAGTTGAGATGACACCTAATCGCATCACTTCGACCCCAACAGATAGAATACCTGCGATTAATGCGCCTTCTAGCATCTCTCCTGAAATACGAGTGTCTCGACCAACTAGAATTCTTGGCTTTTCTGTTGCATTTTTTGTTAAAACATAACCGCCAAAACGGCCTAGTTTATAAGCTAATTCTGGTGTTAGGTCTTTGTTTGCTATGCCGCGAACACCGTCTGTACCGAAATATTTACCCATATTATTTCGCTCCTTTATTCTCTTCCATATTTCTAATCTATTTATTCTACTCGGACTCTAACCCGTTCTGTTTCTGTTTTGTAGCGTATACCGTCTGGCGCTTCAATGTTTATATCTTTATAGACTTCACCTTCTATGGTTTCCGATACGTCTATCCACACGCGGACATCTTCTTTACTTAACTCTTCTAAATCAGATGCCTTACCAATGAAAGTCACGTCAATTAAAGGCTCTTCAGGTTCCACAAAGGTAATGTCTTTACCTTCTGCTAAGTTTTCGACTTCAATATCTAATTCGGTTAACTCTCGTTCCTCAGCATTTTCTACAACTACCTCAACTTCAATTGTTTCAGGTTCTACTTTTCTAACCCCATTTGGTGTTTCTAATTGATGTTCAATCGTAGTCGTTTCACTAATTTCTGATAAATCTACCATAATTGGATCAATTTGGTCAATTCCATCTAGAGCTTCATTAGACCCATACATTGTCGCTGTAACTGGAGTTACCTTTATATTTTCCAAAACGAGGTTCTCACTTAATTTACCAGTTGTTTCAGTCTCAATTGGTAGACGCTTGTCCGCCATAGATACATCCGCTTCAACGTTAACCGTCGACGGATTAATATAGACATTGAGTTCATTACCTTGAGAGTCATATACTTTAACTGGTATATTATTAGCATTTCCATCCTCTGTTAGGTCTTCAAAATTAACAATCGCTTTAACTATGCCAATTTTTTTCAATCTCTGACTTGGGTCCTGAAACTTCAACTTCTTTAGGGTCAATGGTTGGTTCAGACGCAAAGACTTCAGATAGGTCAGTACCATTTCTTCCTACGAATTCTAACTCTACTTGCTGTTTAATACTAGAACGCTCTTCTATGGTGACCTCAACCGTCTGAGGTTGAATGACAACGTTTAACTGGCTGGATAACCCATTATGTTGAACATCCACTTCATGAGTGCCTGGTTTTAAACCATTTAAATCAATAAACACATCAAAGTTACGCTGCCTTACAGCTTGCGTCACTACGCCGACTGGACCTTCAATGGACACTTCCACTGTATCGGGCACACCACGCACGACATGACGACCTTCATCTAACTCAACTTGTAATGCAACATTCTCCATTGTTTCAGCTTCTGTCGTCCCTTGAGGAAAGAAAAATGATTCTTGTGACTGTGAAGCATTTTCATCTATTGAAACTGTCAAGTACAGTAAGAGGGCTAGAAACAATGACACAATCCGTGTGAACCATGGGCTTTTAATCCATTTATCCATTCGTTCTTCCCCTCCAGTTCCACGATTTGCTACTTTCTTGATTGGCTTGTAATTCTTTAGTTAGCATCTTCCTCAAATCTTCTTCTTCTAATTTTCGATGAAGCTCACCATTTTCGTAGCTGAGATCATACCTGTCTCTTCTGACACCACAAGCGTCAGCGCATCTGTTACCTCACTAACTCCCATTGCTGCACGGTGTCTAGTTCCAAGTTCCTTCGAGATAAAAGGACTTTCACTTAACGGAAGATAACAAGCTGCAGCTACAATCTCATCATCTTTAATAATGACAGCCCCGTCATGCAATGGTGCATTAGGCATAAATATATTCGTTAATAACTCACTCGTTAACTTACCATTTACATTGATACCCGTTTCTACATATTCACTCATACCTGTTTCTCGCTCTATTGTTATTAAAGCACCAATCCGGCGCTTACTCATATACTTACAAGAACTAACGATTGCTTCAATTGTGTCATGAATCGCTTTTTCCTGTGAATGAGAATGACGAGAGAAGATACTGCCACGCCCTAATTGTTCCAAAGCACGACGAATTTCAGGCTGGAAAAGGATAATCACTGCGAGGAAACCCCAGTCAATCGCTTGAACGACTAACCACTGGACAGTTGTTAACCCTAGAATATTACTAATAAACCAAATACCTAAGACAACAAAGATTCCTTTTAGTAATTGGACAGCCTTAGTGCCACGAATTAACGTAAATAATTTATATATAACGAACCATACGACCGCAATGTCGAGTACGATTCCGAGGATATGTAAAAGGTCAAACTCTTCCCACACAGGCCACACACCCTTATGACTTTATTTCTATCTTTACTACATTATATGCCACCTTAATTATAGCATAAATTGTTTTTCCTATAATCGCAAAATAAAACGTCTAGCAACTAAATGCTAAACGTTAAGGACTAACAAATGATAAAAAGCTCTTAAATTCATTTTCCGCTCGATGATACATCCAGGCAAAGTATTGATCAATTTCAACTACTTTACCCTCTACATGATGTGATATATTCGCAACTTGATAATTATGATTGTTACTTGATTCGACAATTTGACTGTTAACAAGGGTTAGGTTGCCTTTAATTTTACCCATCAAAACAACCTCTGCATTCCGAACGATAAAATCACCTTCAATGATTTGATCTTCAGGAATAATCACACGGTCCCCCTCTGTGATCACACCCTCATGCTTAGATAAAGATAATTGCTGGTTTGAGTGAAAACTGCTAACTGTCGACGTAAACACCATGATAAAGAATACAACAGCAGCTGAGATTAGTGGATGCTCTTTAATAGTCTTCGAGAATTTCTTAGTTTTTGTATCTTCAGGTAAACGGCTCATAATATTAGTTTTTAAGTCACCAGGGGCCTCTACTTCTTGTACTTCAGAAAGTTTCTGGTCTACTTTTTAATATCTTGATAATGAACCTGACATTCTTTACATTCCATCAAGTGATGTTTTAAACAATTTTCTTCATCATGACTTAACTCATGATTTAATAATCGATGTAACTCTTCCTCGAAAATGTGGTTACACGCCATCTTCAATCAGCTCCTAATGGTCTTAACAAGACTTTTTCTTAAAGCCTCTCTCCCTCTGTGAAGGTGGGTTTTTACAGTCCCCACGGGTAAATCTAATGTTTCCGCTATCTCTTCTAATGACAATTCCCTTACGTATTTTAGCACAATCACAGCTCTGTACTTAACAGGTAGCTCAAGTATAGCTTCTTGAATCGTATCATTTAGTTCTTGAGCCTCAACACTCTCATCAGGAGTCGGACCCTCATGGTTGATTTGATCTAGATATGTATTACTGTGATCATCATTTATTGGTTGATCCAATATGTGCAAGGGCTTTTTCTTTCTCATCCAATCAATGCTTAAGTTTGTCGCAATTCGGTACAACCAAGGTGCAAACTTGTTCTTTTGTTTAAAAGATTGGATACTTGTATATGCTCGAACAAACGTTTCTTGTGTGATTTCTTGTGCATCATGATGATTCCCTAACATGCGATAACAATGCTGGTAGATTCCATGTTGATACTGATCAATAATATCACCAAACGCTTCGTGATTACCCTTTTTAACTTGTTTGATTAACTGCGCTAACCTAAATTCCATATTTGTCCCCCGCAAAAAAATGCGGTCATGCTTTAATACGTCTTAAAAACAATAAGGTTTCATTTTATATGTAAAAAATTCGCATGACCCTAATCCCTTTCATTACATTATACCTAAAATTTACAAAAATTAAATTTTAATTCAAAATTTGTTAGAAAAAAGAAAACCAAAGCACGCAACTAGGTGCTTTGGCTACTCAAAGATATTTATAAATATTTTTCTCCAAATAAAGTTGTTAGCATGTCCACTGCAACCTCTGCCGTTTTATTCTGATTGTCTAATAGTGGATTAACTTCAACGACTTCAACGGATGTTAATAGATCTGATTCGTGCAATAACTGCATGGCATATCTCGTTTCTCTATAAGAAGGACCACCTTCAACTGGTGTTCCAGTTCCCGGTGTATGGGCTGGGTCAATCCCATCGACATCTAGGCTTAAATGCACACCATCCGTTTGTTCTTCTAAATATTCAATCGAATTCTTCATAACGTAATCCATACCAAGACGATCAATATCGTGCATCGTAAAGACTTTAATACCGTTTTCGCGAATGATTTCTTTCTCACCTTCATCGATTGAGCGGGCGCCAATAATAACGACATTTTTTAGGATCTACTTTTGGCCCCTTACCACCTAGATTGATAAGACGGTCATGACCAATACCGATACTTGCAGCAAGTGACATTCCATGAATATTACCTGATGGAGAAATTTGACCTGTGTTTAAATCTGGGTGAGCATCATACCAAATGACTCCCATGTTTTGATAGTGATGATGAAGGCCAGCAATTGTACCAATAGCAATACTGTGGTCTCCACCTAATATTAATGGAAAATCGCCTTTACTTTTAATTTCTTTTACTTTTTCAGCTATATTTTCATTCCCTTGTGAAACCTCATTTAAGTTTTTTAAACTAGTCTCAGGATCTATTTGATTTGTACCTGTCATAGGTACAGAAACATTGCCATAGTCATTTATAGTTATTTTAAGATTCTTTAGACGTTCCACTAAGTCTGCATGTCTAATAGCATCCGGACCAAGATCTACCCCCATATTTGGTTGTGCTATAGTTATTGGAGCCCCAATAATTCCAAGTTTCTGATTCATACGCATTTACCCCCTCTTATCTGTCAACATTTTATCCATAACTATAGGATGGTTCAACTGGACAAAATCATGAATAAATATGCAGTATTGGCAGCGCTTACAGAGATGGTCTATTTCTCCCTAAATTAAA
>NZ_BBCD01000024.1 GCF_001311865.1 Piscibacillus salipiscarius JCM 13188
GTAATGTCATCCACAATTTTTTATTTTACTGGGTTATGTCCCAGCCTCATTTCTTATTTTATCGATGTATTTGACGGTCGACTTCTGATACGAGGCGTCGACTCTCTCTATAGTTCTTCTCACGTTCTTTTTCAATTTGTAATCGTTTCTCGAGCTTCTGACTATACTCCGTGTAACCAACTCCATGCGATTGTTGCATGGCTTTCTCCATTTCGCTTGTGTACGTCAGATCAATCTCATTGTCGTTTTAAAATGACTAAATCATTCCTTTCTTTTAATTACAGTTATTATATTACCATGTGCTGAATTTATACCAAAACTCCATATATCCTCTTTAATAACAATTAAAAAGGATATGAGTGGTTTATCCTTACTCATATCCTTACCCTTTATTTTTGAGTTAAATCCTCTTTGTAGTTATCAATTACAAAAAATTTAACTTTATTTGCTTACAGGAACAACAGCTCCATCATATTCTTCCTTAATAAAGTCTTGAATTTCTTCAGAACGAAGTACCTCAACTAACGTTTGAAGGTTTTCGTTATTCTCATCTTCACTACGAGCTGCAATAACATTAACATAAGGTGAATCCGAACCTTCTAAAATAATGGCATCTTCTTCAGGTACAAGTCCTGCTTCAATCGCGTAGTTTGTGTTAATCGCAACTAATGCATTCTCTTCGCGGTTATAGAACTCTGGTAATAAACCTGCTTCAATACTAGCATCAAATTTTAGATTTAATGGGTTTTCAGCAATATCATCTAGCGTTGCTGAAACTGGGTCTATCCCTTCTTTAATTTTTATTAAATCGTGATTTTGCAGTAATGCTAGCACACGACCATGGTCCGCAACTGAACGGCTTAGTAGTACAGTGGTTCCTTCTTTAATGTCATCAACACTTTTGATATTTTTTGAGTAAATTCCCATTGGCTCAATATGAATGCCGCCTAAATTAACAAAGTCATACCCGAATTCTTTCTTTTGATCTTTCAAATACGGAATGTGCTGAAAGTAATTAGCATCTAAAGTACCGTTACTTAAATCTTCATTTGGTAACACATAATCTTGATATGACTCAATATTTAATGTGATTCCTTTTCCCTCTAATAATGGTTTAGCTTCTTCTAGTATTTCAGCGTGCGGAACACTTGTTGCACCTACTGTGATTTCGTTTGATTCTTCTTCTGAACTTCCTGAATCTCCTGCATTTCCTGATTCACCAGAAGTACCGCATGCGACTAAAACTAATGATAATAAACCGAATAAAATAGTGCGCTTATTTTTTTCATTTTAAAAAGCTCCCTTCAATATCTTCTTTTTATTTATGTTCAGTTGTAAACAACTTACTAACGTTTATCTAATGTTTTGGATAGGAAATCTCCAATGAATTGAAAAATAAAAACAATAACTACAATAAAGATTGTACAAGCAACGACAACATCAATATCTCGCCTTTGAAACCCTTTCAAATAAGCAAGGTCCCCTAGACCTCCCGCACCGATAACTCCGGCCATTGCTGTATAACTGATAAGGGCAATGGCAGTAACCGTAATTCCTGAGATTAGCGCCGGCATCGATTCTGGAAGCAACACTTTAAAGATAATCGTTCGAGTCTTTGCTCCCATTGACTTCGCTGCTTCAATGACTCCCTTGTCAACTTCTTTAAATGCAATTTCTACAAGTCTTGCATAGAAAGGTGCTGCGCCAATAATCAAAGCTGGTAGTGCTGCTTTAGGGCCCCTAATCGTTCCCATTAAGAAGTCCGTAAATGGGAATAACAATAAGATTAGTATTATAAACGGTATAGCACGGAAAACGTTGACGACTGTTGCTGTCACGCCATTTAACAATTTATTTTGCCACAAGTTCCCTTTCTCAGTTAAAAACAATAAAAGACCTAATAAAATTCCAAGAATCAATGTGCCAATCACTGAAATAATCGTCATGTATAAAGTTTCGTAAGTGGCTGTCCACATTTCATCCATTTGTACATTTGGAAATAAATCAGTCAACATCTTGAATCACCTCAACTTCCACACCCGATGACTGAATATAGTTGATCGTTTCGGTGATAACCTTTTGATCGCCACTAATCTCAACATAAAGCGTTCCATAAGCTCCTTCTTGAGTTGGCGAAATGGAACCTTGTAAAATGTTAATGTCAACAACGTACTTTCTTAATACATCTGAAATGAGTGCCCGCTTTGCATCATTACCGATGAAGTGAAGTTTAACCACTTCGCTATTTGAATCGTTAGTGACGAATCGATGTAAACCTTCTTGGTTATGCTCGAGTGGACTGAGTTGCTGCACAAAGCGCTTAGCAGTTTTAGACTGCGGTTTCACAAATACATCTAACACGTCACCTTGTTCAACGACCTTGCCTTGATCCATAACAGCTACGCGGTGACAAATTTTCTGAATCACATGCATCTCGTGAGTGATCATGATAATCGTTAAGTTTAGTTTTTTATTAATAGATACAAGAAGATCCAAAATATCATCCGTTGTTTCTGGGTCTAATGCAGAAGTTGCCTCATCACAAAGTAAGACGTCTGGATCATTTGCCAGCGCTCTGGCAATCCCAACGCGCTGCTTTTGACCGCCACTTAATTGAGATGGATAAGAATTTTCTCTTCCCTTCAGACCAACAAGCTCGATTAATTCAGATACTTTCTCTTTACGTTCTGATTTTGAAACACCCGCAATTTCAAGCGGGAAAGCAATGTTCTCAAACACTGTTCTTGACCAAAGCAGATTAAAGTGCTGAAAAATCATCCCGATTTTCTGGCGCTCTTTACGAAGCTTGCCTATATTTAAGCTTGTAATATTGGTCTGATTAATCGTAACGTCCCCGTTCGTTGGTTCCTCTAAGCGGTTAATCAATCTAATGAAAGTACTTTTCCCCGCGCCACTGTAACCAATGACACCGAAAATCTCACCTTTATCTATGTTAATAGACACATCATCGACGGCTTTAACTTCTTGATGTTTTGTTTTAAAGACCTTTGACAATCCTTTAATTGAAATCATGTAAAAATCTCCCTTTAACCCTTTTAATCATTAATGATTTAATCAGTAAAAAGACCTTTCCGTTCATAAGAGAACAGAAAGGTACATCCGTTCTCTTATCTACCAAAGCATCATACTTTGCAGGAATTAGCACCTGTCAGGAACACCTGATGGTTGCCGGGCTTCGTAGGGCCAGTCCCTCCACCTCTCTGGATAAGAGTATTATTTGTATATTTTTATATATAAATCATCTTAGTGAATATTCTTAGGACGAAAAATAAAAAGCCCTTTTCATGCAAGCGCAAGAAAAGAGCCGAATTCACCGTCACTTTTCTTATCTTGCAATGAATCTCTTCATTGCTGGAATTAGCACCTGTTAGGAATATCCTAATGGTTGCCGGGCTTCGCAGGGCCAGTTCCCTCCGCCTCTCTGGATAAGAAATCATGTTTTATTAATTTGATTGATTTTTATGTTAGCATGGTAATGTAGACAAGTCAATAATAAAATCTTATTAAAGGATGATCAACAATGAAAGCACCAATTTTCGAACTTCCTTTCCTAGATAGTCCTAACCAAACATTTAATTTAGAAGATGTATTAGGAAAAAAAGTCGTTCTAATAACTTTTGGGTGTCATGGTGCCCTGACTGCGCTCGTGACCTTCCTAAAAAGAGCAGTTCTATAAAACATCTCGCAATGATGAATTAGAAATGCTGACGATTAATGTTACGAGTCGTGAGCATGGTGAAGAAGAAGCGCTAAAATATCAGGAACAATTTTTAACAGAACCTGTTCTAAAAGATAACGGACGAGAAGTTTATGACCTATACGAATGTGAAGGTGTTCCAACAACCATCATTATAGATAAAGAGGGACAAGTCGTTGGACATTTTGGAGATCAAGCTGAATTCGTCTCCATCGTTCATAAATTAAGCGAGGCCTTAAACTAAGTAAGGCCCCATTTCTTTCAATAAGTATGGAACAGAATGAAATGTGTACAATCGATCTTTAAGCTCGCCTTGTCTAAATACCATCAAGCATGGAACGCTTGTCACTTCATGTGCTTGCACCCAGTCAGGTGCTAACGTTGCATTAAGTTCATAAAATTTATCTTGTTCTAAAGTTTCTTCAATATATTCAAGCATTCGCCGAGCTACTTTACACGTCCCGCAGAAAGGACTATTCACAAACACGATGTGATAGTCCTTTTTTGGGTTATAAAGTGAGCTTGTTTCTGGCTTATTTCAATCACGATTAAAACCCTTTCAAGTACTCCGTTTTGACTTTCATATTAGCTGACAATAATAAAGATGCTAACACATTCTCAGGTGCATCCTCAACTTCGCGGTACTTTTTATCAATATAAATGTTCTCAGCATGGGATAGCTCTTGATTTAACATTTTTCGTAACTTTTTACCAGGCTCATCCGTATCGGTGAAAATATACACATCTCGTTCGAACAATTGATAATCATCCACAAGCTCTTCAAGTGCGTCAATACCTAAAGTTCCAAATGTACAAAGTATAAAAACATCTTCATCATCTAAGATCTTCTGAATCTTTTTACGATCCTGTTTACCCTCTACAATTAACACTCTCGGTAATTCATCCATGTCATCACCATCTATCATCATTGAGCGACATTTCGCTTAGTATTATTTATATTCTCACCATTTATTTAAACTAGTCATTATGTTTAGATATAAGAAAAGCCGACCCAATAGGATCAGCCTTTTTTCGAGATTACTCAGAATCTGTCATTTCTTGATATTCATCTGCGTCCATTAAGTCATCTAGCTGAGAATCGTCACTTAGTTCAACAACAACCATCCAAGCTTTTTCGAATGGTGATTCGTTTACTAATTCAGGACTATCTTCAAGCTCTTCATTAATTTCAACAATCTTACCTGAAACTGGAGCGTAAAGCTCAGAAACTGTTTTAACAGATTCAACGCTACCGAACGGCTCATCTAATTCTAGTTCGTCTCCTACTTCTGGTAGTTCAACGAATACGATGTCGCCTAGTTCATCTTGTGCGAATTCTGTAATTCCAATTCTAACTTTGTCTCCTTCAACTTTTACCCATTCGTGTTCTTTAGAATAACGATACTCTTTCGGTAAGCTCATTTCTTAACCCTCCAACTTTTCAATATCTAAAGTTAATGATACAACAAAATACTGATTTTTTACACAATATTAATTAAGTTATTTCCAAGTTTCCTCAAAAGTTTCTTCTTTGAACCCGACTGTTACGTTTTGGCCATCTGTTACAATCGGCCGCTTGATCAACATTCCATCTGAAGCCAAAAGTTCGGTCATCTCATCTTCAGACATACCTTTTAACTTGTCTTTAAGTCCTAGCTCTCTGTACTTTTTCCCAGACGTGTTAAAAAACTTTTGGCTGGAAGCTCGCTTTTCTGAATAAAACTCTTTAACTCCTCTTGAGACGGAGGATTGTCAACAATATGTATGGAATCATACTCAACTCCATTTTCATCTAACCATTTTAACGCTTTACGGCATGTCCCGCATTTCGGGTACTGATAGACTTTTAAACCCATGAGAGCACCTCCTAATTGGTATCATAACATAAAAATTTAGGATTCGGATATTTAAAGTGTTGCTATTGAGGTTTAGTTATTAGCGGATTAGCTTTCTTTAGCTGTGTTTCGTCCTCTTATGGGCGTTTATCCCATTCCTATAGGTGTGTTTCGCTTCCCTATGGGTGTGTTTTTCCTTTCCTATGGGTGTGTTCCACATTCCTATGGGTGTAACTCACTCCTATTAAAAAAACAGCCGGGAGCACACCCGGCTGTTTACCTTATAAATTAAACAACATATTTTTCAGCGTCGATAATCGCAGCTGCGATTTCACGCTTCTTCTCAATCACGTTAATTGGATCGTGACGAGTAAGCTTGCGAAGTGCACCTAGCATCATGCGTAGGCTGTCACCTTCATCGCTTGCGATTAATGTTTCTTTCGCGTGAGCTTCAATGCGGTTAAACGCTTCTTGTACGTAAACTTGAGTTAAGTTAAGTTTCTGCTTGCTCTTCTCAGAACCAGCGCTATCTAATGATTTTTGCGTACGTAGAATCGCTGATTCCATGTTATAAATCTCAGCAGCAACGTCTGCAATGTTCACTAATAACTCTTGCTCTTGCTCAAGCTTTTCACCGTATTTCTGAGCTGCAATACCTGCTACTAATAAACCAATTTTCTTAGCATTCTTAAGTAGGTAGTATTCTTGCTCAAGTGGCTCATCGCCAACAGGTTCAGGCATCATTGTCATGAGTTCTTCTTGTAGGCCTTGAGCTTTTTGTAATAAAGGAAGTTCACCTTTCATGGCCTTCTTCATGAAAGTTCCAGGTACTAGCATACGGTTGATTTCGTTTGTACCTTCGAAAATACGGTTGATACGCGAGTCGCGGTACATACGCTCAACTTCATATTCTTGCATGAAGCCATAACCACCGTGGATTTGAACTGCTTCATCTACTGCAAAGTCTAGTAATTCAGTTGCCATATATTTGTTCATGGAGCACTCAATTGCGTATTCTGCGATACTTTTCGCAACTTCATTACCTTCGTTAAGCTGCTCTTTCGTAAGGCCGCCTAAACGCTGTTCGAATAAACCAACTGTACGGTAAACTGCACTTTCGTTTGCATACGTGTTTGCCGCAACGCTTGCTAGTTTCTCTTGAATAAGACGGAATTTAGAAATTGGTGTGTTGAACTGTTTACGCTCATTAGCATATTTAGTTGCCACTTCAATCGCGTGCTTAGCGCCACCAACGCCGCCAATTGCTAGCTTGTAACGTCCAACGTTTAGGATGTTGAATGCGATCACGTGTCCGCGACCAATTTCGCCTAAAACGTTCTCAACTGGTACTTCAGCATCTTCTAAGATTAAGGTACGAGTAGAAGACGATTTAATACCCATTTTCTTCTCTTCAGCACCTGTTGATACGCCTGGGAATTCACGTTCAACGATAAATGCTGTGAATTTCTCGCCATCAATTTTCGCATAAACAACGAACACATCTGCGAAAGCAGAGTTGGTAATCCACTGTTTTTCTCCGTTTAATACGTAGTGAGTTCCAGCTTCATTTAATTTCGCTGTCGTCTTTGCACCTAATGCATCTGATCCAGAACCTGGCTCAGTTAAGGCATAGGCTGCTAATTTTTCACCCGTTGCTAAAGCAGGTAAATATTTTTGCTTTTGCTCTTCATTTCCGAAAAATACGATTGGAAGTGAACCAATACCAACATGTGCACCGTGTGTAATTGAAAAACCACCAGCTAGTGACATTTTTTCAGTAATTAGTGAAGACGTGATTTTATCAAGCTCTAAACCACCATATTCTTCAGGAACATCTGCACCTAATAGACCAAGTTCCCCTGCTTTCTTTAATAAATCAACTGACTTATCAAACTCATGGTTTTCTAAGTTATCAATCACTGGCCATACTTCATTCTTCACATACTCTTCAGTCGTTCTCGCAATCATCTTATGTTCTTCAGTAAAATCTTCAGGCGTTAAAATATCTTCAGCCTTCACATCTTCGACTAAGAAGCCGCCACCCTTAAATACTTTTTCAGTTGTTTCACTCATTTTAAAATCCCCCTTGGATATTAAAGTAATTCAAATACTCCAGCAGCGCCCATGCCGCCGCCAATACACATTGTTACGACACCATATTTCACATCACGACGCTTCATTTCGTTCATAAGTGAAATGGTTAGTTTGGTACCCGTACAACCTAGTGGGTGACCTAAAGCAATTGCACCACCATTGACGTTAACAATATCTTCGTTTAAGCCAAGCTCACGAATAACTTGTAACGACTGAGAGGCGAACGCTTCATTTAATTCGAATAAGCCAATGTCATCTAGTGTTAAACCTGCTTGTTCTACAGCTTTTGGTATGGCTTTTACAGGACCGACGCCCATGATTTCAGGCTCTACACCTGCTACCGTAAATGAATGGAACTTTAAGATTGGTTTAAGTCCTTCTTTTTCAGCCTTTTCACGATCCATCACTAAAACAGATGCCGCGCCATCACTCATTTGTGATGAGTTACCTGCTGTAACACTTCCTTTTACATTAAATGCAGGTTTTAGCTTTCCTAGAATATCTTTTGTCGTTCCGGCACGTACACCTTCGTCACGGTCAAGCGTAACTGTTGTTTCTTTTACTTTGTTATCAGGACCTAGCTCACGGTTTGTTACCTTAACTGGAACGATTTCGTCATCAAATTTACCTTCTTGTAATGCTTTCGCAGCACGTTCGTGACTACGAGCAGCGAATTCATCTTGATCTTCACGAGATACACCAAACGTTGAGCAACTTCCTCTGCTGTATGCCCCATTGACATATAATAACCAGGAGCGTTCTGAACCAACTCAAGGTTTGGTTTAATCACATGGCCTCCCATCGGAATTAGGCTCATTGATTCAGCTCCGCCTGCTATAATCGCTTCACTACCTCCGACCATAATACGTTCAGCTGCATAAGCGATACTTTGTAAACCTGATGAGCAATAACGGTTGATGGTAATACCCGGTACATCATTAGGTAGTCCAGCAAGACCTGCAATATTACGTGCCATGTTCATCCCTTGTTCTGCTTCTGGCATCGCACATCCCATGATCACATCGTCAATCGGTCCATCATAGTTGTTTGCGCGTTTTAATGTTTCTTTAACCGTAAGCGCTGCTAGATCATCAGGGCGTGTATTAGCAAGTGTTCCTTTTTTCGCTTTACCTACAGGTGTTCTGGCACCCGCTACAATAACTGCTTCTCTCAAAATGGTTCCCCCTCTTCTATTCGAGATTTAACTCTTTAACGAACGATTAGTTACGTAATGGTTTTCCTTTTAATAGCATGTGCTGCATACGCTGCTGAGTCTTCGCTTCACCAATTAAGCTTAAGAACGCTTCACGCTCTAAATCAAGTAAGTATTGTTCATCAACTAACGTTCCGTATTTCAGACGACCGCCTGCTAGAACAAATGCTAGTTTCTCAGCAATCTTAAGGTCATATTCAGATGCATAGCCACTGTTTGCAAGTCCTTTTGCACCAAGTAGCATCGTTGCGTAACCCGCTTCACCAACAACTGGTACTTTTTCACGTTTTGGCGGGTTAAAACCAGCGTTGTGTAAGCTTAAAACTTTTTGCTTAGCATCATGAATTAAGTGGTCTCCATTTACGCTAATACTGTCTGTTCTTTCATCTAATAAACCGTTTTCAAATGCTTCAGCGGCAGATGTAGAAACTTTAGCCATTGCAATCTTTTCGAATACATCATTCGTTACTTTCTGAAGGTCAAAATCTACGCCTTCAGGAAGCCCTTTAAGCTGCTGAATATAGTATTCTTTGTTACCGCCACCACCAGGAATGAGGCCGACTCCAACTTCAACAAGACCCATGTAAGTTTCTTGTGAAGCTTGAACGCTGTGGGCTGGCAAGCAAACTTCAGTACCGCCGCCTAGGGTCATACCAAATGGAGCTGCAACAACTGGCTTTTCGTTATATTTAATATTCATCATCGCTTGTTGGAATTGTCTAATGACCATGTCTAACTCTGGGAAGTTAAAATCTTGCGCTTCCATGAGCATCATGCCAAGATTTGCCCCAACACAGAAGTTCTTACCTTGGTTTCCAATCACTAGACCCTTATAGTTCTTATTCACTTCCTCAAGCGACTGGTTGATCATTTGAATGGTATCTAAACCAATTGCATTGCTTTGTGAATGGAATTCTAGTAAGGCAACGTTATCGCCTAAGTCTATTAAGCTAGCACCAGCGTTTTTTCTTAATAACACCATTAGCTTGTTTGTGTAACTTAAGGTTTATTTCTTTAGGGTTAACTTCTTTTTCTACATATTCACCATTATGGTAGAAGTACACTTTACCATTTTCCGTTTTATAGAATGATTCAATGCCTTTCTCAAGCATTTCATCAACCCATGCAGGAACGGTCACACCTTCTTCTTTCATGCGTTCAACTGACTGTTTAACACCAATAGCATCCCACATTTCAAAAGGTCCAAGCTCCCAGCCGAAGCCCCATTTCATCGCTTCGTCAATGGCATTGATATCATCCGCAATTTCTCCTAAAAGTTCAGCTGAGTAAATTAGCGTTGGTTTGGAAATGTTCCAAACTAAGTCTCCAGCACGATCGCCTTTTGCATTTACAATGGCACGTACTTTACGTTTAGAACCTTTTTCTTGCTTAGCCATTTCAGTTGCTTGAGTTTTTAATTTCTTACGTTCTTCATAATCTAATGTCTCAGGATTTAACTCTAAGATCTGGCTTCCTTCTTTACCTTTTTTCTTCAGGAAAATCCTTGACCTGACTTGGCACCAAGCCAGCCTTTTTCATTCATTTGCTTCATGAATTCAGGAATAACAAACGCTTCTTTTTCGTTTCCATCGACATTGTCATAGACATTTTTTCGCAACATGGACAAATGTATCTAAGCCGACTACATCTAGAGTACGGAAAGTTGCACTCTTAGGTCTACCAATCATTGGACCAGTGACAGAATCAACTTCTCCAATCGAATAACCGCCTTTTAACATTTCTTTAACCGTTATTAGTAGCCCGTATGTACCAATACGGTTGGCGATGAAGTTTGGAGTGTCTTTCGCTTCAACAACACCTTTTCCAAGAACGTCTTCCCCAAATGTTTTCACAAAATCTAAGACTTTTGGATCTGTATCTTTATTCGGAATGACTTCTAATAACTTTAAGTAGCGAGGTGGGTTAAAGAAGTGCGTTCCTAAGAAGTGATTCTTAAAATCTTCTGAACGTCCTTCTGCCATCGCATTAATCGAAATACCTGATGTATTCGATGACACTAAAGTGCCATCTGTACGATGGGTTTCAACTTGCTCATATACCTTTTTCTTAATATCTAAGTTTTCAACAACCACTTCAATGACCCAGTCAACGTCTTTAATTTGCTCCATGTGATCATCAAAGTTACCAACTTGAATTAAATCAAGACTCTTCTTACTCGTAATTGGAGATGGTTTTTGCTTCTTAAGCTTCTCCTTATTACTAGCTGCAATACGATTACGTACTGCTGGGTCTTCTAATGTTAAACCTTTTTTCTTTTCAGCTTCAGTTAGTTCACGTGGCACGATGTCCAACATGAGCGTCGGGATTCCCACGTTAGCCAAGTGTGCGGCAATACCAGAACCCATCACACCAGAGCCTAATACTGCTGCGCGCTTGATTTTACGGTTCATGAAATGTTCCCCCCTGTTCTTGAATGAATACTCATTCATTTTTATGGTAAAAATATTGGATAGGTTAAACTACCCAATAAAATAATCTACTTTAACTATAAAATATTTTCAGATATTTCGCAAATACTTATCATTATTTTTTGAAAATTCCTTTTAACACAAAGGCTACGTTAGCTGGACGTTCAGCTAGACGTCTCATATTATAGCCAAACCAATCATTCCCATAAGGAACATAAACGCGCATCGTATAGCCTTCTTTAACTAGCTTCTCTTGAAGTTCTTGTCTAATACCATATAACATTTGAAATTCAAACTGGTCATTTGAGATCCCTTGTTCATTCACAAACTCTTTTGTGAAATCAATCATCGCATCATCATGTGTTGCGACAGCCGTATAATTTCCATTTGTTAAGTGCAGTTTAATGATCTTTTTAAAATTCTCATCCACATCTTTTTTATCTGGATAAGCTACCTTAGGTGATTCCTTATATGCCCCTTTAACTAAACGCAGATTCGGATTATATTGATCTAGGTGTTTAATGTCATCAACGGTTCTGTATAAGTAAGCTTGTAATACTGTTCCTAGACCATCATACTCTTGCTTTAATTCTTCAAATATATCTAATGTTAATTGACAGCGTTCATAGTCTTCCATATCAATCGTTACGAAAACACCATGCTTTTTCCCTGCTTCTAATATTTTACGCATGTTGTTCATAACGAGTTCCTTAGAAATGTCTAAGCCCATCGATGTCATTTTTAGTGAGAGCTGAGAATCTAGATTTTGACTAGCGATGGTCTCTATTGCACGTACGCATTGTTCTGTACGTTCACGAGCTTCGTTTTCATCGTTAACAAACTCCCCTAAATGGTCTAGTGTGACCGTCATACCTTTTTATTAAGCTCACGAATAGCTTCTGCTGCTTCTTCTATCGTTTCGCCCGCTACAAAACGTGACGCGAACATTTTTAAAGCCATACTTTTTGGCTAATTTAGTAAAAAACTTGTTATTAGATAGGAATAAGAAAAACTTACGCATTAACTTCTCAATCATGATGTTCCCCCCCAATTGCTTCTATATATGTGAAACCGGTTTCTATTTTACCATTTTTCGACAAAAAGATAACTAAAATTTTGGGAAAAATGATTCTTTTGCTTCTCCAAAAATTCAAACACTAAAAAGCCCCTATCGTTGCACTGGCAACAATAAGGGCTTCATTAATTATTTAGCTGCTTGATCAATTGCGTTCATCATTGTCTTCTCGATGTCTTTAGCAAAATCTTTTACGTCTTGCTGATCGATGTTTTCCATTAATACAGTAGGTCTCGGCATTCCGATCTTAGTACTACCATCCTTACTAGAATAAACAACTACTTTACAAGGAAGGAAGTAGCTGACCTTTTCTTCCATTTCTAACACTTCACTTGCAGCCTTTGGATTACAAACTTCTAAAATCCTAAATGTTTGGGTGAAATTATCAAATCCCTTGTTATGAAGTGTTTCTTTTACATCAAAATCCCAAAGTACACCAAACTTTACTTCTTTTAATGAATTGGATAGCGCTTCAACAGCTTCATCTACCGACTGACTAGTAGTAACTGTATAATCAAACATGACTAATCCCTCCTATTTAAATCTATAGTCATTATACCCAAAATACATTCAACACAAAACATTACCTAAATCGTAAGCGTTCCTATTTACAAATCGTAATCATTACGATAAACTAAAAAAGTCAACAAGGAATTGAATTATATTTTGGAGGATACAACTATGAAAATTATTAAATTACTAAGCGTAATGATTATTGGACTTATTCTTTTATATGCTTGTCAAAACACATCATCTTCAACATCTGAAGATCAAACCGAACATCATAAAATTGTGACTTCGATTTATCCAATTGAGTATATCGTTTCAGAGATTGGCGTTGATGTGGTCACTGTTGAGACAGTCGTACCTTCTGGAGCCGACGCTCATTCATATGAACCATCAACCAAAACGATGCTTGAGCTCAGTGAGGCAGACGGTTTCTTCTATATCGGTGAGGGAATGGAAAGCTTTTCTGAAACAATGGCTGAAACAGTCAATAATGAAGGCGTTCAGACTTTAGAACTCGCTAAGCACCACGATCTATTCGAAACGATCCATAACGAAGAAGTGGCCGTAACAGCGGAGTCTAATGAAGATGAACACGAAGGCCATAATCACGGCGAATTTGATCCGCACTTTTGGCTGGATCCAACGAGAATGGTTGAAGCGGGTGACGTAATCCTTGATCAGCTAATCACGATGTACCCTGAACAAGAAGATACACTCAAACAAAACTTTGAAACTTTTAAAGATAATATGAACGACTTAGACCAGCAATACCAATCAAGTTTCGAAAATGAGATTAACATCTTAGTAACTCATAAATCCTTTTCGTATCTTGAACAACGTTATCCAATTAAACAATATTCAATTAGAGGTCTGTCGTCATCTCAGGAGCCATCTCAGAAAGAACTACTGCAACTTTTTGACCAAATAGAAAATATGGAATTGGAGCACATTATATTAGAAACAAACTCCGAAGACCGTTTAGCCAAAACAATTGCGGAAGAAATGGAACTTACGCCATATTATCTAAGTAACCTCTCTTCAAGAACTGAAGAACAAATTAATCAAAATAAAGATTACTACGATATCATGATTGATAATTTAAATGTATTAAAAGAGATAAAGGGTGATTAACATGTCTAAACCCATTTTAACGGTAAGGAATGTATCCCACCGTTATGAAAAGCAACCAGTACTTGAAAATATAACTTTTGAAATTAATAAAGGTTCATTCGTAGGTTTAGTAGGGCCAAACGGGTCTGGCAAAACCACTTTAATCAAACTGCTGTTAGGTATTGAAAAATTACAGCGTGGTGAGATTTCAGCATTTGGCCAGCCCATTCAAAAGTTTAAAAATAAAGGCCGCATTAGTTATGTTTCTCAGAAGGCAAACTCTTTTGGACGTGGATTCCCAGCGACTGTAAAAGAAGTAGTATCCATGGGAGTCATGCATAATCAAAAACCATTACTTCCAGGTCAGAAAAACACATTAGAGCTAGTTAAACACGCCCTTAAACAAGTCAACATGGAGGATTACCTTAACCGTAACATTGGTGACTTGTCTGGCGGACAGCAGCAACGTGTCTTTATCGCAAGAGCTATTGCAAATGAACCTGAACTTCTCATTTTAGATGAACCAACTGTAGGCGTGGACTCACAAAACGTCGAGCAATTTTATCAGCTATTGTCACGTTTAAATCAAGATCTGGGTATTACACTCGTATTAGTTTCACACGATATTGGAGCCATTACGACTTATGTTACAGATTTATTATGTTTGAATAGGACGATCCACTACCACGGAAATCCGAATGACTTTGAAAATATGCCAGATGAACAACGTTCTAAACTGTATGGACACAACATTAATACCATCACACACGATCACTAGAAAGGGGCGAGTAGGTTGTTAGATGCATTATTTCAATATGAATTATTAAGAAACACTTTTTATACTGGATTGCTTGTCGGACTTATTGCCCCTTTATTAGGTGCTTTTATTGTCGTAAGGCGCCAGTCAATGATTGCAGACGGTTTGTCTCACGTCACCTTAGCTGGACTGGCATTTGGTCTTTTAATGCAAAATATACTTTATTAATTTTCACGCCATTTCATACGGGCATTTTGTTTTCAGTAATAGGAGCACTTATTATTGAAAATTTACGCGAAGTCTATAAAGCTTTCCAGGAAATTGCGATTCCGATTATTTTATCTGTCGGTGTTGGGTTAAGCATTGTATTTATTGCCTTAGCTGATGGAATTAGTACTGATATTTACAGTTATTTATTTGGGTCCATCGCAGCTATTAGTAGCGAAGATTTACGCTTAATTCTATTTATAACATGGTTAGTCGTATCATTTATTGTTTTAAGCTACAAAGAATTATTTGCCCTATCATTTGATTCTGAGTTTGCGATTGTGTCTGGTGTTAAGGCTAAAACGCTTAATTTTATATTTATCTTAATGACAGCACTTGTCATATCAGCGTCCATTCGTATTGTTGGTGTATTACTCGTATCAGCACTGATGACATTACCTGTTGCAACAGCGATGAGACTAGCGAAAAGTTTTAAACAGACTATTTTTTATAGTATTATGTTTGGTGAGGTCGCTATTATAATAGGACTCATAACAGGTTATTATTTTGAAATTCCGCCTGGTGGTACGATTGTCATTACATCAGCTTTACTACTAGGCTTTATTCTACTATTCAAGAAGATCACAGCCTCACGAACACTAAAAAAGGATGATGGTTATGCAGCTTAATCAAGCTCTATCAATCTTAAAAGAAGAAGGTTATAAGTATACAACAAAACGGGAAGATATTTTAAACTTCTTTAATCAAGAAGATGGTTATCGAACAGCTAATGATGTCTTACAATTTCTAAGTGGAAAATATAACGGCATAAGCTATGACACCATCTATCGAAATTTACACCTTTTAGTGAGTTAAATATACTAGAGTCGACTGAACTTAGTGGAGAAAAGCACTTTAGACTGTCATGTGGCCATGATGAACACCATCACCATTTTATATGTAAGTCTTGCGGAAAAACAAAGGCTATTAAATCATGTCCTATGAATCTTTTAAATGTAGACTTTAACGGCTATTTGATCGAAAATCATAAGTTTGAAATTTACGGCTTATGTCCGAAATGTAACTAAGAAAAAGTGGTTCTGGGTCCCCCGTGGAAAGCGAGGGCCTAACCTGTAAGGTTTAAATATTTTTCATTTTAAAAAGCAGCAGGTGCTTAAAACCTGCTGCTTTTATTGATTTATTTAACTGTACGAAGTGGCTGCTGAGTTGGTACATCTTCATCTGCTTCTTCTACATAACCACGTTTCATATTACCTTTGATTGCCACGTTCATAAGCACACCCAGTGTCGCAAACGTAATTAACATCGAAGAACCACCATAACTTATTAAAGGAAGCGTGATCCCCGTAATTGGCATACTTCCAGAGATTGCACCTAGATTAATAATGGCCTGACTGATAATTTGAAAAGTAATTCCAAGTGCTAATAAACGTCCGAAACGATCCGGAGCACGCTTGGCAATCATAACACCTTTATACATCAATGCCATAAACGTTATGATGACAAACAGGACACCAAATAATCCGAGTTCTTCTGCAATCACCGACATGATGAAATCAGTATGAGCCTCTGGCAGATAACCTGCTTTTTGTACCCCGTTACAATCCAACACCATTCACCTTCCCTGATGCAATAGCAATTAACGATTGAATAAGCTGATAGCCTTCACCTGAAGGATCTTCAAATGGGCTAAGGAATGAAGTAAAACGGTCGCGGCGATATCCTGCTCCAAAAATTAAAACCAAAACCAATGCAATGGCTGCCCCACCAATTGTGAATAGATGTCTAAATCTAGCACCTGAGAATAACAATATAATTCCACAGGCAATCAAAATGGAAGTTGCCGTTCCTAAGTCAGGCTGCAATACGATCAAACCGAACACAAACCCAAGTAATAAAATCGGGGGTAGGACACCTTGTTTAAAATCATCTAAACGATCTTGTTTTCTCGTTAGTATATGTGAGAAATACAAAACCATCGTAATTTTAGCAAGCTCAGATGGTTGGAACAGAAAAATTTTAAAATCTAACCAGCGAGTTGCCCCATTAACAGTAACACCCATACTAGTTAATACTAAAACTAAGAATATGACGGTTATTATAAATGCGGGCTGCGTTAATTTTCTTAATGAACGATAAGAAAACATACTCGAGAAAAAGAAAATGACGAGCCCTAAGACCAGCCAAATCCTCTGCCGTTCGAAATAATAACCTGAATCATTTATGGAAGGGTCTAGTCCTGCTTCAACAAAACTAGCACTATAGACCATAACTAGTCCAAACAATGAAAGTAATAATATAATAACTAATAACGGATAATCTAAATTTCTTAAATGTTTTTTCAACCCTAACACCATCCTATTTAATATCATAACTTAAAAGCAGGACAAACAGAATAGGATATTTGACTGAATTATGTATAAAGGCTATCCAGGTCTTCCCTAGATAGCCTTGTGTTTAAACAGTTGGTTGCTTATTAATCTTCTTCACATCATCTAGATATTCTTCATAAGTCATCGACTTATCAATAATACCTTCGTCCTTAATTTCGATAATGCGATTAGCAATCGTTTGAATGAACTGGTGGTCGTGTGAACTAAAGATGACCGAGCCTTTAAATTTAATAAGTCCGTTGTTTAACGACTGAATTGACTCTAAATCTAAGTGGTTTGTTGGGTCATCTAATATTAATACGTTCGCATTACTTAACATCATGCGTGACAGCATGCAGCGAACTTTCTCACCACCTGATAGAACACTCGCCTTCTTAAACACATCATCACCAGAGAATAACATGCGGCCTAAGAAGCTTCGCATGAATGTTTCTGTTTCGTCTTCTGGTGCATATTGACGTAACCAATTGATTAAGTTTTGTCAGAGCCTTCGAAGAATTCCGAGTTATCTTTAGGGAAGTACGATTGAGATGTAGTCACACCCCATTTGTATTCACCTTCATCTGGCTCCATTTCACCCATTAAAATTTTCATTAGAGTCGTAACCGCAAAGTCATCACCTAACAAAGCAACTTTATCGTCTTTTTCAAGTCTAAATGTGACGTTATTTAAGACCTTTTTACCGTCGATCGTTTTGCTTAAGTTCTTAACTTCTAATAAGTCATTCCCAATTTCACGTTCAGGTGTGAACGCAATGTAAGGATACTTTCTTGATGATGGTTTAATATCTTCTATATCAATTTTATCAAGTAATTTCTTACGTGAAGTTGCCTGACGTGATTTCGACGCGTTCGCACTAAAGCGCGCGATGAACTCTTTAAGCTCTTTAACCTTCTCTTCTTTCTTCTTGTTCTGCTCTTGTTGCATCTTAAGAGCTAACTGACTTGATTCATACCAGAAATCATAGTTCCCGACATAAAGCGTAATCTTTTCAAAATCTAAATCAGCAATGTGTGTACACACATTATTTAAGAAGTTACGGTCGTGAGAGACAACAATAACGGTATTCTCAAAGTTGATTAAAAACTCTTCTAACCAGCGAATCGCCTGAATATCAAGTCCGTTTGTCGGCTCATCTAAAAGTAAAATGTCAGGGTTACCAAATAGAGCCTGAGCTAGTAAGACTTTTACACGATCTGCTTCTGAAAGCTCAGACATTTTCTTATCATGAACGTCATCAGATACTCCTAACCCACGAAGTAATGTCGCTGCGTCACCCTCAGCTTCCCAGCCATTTAGCTCTGCAAACTCACCTTCGAGTTCAGCAGCACGCATGCCGTCTTCTTCTGTGAACTCACCTTTTGCGTAGATTTCATCTTTTTCTTGAATAATCTCATGAAGGCGCGTATGCCCCATAATGACAACATCAAGAACTTTTTCATCTTCATAAGCATAGTGATCCTGTTTAAGAACCGCAATACGTTCATCTTTTCCAACTGATACATGACCTTCTTGAGGTTCAATTTCACCAGATAATATTTTTAGAAATGTTGATTTACCAGCACCGTTAGCACCGATTAACCGTAACAATTTCCATTTGTAAATTTGATTGAAACATTTTCAAATAGTTTACGGCTTGGAAAGCGTAAACTTACGTTTGTTGCTTGTAGCATGTTCAAAGTCCTCCACAAAATAAAATTAACCTTTTTCATTATAGCATCAATGTGAAGGGTTTGACGAATGTTAACTAAGGCTTTAACACAACCTTAATACAATTGTCTTCACGGCCATTGAAAATCTTATAACCATGGGGCGCTTCCTCAAGCGGAATTTTGTGCGTAATAATTTCAGTCGGATCGATTTTTTCATTTACAATCATGTCGTAAATCTTAGGCATAATTGGGATGACAGGTGCTTGCCCCATTTTTAACGTAACATTTCTTGAAAAGAAGGCACCTAATGGAAAGACATTATAGTTACTGCCGTAAACACCCGTTAACTGTACCGTCCCTGATTTTTTAACGGCTTTAGTCGATATTTGAATTGGCCCGAGTGTCCCGCCTTGAAGCTTTAATTTTTGTTCTAAAAATTCAAGTGGTGACTTTTTACCATCCATACCTACGCAATCAATGACAACATCCGCGCCGCCTTTTGTTATTTCTTTTAAATGCTCTCCCATATCAGGGTATTTCGTGAACTCAAACACTTCTACTTGATTCGTACGCTTGGCATGATCCATTCGATAATCTAAATAATCAATTGCTATCACCCGTTCTGCGCCTTTAAGCCATGCAAACTTTTGTGCCATTATCCCAATCGGCCCACAACCAAGTACAATGACTGTATCTCCTTTTTTACCCCTGCGTGCTCTACACTCCAATAAGCCGTTGGAAGAACGTCCGATAAAATAATAGCGATTCATCATCCATTTCGTTTTCTTCTGGCACCACAAAAGGTGTGTAATTCGCAAACGGGACTCTTAGATACTCTGCTTGTCCTCCAGGGTAGTTTCCAAACTTTTCGGTGTAACCGAAATAACCACCTGAATCGTAATGAGGATTCGAGTTGTCGCATTGACTAGTAATGCCTTGATCACAATAGACGCAATGACCACACGCAACATTAAAAGGAATAATGACGCGATCACCTTTTTTACCCTGGTAACCTCAGGCCCAACCTCTTCAACAATCCCCATTGGTTCATGACCGATCATATATCCTTTTGGGAGTGGCATATTACCTTGATAAAGGTGTAAATCCGAACCACAAATAGCGGTTGATGTAATTTTAACTATAATATCATCTTTCTTTTCAAGCTTTGGATCATCTTCTTCTGTCACATCTACTTTATATGGCATTCGATAAGTCACTGCCCTCATGTTCATCAGCTCCATTTTTCTTGTAGTTTTCCAGTAGAACATGGTTTTATTCGAAAACTCACTTCCTTTTAATCCCTTTTATATAAAATGTTGAAATGAGCAAAGTAAATAGTAAAGAAATTAATAATGAGGGACACATGATGAATAAACCAATTAGCACGTGGTGTATTATCTCGATGGCATCGATTCCCTTAGTAATGACTTTAGGTAACTCGATGCTTATTCCAGTTTTGCCTATTTTTGAAAAACAACTAAATATCAGCTCTTTTCAATCGAGTTTAATTATTACCGTATACTCAATTGCAGCTATTTTCCTCATACCCATTGCGGGATATTTATCTGACCGAATTGGAAGGAAAAAAGTCATTGTTCCAAGTCTTCTTCTAACGCTAATAGGGGGGATTAGTTGCGGGATTAGCTTCTGTATTTACAAAAGATCCATTTATTTGGATCTTAATTGGGAGGGTCTTACAAGGGTTTGGTGCCGCAGGGGCTGCGCCAATCGTTTTACCGCTCGTTGGCGATCTTTATAAAGACGACGATGAGAAGGCTAGCTCTTGCTTAGGTATTATTGAAACCTCAAATACATTTGGAAAAGTTTTAAGTCCCATCGTAGGTGCCGCACTCGCTGCGATTATATGGCATATTCCGTTTTTTGCGATTTCAGCTTTTAGTTTAATCTCGTTGATTTTTGTATTCTTTTTTATAAAAGTCCCTAAAGAAAAAAGACGAGCCACCTGAGTTCAAAACTTTTTTTACAAAACACAAAGGAAACATTTAAACAAGAAGGTAACTGGCTTTATGTTGTTTTTGGAATAGGAATTTATACGATGCTCGTTCTATTTGCTATTTTATTTTTCTTATCTGACATATTAGAAAAACAACATGGAATCGACGGGGGTAAAGAAAGGGATTATATTAGCGATCCCGCTTCTGGTTTTATGTATTGCCTCATTAATGGCGGGTAAGAACATAAAAGGTGATTTAATCATTATGCGTATGATATTAATTATCGGATTATTGCTTATGGGGTTATTAATACCTTTTGTTGGTTTTTTTGAAAATAATGTTCGTGTATTACTGCTTTTGACGAGTCTTATTGGTCTTGCGATTGGAGCGATACTTCCAACACTTGATGCAATGATTACAGAGAATATCGATAAAGGCGAGCGAGGAACCATTACATCCATTTATAGTTCTGCTCGTTTTATTGGGGTAGCTGCTGGTCCTCCGTTAGTTTCGATTTTCATGCAGGAAGGACTTTCAGTGGCGTTAATCATTGCAGGGATTTTAGGTTTTGGGATTTTAGTCTGTGTATTCACATTTATCAAACCAACTGAAAACAATTAAAAATGAGGCTACTCGCCCTCATTTTATTTTGATTTTTAAATTGATAGTCTTGTTTTCCATCCGATTCAATGACGCCAAGTGTCGCATCATCAATATCTTTATCTTTTAAAAGCATATCCTCAACCTCAAATTTAATATCATCTGCATTCGCTAACGACATACCCTTCTCTAACTCCAAATAGCTTTCAACATGATATTGTCTACCTTCTTGAACGACTCTTAATTTATGAATGTCCACAACTTTTGGATGTTTCATGATGATTTCCGCTACTTTATTTTTCACTCGTTTAGGTGCTGAAACTCCGACAAGTCCAATCGTGTTTTCATAACCAATTTTATGGCAATTCCAATGAGTAAAAGACCGATTAAAATAGTTCCAATCCCATCGACCAGGTAATTACCTGTTAATTCCGCGATCACAACTGCCACTAGCGCAACGAGCGCTCCTAACGTCGCTACAATATCTTCATAGAACACTAAACGTGTTGGTGGTGCTGAATACTTGACATTTTTGATTACACTCTTTATAAAACCATCTTTTGCGGTGTCAGCTTCAGACTCTGACACTACTTCTTTCATAACTTTCCATAACACCGCACCATCAACAACAACTGAAATGATTAATATGGTAAAGTTCAACCAGAAATTACCTGATTCTTTTGGATGCTGGATGATTTCCCAACCTTTATGCAGTGTCTCATAAGCCATAATCGAAACAACAATAACAGCTAATAATACAAATAAGTTCACGACTCGATTAAATCCAGTCGGAAATCGCTTCGTTGGCTCTTTTTCAGCTAATGCGCTCCCGAAATAAACCATTCCTTGGTTCAGCGCATCTGCTGTCGAATGGATTGCCGTTGCTAGCATGGCACCACTACCACTTATAAAAGCTGCAAACCATTTGACTATGGCAAGTCCTGTATTACCTAAGGCCGCTACGCCTGAGGACGTGTTACCCTTTTTAAGTAGTTCCCACATAACTCAAACCTCATCTCTTATCTTTATTTAACGTTATTTTTTACAACTAATAAAATTTGATACTTATTAGGCAAGCACCCTTATTAAATACACCAATATATTAACTATAGGTGAAGATTCATGCGAGTATATGTTGCTTTAATAAGCTTAAGTATCATCTGGGGATTAACCTTTATATTAATCAAAATGACAGTAGGTGACACAGGTGCATGGGGGATGGTATTTCTACGCTGCTTAATTGGCAGCTTATTTCTTCTGCCACTACTTATACTTAAATTGCGAAAAAGAACGTCCCCTATTCCATTTAAGCACCTCATCATTCTTGGAGTGATTAACTCAGGCATTCCTTGGGGTCTATTAGCCTGGAGTGAAACAGCCATCAATAGTAATACGACATCAGTTATTAATGCTTTAACACCCTTGTTTACTGCACTGGTTGGTTATTTGTTTTTTTAAAAAGATTTTATTGAAAAGGCAATGGTTTGGAATCTTAACCGGATTCTTTGGCATTGTTATTTTAACTGAATTTCAAATTCATCAGCTTTTGGTAGTGATTTTATTGGAATTGGGACAATGGTTTTGGCAACCATCTTCTACTCTTTTGGATCTCAGTATTTAAAGAAGCATCTTCAAAAAGAGGATTTAATCATAACGATTACATTATCCTTATTTGTCGGTTCATTAGTCGGTTTAATCATCGGCTATTTCACTCATGACTTACCGAAGTTCGCAGCTTTTGATGTCCAGACAACGTTGATTGTTTTAGCGCTCGGAGCCATTGGGTCTGGTGTTGCTCATATTCTGCTCTACTACATGATCATTCATGGAACGCCGGAATTTGCGGCGACTGTTGCGTATATCATTCCTATTACGGCTATTATTGCAAGCTACCTAATGCTAGGTGAACCGATTACGGTGAACTTAATTACGGGTATGATCTTTATATTCATAGGTGTTTATATAACTGGCCGTTACCGGAAAAATTAATACATCCCTGTGCTTTAGTTAGGCACAGGGTGTTCTTGATTTACGAGCAAATCAAAATGTTTAAGGCTAATGGATCAGCCTGATAGTCATTCGATTTAAACGTTTGGTGAATGAATACTTCAGCAATGGCTAAATCCCGGTTCAATGTCTCACCTTCTTGTATTTGCTCAAGAGCTACGACGGCCTCGAACAAATCACTCATATTCTTCGCTAGCTTCTTCGGATACATGAGTTTGACTTGATCATCTGCTTGGCTTAGTTTCGTAACTGTTTCTTTTAATTCGACCATTCCCCTCTTAACTAATTGTATTAAGTCATTAGCCTTAATGGTCACTCTACTTAAACGCTGATTCAAGTCTTTTTAAAAAAGCTTCGTGCACTTGATACTTTTCTAATAACCTTAACACTTCAAGTCCTAGTATATTAGTCGTTCCTTCCCATACGGTGAGCACTTGAGCATCCCTTAATAGTCTAGGGGGCACAAAATCCTCTATGTAGCCATTACCACCGTGCATCTCAATTGCTTCATGTGAAAACTCGATTGCCTGTTCAGCTGTTTCTTTCTTCATAATCGCAATATACAAACGAAGTAGTGCCTTTTCTTCATCTAGAGCATTTGAATTTGCCATTACGTCATCAAACATTTTCACAACTTCAAACGTTGCATACGTTTCAACTTCTAATTTTGTGATTAAATTAACTAAAGTCTCTTGCACCATTGGATATTGAGTAAGAGCACCACCAAACGCTTCACGATCTTTAGCATAATCCCTCGCTTCCACATAAGCTCTTCGCATAATTCCAATCGAGGCAACCGTATTACAGACTCTAGACAAATTAAGAGCTTCCATCATATATCTAAAGCCTTGTTTTGGATCACCTACTAAATAAGCCATAGCTCCTTCAAATTCCACTTCAGCTGATGGGACTGCCCTTACTCCAAGCTTATCTTTTAACCTGCGAATGCTAAGTTTTTGATTTAACCTATTTTCTTCCCAAGGAACTAAAAATAAGCTTAATCCCTTAGTCCCTTCTGGTGCACCTTCCATTCGCGCAAGCACCATCGCAACGCCGCACATGCCAGCATTACTCGCGAAGTACTTTTCTCCGTATAATCTGTAATTCTCACCATCTTGAACGGCCTTGACTTCATTAGCTCCAACATCCGACCCGCCTTGTCTTTCCGTTAAAAATGTTGCCCCTTCGTACAACTCAACTTCTCCAGTTGAAATGACATGGGGTAAAAACTGCGCACGTAACTCAGCATTTGCATAGTGATCTATTAAATACGCCGTTGCCATGGTTAACGTAACAGGGCAGTAAAATCCAGGCTCACTTTGAGAAAGTAAATATCCTTGTGCATAAGAGAACATATAATTCCCTTTTTCGTTCAGCTCCGGAATCACCTTATGCGGATATCCAACTATTCCAGTTTCATACGTTTCTTGAACCGTTTTTAAATAACCTTCGTTTACCTGCACTTTTGAAATGTCCTCGCCCATCTTGTCGTATTTGATTAACTTAGGCTGCCCATCTCGATCAGTATGCCTCGCACGTTCGTCAATCTCGCCAGCTACTCTTTCACCAAATTGCGATAATTGCCTGTCAGCAAATTCAAAAAAATGAGGATCTAAATTATTTTTCAAAATTCGTCGCAAAACTGCATCATCCGTATAGAAGTTTTGAACCATATTAAACCTCCATATTCTAAATTTTCTTACTATTATTTTAACATAAAAAAAAGGCCGCGGAACCCCGCAGCCTTTAAATCCTCATCTTAGTACCAAGCAGCACCTACGATAATTAATAAGATAAATAATACGACAACTAACGCAAAGCCATTGCCGTAACCGTGTCCTCCTGACATGAGCATTTCCTCCTTTTTTGCATTTTCAATAACAATATATGTCTAATAAATATCATTGATAAGGCGAACGCACAGTTTTCAATTCTTTTTCTATACAAAAGCCTTACCAACCCTGAGTTGATAAGGCTTATTTTTTAGCAGTAGAAAGTTGCTCCTACAATAATTAAAAGGATGAACAGCACAACGTATAACGTAAAATCGTTATAACCACCGTATCCCCCAATACCACAGTTATACACGATCTAACCCCCTTCATTTTCGACTTATGGAGATGAATCTGTTGAATGAAACGGGCTTAATGGTTACAGACAGCTTAAATTTTTAGTACCAAGCAGCGCCAACAATAATTAACAAAATAAACAGCACGACAATTAAAGCAAAATTTCCTCCATAATTATAGCCCATGATCACTCCCCCTCTCATCTTAAGTCAGAGATTAACTTCTCTGTCTAATTTAACTTTATGTTTTAATTCAGAAGCTTGTATAGACTTTTATCATATAGGTGAGATGAAATGATGAGTTGACCCATGGGTATTAACCACAGTCGTTTATAGGTTATGATGAGACCTTTTAGGGAATGAATTAAACATATTGTTACAGATTCGAAGCATAAACTAGTTAGGACAAGATCAAAGGGGGAGTTCGATGAGGGCATTAATTATTTTAAACGGTTTAGCTTTAGCACTCGTGCTTTTTATTAACTATTTATCTTTTTCATTACCGATCAATGGACAAACAACTGGTGAGATTTCAAACCAAATTAATGTATTGCTAACACCAGCGGGATATGTATTTAGCATTTGGGGATTAATCTATGTCATGCTCGGATTATGGATTATTGCAACGTGGTTAAGTCCAGTCGGCAAAAAGTAGCTGGTAAAGTTGGGTATCTATTTATTATTAATGCCTTACTTAATATCAGCTGGATTTTCGCATTTCATTATGAACGTTTTATATTATCTTTATTCATTATAATGGCGTTGTTATGTGTTACTTTTATAATTTATAAACGCCTAGATGACCCCTCACTATCACGATTATGGCAAATTCCCTTTTCTGTTTATTTACCTTGGGTGTCTATTGCAACATTACTTAACATCGGGATTGTACTTAAAACATTTAACGTTCCTTTTTACGTCAACTATGAGATGCAATGGACAACCGGATTGCTAATCGTCTTAACTCTTTCAGCTATTTGGTTTTCTATCAAAATGAATGATCTAATCTACCCACTCGTTTTTATATGGGCTTTTATCGGAGTAGCGGTAAAGCGTGCTGGAGAGTATCCTTCTATAACACTTACGGCATGGGTTATGGCCGGAGTTCTCGTCATTTATGTCGTATACATGATGATTAAGAAAAAAGCGGTTAGAGTGGTTTAACCATTAATGGCGCGGGGCAAAGAGCATTAAACGTATCCCTGCGCCAGCTCTCTCAACTCTTACTATTCATATAAAACTAAGTTTTGACCAAATGAATATTCAAAGATACAATAAAGTAAATTTACAATCCGGAATTTAAAATACTTACTAAGAAAGAATGTAATAAAATTACAAAGAGGGAGTGTTTTTCATGAAAGGTTCAAAAAATGGCCCATCTGATGAGTATTCAAAGCGCGTAATTGTCAATACACGCATTTTTAATACATCGCGCGAACAAATATTCAATGCGTTCAGCAACCCAGAGCATTTAGCACTTTGGTGGGGGCCAAAGAATTTTACGAACACGTTTTATGAGTTCGATTTGCAACCCGGTCGCATATGGCACTTTATCATGCATAGTCCTGATGGAATCGACTACGAAAATAAAAGCGTCTTTGAAGAAATCGTTAAACCTGAACGAATTGTCCTCCGCCACCTTGAGCCTAATCACGAGTTTCTCCTGACCATTACCTTATCCGAATTAAACGGAAAAACTGAACTCACCTGGCACATGCTCTTCGATTCAGCTTCAGAATGCAATAAGGTAAGAGAATTTGTAGTGGAAGCAAATGAACAAAATTTAGACCGCCTCGAGACTCAATTGGTAAAAATGGCTAACTCCTGATTGGAGTATAATTGTGATAAAGACTGTTTAAAATCTAGCATTTGTGAATATTTCTTAACAGGCTTATTATGATCTTGCTCAAATCTTAATATATCCATCGCCAATTCTATTTTTACATTAGTAAAAAAACTGCAAACACTACTTAGTGATTACAGCTCATTATATTTAAAATTGACATTGAGTTTTTTAGAACATATGCATGAATTAATTTTAATTTATACTTTAATTCAAAAAAAGCACCGAAATTTATTTCGGTGCTTTTCTGTATGGAGACGGTGGGACGTGCAATTCCAAGCTTTCGCATTGGCACTGACTATATCTTGAACCTGATGGTCAGGTTCCCCGGCGTCTTATACGAAATTTTAATTTACTCACTTAAGAGTAGTATTTCGTATCCTAGTACTACCTCAAAGGGCAGCCTATAAGTCGATACACGGCTGTTGGATCTCTCCACATACCGCTCGGTGTTGCCATACCTTATAAAAGGCTTTAGGTTTCACCGATTAAGCCGGATTATTCACTTATGTGTTACCACATAAGGCGACTATTTCCTAATCGAACCCACGTCCAAGGATATCGGCACTTAAGCTTCTACGAGCGTAGTCGGTATATTATCATTCGCCGACTCTTCAGCCTACCGACAGGCTTCCGAGTGGCTAGTCTGATTAATCTCTTCTAAAGACCTCAGACGGTGGCCTTTAGCGTAGCCCGCTTAGTTTGAGACCCTTCTATCTGCCACACGGGCGATGGCAGGAAGGATCCTGTAGAATCTGCTTACGCAGCTACAGCGAAATCGTTTTGTTTGCCAGTTATTATTAACTGAATGACGTTTAACGAGTCGTCACCTCGGCTCGCTACTTAAGCTCGACCTATCCCTGTCGAATCCGGAACGTCCCCGGATATAATAAGTCTTTATGCGTTTGTATTCTCATTATAACACGCTCTAACGTTATTGAAAATGGAAATACTTGCTTAGTAATTGTCTTTTAATGCGCGTTCGACATCACGTTTCATAGCTTTTTGTTTTAAATCTTCACGTTTATCATACTTTTTCTTACCTTTACCTAAACCAATTAACAACTTGGCAACACCGTTTTTGATATAAATCTTTAAAGGTACAAGCGAATAGCCTTTTTGTTGGGTTTTGCCAATCAATTTATTGATTTCACTTTTATGAAGTAACAGTTTTCTCGCACGTGTTGGTTCATGGTTGAACTGGTTACCTTGCTCATAAGGTGAGATATGCAAGTTATGAACATACGCTTCACCTTTAGAAATTCTTGCGAAGGCATCTTTTAAGTTCACGCGACCAGCACGAATGGACTTAATTTCGGTTCCTTTTAAAACCATCCCCGCTTCATACGTTTCTTCAATAAAGAAATCATGTCTCGCTTTTCGGTTTGTTGCAATGGCATCTGACCTTTTTTCGCCATTTGTCTTCCTCCTCACTGCATAACGTTATTTTACCAAAACAATGTGTGATTCAAACTAATCTTTTTAATAGACAACGATAATTTGAATATGGCACTATTAGTAATTAGGAAATGTAAAGTTAGGGGGATGCACCGTGATTGACACCATTCAAATCAGACCGTTAACGATGAATGATTTAGATTTATATAAACAAATGCAGACAGGTATAGAAAATGATTATATTATCCGTATTTTTGATCGATTGATTAACCATAAAGAGCATCAAGTGTTCGGACTTTTGTTGAAAATGAACTTGTTTCCATAGCGGGGTACACCGTTTTCGCAGGACATTATGCCATGCTGGGCCGTTTAAGAAGTGATCTTCGTTATACTGGCAAAGGTTATGCCACTCAGTTAATCCAATTTATCATTGAACAATTGAAGAAAATGCCTGAGATTAAGTGGATCGGTGCGAACACTCAGAGGCATAATTTCTCTGCACTAAGAGTGTTAGAAAAAGTTCAACTTCCTCCAATTAAGGCGTTGCACGCATCAACGTTAGTCAATTCAGATGGACTTGATCATACTCCAGGACCAATCTGGACACCTGTAGAGTCTCTTGAAGAAAAGCGAAAGTGGATTTCTCAATTTTGAAAATGACTCTAATGTTATTTTCCCTTATCAGGCTTATTACCCGTTTCCTGCAACACCTGAATTATTTAATGATGACGAGGTTAGCAATTGGTTGTTTTACAAAAACCCGGATGAAGATCGCCTCATCATTGTATACCACGATCAGAAGAAATATAATTACGCTCACGTGGTTTATCTTTGGGATGATTTATTTAACCAACCAGGGGCTTGGGAGACGATTTATGAAGCTCACAAAACTTTACAACAACAGCATGATGAGGAACTCAAAATTCGAACAGATTTAACGGATGAATCTAGAAAATTGATTAACGATGATGCATTTGAAATTCAAGATCCATGGGTGCTGCATGGGGTATGGGTGTGATTTCCTTATAAAATTAGAAATTTCCCCATAAAATTAATTTTTCCTTATAAATTAGGAAATTTCCTCATAAAATCGAAAAAATTCCTTATAAATTAGAATTTTTCCTTATAAATAAATGGAAACGCCACAGCAACTCAGCTGTGGCGTTAAGTTTATTTCTTTTTCTTCTTTGGTTTCTTATTGAGCTTCTTCGCTTTAATCACTTTTTCATCTTTTTCTTTTTTAGGTTCCATACCGACGATTTCGAAGTCAATCACTCGCTCCTCAATATTAGTGCTTACGACACGAACTCTGACTTCATCACCGATTCTAAAGATGTTACCAGTCCGTTCACCGATCATCACTTGGTGTTTATCATCAAAATGGTAATAGTCATCGGTTAGGTAACTTACATGAACGAGACCTTCGACTGTATTCGGCAGCTCAACGAACATACCGAAGTTAGTAATTGAACTAATAATACCATCAAATTCTTCGCCAATTTTATTACTCATAAACTGAGTCTTCTTAAGATCATCTGTTTCACGTTCAGCATCGACAGATTTACGTTCCATTTCTGAAGTATGTCTCGCGATATCCGGAAGCTTGCTCTTCCATTGATCTTGTGTCTCAATTCCGATATTACCTTCAATGATATACGTTCTAATTAACCTGTGAACAATCAAATCTGGATAACGCCTGATTGGGGACGTGAAGTGTGTGTAAAACTTCGTTGCAAGTCCAAAGTGTCCGACACTCTCTGGTGCATAACGGGCCTTTTGCATGGATCTAAGCATCAGTTTTGATACAATGAGATCCTCTTTGCTTCCTCTAATCTCCTCAAGTACACCCTGCAAAGCTTTAGGATGAATCGAATCAATCGAACCTTTAATTCTGTAACCAAGGTTTGCGATAAATTCAAAGAACGTTTGTAGTTTCCCTTCATCTGGGTCTTCGTGAATTCGGTGAATAAACGGTACTTCCATCCAGTGGAAATGTTCAGCCACCGTTTCGTTTGCAGCAAGCATAAAATCTTCAATAATACGTTCTGCTTCACCGCGTTCGCGCAAGACGACGTCAATTGGGTCACCTTGTTCATCGACTAAAACTTCTGCCTCTTTAAAGTCAAAGTCAATCGCTCCCCTGGCCATACGTTTTTACGTAAAAATGTGAGCCAGTTCATGCATGTCTTTAAACATTGGAACTAAAGGTTCATAACGTTTGTTTAGTTCTTCATCGCCATCTAAAATGCCATTGACGTCAACATAGGTCATGCGCTCAGTTGTGTTAATAACCGCTTGGAAAATTTCATGACTGACGATGTCACCACTTGAGTCAATCTCCATCTCACAGCTCAATGTGAGCCTGTCTACTTGTGGATTGAGTGAACAAATTCCATTTGATAAGCGGTGTGGAATCATTGGAACTACTCGATCTGTTAAGTAAGTACTTGTCCCTCTTTCGAATGCTTCTTTATCGATTGGAGACCCTTCTTTAACATAATAAGAAACATCGGCAATGTAAACGCCTAATAAATAGTTTCCGTTATCAAGCTTTTTAACACGAACGGCATCATCTAAGTCTTTTGCATCAGCGCCATCAATCGTTACAATCTGTTCATTTCGTAAGTCTCTGCGATTTTCTATTTCGCTTTCAGATATTTGGTCTGGCACTTCATTGGCATGCTTAATGGTTTCTTCATCAAATTCCGCTTTAATTCCGTGCTTATGAATAATCGATAGAATTTCTATTCCTGGGTCATTTTTATGACCTAATATATTAATGACTTCACCTTCAGCACTCTTGCGCCCTTCAGGATACTCTGTAATTTTCACAATCACTTTATGTCCATCAACGGCACCGCCTGAATGACCTTCACGGATAAATATATCATTTGGTATACGTTTATCATCCGCAATGACAAAACCGAAACGGCCATTGTCTTGATATGTCCCTACAATCGGAGCATTATTACGCTCAACGATTCTAACGACAGTCCCTTCTGCACGGTTTCCTGTTTCAGAAGGTGTTTCAATACGTGCTAGTACAGTATCACCATTCATCGCTGTCATTAGATCGGACTGGTGAATATAAATATCTGCCTGATCTTCATCATCTGGGATTAGAAACGCAAATCCTTTTGCATGCATTTGGATTCGCCCTTTAATTAAGTTCATCTTCTCTGGTAGCCCGTAGCGATTTTTACGATTACGTACAAGCTCCCCTTCACTTTCAAGTTCATTTAAACTTTTCATGAGTTCTTGAAGCTCATCACTCTCTTGAATATCAAATTCCTCTTGTAAGTCTGACACACTCATTGGTCTGGTCGCTTCTTCTTCAAAAAAATTGCTTTAGACGTTGCTTTAAATTTTCCACATCTGTCACCTCATTTCGTTTATTCAGACCAGTCTAGTTTTTCTAAAAACTGATAAACATCCTCATGCACCTGATCCTTGTAGTCACTTAATGTAATGACATGTGGTGCACCTTCATACCACTTTATATCTTTCTTATCGGCTTCAACATTATCATAAATATACTGCGCACTATCTTTATTAATCATTTTATCTTCTTCTGCTTGTAAGACCAGTGTCGGCGCATAAATGGTATCAATTTCATCATGTACTTCTTCAATCAATTTACTTAATGATTGAAATGTTTCATCTGAGTCCTCAATTAAATCGTCGACTTCTTTTTTAATATTATCGTCGTCTTTTTTCTCAAGCTGTTTATATTCTTTCGCAAATTGACGAAAACCTTGCGTCAATTGTTCAACATTATCAAAAAAGACTGGTGAACAAATCGGTATAACGCCTTTCACAGGCTTATTGTATGCGAGACGCAGTGATAGCACGCCTCCAAGCGATAAACCTGCTACGGCGATTTCATCATATCCTCGATTTTTTAAGTGCTCATAGCCATCAACCGCATCCTGCCACCAATCTTTAGCTGTAGATTTGACGAGTTCCTCTGGTGGCTTGCCATGCCCTTTATAAATTGGTGCATGAGAGCTGTAGCCTTTTTCTAAGTAACGGCCAAGCATCCTAACATCTGCAGAATGACCTGTGAAACCGTGTAGTAATAAGACTGCCCTTTTAGAATTGTCTGCTTCGAATGTAAATGGCTCTGGTTGTTTGATTTGCATCTAAATCACCTTCCGTATTTGTATATTAGTTTCCCTATTTAACTATGGGCTAATCATAGAATGAAAATTTTTCATGGAAATTATTATGTGGTAAAAATTAACAACAAATAAAACATTAAAAAAACAGTAAGTATGTCACTTACTGTTTTAGGATTAATCATTATTGAAGAATATAACCTAACAAGAACGTAATCACCATGAATGCGACACCGAAAATAATCGTTAGTCGGTGAAGCACACCATCGATCCCACGTGCTTTTTGTTTACCGAATAATTGCTCAGCACCACCTGAAATCGCTCCAGATAGTCCGGCACTTTTACCTGATTGAAGTAAGACAACAACGATAAGTCCAACTGTAGCAATGAATAAAGCGTAACTAAAAATGTATACATTCTATTGACCTCCTAGTTCATACGGACAATTCCTAATATAAATGTAGCATAATAGTAAGACAATTCGCAAGGTGAATTTGAATTTAATTAAATGAAACGAAAGCAAAATAAAAACACCAGCCAGTTCAGCTGGTGTTTTAACTTCAAATTAGTCACGAATTGAAGGATCTTTCTCTTCAAGATCTTTTTCTGTCTCAGAGATAAATAATGCACATGTAGCATCACCTGTGATGTTAACTGCTGTACGTGTCATATCTAGTAAGCGGTCAACACCTAGGATTAAACCAATCGCTTCAACTGGTAGTCCGACTTGCTCTAATACCATCGCAAGCATAATAAGCCCTACACCTGGAACACCGGCTGTACCAATTGACGCTAAAATGGCTATCATTAGTACTGTCAAAATTTGCGTGAAGCTTAAATCAACAGCATACACTTGTGCGATGAAAACAGTCGCAACACCTTGCATAATAGCGGTTCCATCCATGTTAATCGTTGCACCAAGTGGCTGAACGAAACTACTGACCGATTTACGAACACCTAAACGTTCTTGTGCCGTTTTCATACTAACTGGTAATGTCGCACCACTACTTGCTGTACCAAATGCAACACTCATCGCTGGTGAGAAGTTTTTAAAGAACCACCAAGGGCTCTTCTTCGCTACAAACTTGATCACCGAACCGTAAGTAATAATCGCGTGAATGAATAATGCTGCAAGCACTACAAAGAAGTAAGCTGCCATCGATGCTATGGCATCCATTCCCGCTCCACCAACTGCTGAAGCAATAAGACCAAATGCACCGAATGGAGCTGTGTACATCACAATCATAATTAGATACATGACCAGTTCATTTGCTTGTTCAAATAATGATAAATTTTATCTGTCTTTTTCGCTAACATCGTCAGTCCAAAACCTATGAAAATAGCAAAGAATATAATTTGCAACATTTCGCCCGATGTCATCGCATCAATAGGGTTGGTAGGAATAATATTAACTAACGTATCTACAACTGATGGCGCTTCTTCACTTTCAAATCCTTCAGCTGATTTGTCTAATAATCCAGGTTCTCCTGGTTTTACGATAAACGCTAGGGCCATCGCGATTGAAATCGCTACCGCAGTTGATAATAAGAAGAATCCAATCGTTTTACCACCGATTCGTCCTAGCTTTTTAGGGTCACCAATATTAGCTGTACCTAAAACAATAGAAATGAAGACAATTGGAACTACCATCATTTGAATTAGACGTAAGAAAATATCCCCTAATGGTGCAAAAACGTATTTGTCTACTGTTCCGAATAAATCAGGAGTAAACAGGTTCATACCTAACCCAATAACTATACCAAGTATGAGTGAGATAATAATGTATTTTGTTAGATTTTTCGCCATATTTTATAACCTCCCTTTTCCCAATAGTAATACTATATAAATATGAAGCTTTTGTCCAATTTATCACAAATTTGAAATCGCTTACTAATAAAAAGTTATAGTTCAAATGCCTGTCATGATAGGGTTTTTCTGATGGTTATCTAGTAAAAAATTACCTTTAATAAAATGCATAAAAATAAAATAAGGCTTCCCAACCCATGCGTTGGGAAGCCCCATTCACATTAGATTATCTCAAGTTATAAAATGCGGTTTTACCTGCATAAGTTGCTGCTGTACCTAAGTAATCTTCAATTCTTAAAAGCTGGTTGTATTTCGCCACACGATCTGTTCTAGATGGTGCACCTGTTTTAATTTGACCAGCGTTTGTTGCAACCGAAATATCTGCAATTGTTGCATCTTCAGTTTCACCTGATCGGTGTGAGATGACAGCTGTGTAACCAGCTTTTTTAGCCATTTCGATTGCTTGGAATGTTTCAGTTAACGTACCAATTTGATTCACTTTAACTAGGATTGAATTACCGATTCCTTTTTCAATCCCTTCATAAAGCTTTTTCGTGTTAGTTACGAATAAATCATCACCAACGAGCTGAACACGATCGCCAATACGGTCTGTTAATAGCTTAAATCCATCCCAGTCATTTTCATCTAAACCATCTTCAATAGATACAATCGGGAACTTATTGACCATCTCTTCGTACCAGTCCACCATTTCTTCAGCCGTACGAGTGACGCCTTCACCTTTAAGGTTGTATTTTCCGTTATCATAAATTTCAGAAGCCGCAACGTCCATCGCTAATTTGACTTCTTCACCTGGCTTGTATCCAGCTGCTTTAATCGCTTCAACGATTGTTTCTAACGCTTCTTCATTTGATTTTAAGTTAGGTGCGAAACCACCTTCATCACCTACTGCTGTGTTGTAACCTTTGTCTTTAAGGACTTTTTTCAGCGCATGGAAATTTCTGCACCTTGGCGAAGAGCTTGTTTAAATGTCGGCGCACCAACAGGCATAATCATAAACTCCTGAATATCAACGTTATTATCCGCATGCTCACCGCCATTTAGGATGTTCATCATCGGTGCCGGAAGTGTTGTTGCGTTAAACCCACCTAAATACTGGTAAAGTGGAAGACCTAAATAGTCAGCTGCAGCATGAGCCGTTGCCATTGATACACCTAAGATGGCATTAGCACCTAATTTAGCTTTGTTTTCAGTGCCATCTAATTCGATTAATAGCTGATCTACTAAAACTTGGTCTGTTACACTGTAGCCAACTAACTCAGGCGCGATAATGTCATTCACATTCTTAACCGCTTCCTCGACACCTTTTCCTAAGTAACGGTTTTTGTCACCATCGCGTAATTCGACGGCTTCATATTCACCTGTAGAAGCGCCACTTGGAACAAGCGCAGAACCAAATGCGCCTGATTCAGTCTGAACTTCTACTTCAACGGTTGGGTTACCTCTTGAATCTAGTACTTCTCTTGCATAAACATCAACAATAATGGCATGATTGAACTCTCCTTTGTTCGTTTTTATAGAAAATCAAATTGATTATAGTACCTGTTATGAAATTTTCGGCCCTTTTCTTGAAGTTATCAGTCACTTTTCCGGCTTAATCGGTCACTTTTTTAAAAATATCGGTCGGTTTTTCAACTTTATCAGTTACTTTTCCGAAAATATCGGTCGGTTTTTCGATTTTATCGGTCAGTCTCGCCTAAATATCGGTTAGTTATTTAATTAACGATTGGCCTGTCATTTCGTCTGGCTTCTTAATCTCCAATAAATCTAATAATGTTGGCGATAGGTCGCCTAAAATTCCTCCGTCACGAAGCTCTAAGTCTTTTTTCGTCACAATAACTGGAACAGGGTTAGTAGTATGAGCCGTCATTGGGCTGCCATCTTCATTTAAAACTTGATCGGCATTCCCATGGTCTGCTGTAATAATTGCATGACCGCCTAGTTCAACTATTTTATCAACCACTTTTCCTAGACATTCATCAACCGCTTCAACTGCTTTAACAGTTGGTTCGACTTTTCCTGAATGTCCAACCATATCTGGGTTGGCAAAATTTAAGATAATTAAATTAGTTGGTTCTGTATCTACGTCTCTAATAACGCATCTGTGACTTCATACGCACTCATTTCTGGCTTTAAGTCATATGTTGCGACTTTCGGTGAGTCAATTAAAATGCGCTTTTCACCTTGAAACTTTTGATCAAGTCCACCACTCATAAAATAAGTCACATGAGGATACTTCTCTGTCTCAGCAATGCGAAGCTGAGTAAGCCCTTCGTTCGCCACAACTTCACCGATTGTATTTTTCGGCATATTTGGTGGGTAAGCTATATGAACGTCTAAGTCCTCACTATATTGAGTCAACGTGACCATTTCTAGGTTATTTAAAGGTTCGTAAGTCTCTTCAAAAACATCTAATCGATTATTCGAAAATACATCCGTTAGCTGCATCGCACGGTCAGGTCTAAAGTTCGCAAAAATAATCGCGTCTCCGTCTTGTACCGTACCTACAGGCTCCTCTGCTTCATCAACCATCACGAATGGCTCAACAAATTCATCGACCACATCTTGTTCATAGGAGTCTTTAACGGATTGAATCGCATTTTGTGAGGTCGGCCCTTTACCTTGACGTATTGCAAGGAACGCTTTCTCTACACGTTCCCAGCGGTTGTCACGGTCCATAGCATAATAACGGCCAGACACAGTTGCAAGCTTGCCGATACCTAATGCATCCATTTTCGCTTGTAAGTCTTCTAAGTAAGTAACCGCTGTTTTTGGTCCCACATCGCGTCCATCTAAAAATGCGTGAACATAGACGTCTTCAACTTTCTGCTCTTTTGCCATTTCAAGTAAGGCAAATATATGCTCAATATGACTATGCACCCCACCATCAGATAACAATCCAAAATATGGAGGGCACCGTCATTTGTTTTCGCATGACTAGATGCCTTAACAAAGGCCTCATTATGATGAAATTCGCGGTCCTTAATCGATAAATTAATACGTGTTAAGTTTTGATAAACAATGCGGCCTGCACCAATGTTTAAGTGGCCAACTTCCGAGTTACCCATTTGACCTTCTGGAAGTCCTACTGCTTCACCAAAAGCTTTTAAAGTCGAGTGAGGATAGTCATTCCAATAACGGTCAAAATTAGGAGTACTCGCTAGTTTAACTGCATTTCCGTGGTCTTCTTCACGAAACGCAAAACCATCTAAGATGATCAAAGCTGCAAGTTTGTTATCTGGCATTCTGACCAGCCTCCACTAATTTTAAGAATGAATCTTCTTTTAAGCTTGCGCCACCTACTAGAGCCCCATCAATATCTGACTGACCAAGAAGTTCTTCAATGTTTTCTGGCTTCACACTTCCACCGTATTGAATGCGAACTTCCTCAGCGACTTCTCCTGAGAATTGGTCTTTAACTACTTGGCGGATGTGAGCGCATACTTCATTGGCTTGGTCGGTCGTCGCCGTTTTTCCTGTACCAATAGCCCAAATTGGTTCATAGGCAATAACGACTTGTTTAGCTTGTTCATCAGATAAACCATCTAGCGCCTGACGAACCTGGCCTTCCACAAAGCTCATCGTTTCATTGTTTTCACGCTGCTCTAACGATTCACCCACACAAACTATCGGAAGTAGGTTATGTTCAAAAGCTGCTAATGTCTTTTTGTTAACAGACTCATCTGTTTCGTTAAAATACTGACGGCGTTCTGAGTGGCCGATCACCACGTAATCAACGAGTAGATCTTCTAGCATGCTAGGACTAACTTCACCTGTAAAAGCGCCACTTTCTTCGTAGTGCATGTTCTGTGCGCCAATTTTAACGTGATAGTCTCTAGCCGCTTCTGATAAAATGGGATATGAACAAACGGTGCACAAACAACTGTGTCAACGTCTTCATTCGTTGGAACTTTCTCGCGAATATCAACAACAAATCGCGCACCTTCAGCAACGAGCTTGTTCATTTTCCAGTTACCTGCAATGATTGGTTTTCTCATGTTTTCACCTCTGTTTTAAAATTACTTTTCGTTTAATGCTGCTAATCCCGGAAGTACTTTACCTTCCATAAATTCAAGTGAAGCTCCGCCACCTGTTGAAATGTGATCCATTTGTTCAGCATAACCAAATTTCTCAACAGCTGAAGCAGAGTCGCCTCCACCAATTACGGTATATCCTTCAGTTTCTGCTAATGCATCAGCGACACCTTTAGTTCCGTTCGCAAATGCTTCGTATTCAAATACCCCCATCGGTCCGTTCCAAATCACTAATTTAGAATCTTTAATGATGTCGCTAAATTTATCGACTGTCTTTGGTCCAACATCTAATGCTTCCCAGTCAGCTGGGATTTCTTCTATTGGGACGACTTTTGTGTTGGCATCTTTTGAAAATTCATCCGCAACTATCGCATCTACTGGTAAATGTAATGAAACACCTTGGTCTTTCGCCTTTTGTATAAATTCTTTAGCAAGGTCAATTTTATCCTCTTCTAATAAAGAATTACCGATTTCGTGTCCTAACGCTTTTATGAATGTATAAGACAATCCACCGCCGATTAGTAAGTGGTCGACTTTATCTAATAAATGATCGATGACACCGATTTTATCTTTAACCTTCGCTCCACCAATAATCGCTGTGAACGGTCTCTCAGGATTTTCAAGCGCTTGTCCTAGTACTTTAATTTCTTTTTCAAGTAAAAAGCCAGACACAGCTGGTAAGTGATGGGCTACCCCTTCTGTTGACGCATGAGCACGGTGAGCCGCACCAAATGCATCGTTCACATAAACGTCACCTAATGACGCTAGCTGCTTGGAGAGTTCTTCGTCATTCTTCTTCTCACCTGGATGGAAGCGAACGTTTTCTAATAATAAAACTTGTCCGTTATCCAAACTATTCACTTCATTTACGACTTCCTGGCTGTAAACTTCGTCTGCTTTAAGAACAGGTTGTTCAAGTAAATTACTCAAGTGTTGAGCAACCGGATCTAAACGTAGATCATCTACGACTTCCCCGCCTGGACGACCTAAGTGACTCATTAGAACCACACGTGCCCCTTGGTCAACTAAATATTGAATCGTGGGCAAAGCCGCACGAATACGTGTATCATCTGAAATGTCTCCTTTTGATAAAGGCACATTAAAATCTACACGGCACAATACTCGCTTACCTTTTAAATCCACATCTTTTACCGTCATTTTGCGCATGTCAAAACCTCCAAAAAGTTCTTTATGTAACTAATATAGCAAAACTTACCTCTTGTTTCGACAAAATTCTAGAAAATAGGGAGGAACAAGTCAATGTCCCTCCCTATATTTTACCAATATTCAACCATTCATTCGAAAAACTTACAGACCTTGTTTTGCCATGTAAGCCGCTAAGTCTACACAACGAGTTGAGTAACCTGATTCGTTGTCATACCAAGATACGACTTTAACCATGTTGTCTTCAATAACTAGTGTTGAATCACCATCAACGATTGAAGAGAATGGGCTACCATTATAGTCGCTTGATACTAGTGGTAGATCTGTATAGTCTAAAATTCCTTTTAATTCATTTTCAGCTGATTCTTTAAGCGCTGCATTTAGCTCTTCTACTGATACATTTTTATCTAACTCTGCAACTAAGTCAACAATTGACACGTTCGGAGTTGGAACACGCATTGCCATACCTGTTAATTTACCGTTTACTTCTGGAAGTACTTTTGCAACTGCTTCAGCTGCTCCAGTTGTTGTTGGGATAATGTTTTCAGCTGCAGCACGCGCACGGCGATAATCTTTATGTGGTAAGTCTAAAATTTGTTGGTCATTTGTATAAGAGTGTACTGTTGTCATGATTCCACGCTTAAGACCGAACTTGTCGCTTAACACTTTTGCAACAGGTGCTAAGCAGTTTGTCGTACATGATGCGTTAGATACGATATGATGACTATCCTTGTCATACTTGTCATCATTAACACCCATAACAACTGTTAAATCTTCATCTTTAGCAGGGGCTGAGATGATGACTTTCTTCGCACCAGCATCAATGTGTTTTTGAGCATCTTCACGGCTACGGAATAGACCAGTAGATTCAATCACAATCTCTACCCCGAAATCACCCCATGGAAGGTTTGCTGGGTCGCGTTCAGAAAGAACTTTAACCTCTTTTCCATCAACTAGAATGGCATCTTCTTTTGCTTCGATGTCAACATCTAGTTCACCATGAACGGTGTCATATTTTAATAAGTGAGCTAGCATGTTCGCATCTGTTAAGTCATTAACTGCTACTACTTCTACCTCATCATTTGTAAGTGCTGCACGGAACACACGACGTCCAATACGTCCAAAACCATTAATACCTACTTTTACTGCCACTATAAAAACCTCCTATAAAATATATAATCATGAATGTGTCAATAAATCTCGAGCAATTGCTTCATCTATAATTAACACATCTGTTGAACCCCATTTAAAAAAAGGCTGAAATTGCTTCACTCTTACTTGCTCCACCCGCTACCGTCATAACGGTCTTATCATCTGTCAAATGGTCTTTTGTCATACCGATAGAGTTTAACTGGTGTATAGTTTTCCCGTTTTGGTCAAAGTAATAACCAAAAAGCTTCCCCTACAGCGGAATTTTCTTTTAATAAATTCACCTGAGAAGAATCGGCTTGACGGCGATGAGCCATCTTTAACGCATCCCCAATTCCGTGGATGACGATATCGGCCCTTTGAATTAGAGACATCACATCTTTAACAGCTGGCTCCTCGATCATTTTTGAATAAATATCTTTGCCCACTGTATCTGGGACATAAAGTAAGCGATAACTACCATTCATTCGCTTAGCCATTTGAACACAGATAGAACTGGCCTGGTATTCATGCATATCGCCAAGGCCACCTCGTGCTGGAACAAATAATGGCCGAACCTGGTCAATTGGGTTTAGACTCTCTGCAACCGCAGCCATCGTCGATCCACCTGTTACGGTTACAATGGAATCGTCACTCAGCCTTTGCTGCAATTCGTCCGCTGCAGCCTGACCAAGTAATTCTTTAACGTCTTTGTTTTGATCCGCATTTCCAGGTACGATTTTCACCTTTTCAACTGGTAGAACTTTTAACAGTTGAGCTTCTAAGTTTTCAAGATCTGAGATTTCACGCATAATGTCTGGGTAAGTTTCAACGATGGACCTGCCATGGTCACTCACCCACATTCCTTTACTCGTAATCTCAACAAGCCCTTGCTCATCGAGAAGCTCAATTTCGCTACGCATTTGCCTTTCCGTTTTATTTAACTGATCAGCTAATGCTCTGCGACCAATTGGTTCATGCAGATGAATCATCTTTAAGATCTGATAACGCTGATCAATCACGGTTAACAAGTCCGGAATAAGCATTTTTTGAAACTGATAAAGTTTATTCAGATCCCATCACCTGCCCTCTTGGTCATTTTTGTCCTTTAGGTAGTCATTTTTTGTCCCGCGTAGGGCAAAAAAATATTCTAACAACAGAATAGCAAAACACCATCTAGCTTGCAAACATTTTATTCTGTTAAGTTTTCCTTCAACAAATCATCTAACGAGCCCGCATTTAGCTCCGATACATCAAGTTCTTGATTATTCACTTTAACAACTGGAATCGTTAAAAATACTTATTTAATAACTGATCATCCTGCTCAATATTTTGTTCGACAATCTCAAATTCATACATGAGCTTATAGGTTTCAAGCATCTCTTTAATTTCATCACACAGTTTGCAATTTGGTTTGGTATAAAATTGACTTGTTTCAAAACAATTTCACCTACTTTTCATCAAAATGTTTAACAATATGACTTTAGGTTATATAAAAATATATCGCAATATAAAAAACATAAAGGAGAGGATTGCATGAACGATTTAACATCATCGTTTCAAAGCATGCTTAGCGATTTAATCCAAGCCATTCCTAATGTGATTGCTGCATTACTACTTTTATTATTAGCTTGGATCGTCGCAGTTGTAGCCAAAAATATTGTACAAAAACTTTTCGTCAAAATGGGTTTACACAAAGGATTAGGTAAAACACCAATGGTCAGAGACGAAAATCACGGAAAAAGCTTACTAGATAGTGCTGGTAAAGTCATTTATTTTCTAGTATTCATTTATTTTTACCCGCTATATTGGACGCTCTTAACATGAGCTCAGTCTCCGAACCTATTTCCAATATGATGGACAAACTTCTTGGATTTATCCCTAACCTCATTGCCGCAGCCATCATATTAGTTATCGGAATCTTCATTGCTAAACTCATCAAAGAACTTTTCGAGAAATTCTTCAGAAGCTTAAATTTAGATGATTGGTTTAACAAAATTAGCCCTAAAAACTCTGGTGGAGCAGAGGTTCAAACGACTCTATCAAACGTTCTAGCTAATATCATCTATATTATCATTTAATTCCAATTATCACAATCGCACTTGAAGCGCTAGAAATCCAAACGATTTCAGAGCCAATTCAAGCTGTATTAAACGACGTTCTATCTATGATTCCAAATATCTTTGTTGCGATTATTCTACTAATCGTTGGTTACTATCTAGCAAAACTACTAGGCAACCTATTAACTAGCTTACTACAAGGAACTGGTATCAATAACATCTATGAATCATTTGGACTAAACAGTGAAAACAAACCAAACGTTGATCTAGCTCAATTACTAGGAACAGTTGTTAAAGCGTTAATTGTTCTGTTCTTTACAGTAGAAGCACTAAACGTTCTAGAACTAGAGGTTCTGAACACCATTGGTGATGCACTAATTGGTTACCTGCCATTCTTATTAAGTGCTCTATTAATTCTAGGTGGTGGACTATTCCTTGCTAATCTATTAAGCAACTGGATTACGAAATACACAAACAGTCCATTCTCAGCACAAATCGTAAAATACGTGGTTATGGTTTTTGCCGTATTCATGACACTAGATCAATTACAGTTCGCGAAAACCATCGTTAATATTGGCTTCCTATTAATTCTAGGTGGTCTCATGGTCGCATTCGCTATCTCATTTGGTATTGGCGGACGCGAATTTGCGAAATCTCAATTAGCTAAACTTGAAAGCAAGCTAAACCGAAAAGATCAATAAATAGGTAGAGGCCCTGAGCAGCTCAGGGCCTCTTTTCTTATCTACTATAAAAGCCAAAGCGTTGAACCTCGGCTTTTTCTCAATTTGGCTATTTTATTCGCTACTTTAGCCG
>NZ_BBCD01000025.1 GCF_001311865.1 Piscibacillus salipiscarius JCM 13188
TCTACGCATTTTGACTAGGCAAATAACACTCAATATTCGGTTTTATTTAACTATTTTTATTCTGTCCCAGCCTCTATTTATTCATTTCCTCAACTTTTAAAATCTTCTTCTGCCCCCATGGTGATAGCGCCACCGTAACAAGCATCTCATCCATAGAATTGTATTTTTCACCAGTTCCGTTTTCAATATAATAACGGTCAATACCATAAGTAACGTGCCTTATATTCTCGTGATCCTTATACAAGTAGCGAGCTGTCATAACGACTTCACTTCCTTGAGGGTCAAGATTTTTATCCGATGCGGCCTTCACGATGTAAATTCCTCGTTCGTCTGGTTTTAACAATACATTTATGACTTTATTTTGTTTTACATCTTCACTTCCAAACCAATATGGTGGATGAATAGTTTCGATGTCATAATTTAAACGAACATAATCACCATAAAACACATCCCTCGGATCATAGGGTTCAGTTTCTAAATAAATGACATAACCAATTCTTGTGCAACATAATTTAGCCCAGCCATGACCGCTAAAAACAAGACTTGTAGCAAAATAACTATGATAAACAAATTCTTCTTAATCAACTTCAGAAGACGCCTCATTCTACACACCACCTTCTCGTTTCTGTCCGGCCATGACTTTTTCGTTTTCTTTCTAATAGGAAACCGATTATAAATAAGATGATTCCGCCGACGAAGAAAAATAACGATTGATTGAGAAAACCCCAAGCGACTTGCATGTAAACTAGGAATGTTGTAATTAGGAAAGTTGCTGTACCGATATGGAACTTCCGATCATCGTGTTTCTGATAGCCATCAAGTAGGGTTGTGATGGAAAATATAAATAAGACTATATAAGCACTTAATTGCGCCCCATCATTTAGCGCAAAAACTGGCAAAAAGATAACCAACTGTAACGATTTTAAGAGATCATAACGGTGATAACTAATAATAGCACCAAAATAATCAGTAAAAGCAACACAATATAATATACAGTGTGATGCTCCGGGTTAAACGAAAGTTCCATTAACATTGTCTGAATCAGCACAAAAATAAACATTGCTAATAATGACACTCGCTGAAACGGTTGGCTAATTGGGTGAGTTTTAATGATTAACCCAACTACATATAGTAATAAAATAAAGAGTCCAAACCAATAAAATTCATTAAGCTGATCAAGCGTAAAGCCTAATAACTGAATTAAATAAGCAATAGAAAATATATAAGAAATCATAAGTCGTTTTTGAGTCCAAACAACACTTCCGTATGCGACGATGAATAACGCAAATAGCCACCAATCAAACGCATGCATATTTGACAAGCCATAAATCGTTCCAGTAGTCACAATGGCTAGACCTGTTAAATAAATCATGATATTTGGGCGACTCGTATAAAGTAAAAATGCAGCTAGCCCCCATACAATAAAAGCAAACACATTATTCATGGTATAATGATACATCTGTCCCGTTAGGAAAATCCCCGCACCAAAGACCATTAGAGCAACAATATAGCAAAAGACTCCATATTGAGTTTGCCTTTCTGTTCAAACACATGACCTAACATATAAAAGGCAAATAAAATAAGATGATGACCAGCATGCGTATTAATTCAGGGATCACCTGCCAATTTGCGGCCACTAAACTTAAACAAGCTAAGCCAATAAATAATGCTGATAGAAAAAACATTAGTGGTAAACGATCTTGTTGTTGATACCTATTCATGATAGCTGTCCGTTGTTCAGGTCTAATGATTCCTTCATTAACCCACTTCTCCGACTCACCTAATAACCATTTACGTTTCATTTAATCACCCTTTTTAATAAACCGCTGGCGCTGACCATAGGTTAATGAACGATACAGCCACTCGAACGGCCCGTAATGAAACCTTTTAATATACCAACTGCTAAATAACAATTGAAAACTATAAATAACCAAAGCGATGATTACAAGAGTAAATGCATGAAGTTTTCCATACAAATTAAGTCCTATTCCATAAAATATGAAAATACTAAATAAGGATTGCATTAAATAATTGGATAGAGATAATCTACCAACATTGGATAGTATTCTTTTAATCATTTGAGCATTCCTGCTATTAAAAAATAATAATGCAGTTAAGAGGTACACCACACTTAACGCCGAACCACCAATGGTATCCTGTACACTCTCGAACCAAAGCGGGTTGCCAAATAGATACGGGCTGACTTTAATCGTAATAAATAATAGAAATGAAAACATCAACCACTGTTTAATACTAGAAGAATGATCATCCGGTGACTGAAGCCATCCCCTTTTTTGTAAAAACATACCTAATAGAAACAGCGGTAGAATATTAAAAAGTGAAAAGACCCACATAAAAGGATCATTCGAATACTTCCAGTCTGCTAAATTTTGTTTCATCACGTCTTGTAAATTCCCTGTATAGTGATCATAAGACACTTGAATGCCAGCTTCACTTACACTCATTTGTTCTAATTGTTCTCGAACTGGAAATGATATAAGCACCAAAATGGTAGCGCCAATTAATAATAGTGATAAAGACCATTTCAGAAGGCTTAGACTAGGTTTCTTAATAAATAGTAAACTCAACAAACCGATTACCCCGTATGTAAGTAAAATATCACCGTACCAAATAAATAAACCATGAATAAGACCTAAGCTTGCTAAAATTAGCATTCTTCGTTTTAAAACTGTCATTGCATTATTTCCTTGAGCATGAAGGCGTTCATACATCATATAAATACCGATTCCAAACAGCATTGAAAACAATGGGTAAAAACTCGCCTGTGCAAATATGTCAATAAAACCTAGCGTAATTGCATCAAAACCGTTACTATAAAAATCCCTTAAACCTCCATACATAAAATGCGGTGAATGAAAGCTAAGTAAATTTACTAATAAAATCCCAAATAACGAAAATCCCCTTATAGCATCAATTGACTCATTTCGTTTTCTAGTTGGACTAACTGGTTCCATTAAACGTCACCTCTTTCCAAATATTATAACAAATGATTCAACTAGTTCCTTATAACAATTCTCTTTTTCCATTCATATATTAAGTTGAAAGGGGTTAACACAATGACTGCATTCGTTGGAGCTGTTAAAGTAAATTCTGTTTCATCTTCTGGCGTTTTTCATATCGGTGATGCTTATTACCTTCAACCAATAAGTTCAGCAAAAACGTATGCTGGTGGTGGCTCATTTAATACTGGCGATGGCATTCGTGTTCAATTAGGGCAATCAGATACGATTGTTTATGATCAAGATCAAATCGATTAATGAGGTGTCAGAAATGGGGTTAACGATACACCAACAAATCTATATTCAATTTTTTAAAAGTTGGGTCCATTACTAATTCTTCTGTTCTTCAAGTGGGTAGTTCTGGTTCGATTCAAGCAGTAGCCAATGCTTATAATACTGGTGAATTCACAGGGCCTGCAGAAGAAGCTGAGCCTGAAGGTGAAAGTTCGACGATAGAAATGCCCTTCATACCTTTCACTAATTAGGCGTTAGCACATAAATTATTAGTAAAGCGTAAGGAGGAGTTAGTATGGAGCAAATACAGTCACTTTGGCAACAATTAGCTTACTTAGAGCAAAAAATCAATCAACAATCTGCATTAATTAACCAGTTAAATGAAAAAATAGATCAATTAATTGAACAGCAAAATAAATCAAATAGAGTAGCTGAAACGATCGAATATAATTTTGAACAGCTTAAAATTGAAACGCTTGAAGGCACTCTAAATATTGGTCTAACTCCTCACGAAGACTTACCTTTTGAACAACTCGATTTACCAACAGAAACATCTGAGGAAACTTTAACCCCTATGGAACAGCAGGTTTACAATCAGCTAATTCCTTTTATTAGAAAGGACCTTCCAGAATCTCTAAGTCAATTTGCCAACGAAAATGAGATTGAACTCGATCAAAAACAAAGCTTTTTATTATTCAAGATATAATAAAACAACTGCCTAAACGCATTAAAGAGCACACAGCTAGCATGGAACAAAATGGAAGAATGATTATTGATCGTGAAAAAATACCTGCTCTAATTAAGCATATTCAAAAAGAAGTCACTCAAGGAGTCGATCTCTTTTTAAAACAATTAAAGGAGAATGACGAAGATGAACGTTAATATATATAATGATGAACTTAGCGTGCAGCATATTGATGTGGACGGTGTCTCAACCTCATCCTTATTTATCATAGGAGACATCGAACATCTTCAATTAGCATCACGCTTTGACACACCACCTGAATCCTATGTTTTTGAGAATGTATTTCCGTTTGGACCTGTCAGTGGTGGAACCTAAATGAGAGATTCAAAAGTTGGCAGCCTATATTGTAATTCGATTGAATTTAGCGCCACACTTCAGATTGGTGATAGCACGGGGGTTTATCCATTCTCGATTGCGAGAGCTGTACAAAAGGAGAACCCTATATTCATAAAAGATTATATTACAGATGACGAAACCATTATTAAAGAACCACTTCCAAAGTTCTTAAAACCCGTAAAGATAAACGTGAATAGAACGGGCAATCATCCAATTCGAGTGAAAACGATTCAAACGATTGGGATTACGGGATCATCTGTTCTTCATGTAGGCTCTTTCGATCACGGAAAAGCTATTAGTATTGTCAGGCACAAACGAATTTTACAGAACGACTAAAAGGCTTTATATAACTAAACTGTTAAGTAGGTGAAAACATGCCTTCTATTGTAGGGCCATTAAAAATAAACAGTGTCGGCGGTGGGACTGTAAACTTTGGCGATGCATTCTATATAGCACCCAAAAGTTCAGGAAAAACGAATGCCGGCTCTGGTTCATTAAATACAGGTGATTTTATATGCACCAATAATTTATTAAGTTCAACCAATCCATTTGACCCCGATGTCAATGACCAAAATGTCGCAGGCAATGCGTAAAGTTGCACGCTCATGTGAGAAATGAGCGTGCTTCATTTTTTAAAAGGAAATTAGGGGTTAAGCTCGAATTAAGTAATAAAGGAGATGATCAATTATGCGCACTATTCAGGATATAAAACCTTACTTTAGACAACTTAATCGGGAATTAAGCAATAAAGTTAAGATTGACACAGATGAGAAGACTTTGAATTTAGTCTTACAATTAATATAAAAAACAGTTCAATTTTGGTAAATCCAAAATTGAACTGTTTTATTAATGTTCTAGAAGTAGCCCTCTTTCAAAGAAGTAAAGATAAACATGCTGTAGTTCAACCCCCCAAATGGTTTCAACTGCACGTTTGTATAGATCGACTTGAACAGCGTAACGTTCTTCTAATTCCGAAACCTTTTGATCAGTCAATTCGCCAAAAATAGAATCTGTTTTGTAATCTAATAAATACCAACCGTCCTCGTTTTCAAAGAGGCAGTCGATCACACCTTGTATAATAACCGATTCTTCTCCGGGATCATTCCAATCCGGATAAACCTCTGAGGCCGGGAGTTCCATCGTAAACGGTAGCTCTCGTTTAATATTTTTTGATAAAGTTAGCTTTTGTCCAATTGGATGTTTCAAGAAAGAAAGGATCGCATCATAGTCAATAACTTCTGCCTCTTCCTCTCGTAAGATTTCTTTTAAAACTAAACCGTCTACAAATTCAATTAAACTTACTTTCGTCCATTCTCTTCTGAACGGTAAATGCTGCATTACGGTATGCATGGCACTACCAATTTCAGTAGCTGTAAGTTTTTTAGAATCCTTCTGCATAAAACGTGGTCGTTGGAACCTCATTTTTGGCTGATTCTTAACTAATTCTGTACTACTATAATCATCTGGAACTTGCCTTAAACGTTTTAACTCCGTAACAGTTTGTTTTGCCCGGCGATAGGCTGCTCCCTGATGCTGGTACACATAGTTTAAACGGCGGTCCACTTCTTCGTAATGATTTGATTTAGTTTGAATATGTGAAGTGTTCCACTCTTCAATAACCTGTTGTAATTCATCATTACGTTTTACCGTAATCCATTCGGGTTCCATATAATGACTCGCATGCTGCACGTGAATCTTCCACTTTGAATCATCTTGCCTAATAGTAGAAGGTACAGTTGAGTGAACTGGATTTATTTGAATTGGTTCAGCCAGCTCATGCCTTACCAGAGCGGTGCCAATCCAGTTTAAATACGTCGCTTGATCTGTTCGAATGTGTGGTGGTAACACCCACTCTAAATGGGATGACACTTCATTCCACTTGGCTAAACGTTTATCAAAATCTTTTACCGTGCCGACAATGGTTAGTTTTTCTTTCGCACGCGTTAAGGCAACATAAAGAATACGCATTTCTTCAGCTAACATTTCGCGTTTTAATGCTACTTTAATCGCTTCAAAAGGAAACGATGTAAACATTAAACGTTTATCAACATCCATATACTTGGGCCCAAAACCATGGTCTTTATGAAGCAAGTACTGAGACTTAAAATCCATTTCATTAAATCCTTTGTCGGCAGCACCTAAGATCACAACAGGAAACTCAAGACCTTTACTTTTATGAATTGTCATCATTCGTACGACATCTTCCTGCTCACCTAGTGCACGAGCTGATGCTAAATCCTCTCCCCGTTCTTCCATTCGTTCTATAAATCTTAAAAATCGATATAAACCTCGATATGACGTACTTTCATACGAACGGGCGCGATCGTACAAAGCTCTTAGGTTTGCTTGTCGCTGCTTGCCGCCAGGTGTTCCCCCAACAAACTCAAAGTAACCAGTATCACGGTAAATCCGCCAAATAAGTTTGGATAAGGCGCCATACCGTGCTTCTTCACGCCATGATTCAAACATATGCATAAAGGCTTCGAGTTTACGTATCACGAGTTCGTTTTCACCAATACGGATATAATTTTTCATCGCCACGTAATAAGGCTGGTTCTTACCGTGAAGGCGTATATTAGCTAAATCATCTTCAGATAAACCAACTATAGGCGATTTAAGCACACTTGCAAGTGGAATGTCTTGCTGAGGATTATCAATTGTTTTCAAGACATTTAGCATAATCTGTACTTCCATCGCCTCAAGGTAACCTGATGAAATATCCGCATAAACAGGAATACCCAATTGTTTTAACTCTTCAACAATAACACTTGCCCACGTCATGGACCGCATTAAGATGACAATGTCTCGGTATTGAAGATTTCGGATTTGTTCAGTTTCTTTGTCGATGACTTGCATAGGGTTGTCGTCTTTAGTTCCAATCCACCTCTGAATCTTTTCAGCATATGCTCGTGCTTCGAGCTGAGCTTTCTCAATATACTTCCATTCATCTGAAACGGCGTCATCTTCTAACTCATCTTGCGTAATAATGTGAAGCTCCGTATCAACATCACTCGTGGTTAGTTGTTCATAAACCTGATTACTATAAATGAGTTCTGCATCCTTGTCATAAACCATTTCCCCTACTTGCTCATCAAGTAACTGCCGAAAAATATAGTTCGTGGAATCTAATACTTCTTTACGGCTACGGAAATTTCTTGCAAGGTCAATTCTTAGAGATGGATCCTCTTCTAATTTAAAATGACGATACTTGTTCATAAATAACGTAGGTTCGGCGTGTCTAAAGCGATAAATACTTTGCTTTACATCACCCACCATGAACAAGTTTCCTGCTTGTTCACCTTGTGTGACCAATTGCAAAATGGTTTCTTGCACTAATTGGTATCTTGATATTCATCTATTAGCACTTCTTTAAATTGATGTTGGAACTGCTTGGCAACTGCCGACCCTGTTAAATGTTCAGGTGTTGCTTTATCATCTAGTAAAATTTCTAAGCAGTAATGCTCTAAGTCGGAGAAGTCAACCATCGCCTGATTCTTCTTAGCCTGCTGGAATTGTTTATGAAACTGTTTAACCAATACAACTAATTGATCGATTAGTGGCTTAAGTTGGTGTAAATCAGTCATTAACGAACTAGATTGACGATTAAACCAACGTTCGTTTAATTTCTTCACGCGTTCCTTATAACGGTTTCGAATGTCTTTGACTGCTTCTTTTAACGTTTCGTCGCATTCTACTTTCTTCCTAGAGAGAGCTCCGAATTTCTCATTCCGTTTTGCGACCCCGCGCAGATCGTCCCAAGGTGCACCTACATATTCCATAACCTGTTCTATCTGCTCTTTATCTTCTAAAATAGTTGGCACGTAATGCTCAGGTCCCCCAACATCTTGCGCTAGATCAAGAGCTTGATTGACATCAAATAACATTGCCTGTAGATTTTCTTTAATATCTTCACGTACAATTGGCATCCATGGCAAATCATCTAACGTCGCATCTTCATTTAAGTTATATGTTTGTTGGACTTGCTCTAGCCATTCATAAGGCCAAGGATTTTGCATCGCAAACTCATACATTTTCAAAACGAGTGTTTCAACTTTTGCATCATCTCGGTCATTTGAAAAACTGTCGACAAAGCGAAAGAATGCTTCTTGCTCTTCTCCTTCTTTTCCATACCACTCTTCAAAAACCTCTTGAATAATATCATTTCTTAAAAGTTCTGCTTCGGTGTCATCTAAAATGCGAAAACTTGGATCTAAATCCAATTGATAGCTATATTTTCTAACGACATCCATACAAAACGAGTGAAGAGTTGAAATGTTCGCACGTTGCAGCAAAGACAATTGTTTTTTGAGATGGAGCGAATTAGGGTTGCTTTGCAGTGCTTTTTCAATCGCCGCACCAACGCGAGTTCTCATCTCCTGTGCTGCTGCATTCGTAAAGGTTACCACTAACATTTCATCAATATTATAAGGTTCCTCCTCGCGTAACATTTTCTGAATGATTCGTTCTACTAAGACAGCCGTTTTTCCGGAACCAGCAGCTGCTGCAACTAGTATATCCTTTCCATCTTCATAAATCGCAAGTTCCTGCTCCTGAGTCCACTTCATTTACAACTCCTCCTCTCGTTTTAGAATTCTCTCTAACATGGCTGGATCAGAATCCTCTTTTAGCCGGCGATATTCGTGTTCATCTAACGTAGGATCAAATTGACATACCGATTGAAACGGACAATACGTACAAGCAACCGAATCTTTCTTTTGATACGGATTGAGCTTTACTTCTCCATTTACAATTTCATTACCGGCATTCATCATCACATGTCTGACGTATTTGTTCATTCTTTGGAAAACTTCTTGGTCAACCGTTTTCGATCCACTTCTAAATGAACCGTCCTTCTTAACACCAAAAGGCGCAATTTTACTCATTCCCGACTCAAGCGATTGATCCATCGCCTTTGCAACATCTTCATCTTCTAAGAGTAAGCCTTTCATCTTAAAAGCTTTAATCATCTCTTCCTCAAGCGCTTCATCATCTGCCTCCTTAGGGTCAGATATCGTAGGGTTATGCACATGAAAGTATAAAACGCCCGCAGGCTCTGCTTGTTTTCCAACCCATTTGGTTGAATGGGTTAACACAACGTCAAGATACGTCAACATCTGTAAAGCCAATCCATAATATACATCGACTAAGCTTAAATCCTTTTGGCTAGATTTATAGTCTACGATTCTTAAATATAGCTGATCATCAATTTCAGCTTGATCAACTCGGTCAATACGCCCACTAAGCTCTAGCTGGTAACCCTTTGGTAAATTGAGCTGAAGTGGCGGTAATTTATGCCTCCGTCCAAACCCAATCTCTATTCCAGTAGGCGCAAACTCAGAATGTCTTGCTTGATAAGCTAGTACATTTGTAGCTCGTATGATGACTTGTTCAAGCTTTCTTAAAATATACTTATAACGATTCGAGCTAAATAAAATTTGATGATTGAGCACGGGTGCTAACTTCTCTACAGCTCTGCGTGCATAAGCCCTAATATCTTCATCAGTTAATTCAAAAAATGCTTTCCCTTCCTGATACACCCATTCCGTAATGGCTCGTAACGATTCATGAAATAGCTGCCCAATATCCGGTGCTGCGAGTTGGAATGTGCTTCGTTCATTTAAACCAAGCGTATATTGCGCAAAATATCGGTAAGAACACTGGTGATATGTCTCAAGCCTTGAGACGCTTGACCGAATCGTTTGATCGTACAACTGTTCAACCGTTTTTTCATTAAGCTGTTCAGGTTTAGGTCTATAAAATAAACTTTGGAGTACACGGTTCGTAATACCATTCTTAATTTCATGCTCCACATACCAATGAAGCGTATCCCAATAAACATCATGAACCGGATAACCTCTTAAAAACTTCGATAGCTCCGCTGTTAAAATAGCGCGAGACTTTTCCTGATTCGTAATAAAAACGCATTGGATCCTCTTCATCTTCATCATCCATAATAAACTTGCGCTCTGCTTGAGGAAACATCGTCTGAAGGCGTTTCACAATTGGAGCTGGAACTTTAGAACGACCTTCTTCATCACTTAAGGGATAACTAATCCAAAGTTTTTCAGACGCAAGCGTAAAGGCAATATACATATAAAAACGATCATCAAGCAAGACCCGGTCAGCTCGATCTGCTAACGATATGCCATGTTCCTCTAACACAAGTCGTTCATCATCCGTTACCATGCCTTCACCAGGTGGCTTAAGCGGATAAACCCCTTCAATCGCCCCGAGAACAAATCCAACTTTCACATCAGACAGACGCGAACGTTCTACACTCCCAATAATCACGTGATCGATCGTTGGTGGAACCTGAGCGAAAGTTAACGTGTCAAATCCCGCTTCAACAATTGATAAAAATGATTCATTAGAAACTTGATCTTCACCAATTATTTCAACCATCTCATCAAACAGTTCCATTACAGCCTGCCAGACCTGTTCTTGTTCTCTTGCCGTCTCAACACGTCCAGCATCATCATATTGATCGCGTAATTTTTCTAAAGACCTAGGAGCATCTAAATGTTCTAACCATTGGAAAATAATTTGGCATTTTTCTGAGACAGTGTTAGCCCCGCGGATGTTTTGGTCAAAATCTTTTAACGCATGAACAACTTGATTCCGGTAAGCGTTAATTTGATCCTCTATTTCTTTCTCATCATCCGTCTGACCACGCAAGTCAAGACCTGTAAAACGTTGATATGGCCACCTTTCCTTCGTTAACCAGTGATCACTTCTTCTGATCCCATATTCAAGAACGTAGTTCTCTAACGTATCAATCGCTTCTTCATTCAGGGGGTGCTCGTCATCAGTTGGCAAAACAAAACCCGTTTTTAATAATCGAAAGACTGCATCGTATCGCCAGTTACTTTCAACCACTTCTAACCCTGTTCGAATCAGCTCAACAAATGGATGGTTCAGCATCGTTTTCTTTTCATCAACAAAAACAGGAATTTGGTAATCTTCAAAAATGGTTTCAATCAGATCATGATAGACTTCAGGCTGCCTAATAAGCAAAGCTAAATCTCGGTAGCGATAGCCTTCATCACGAACTAATCTCGAAATCTCTTGAGCTACCCCTTCCACCTCTGCACGTGGGTGAACCGCCTCAACAAGTTTAACAGGAGCTTCTTCGCCATCAAAAGGCGGAACCGGCTGCGTCTCAAAATATCTCTCTAAATGTTCGAGACCTCGATTTCCTTTAAACCTTAACTGAGGAGATAAATAGTATGGTTCTTCTACTTCAATGCTTTCATTTTCAGCAATTTCTATAATCGTGTCATAGGTTGTCTTCGTTTGATAGAATAAGTCTAATTCACTGCCATCAGACACTCCAGGGTTAAGCACTAATGTAATTTTGATGTCTTTGGCATACTTCATTAAAGCTTCAAGCACATAATATTCTTGCGGAGTGAATCGATGAAATCCGTCTATATAAATCGTAGACTGACTCAATATTCCTGTTTCACGAATTTTTCTACCATCAACTCGAGCTGATCTTCATGATCGATATAATGCCCTCTTAATTGCTGATCTAGTTCATAATAAATTAACGCAAGGTCATTTAATTTATTCTTAAGCGCCACTTCATTTGGATGAGTGTGCTGAAACTTGGACATTTCCATTAGTACGCTATGTAATGTTTGAGGCGTAATTCGGTAACGTTTAAGCTCTGTAATCATCTTCTCTAAATGGTCAATAAAGCCTTGTTTATCTGTCGCTTCCTGAAAAGCCATGAGTTCTTCCTTATGCTCATCAGCAAGCTTTCTTAACATCATTTGAATACCTGTTGAAGAAATAAACGGTTTAGTTGCTCCGCCTACTTCGTTAAAAATGTACCAAGCAAGACGTGAAAAACTAAACACTTGAGCTCTAATAGAACCTTTCACACCTGGTTGCCTAATGAGATCGTACTCTTGCTGGAAAGCCATTTGGTCTGGCACCAAATAAAAATAGGATCACCTTGTGGATCTTGCTTAATCTCCTCGGTGATCTCATTTAAAATATAATGACCAAATTCCGACCCTGAACGTCCTAAAATAAATTCTAAAGCCATGCCAATCCCCCTTAATCATCTTCATTCACTTCTTCACGTCTTGCTCGATCAGCAGATGCTTGAATGCGCTTTTCTATATACTTACCTATCAGCCAAAACAGTCCAATCGCAACCCCTACGATAATAGTCCTCATTGGGTTTTGGGCAAATGATGCAATACTGTCACCAACGAATGAAACTGAAAAGATCATCGCCGCTTTACCTAATAAGACTGCAAGAATAAACTGCTGAATGGAAATGCTCGTAAAAGCTGCTACCACGTTTATAATGGCTGATGGTGAAAATGGAAAACATAATAATAAGAATATCGGTCCAAATCCATGACGGTCAAAAAATGAGATCACTCGATTAACTTGTTTCTGTTCTTTTAAACGTTCAACCCAGTGGAATTTCTTTTCTAACTTACGAATTAAGATAAAAACTAAAATGGCACCAGCTGACGCACTCACCCAAGAAAACAAGAAGCCAAAAATTAAACCATATACGATTGAGTTAGCTAGTATAAACACAATCACAGGTAAAAAAGGTAAAAACGCTTCTATAAACGGCAGGAGCAGGCCTGGTATCGGCCCAAAACTTCCATAAAATTCGAGTAATTGTATAATAAAGTTTCCGACAACGGAATCGGACATCATTTCTTTAAGTTCATCAAGATTAGAATATTCCTTATTCATGAGTTTAGCCCCTATCTCTGCTACGTCTAACTCCTATTTATATCAATTTCACACACTTTGCATAGCACAGTTATGTTGAATATTTTAACACAATTGCATATAATAGAACATACGTTCGATTATATTGTGGAGGGATGAACACCATGCGTTATTTAACTGAAGAAGAATTTAACATAACTTCACGCTTTTATTTTTATCCATGGCTATTGTTGTACTCGAAAAAGACATAACACATATAGAAAACGGAGCATTTAAAATAAAGGAACCCTATTTAAAATTATTAAGACATATGGAACAAATCGCAAAGAATGAGCGAAGACGATTAAGAGAAAAAATGAGGAAAGGCAAAATGGATGTCGTTTATATTCAAAAGAACGACACCTTTTCAACGTACTTATTTATCGTAAGAGGTTATGAAGAAGAACGACGGTATTTCAACCCCGCCGTCCGAAAGAAGGTTGAAAACATCTATCAGGAGCTTATGATTGAAGCTCTAAAAGGTCATGCTCAATTTCTTTCTGAAGCTTATTAATCCGTTGCTCAAGTAAGTTTCGAAACTGCGCTGTTTTGGATCTGGTTATTGAGAGACAAATAAGAAATATTAACCAGTAGGCTTTGGCCATTGCTGAAGTGAACACGCGTTAGTTTTGTTTTAACTTTTTCAATGTACAAAATATGATTATAACAAATCCACACACATTCATTAGAGTTTGGCGAAGAAGTTGGAAAAAAATAAAGTTTATTATACGTGTCAATCGCTATTGGAGTTTTGCGGCTAAATCCGGTCACGTATTGTGCACCACTTAGTCGTCCTCTAAGATCTGACCCGTGTGCTTTGCATCCTAAATCTACAACATTTTTCGGACTTAAATGAGTATGGTACTCTCGGTCCTTTTCCATTACTCGAGACCCCAATGTATCATCATTCATATAGTAAGGTAAAACCGCTAACGTCTTACCAGTGATTTGTGGTGTATCGTTAAACTTCATCCAATATTTCTCCTTTCTACAAATGTCTAGAAAAAATATATAAAAATCGACTAAAAAAGTTAAATGACCTAATATTAGATTTTTCACCCAAAACCGCTTAATAATTCAAAAAATGATTACTTAAAAGCCAAATAAATGTAAAAAACAGATAGAAATCACTTTTTATAGTTGTGAGCAACAAAAAAGCTCAACCAAAAAGTTGAGCCGTAAATTATTTCATCAGCAATGCCTTATCACTTGTCATTCGCTTACCACGAACTTTTTCAAATTCATTCAGTAGATCTGGCACGGTGAGATCTTGTTTTTGTTCTTCATTCGCTTCAAAAATAATGCTTCCTTCGTCCATCATCCACAAGCGGTTTCCGAGTTCAATGGCTTGTTCCATTTGATGAGTCACCATCACCGTTGTTAGTTGTTGTTTTTCAACCAAATCTTTTGTCAACTTAATAATGAGTTCTTGTTTGGACGGATCAAGAGCGGCCGTGTGTTCATCTAGTAACAAAATTTTAGGTTCCGTAAAAGTTGCCATTAACAGCGATAATGCTTGACGTTCACCGCCTGATAGTAGACCGACCTTAGAGTTTAACCGGTTTTCTAATCCAATTTCTAACGTCTGCAAATGTTCACGAAATTGATGACGTGTTTTTTTCGTAATACCAGAGAATAAGCTGCGGTTTTGGGTTCGGCCGAGAGAGATCATCATATTTTCTTCAATGGTCATGCCGGGTGCCGTTCCCATCAGCGGGTTTTGAAATACGCGTCCGATGAGTTTAGCACGTTTTTCTTCTGGCCATGACGTAACGTCTTTCCCATCAATCCAGACATTCCCTTCATCAGGTAGGAGAGTGCCAGCTAACATGTTAAGTAAAGTCGACTTCCCTGCTCCATTACTTCCAATAATTGTAACAAAGTCACCAGGACTAAGCTTCTGTGATATATTGTTTAACGCTCGACGTTCATCGGGAGTATTAGGATAGAAAGTTTTATAAATGTTATTTAGCTGAAGCATGCTGGACCCCTCCTTCCTGATTGTGATTTAATGCGCGTCTTTGCGATTTTTTAAACTCGCGTTTGGCTTTTGATTTCTCTAAGGTGTTCGGTAACACTAAAGCTGAAATAACAATCAGTGCTGTGATCAGCTTCATATCACTAGCCTCTAGAAAATCCACACGTAGTGCCAGTGCGTAAATCGCGCGGTAAACAATTGAACCTAAAATAACCGCTAGAGTCATCCGAACGATTTTATCTTTTCCAAATAAGACTTCACCGATAATAACCGAAGCTAGCCCTATAATAATCATCCCTACACCTAAGTTCACATCTGCAAAGCCGTTGAACTGAACAATTAGTGCGCCGCTTAAAGCAACGAGAGCATTGGAAAGCCCCATACCTAACGTAATATATAAATTCGTATTGGTTGAAAAGCTTTTTACCATACTTTGATTATCACCCGTTGCTCTAAGCGTAATCCCCGCTTCAGTACGCAGAAAGAAATCTAGTAACTTTTTAACCGTTAAAACGATGATCATCATAGAGACAATGACGTAAAACGTACTTGGTGCATAGCTAGCAATTCCTAACCATTTAAATGGGACTATTAACACCTGGTCTAGAGCCAAATTAGTCCACGTTTGTGAAATCATCGTAAAGAGCGTTGTCTCATTTAACATCGGGATATTCGGCTGACCCATTATACGTAAGTTGATAGAATACAAGGCGATCATCATCAGAATCCCTGCAAGTAGTGGATTAATATTACCTTTCGTATGCAAGAGTCCTGTGATGATTCCTGCTAACAGCCCGGCAAACGCCCCTGCTAATGTCGCAACGATTGGACTGGATCCGCCTACAATCATGACTGATGTGACAGCACCACCTGTTACAAAACTGCCATCTACGGTTAAGTCCGGAAAATCTAGTATTCTAAAAGAAATGTATACACCTAAAGCCATAATCGCGTAGATTAATCCTGATTCTACTGCGCCGTATAATGCACTAACCATATGAATTCTCCTCTACTCTTTCTCAGTTGTCACAATTTCTGCTTTCTCTTTCACCTTATCTGTTAATTCAACGCCCATTTTTCAGCCGCTTCTTTATTAATCATCAGTTTAAGTTCTGTGGATGTTCAGCTGGAATTTCACCTGGAGCTTTACCTTCTTTTAAAATTTGAACAGCTTTTTGACCAGCTTCGAGTCCAATGTCAAAGTAATCAAATCCGTATGCTGCAAAGCCGCCACGCTTAACTGAATCATGTTCACTGACCACAACTGGAATGTCTTGTTCTTGTCCGACCATTAACACTGACTCTAATGCGCTAACCACTGTGTTATCTGTAATAATTAAGAACGAATCAGCCTTTCCTACTAACGATTCAGCTGCTTGTTTAACTTCAGAAGAGGAAGAAACGGTTGCTTCTGCTGTGTCTAACCCTTTTTCTTTTGCCAACTTCTTAACAGATTCAACTTGAGAAACTGAGTTCTGTTCAGAAGCATTATAGATCAGACCAACTGTTTTCTTATCTAAATCTTTTATTAAACCTAGAGTCTTTGATAATGTTTCAGGATGCATATCAGCTGTTCCTGTTACATTTCCGCCCGGTTGTTTCATGGATTCAACAAGTCCTGCACCAACTGGGTCTGTTACAGATGTAAAAACAATTGGAATGTCCTTCGTTTCATTTAATGCGCTTTGAGCACTTGGAGTTGAGTTCGCAAATATTAAATCCACTTCATCTCCAACAAACTTTTGCGCAATCATTTGATTATTGTTGTTATCTCCTTGTGCAATTTCTTCAACGAAATTGACGTTTAACCCCGCTTCATTTAAAGCCTTTTTAAATCCTTCGGTAGCTCTATTTAATGCAGGGTGTTCAACAATTTGTGTGATCCCAACGGTTAATGCTTCACCTTCACCACTTTTACGATCCTCACTGCTTTCTGCATCTGAAGAAGTCCCACATGCTGCAAGCATCACAGTAATACCAATCATTAAAATCCATGTCCCTATTTTTTTCATAAATAAAATCTCCCCTCTTTTAACGCTTTTATGCTTGTGTGCTTTTATGTAATAAAGCATTTTTGGAATATTGTTTTCAAGTATAGAGATTTCAATTAATGAAATCAACCCTTTTTTCATAAAAAAATTCCCCAGTCAATTTGACTAGGGAATTTTGAAAGCGATTACGTTGTTATTGTGTCGCGAGTTGTTCCTTCAAGCTTCTTCTTAAAATTTTTCCGGTTGTATTTTTGGAAGTTCATCTAAGAATCTAATTTCGCTAGGAACTTTATATTTTGCTAATTTTTCTTTTGATAGTTTAAATAAATCTTCTTCGCTAACAGATTCATCTGTTGCGACAACAAAGGCAACAACTGCCTCACCTAAGTTAGGGTCTGGAACACCTATGACTGCCACTTCACTAATCTTCTCATGGCTATACAATACCTCTTCTACTTCACGAGGATAAACATTATAACCGCCAACCAGAATTAAGTCTTTTTTACGATCCACAATGTAAAAATATCCATCTTCATCTTGGCGTGCCATATCACCCGTATATAACCAACCATCTTTAATAGATGCATTCGTTTCTTCTGGCATCTTATAATAACCTTTCATCACATTTGGTCCTCGAACAATTAGCTCTCCAACTTCACCTCTTGGTAGTTCCTGTCCATTTTCATCAACTACTTTGTTTTCCACGTTGACAATATTTGTACCAATAGAACCAGCCTTGCGCGGGCGATCTAATGGGTTGAATGCAGTAACAGGTGATGCTTCTGATAAGCCATAACCTTCTGATACACGAACATCAAAGTGCTCTTCAAATTTCTCAAGTAAAGCAACGGGCATCGAAGCTCCACCAGAGATGCACAATCGAATGGAGGAGAAATTTTTTTCCTCTTCATTAGGATACTGTAATAGATAATTGTACATAGTTGGCACTCCAGCAAATACCGTTGCATGATGCTCTTTTGTAATTTCAAATACTGCTTCTGGCGAGAACTTCGGAACGACAAGTACCGTTGCACCGCTAACTAATGGAGCATTGAGTGCGACGGTTAAGCAGAATACGTGAAACATCGGTAGAGCCGCAATAACACGATCATTAGCTCCAATTTGTAGATACTCTGCAACGTCTTTTGCATTAGAGTAAAGATTCTTATGAGTTAACATGGCCCCTTTTGGTTTGCCAGTTGTTCCTGATGTATATAAAATAACTGCCGTTTCATCATCGTTTAATGTTGGGCGTTCAAGCTCTAAACTACCTGCGTGAACAAGTTTAGTAAATGAAAATGCGCGTTCATTAAGCTCTGATTGGTTTACGTCGTAATCAGGACTTGTTTCACCCACAATATAATGCTTCACATTTGGAATCAGCTTGTCCATCTTTTCAAACTTCTCCATCAAGACATCTAGTGTGATAACACCTTTTACATCCCCATTGTTAATGATATATGCGATTTCATCTGCAGTATAAATAGGATTAACTGGAATAACCTTTAAACCTAAACGTAAGGCACCGTACATTCCTATGATGAAATGAGGTGTGTTACCTACCACTAATGCGATATGGTCTCCCTTTTGGTAACCAAGCTCCTTTAGACTTGAAGCAAATTTTGTTACTGAACCTTCTAATGTTTGATAATTTGTTTCCTCTCCGTTAAACACATAGGCTGTTTTGGACAAATTATCTTTTGCCGTAAGCGACAGCTGATCACTAAGATTCATATGTATAATCCCCCTCGAAGATTGCAAGTATGAATGAATAATCATTCATTATTTTCTGAATTCATTATAATTTATTAGACTTGATACATCAAGTGAAAGGGCTTTCTAAATTCAAAATTGTAAGATATTTATTATTATATCAATTAGCATGTTTTCAAATATAACAAAACCACAGCCAAACAACCTGGCTGTGGTTCATACCTTAATAAATCAACGATAAGAAGTCTTCTTCTTCTATTTTTCCTAAATAAAACTGAATATCTAAATCTTTAGTCGCTTCTTGAATAGCGGATCGCTCATATTTGACTCCTTTTAGAGCATCTTCTAGTTCAGAAACCTCGCCGATTCCGAAGAAGTCACCAAAATGTTTGCATCTTCAATAACTCCTTTTTTAACATCTAAACGAACATCGTATGATCCGACGCCTTCAATTCGTTTCGAATGCTGGATGTTAAACTTAGGCGAACGGCCATAGTTCCACTCCCATTTTTGATAGCGATTTTCTGATATCTCGTTAATTTTTTTCCAGTCCTCTTCTTTAAGCTCATAGCGAGGTACGTCTTTAACATCTTCCACATCAAAGATATATTTTAATAATACTTCTTTAAACTGGTCCATGGTCAATTTGTCATCTAGAAACTCAGAAATATTCGCTACACGGCTGCGTATTGATTTAATCCCTTTAGAACGAATTTTCTCCGACTTAACTTTAAGGGATGATACAACATTCTCAACTTCAGAATCAAACATTAACGTTCCATGACTGAACATACGGCCTTTTGTCGTGAACTGTGCATTACCTGAAATTTTACGCCCGTAAGCAGTTAAGTCATTACGGCCTGATAGTTCTGCGTCCACCCCTAATTTTTGAAGCGCATCGACAACAGGCTGAGTAAACTTTGCGAAATTACTAAAACTATCACCTTCATCTTTTGCCAGGAAGCTAAAGTTTAAATTCCCTAAATCATGATAAACTGCTCCCCCACCGGATAGACGACGAACGACCTTGATATTATTCGCATCAACAAAATCAGTATTTATTTCCTCCACCGTATTCTGGTTACGACCGATGATAATCGATGGGCCATTAACATAGAACAATAGATATTGCTGGTCATCACTAATATTTAAGTGATTTAAAACATACTCTTCTATTGCAAGATTAATATATGGATCTGTGATATTTTCGTTATCAATAAAATAGAGCATTTATGTATCCTCCTTTATAGTCTCCTCTTTCATTTTAAATAACTCTACGATTAACTTCAATTGTTACGCCACGTCAAGCCTTCTTGAGCTAGTTTAATCGTTCCCGAGAATTGTTCAGCAGCTTCTAGGTATAGCTGATTCAAATCGCCAAAGTGAGGCAAGTGCGTCAGCCACAATTCTTTGACTCCAGCCGCATGCGCTAGCTTTCCTACTTCTTCACTTGTCATGTGACCCGCTTTTTGACCATTCATGCCTTTATAAAAACTAGTTTCTGCAATTAGCAGATCAGCTCCACGAGAAAAGTCTTCTAATTCTTTAAAATAAGCAGTATCAGCTGTATAGATAATAGATTTAAATTCACATTCTATTCTCATGGCATAGCAAGGTTTGGGATGTTTCGTTTTTAAAAAATTAAACGTAAAGGGACCAATTGACTGACCATTATAGTAAGCTGTTCCGACTGTTGCTTGGTGATTCAGCGTTTGAAATGCTTGCTTGTCATCTTGATGCGCATAAATCGGTAACTTACGAGTTCGCTTGCCTAGCTGCTTCTGAACTAAACTTGCGTACTGAAGTGACCCTACGTCTGCAATATGATCATGATGAAAGTGTGATAGAACAACACCATCTATCTCATCTAACGAGATATAGTTTTGCAATCGAGATAATGCTCCGCTACCCAAGTCAATTATTAATGAGTAGTCGTCATGTTTCAACAAATAGCATGACGTTGCTTCATTTTTTTTCTGGATAAGCACCCCAAAAACCAACAATTTTCATTTCCATATAGGTCTAACCTCCTATTTTTGTACTAAAACAGAAAAAGGTGTTAACAAATCTGTATTAATACAGTATAGTATTATTAAAAGGACACGAGGAGGAATCTCATGTTAATCTCACCAATGCAGTTCTTTAGAAATTTACCTAAGAAAAAATGTGCCGCTTGTAAAAAGGAAATGGAAGAGCAAGCCGATTGCTACACAAACAAATGTGAGAAATGCTCAACTATTATTTAATAATTACCTGAATCAACAAGATTTAACCAATCCCTCAACATAGAAAAAGCACTTAGATGATTTTACTGAACTATACTCTAAAAAGTGGACAGTTTAAAAAAGCTAGACAGCTAAAAGATGATCTCGATACTGATTCGGGATCATTTTTTGGCTCTTCAAATTTTTCGTGTCTAGGTTCTTTACTAAAACTTTTTAATGACACTTGGGGCTAACCTTTCAGGTTTGGCCTTCCCTTTCCGCGGGCGATCCGCGAGCCTTCTCGAACGCCACTACGTATCGTTCTGTGGGGTCTCGCCTGGCTCGCTTTCCCGCAGGAGTGTCAGGCCAAGCTGAAATACAAAAAGTAATCAAAATAATAACACGACAATCAATGAATAGTCCGCAACATTTGAGTTTGATCGAGTAGGTCCGTTTGGTTAGCATTATAATTTGTTTTACTCAATGTTAAACTCCCTCTATCGTTAATTTTAACCAGCAGTGGAAATACACTTCGCTTTCCACTGCGATATACGAACTACTTCCTTGATAAAGCGTCCTAGTTACGATTAAATTCATTATAACAGTGATAGTTAAATAACATAGTAAACCCCAGTTAGGGACTTTTTTTTAACCAGTCCACTAACTGGGGTATAGTTCATACATCAAGAAGCTTTTTCTAGTTAATTCATCTTCTGTTTAATTTGTTGTACAACAGACTTTGCTTGTTTGATGCAATCTGGTAACCCGACACCTCTATATGAAGCACCAGCAACATAGACATTTGGAAGGTGTTCGGCAAGTTTATTTTCAAGTGTTTCTAAGCGATCTAAGTGACCAACAGTATACTGTGGCATTGCGTTATGCCATCTCGAGACCACTTTAAACAAAGGTGGTTTATTAATCTCCATTATCGTTTGCAGATCTTTAAGTACAATTTGTTCAATCTCTTCATTCGATTTTTCAAGAACTTCTTCGTCACCAGGTTTTCCTACATACGCTCGAACTAGAATGTGTCCTTCTGGTGTTGTATGAGGCCATTTTTATGAGTCCAAGTACAAGCTGTAATTCGATATTGCTCTTTTCGAGATACCACAAACCCTGTCCCATGAGGAAGATATCAATGGCATCCTTTTCAAATGCTAGAGCAACATTTGCAACAGATGTACTTTTAGCATCGGAAAAGTCATGAATAAAATCATACTGACTAAAGATTTTCTCAGTTACACGGTGCGGAGTTGTCATAATGATGTCATCTGCTTCAATTGGTTCATTCTGATGTTCAATATGCACCGTATAAGAATCATTCTTTTTCTCAATGTGAGTGACACGTTGATTTAAGTTTATGGATTCTTGAGGCAATTCAGCTTTAATCTGATTGACAATGGTTTGAAGCCCTGACTTCAACGTCATAAATTGACCTTGCTGATTTTTCTTATTCGTTTGATTATCTGACTCCCGTAAACCTTTAATCAAGCTTTTATGATTAGCTTCTACTTCTTTAAAATGAGGGAACGTCGCATTTAAGCTTAAGTAATCAATATCTCCTGCATAAATACCCGAGATTAATGGATGTATTAAGCGGTCAACGACTTGATTGCCTAATCTGCGTCTAAAGAAATGACCAACAGATTGATCCCCGTTCTCTTCAGATCGACCTATTATTAAATCATTAAAAGCAGCTACTTTACCCCTTATAGAAAATAAAGATGATCTTAAAAATGGCTTCCATTCAAGAGGGATCCCCATTTTAGAGCCTTTTGGGATTGGGTGAAGTCTGTCTTGAGATAAGATAAACGCCTGGCCTGTCGCATTTCGAACTAATTCATCATCTAACCCTAAATCCTGGACAAGCTGTTTGGCATCTACTTTTCTTTCTAAGAAGGAATCCGGCCCTCGTTCAATGGTGAAACCGTCTTTTTTAAGGGTATCTATTTTACCACCTAGACGATCTGTTGCCTCGATTAAGGTCACATCAATGTTATGAGATTGTTTAGTCAAATAATAAGCGGCGGTAAGCCCCGTTATGCCTCCGCCGATTATGACAACTCGCTTACGTTCTTGCATGGAACAACGCCTAGCCTTTCAATGTATCTAGTACGACTTTTGATAAGGTACTTATAAACTTTGGATGTGTATTTGGCATCTCAGGTCGATAGTATGAGGCCTGAATATCATCGCATACATCTTTACATTCTACATCATTGTCGTATAACACTTCTAAGTGGTCTGATACGAAGCCGACTGGTGCATATACAAATGCTTGATAGCCTTTCTGTTCAAATAAATCGCGAGTTAAATCCTGGACATCTGGACCTAACCAAGGCTCTGGAGTGTTTCCTTCACTTTGCCAGCCAATTTCGTAATCCTTAATTCCTGCTCCTTTCGCAATTAAGTCAGCAGTTTCTTTCAGTTGATCTGGATATGGGTCACCATCTTGAATAATTTTTTCCGGAAGACTGTGTGCCGATACAACTAAGCATGCATTGTCTCGGTCTTCTTCAGGCATTGAACCGTAGACCTTATTCACTTGCTCGACCCAGTAATCAATAAAACCAGGCTCATTGTACCAATCAACGACAGATTTCAGTTCGATTCCGTGTTTAGCTGCTTCCTCCTTTGCTCTACCATTATAAGATTTAATACTAAAAGTAGAATAATGAGGTGCTAATACAATACTAACCGCTTCTTTAATACCGTCTTTTGCCATTTGCTGAACAGCATCTTCAATGAATGGATCGATATGTTTTAAACCAAGATAGAGTTTAAACTGCACGTCGTCTTGTACTTCATTAAGTTTAGCTTCTAGGGCTTCACCTTGTTCCCTAGTAATTCTAGCTAGTGGTGAAATACCACCAATGGCTTCATACCGACTACGCAGGTCTTCTATTGCTTCTTCACTTGGTTTTCTTCCATGACGAATATGAGTGTAATAGCGTTCTAAATCTTCTTCCTTATATGGCGTACCATAGGCCATAACGAGTAATCCTATTTTTTGGTTGCCATGATTGTCATCTCCTTTATTTCGCTGAGTACTCATGTACAAAGTGTGATAATCGTTTCAGTGTCTCTGGCTGCACATCCGGGAATACGCCGTGCCCAAGATTAAATACATAACCTCCATCTTGAGCTTTTGCTTGATCTAGAATCTCTTTAGTTCGAGACTCAATAACATCCCAATCTGCAAGTAAAATAGCTGGATCTAAATTTCCTTGAAGAGTCTTGGTAATTCCCATATTACGTGCTTCTGTAATTGACGTTCTCCAATCAAGACCAACTGTTGAAACAGGCAAGTCATTAAACTCGAGTAATAAATGGTTGGCACCAATACCGAATAGAATAGTTGGAACATTCTCTTCTTTTAAAGCCTTAAAAATTTTCTCCATTGTAGGCTTGATAAACTGCCTATAATCAGGCGCACTAACAGCACCTACCCATGAGTCAAAATTTGAATGGCTTTTGCTCCAGCTTTAACTTGAGCCTTGGTATAGGTAATCACTAAGTCAGCTAACTTGTCCATTAAAGCAAACCATGTTTCGGGGTCACCGTACATCATTGCCTTAGTTTTATTGTATTGCTTTGAAGGGCCACCTTCAATCATATAGCTTGCTAATGTAAAAGGGGCACCACTAAAACCGATTAGAGGAACATTTAATTTTTCCTTAGTTAAAATTTTAATCGTATCTAATACATAAGGAATATGTTGTTCAGGTTCTAGCTCTCCTAAACGTTCAATATCAGATTTACTTCGAATCGGTTGTTCAATCACTGGGCCGATTCCTTTCTTAATTTCGACATCAACTCCAATAGGCGGCAGTGGAGACATAATGTCTTTGTATAAAATAGCTGCATCTGTGTTGTAATTCACAACAGGTAACTCAGTGACATAAGCACAAAGTTCCGGTTGATGAGTAATTTCAAACAGTGAGTATTTCTCTTTTAATTTACGATATTCTGGCTGCGAGCGCCCCGCTTGACGCATAAACCAAACTGGAGCGTAATCTGTTTTCTCACCATTATACGCATTTAAAATGGTATCATTAAATTCTTTCATCTAATTCACCTTTCATTCTCGACCATTTAATCCATTACCACTATATAAGAAAATAGGGCTAGTGTATAGCAATCTGCTGGAATTGTCATCAATTTGCCCAATCTTATTGGACAAATTTTGACTAAAAAGCTCGGCTTTCATTAGAACGCTGACCAGAATAATCATTAAGAGGATTAACAGGCACAACATAATAAGTAGGATTACGAATGTAATCAACTTGGTTGTCTATATAGCGACCTTTACCTTTCACGGTTCCAACGTGCTCATGCTTACCGTTAACAATTTTGTAAATGTGGTATTCAATTCGCTCATCTTCACTCGCAGTCCACGTTAATTCTACAAATAATCCATCAAATAAACCAAATGAAAACTCTGCTTCAAAATCATTTATTTGTGGTAACCTAACTGGTTTTTGTAAATCCTCAACACCATCTGGCACATTAAACTCAGTTGGAAAATCATGAACTGAATCAAGTTTGGTTAAGATGGTACTTGACAATTGAGTCGCTAATGCACTTCCACTTGTTAAATAATGCTGCTCATTACTTTGATCATATCCAATCCAAGTAGCAATCGTATATTTTGGGTTAAATCCTACAAACCAGGAATCCTTGTATCCACTTTCAACATAAGGATGCTGTGTTGAACCGGTTTTTCCGGCTAAACTCTTAGGGTACTGGCTACCACTAGCTGTCCCGTTTGACACAACCGCCTCCAGCATTCTAGTTAAGTACCAGGAAGTTTGCTTTGAAAATAATCGCTTTGGTTCTTCACGTTTCGCCTCTAATTCATCTCCGTGCCGGTCTTTAATGTTCAGGACTGCGTGAGGATCTATATAAAACCTTCATCATAAAAGTACGATAAGCTGCAGCCATTTGTAATGGGGTTAACCCTTTTTCTAAACCTCCTAATGCAATCGATAATCCTTCATCTTTCATTTGATAACCAATATTCTCTAAATAACTCTTACCTGTCTCAACTCCAATTTCGTTTAAAACAGATACAGCTGTTGTATTTTTGATTTTCTTAGCGCATCATATAAAGTAATTTTCCCTTCGTAAACTTCATCATGATTGTGAGGTTCATAACCGTCATAATTTTTAACTTCATCATTTAATAATGTATAAGGGCTATAATAACTTTCTTCTAATGCAGGCCCATAGACTACAAGAGGTTTAATCGTTGAGCCCGGCTGCCTTTTCACCTTAACGCGGTTTAAATCTCCTCGGTTATACTGCCTGCCACCTAATGCAGCACGAATCACACCCGTTTGTTGGTCTAGCATAACGACAGCTGCTTGTGTGTTATCTTTTGATCCCTTGAAATACTCTTCCTTTTGTAACTCTTGATAGGCGATTTGTTGTGCATGTTTGTCTAATCCAACAGTTATGTCGTAGCCACCTGTGTAAATCTCGTTTTTAGATAAATGATAACCTTGTTCAATTTCTTCAACAACTAGGTCTATATAACTGTTAAGCCACTGATTTTCTTCTTGTTTTCCAATCTCTAATCCTAATGTCTTTCCTGTAGTTTGATTTAGCTTCTCAGCCGTAATCATGTCCAAATTATACATACGCTCTAATACGAGGTTTCGTCTTTCTAAAGTGATTTCTTTATTTTTAATTGGCGAAAAACGATTAGGAGCTTTAGGCATAGCTGCTAACATAGCGCTTTCTGATAAAGTTAATTCATCGACAGATTTAGAGAAAAAATATTGTGATGCCGCTTCAATGCCGTACAACCCATGACCAAAATAGATTTCGTTTAAATAGTATTCTAAAATTTCATCTTTCGTTTTAACGCGCTCAAGATAAATAGCGCCCATGACCTCTTTAGTTTTTCGCATCCAAGACTTCTCGTTGGTTAATTCAACATTTTTGACGAGTTGCTGAGTAATCGTACTCGCCCCTTCTGCCTTGCTCCATGTTATTAGATCTCTAGATACCGCGCGTGCCACAGCAAAAAAATCTACACCTGCATGGTCATAAAAACGGTGATCCTCAATGGCAATAAATGCCTCTTGAACATGCTCCGGTATATCACCAATCGGTACATACGTGCGATTTTCATCGTATAACTTTATTATTTCTTCTCCGTCCTCAGTTAATAAGACGGTTGATTCCGATAACACAAAATTTTTCTCATCAACAACAAAACGTCCTCCAAGTAGGATAAAAGCGTAACCCATTACCGTGAGAACAAATAATGCTATAATACTGTATACAAACCACTTTAAACGTGGAAACTTGTCATTGAATGGCTTGAGCTTGATCCACTTCAAATTAGCCACCTCATCTTACTATTCATTATGTATTAGTTTATCTCAAACTTTCTACATTATAGTACATCTTGTGAAAGACTTGAAAATAAAGACTTTATGAAGGAATGGTGAACTTTTTATGAAGAAATTATGGTTAACGCATGGTACAAGAGATTTTTTACTATCGCTTAGAGACAAGAATGAAAGTTTAATTGTTATGGAAGAACTTGATGGGGATGCCAAAGCAGTCATTGAAGGCGAGGAGCAGCATGTATTAAAAGAGCCTCGGGAATATGAGATTGTAGAAGAAATTGGTGAACTCAAACAATATGGATACATGGTGTTAAATAATATTCCCGTTACTTCTGAGGGCGGGCCAATTCTAGAGGATAAGTTCAAACAGCGGTCAGGGAGCATTGAATCAGCTGAAGGATTTGAAGCATTCAGAATTCTGCGTCCAACTAGAGACAATACGTACATTATTTTAACTCAGTGGAAGCATGTCGACGACTTTATGCAGTGGAAAAATTCTCAGGATTTCAAGAAGTCTCATGCCAACCAAGAACAAAAGCCAAGTTACGTGAGCGGCCATTCTTATGTCACGCAACTTGATGTAATCGAGCCTTAAACTTTATAAAAGGGTGTCCAGAAGTCATTAGAAAAAGGACACCCTTTTTTTATATTTGCATCGTTAGTCATTCAAGCATATTATGTCGATTCTTTCATAAGCCCATTCCGATGTGCGTAAACAGCGGCTTGCGTTCGATCCTGAACATCTAGCTTACTTAAAATATTACTTACATGCGTTTTTACTGTCTTAATGCCTATAAATAATTTCTCACTAATTTCATTGTTTGTAAGACCATTACCAATGCAAATGAGTACTTCTAATTCCCTCTCGGTTAACATTTCATGGGGGTGACGTTCTGGTGTTCTAATGCGATTCATCATTGCTCCGGCAACCTTTGGTTCAATCACATTTTCACCTTTTGCAGCCTTTTTGATCGCTAGAGCAATTTCATCTGCAGAAGACGTTTTAAGCATATAACTAAAAGCTCCTGCCTCGAGTGCCGGAAACACTTTCTCGTCATCATAGTAACTCGTTAAGATAATTATTCTAATATCTGGCTGTGCTTTCATAATTAGATCAGTTGCTTCAATCCCAGTTCCATGATCCATAATCAAGTCCATTAAGATGACATCAGGATTCAATTCTTTAGCTAGCTTAGCTCCATCAAATCCACTAGATGCTTCACCAACACGTCGATGTCATCTTCAGTCATTAAATAAGTAATAATTCCTTTACGCACAACATCATGATCATCTACTACTAATACTTTAATGGGTTCCATACACATCACTCCTATTTCGGAATCCGAATATCTATATATGTTCCATGACCTTCTTGTGATTTAATTCGAAACGTACCACCAATTTCCTCACACCGCTCTTTCATAGTCTGAAGACCATAAGATGTTTTTTGTTCTAATTGCTCATCTGCTTTAAACCCTACGCCATCATCATCAATATGGATAAATATTTCTTGATCTTTATTCTTTAATTCAACTTTCACATTTTGAGCATTGGCATGTCTTAGTATATTAGATAACGCTTCTTGCACCATTCTAAAAATATGCTCTTCTTTTGATTGTGAGACCTCAACTTCATCAAGATCTAAGTTAAAGTTAATGTTAGATTTTTTCTTTAACTCTTCTATTAATCTAACAAGACCCTCATGAAGTGGCTCACCAGATAAGTAGATTGGGCGTAGATGTAATAATAACGCCCTCATCTCATTTTGAGCTTGTAGTGCCATTTCTGAAATTTCTTCTATTTGTTTTTGGCATGGTCAGGTTTTTGATCGATTAATTTAACCGTTGCTTGAGACATCATCGTAAGGGCAAATAACTGCTGACTTACAGCATCATGCAAATCTCGTGCCAATCGTTGCCTTTCCTCCATGGTGGCTGCAATATGTGCTTGCTGAGCAAACTCAGACTTCTCATCTGCAAGTCGCTGAAGAGTATTGACCTGATCTTTCATTTTCTTTGCCAAATCATTTAACTCTTCTGTAAAGTTATCTAACTCATCCTCAGATTCTTCCAGAAACAGTTTAGCACTGTATTTTCCTTGCTGAAGCATAGAGACAAAATAGAAAAGGCGTGAAGCCGATCTTTAATATACTTCGTTTGTTTAAAGATTACATATAACCCTATGGGCGTCATGACGACTATAATCATAATTAAAAGAAAGAAAATCGCCTCTAAGTGCAGCCATTCAGGCTGAAATACTGAATAAGTAAAAAGGATATTAATGAAATAATGAGTAATGAGAAATAAATGATATATAATTCAGTTCGCATCATTTGAAAGCGAATACCTTTGAGCTTCTTTAACATCTACACCGCTCCTAAACGTAATTAACCGTTATATCGCCAATTTTATAATCCATGAAAATATCAATCTTTTTCGCAGCCGCCTCATAATCATCAGAAATATAAGTCACAGGCCCACCAATAGGTCCGTGACCTTTTTGATTAAACACAGTCGCTTCTCCAATTTTGACACTTGCATGGATTTTATAAGCAACATTTTCAGGTAATTTCATATGAATATCAGCAATATATCCACGTAATTTTATTTTAGTTTCTTTATTTGGAATATAAGCTTTTGAGAAATCAAAATATAAATCACCAATCCCGGTCCACATATCCATATCTCTTACTTCCCAATTTTCACTGGAGAAGTTAATGTCCGATATAAAATGTTTTTGTTTTTTATATACATGGTGATAATACTTCCCTTTGGACTTTTTTTCTTTGATGACTCAACATGAGAATCATATGCTGAATACTTCTCGTTTGATTGGGTTTTTACGAAATCATGATGATCACCATCTACCTCATCATCATCTGAATCAACGTAAATAGAAACGGTTTTTCTACCCGTAAGAATATTCGCACCGATGTAGACTAATATGAGTGGCCAAAGCTTCCACACATCGATGATGCCGAATTCGATATAATCGAAATTTCCCGCCCATAAAAGAACACCATAAACGATTAAAAACGATCCAAACTTCCAGCTCCCAGATTTGTAAGGTATAAAATAATTAGAAAAAGAAACTAAACCAATTAATACAATAATCACAGGCCATGAGTCCCAAACAACATTCGACATTTCCAAGGTAATAATACTTAGATTTTGTAAGATTAGAACTACACCAAATGCTATAAAGATAAGGGCGATTGTCCATTTTGCTAGTCTTGAAAATAATTTATTTAACATTTTACTCACCTACAAATTTTATTCGTCATACACCGTAAATATCCTTTAATAATGCTTTTTAGCCTAATTTAATTAATTCTATCATACTATTTTTATATACTTTTAGTAACATCCTTAAGTTTGTTTTCATCTCAGACTCTAGACTGAGCACCTAATATTTATCTATCTTTTAATTTCTGATATACTCAATTTAATTATTTGGAATGGGAGGTTATACATATGTGGAATAAAGTGTATGAACAAATAGATGGGCTTTATGAACGTATGGTTGAGGATCGCCGCTACTTGCATCAGCATCCTGAACTATCTTTTGAAGAAAAAGAAACATCACGTTTCATTAAAGAACGCTATGATAAATTAGGTATCCCTTATACATCAAATATTGGTGGTTATGGGATTGTTGCAAGAATTGAAGGCGGTAAGCCTGGTAAAACCGTTGCGTTAAGAGCAGACTTCGATGCACTACCGATCCAAGAAGAAAATGACGTCCCATATAAATCAAAAGTGGATGGTGTCATGCATGCTTGTGGTCATGACGGTCATACAGCCAGTTTATTAGCTATTGCTGAAGCTGTTCTACCTTTTAAAGATGAGCTTCAAGGTACGATCGTCCTTCTTCACCAGCCCGCTGAAGAATTTGCACCGGGCGGAGCTAAACCAATGATTGAAGATGGTGCATTAGAAGGTGTCGATGCTGTATTCGGAACACACTTATGGGCTACATCTCCACTACATACAATTGAAAGTAAAAGTGGAGCCTTCATGGGTGGTGCAGATCGTTTTGAAATCATTTTTAAAGGTAAAGGCGGTCACGGTGCGATGCCTCATCAAACTAAAGACCCCGTGATGATGGCAGGTCAAGCAACTGTTGATTTACAACAGATTGTAAGTCGCCGTTTAGACCCACTACATTCAGCTGTGTTAACCATTGGTGTTATGGAAGCTGGAGAAGCGTTCAATGTGATTCCTGACACTGCAAGATTACAAGGAACAGTGCGTTATTTAGATAAAGAGGTTCAAGAACAAATTATTAATGAAATGGAAAAAGTGGTTAAAGGAATAGCAGAAAGCTATGATGCAGATTATGACTTCGACTACGTAAAAGGTTACCCACCTGTTGTGAATCATGAAGCAGAAACGAAGTACTACCTAAACTTAGGTCATGAAATACCAGATGTTAAGGAAGTTAACGACGTTCCTCCCGTTATGGGCGGTGAAGATTTTGCTTATTACTTAGAAGAACGTCCTGGCGCTTTCTTCTTTACAGGTGCTCAAATTGAAGGTCATGATTATCCGCATCATCACCCTAAATTTGATATTAATGAGCAGGCATTACCAATTGCAGCCAAAGCACTAGTACATGGCTATAAAAAGTATCAAGAAGATCATGCATAATTTCATTAAAAGAGCCTCGCGCTTGATTGCGCGAGGCTCTTACTTATTTAAGTTTGACCGCTGTCCCGCTAGCGACAATCATCATCATGCCATCACGTAGAGTTTCAAAATCTAAATCCACACCGATCACAGCGTTCGCTCCTCGGTCTGTAGCTTCCTGCTTCATCTCTTTAATTGCAATTTCTTTCCCTTGATTTAGTTTATTTTCATACTGTGCACTCCTTCCACCTACAACGTCAGTAATACTAGCCATAAAATCTCTAACGACATTAGCACCCATAATGGTTTGACCTGTTACTAAATCTACATACTCTTCAATCTCATGACCTTGAATAGAATTTGTTGTGGTTACAATCACCTATAATCTCCCTTTCCATATTTAGGATATATGTACCAGTTCGACATATAGTTTGAGAATTCCTTTAAGTGGACTGATAAAAGCCCCTTCCTAATACTTCAGATGAATCCATAACAATCACGAACGCCTCATCATCCGCTTCCTTAATCGTTCGTTTTAATTTACTAATTTCCGTTTGGTTTACTACACACATTAGAACAGGACGATCCTGTTCTGTGAAACCACCTTGTGCCGAAATCCTTGTCACACCACGGTCTACTTTTTCATATATCGCTTGCTGAACTTCACGATGTCTGCCTGAAACGATAAGAGTAGCCTTGGTTCGGTTGAAACCCGTTTGTACGAAGTCAATCGACTTACTTGTCATAAATAAGCCAATTAAGGCAAACAAGCCAAGTTCGACATCAAAAACAATGATCGCTGTCAAAACAATCAAGCCATCTATCACAGCTAAACTCGCACCAAGTGATAAATTTGAATACTTATAAATCATTTGTGCGATAAGCGATGTTCCACCTGTTGATGCATCTCCTAAGTAGACAATACCTAATCCAATTCCTACACCAATTCCACCGAAGATTGATGCCAAAATCACCTCTTCAGAAATTGGTTCCATATTTCTTGTTATGTATACGAAAAACGGTAGCACTAATGAACCCGCTACAGAACGTAAGGCAGATCCTTTTCCGATTAAATAAAAAGCTAGAATTAATACAGGTAGATTAACCGCCCAAATAACATAGGCAGGTTCAATATTAAATAGATACTCTGTAATAGTACTAATACCACTAACTCCACCTGCTGCAATATAATTGGGGAGCAAGAATCCATTATACGCAAATGCAACTATTGCAGAGCCTAAAACGATGTAAAATAATTGCTGCCAAATTGGAACTCGTCCATTATGTCTTGTTACCATGTCTGTCTTCCTCTCTACTGTCAAAAACTAAACCTTGATGATTTTAACACTCGAATGTCATTTTGTGAATGACAGTGAATGAACGTATTAACGCACTAAAAGGCTTTTATAATATTATAGACGTTTCATAAGGGCATTTGAAATAATTACGTTTACTATGTGGAAAGCTATTATCTAAAGATCTCTTTAAATAAATTGAATTGTCTAGTATTGAGAAAAATCTTCTAGTAAATTTGCAAAATTGTCTAGTATTTTTTAAATTTTGTCTAGTAAATTTTAAGAATTGTCTAGTAAATTCTTTATTTTGTCTAGTATTGTAGCCAAATTGTCTAGTAAAGCCAAAATTTGTCTAGAAAAACTTATATCAGAAACTATTCGATCATAACGTAATAACCTCACGTTTTTAAAAACGAAATATGGTACATGCCAAGAAATGACATGTACCACTGTGATTAACTCATTTTGCGAATTCGTGATTTTACATAAAAGTTCTCAAACATTAAGGTAAATGCTAATCCGATTCCTCCATAAATCACGGCGCCAATTAAATCACTCACGAATATGAAGAACACAAACAGAACAATGACTTTAAAAAACATCAGAAGAAATATTAACTGATGAACAGCTTTACGGCGTAGCGTCTCGGGCACTGGGTAAAGCTGAATCCAGTCCAATGTTTTATGATGATTGTAAATCGTTATAAACTGAAAGCCAGTCACAAATAAAAACAATACCGCAAAAATAAGTTTTCCCCAAAATAATGGTACCCAGTATATAAAGAATACCGTTAACCCCATTAATCTTAAGTACATTCCAAAATAGTCACCGCTTCTAATAAAAGTAATGAAATATAAATATACAAACGTACTAGATTGATCGAATTTAATTGGCTTAGTGATCAATCGGACAATGGCATGACGCTTCTTAGGTTTACGTTTTAAATCAGGAACATCTGTTGATAAATTAGCCATTCGATAAAATAACTGTAGTCTCGCTTCTTCTTTTTCAATCAACACATCCCAGGGTAGTGAATTTTGTTTAAAAATATTCCAGTAATTCAAGAATGCAACTCCAATAATAAGGAATGCAGCAATACTCACATAAACAAACTCACTATTGACGAGAAAATATACTAGCATCACATTGATGGCTAACCTTACAAGTAAATCTAAAAATTGCAATCTACGGTCGCGCGTTGGTCCAAAAACCAAACAGCTAGTAAATTAACAACTTTAATTCCTATTAAAATGCCAAGCATAATCAATAAATATTTAGCATTAATATCTGGATAAAGTTTTAAATAAAGCGGGGTAAACACAAATAGAAAAATCGCAATCCAATAGGCCTGTATGACTAAGCTATAAATTATTCCGTTTCTCATATAGGGCTTTAGCCGGTTTTCAATACTTAACAAAACACCATGTCCGCTTCTTTAAAAAAATGTACGTACGGGACTATGGGCTAATAAAAGCCCTAGAACAACTGCCATAATCCAATCAACCGGAAATGTCTCGGGTACACCTTCCAACCATTGTTGGTAAAAATATGCTCCGGCGGCAACGAAGAAGATTAATGCGAATGCTAAATGATCATTAAACATTAATCGTAAATAGCGGCTTAACATTTTAATATGATGGCTAAATCGCTCTTTCCATAATTGATTCGTATCCATTAGGCATCGTCCTTTGTTAATTGAACATAAATGTCATCTAGGCTGGCGTTTGGCATGTTAAAATCTTGTTGTAGTTTCTCGAGAGTTCCGAATGCACGAATTTTACCTTGGTGTAAAATAACAAATCGATCACAGTACTTTTCTGCGGTTGCTAAAATATGTGTTGACATTAATACGCCTGCACCCTGCTCTTTCATTTCATTCATGGTATCTAAATAAGATTGAATACCAAGAGGATCCAGGCCAACAAACGGTTCATCTACGATATATAAAGATGGTTTGACCAAAAACGCACACATAATCATAACTTTCTGGCGCATCCCTTTTGAAAAATGAACTGGAAACCACTTTTTCTTATTATCTAAACGGAACTCTTTTAATAAAAATTCAGTTCTTTTTGGTAAGTTTCCTCATCAATTCCGTAAGCCATCGCAGTCAATCTTAAATGCTCTTCCAATGTTAGCTCTTCATACAACATTGGCATTTCAGGTATGTAGGCAAACTCTCGCCTGTATTCTTCTAAATCATCTTTAACCGTGAGCCCATTAATACGAATAGACCCTTGTTTAGGGCTCATTAACCCAATAATATGTTTAATGGTTGTACTTTTTCCAGCTCCATTTAAACCAATCAGTCCAACCACTTCACCTTGTTTGACATCAAATGATATTCCGTGCAAAACATTCTGCTGTGTATAGCCACCGACTAATTCTTCGATTCTTAAAAGGTCGCTCATGTTATCCCTCACTTCTTTCTATATCGCTACTGTTTATCATACCAAAATTGGTTAGATTTAATAGAAATGACGTATTCTTCTGTTATTCGACATGACCTTACGTTAAAATAAATGGTAAGAATATGCATAAGGAGGACTTAATAAATGTCAGATTGTATTTTTTGTAAAATTATCGATGGAGAGATTCCTTCCGCAAAAATTTATGAGGACGAGCATGTATATGCCTTCTTAGATATTAGCCAAGTAACAGAAGGTCATACTTTACTCATACCTAAAAACCACAAACAAGATATTTATGACCTTGATGAAGAGACAGCATCAAACTTATTTAAAGCCGTGCCAAAAGTTGCTAACGCCATTAAGGCAGCTTATCAGCCCAAAGGTATGAACTTATTAAATAATAACGGTTCTTTCGCAGATCAAAGCGTCTTCCACGTTCACCTCCATTTAATTCCTCGTTACGATGAAAACGACGGATTTAAATCTAAGTGGACGGTTTGGGAAGAATCATCTCCAGAAAAACTACAAGAAATCGCTAAAAAAATTACGGCAGAACTATAAAATCACATCAAATAGACACTAAACAATGTAGTCAAAAACAGTTATAATAATAAGTAACAATGAAAGGAGTCGATACGATGGCAAGTGGGAAATCGTTAGCACTAGGTGTTTTATTTGGCAGTGTTGTCGGAGCTTCTGTTTCGCTACTAACCACACCTAGTTCTGGTGAAGAATTAAGAACAAAAGTTAAGGACCAAAGCGATCGATTACGTGATATAGCTCAGCAAATTAGAGAAGATGGATTAGACCTTAAAAACCAGTTGACTCAGACATCAAAAGAAGGCGCAGCATTATTGAAAGATTTATCCCAAGACATTAAGGTCTCCATTGAAAGCTGGAAAGAAACTATTGAACCACACCAAGAAAGTTTACAGGAACATTTGAAACAAATTGAAGATAGTATTAAAGAGCTTGAAGATAAGCTTAAAGATGATAAAAAACAAGAGGTTTAAGAAAAAGCGTCCGTTTTTAGCGGACGCTTTTTTAGTACAAAAAACTCGGCTGATCCATGATCAACCGAGTTATTAGCTATTATTCAGCTGGTTTTAAGTCTTCAATTGAATCAATATCCATATAAGATGGAACAACGATACCAATTTTAGCACCCTCTAGGTTTGGACCTAGATCTTCAACGCTATCTTTAACTTTTTCGTAGAGTCAGCATGTGTAAATGGTAACCATGCTGCAGCTGTGGCATCAACATCGCCACTACCTACTGCTTGGAATACAGCAGCAACATCAACAGGTGTAACCGTTACATTAAAGCCTTTTTCTTCCATAGCAATTTTCAGAACACTTGAAGAAGCACGTTCAGAATCCCATGGTGTTGAAGCTAGTTCAACTTCTACACCATCAACGTCTTCAACGCCTTCAAGCCAAGCGTCTACCTTGTCACGATTATCATCTACCCAACGCTGGGCAACTTCATCAATAGAATCACCAGTATCTTGGGATTCATACATGATTTCTTCCATGTCTTCTACATCCCACTCAAACTGATCAAGAAGTTTATAAGCGTTTGGCTTTTCATCCTGTAAACCATTTTTAGCTAAAGTGTTAATATTTTCCGCTTCACCATAAATGCCTTTAGGGTCATCAAGATACTTTAAGTCAGGGAACTTCGCAAATTTCCAATGCGGGTTCCAACCAGTAACAATAATTGGCTCTTCATTAGAAATAGCTTCTTCTAATGCTGTAACCATTGCTGCTGTCGATGATGTTTCTAAAGTCCATCCACTTAAATTTTCATACTCTTCAATAGCTTTTTCAGTAGTTACTGTGATTCCTGCACCAGGTTCAATCCCAGTGATTGTATAATCTACTGCTTCACTATAGTTTGTACCATCATTACTACCGTTATCTGTTCCTTCTTCTGAAGAATCAGTATCTCCACATGCTGCAATTATTAGGAGAAAAGAAATCGCGATTAGGCCTTTGTAAAATAACCTCATGCAATTATTCAACTCCTTCTGTCCACTCAGCTACTTTCTCTTGGTTATTTTCTACCCAATTAGCAGCTGCTTCTTCTGCTGAAGCGCCATCACTAACCTCTAGCATAACTTCTTCCATATCAGCAGTTTCCCAGTTAAATTGGTCTAATACTTTATAAGCGTTTGGAAGGTCTTCTTCTAAACCTTCGCGAACCATTGTTTTAATAACTTCAGCATCACCGAAAGATTTCTCTGGGTCTTCTAAGTATTTAAGGTCATACTTTGCAAATTTCCAGTGTGGAGTCCAACCCGTTACAACAATTGGTTCTTCATTGCTAATAGCTTCGCCTAAAGCAGTAGCCATTGCACCACTTGAAGAAGTTTCTACAGACCAACCTTCAAGTTCTGGGTATGTTTCTACAGCACTTTCAGCTGCCTTTACGACACCCGCACCAGGCTCAATTCCAGTAATTTTTGGTCTAATTCATCAGCATAATTTTCAAGATCTGAGATTGATTCAACATCCATATATTCAGGAACAACTAAACCAATCTTAGCACCTTCTAAGTTTTCTCCTAAATCTACTAAATTATCTTTATGTTCTTCATAAAGGTCTCCGTGTGTAGCTGGTAACCAAGCAGCTACCATACCATCAGCTTCGCCAGACGCAACCGACTGCCACATAACAGCATTGTCAATTGGAGTGATCGTAACATCATAACCTAAGTCCTCTAAAACTTTACCTACAACATTAGTAGACGCAAGTTCAGAATCCCACTCAACATATACTAACTCAATTTCTTTCCCTTCTCCTACTTGTGCGCTTTCTTCAGAGCCTTCTCCCTGATTTTCCGAGTTACCTTCTTCATTGTCACTTGAACCGCCACAAGCAGCTAGAACAAGTACTAAAGCTAACATAGCTAATAAACTAAGCGATTTCCATGTCTTAAACATGTTTAATCAACTCCCCTTTACAAAATTTTTATATGAAACTTCAAACTTATTGAAGTAACACCCTAAGTTTAATCTTTATTTAAGTTCTGAGTAATACGGTCAATGATAATTGCCAAGATTACAATTCCTAGCCCCGCTACGAAACCTGCACCAGCTTCTGAACGTTGTAATGCAGATAATACGTCACGACCTAGACCAGGTGCACCGATCATAGATGCAATAACAACCATTGATAGAGACAACATAACCGTCTGGTTTACACCAGCCATAATGGTTGTTTTAGCCATTGGCAGTTCAACTTTAAATAGCTTTTGATTTCCAGTTGCACCAAAGGCATCTGATGCTTCAACCAACTCATTAGAAACCTGCCTAATCCCTAAGTTAGTAAAACGTACCACAGGTGGTGTTGCAAAGATGAATGACGCAAATACACCTGGTACCATACCGATTCCGAAAAATACGACAGCAGGGATTAAATAAACGAGGCTGGCATTGTTTGCATAAAGTCTAATACTGGTTTAATAATGGCCTCTGCAATCGAGCTCTTAGACATCAATATCCCAACTGGAATACCGACAATGACCGAAATCGCACTTGAGACTAATACAAGTGTAAAAGTAAACATTAATTGTTCCCAAAGTTGTTGGTTATAAATAAAAGTAATCCAAGTAGAGTAAATATTGGTAGTGCAATTCGTTTACCAGAAATAAAGAATGCAATAACTACCATAATAGCAATGATAATAATAGCTGGTACTCCAGCTAAAAGGTCAGCGAAACCTTCAATAAAATCACCGAAGTCATTTTTAATCGGATCAAAGAACCAACTAAAGGTATCTGTTATTTTTTCTACGGCTGTATCAACCCATTCGGCTACTGGAATAGTATCACCGAAGAATTCTTGAAATGATGTCATAAAACTAAGTACAGTTAAGCCTAATATATTAGTTATCATCTCCGTTCACCTCGTTTCCATTCGCCAATGCTGCAATCACTGCACCACGCACAATAATGCCACGTAACTTCCCTTCTTCAACAACAGCTACAGGTACAGGAGCATCATGAATTAAATCAAAAATATCTTGAATTGCTGTATCTTTTTCAACTTTTGGCATATCAGTACGTAAAATTCGTTTAAAGCATTCTTCTCTTGCTTTCTAGCTTCAGAAACATCATCAGCTGTTACATAACCTTTTAAATTACGAGAACGGTCGACGACGTAAATACTTGATAGTCCTTGTTCACGAATTCGCTCTAAAGCTACACGTGGACCGTGCTTATCAATATCGACTGTCTCAGGGCGTTTCATAATTTTTTCTGCTGTTAGTACTTTAGAACGATCCACATCTTCAACGAATTTCTCAACATAATCATTAGCTGGATTAATGAGAATTTCTTCAGGAGAACCGATTTGAACAATCGACCCATCTTTCATTAACGCAATACGGTCACCGATACGTAATGCTTCATCCAAGTCGTGTGTAATAAAGACGATTGTTTTTGCATTTTCTCTTGTAAATCTAGTAACTCATCCTGCATATCTTTACGAATTAATGGATCTAATGCAGAAAATGCTTCGTCCATTAATAATACTTCTGGATCATTAGCAAGTGCACGTGCTAAACCAACACGCTGCTGCATACCACCTGATAATTGACTAGGAAGTTGATCCACAAAGCTACCCAAACCAACAAGTTCTAAAGCTTCTCTAGCCTTTTTAGAACGTTCGTCTTTAGAAACACCTTGAATTTCTAAACCGAATTCTGTGTTTTCCAATACGCTTCTAAATGGAAATAGTGCGAATTTCTGAAACACCATACTCATTTTTCACGGCGTACTTTGCGGAGAGATTCTTTATTCATTTTCGCTAATCTTTCTCCGTCAACTTCGACTTCACCTTCTGTAGGTTCAATCAATCTATTAAGCAAACGTACTAATGTAGATTTACCACTTCCTGATAAACCCATAATTACGAATACTTCACCTTCTTCAACTTCGAAGTTAGCTCGATTGACACCGACCGTACAACCCGTTTTTTCAAGGATTTCTTCTTTAGAATAACCTCGTCTAATAACTTCTGTGCCTCTTTCGTTTTTTTTCCAAAAATCTTGGATAAATTATTTACTTTAATGACTGGCACATTCCTTCACCTCTCTTTGTCTGACTTTTATCTCATAGTTTTGTCATCTTCTGTAAACACTCTGTAACAAATTCACCCTTTCAACTATAAGGTTTAGTTCAGTATTTTTCAAACTTAATGAACAGTGATTTCAGTTTATTAAGTTTGTAAAATTTAAACTTAACAAACTTGAGTAGCTAAATGATTAAATTTTACTCTTAAATACTTCGTTTTACTACCAGATGTAAAAGTTTGAAATTAAAATATTTTATTGTAAAGTGGAGAATAGATTTCGCAAAGGAGGCCATTTAAAGACTGTTATGGACAAACCTACCTCTGAACAATTTGAACACATAAATAATCAATTAATCTCAGAGTTTTCTAAGACCCTAGAAATGTTTTCATTAAATCAAACAGAAGCCCAGCTATTTGTCACCTTATTTTTCAATGATGAGCCGATGACCTTAGATGATATGAAAGACGCCTTAGGTAGAAGCAAAACTGCTATGAGTAATGCAACAAGAACATTGCTAGATTTCAATCTAATTGAAAGAGTATTTATCAAAGGTGCACGTAAAGATCTCTATCAAGCTAAAAAAGATTTATATGATAAATTCATGAAAACCTATGTAAGTCGATGGCTATCTGCAATTGACCAGCAATTAAGTAGCTTAGACTCCATTCAAAGTCAAGTACAAGAGTCGAATATTAATTCAGATAGTCTAGACAATAAATTAACTGAAGCGATTAAATTTCACAGATCGCTAGAAGAAGTTTTTAAGCAAATTAGTCAATATGACCAGTAGTAAATATCCGCCCGTAGAACGGGCGGTTTTAGTTTCGCCCTATAAGGGCACATTACCAACATGCCCCTAAA
>NZ_BBCD01000026.1 GCF_001311865.1 Piscibacillus salipiscarius JCM 13188
AACCAAATCGCGCAATTATTATATTTTTAAAGTATACACAAATCGAGATCAAGTATGCCATAATAAAAGAAAAAAGTAGCAGGTGAATACGATATGGACCAAACATTTAAAGTAGGAATCATTGGATTAGGCGTCGTTGGAGAACGGATCCTTAAACAGTTTATAGTACATCCCCCGTTTTGAAGTTGTCGCTTACTGCGAACCAAACTCGGATCGTTTAAAACAAATTCAGGAGAAATATGGAGAAAGAGAAGTTTATCAATCGCACAGTGACCTTCTAAAAAATGATCAAATCGATTTAATTTATTTAGCTGTACCGCCAAAACTTCACCATCCAATTGCTTTAAATATTATTTCGTATGGTAAGCATATCTTGTGTGAAAAGCCACTCGCGAATAGCACGGAAGAAGCTTATGAAATGTATGAAGCAGCAGAAAATAAAGGCGTTATTAATGCTATGAACTTTCCTCTTCCGTATCAGGATGAGTTTTCAATGATGAAAAGCATGGTTGAAAGACAAGTCTTAGGTGAAATTAAACGAGTTGAATTTCATATGTACTTTCCAGAATGGCCTAGAGCTTGGCAACAAAACAGCTGGATTGGTACAAGAGAGCAAGGCGGATTTATAAGAGAAATTGGACCTCATTATTTACATCTCACATCAAGATTAGTGGGATTGCCTGAACTTGAGCACTCATTTGTAGACTACCCACATGATTCGTTAAAATCAGAAAATGGTTTTGTAGTAAAATTAAATATAAATGACGTACCTGTTCTATTTAATGGACTTAGCAATATTGGTCAAAAAGAACACATGTCATATAAAATATTTGGTTCTAAAGCCGTTTTGGAACTGAGAAATTGGCGTGAATTGATTTTACGTACAAAAGATCATGATAAAGAGAAAGTAAAAAAAAGAAGCCAATCAACAACTTTCACTATTAGATGAACTAGCAAATGCATTAGATGGTAAAGAATATCAATTAATTTCTTTTGAAGAAGGTTATCAAGTACAAAAAGTTTTGGAAGAAATTTTACATGGTTAATACCAATGCTCCCTTTTATTGGGAGCATATTTTGCCTCCGATTTAAACTAAAATTGATAAAATAAAAAGGAGGTTAAACATGAAACATCACATAAAATGGTTTTTGTTTTAATACTATTTGCTGGGATATTAACTGGCTGTAATAACAACGATCAAAGTGTAGATCCAAACAATAATAATGACAATCTTGAACAAGTGGGTTTTGGCCCTGGTAATAATAATCAAGGTGATCAAAATCAATATGGAACACAGGGAAGAGATCGTAATGATTTTCCGTTTTTGATGGTAATAATGACGGTAATGTAAATTTCCCTTATGAGTCTGATCGTGGTTTTAATTTTAATCATCGTAATAATGAAACTGAAAATGATAATCGTGGTCAAACAACTGAAGATCGACAACAACAAGGCCAGCAGAATCAACAGGGACAGCAAGCACAACAAGGCCAGCAAAATCAAAATGGGCAAAATGCGCAAAATAACCAGGGTCAACAGCCTACCGATGTAAGACAAATTGTACAGCAAGTCGTTGATTTGACGAACAAAGAACGAGAAAAGCAGGGTCTAGATCCTCTAGAAATTGCTGGAAAAGTTAATGAAGCGGCACAAGCAAAATCTGTTGACATGGCTGATAATGGTTATTTCAGTCACACGTCGCCAACGTATGGTTCACCATTTGATATGTTAGAACAATTTGGTGTTAATTATACAGCTGCTGGTGAGAATATTGCAGCAGGGCAGAAATCTGCTGAAGAAGTTGTGAAACAGTGGATGAATAGTGAAGGACACCGTAAAAATATTTTAAATGATTCGTTCACGCACATTGGTATTGGGTATGAACCAAGTGGTAATATGTCGCCATACTGGACGCAATTATTTATTGCAAAATAAAATGAAGCGAGGCTGGGACAAAATATGTATTAATCTAGAAGAAGACGAATATTAGAGGAGAGATCAATCCCTAATATTCGTCTTCATTTTTAGCTGCGTCAAAATGCTTCGCTTTCCGCAGGCACGGCGCGGGCTTCCCCAAACTCACTCCCGTTCGTTTTGCGTGATTTTCAGCTCGTGCTGTTCTGCGACGATCTGGACGATCTAGTGTCGGCGTTGGCCACAGGACGTGGCCGACCTTAGCCGACCAGGAGTCTTGCATTTTGACTACGCTAATTACACTCAATATTCGTTTATTGAAAAGCTATTTTTCTTTTGTCCCACCCTCGTTTTGTTTTAATCTAAAAAAAATTTCTCTTTGTATTCTGGCCTTGGCATCATACAATGATCCTGTTTTCCAAACCATTTATACCGATTTCGAGCAATCCAATTATAAACAGGGTCTCTTAAGAAGTTAGGCAGGATTATTAAAGTATATAAAAGCCTCCATAAGCCACCTAAATCCTTAAACACTTTTAAGGCTGCAGAGGATTTGGTATAAGCTTTATTACCTTTAATGTAAACAAAGGTATCTAAGTCGTTTTTAGTTTATACCGCTCTAGGATGTCTCTTCCCGCATCACTTTGTAACGAAGCAAATTGAAATCGATTATGACGATCTCGTTTTAAAATGATTTGAACAAGACCATTACATAAATTACAAACACCATCGAATAAAATAGTGCCTTGTTCATTTACCATAATGGTTCTTCCTTTTGTTAACTTAACAAACAATGGTAATGCTAAGATAAATCCTACAATTAACATAAAGAAAATACCGTACATAAATGGAAATGCTATATTAAATAAATCTTTTATAATTAATAACAAAGGAATAATAAGCACGATTAATGTACTTTTTTCCTCATATCGGCTGAATTATAAGAAGTTTGATGACAGTTAGGACATTCCACTCCTGTTCTAGATTTCCATGAAATGGGTAATAGTCGTTTATATGATAATTTTTCACCACAGTAAGGGCAATTGGCCATATTCCCACTCCTCTCTAGATATATGGTATCATACATTTGAGTGAATATTTAGACGTGAGACTTGAAAGAGGTGTTTGGATGTCAGACACAAAAATTTTAGTTATAGAAGATGAAGAAAAAATTGCACGGGTTCTAGAGTTAGAATTAACTTATGAAGGGTATAGTGTTACTAAAGCACATTCTGGCTATGATGCTTTAGAATTATATCGTTCACAAAGTTGGGATTTAATTTTATTAGATATTATGCTTCCAGAAATGAGCGGGGTTGAACTTCTCAGACGCATTCGGAAAAATGATCACCAAACCCCTGTTCTTATGCTGACAGCAAAAGGGTCGACGGAAGATAAAGTAACAGGTTTAGATTTAGGAGCTAACGACTATATAACTAAACCATTTGAAATTGAAGAGTTATTAGCACGCATTAGGGCGGCTTTAAGACAGGTACAAACAAATTACGAAGTTGAAGATGACGAGTGGCTTAGTTTTGATGATTTAAGATTGAATGAAGTAACAAGAGAGGTCTATCGTGGAGAAAGGTTTATTGAACTTACGCCAAGAGAATTTGATCTCTTAGTATATTTTCTTAACCATAAACGCCAAGTACTCACTCGTGATCAAATATTAGATGCTGTCTGGGGTTTCGATTATATAGGTGATACTAATGTGGTAGATGTTTACGTTAGGTACTTACGAAAAAAAAATCGACTCCGATCAAGACCCAGATATCATTCATACGGTTCGCGGCGTCGGTTATGTTATGAAGGATGCTTATGAAAACTAAAAAATAAAATCTTTTTATTCGACATTTGTATTTGTCATTCTAATCGTAGTATTGTCAGTTACCATTTATTATACATTCGTTAATATCACGTATGATCGAGAGTTAGAACGTGTGGAATCCAATGCTAAAAGTATTCATTCAGGCATAAGAGAAGAGACTGATGAATACTCAGCGATTGATTTAATGAGTTTTTATGTTCCCAATGATGGAATGTTAAGGGTTGTTAATCAAGATGGACAGTTTATGACATCATCGATCATTTCAGGAGACGTCCCAAACAGTCTTAGGAAATTTAATGTTGGTTTTGAACGAGGTAGACAGTCTTCCATTTTAACTCATTCAGGTATTTCCTATGGGTTTGTTCAATTCCCAATGATTTGGACGAATGGTGAAGTGGTTTATTTACAAGTATTTGAAAGCTTAAAGACAGTTGATGATAATTTAGATATTTTAAGGCTTGTATTAATGTTAGTGACAGCGATTGCGTTAATACCGGTTTTATCTCAGGGAAATTGCTTTCAGACTTAATAATTAGACCCATTCAATCCTTGATTCAAACAATGAATGACATTAAAAGAAGCCAAACATTTAAACATATTCCATTAAATAAACAATCAAATGATGAACTGTTTACAATGGGGCAAACTTTTAATGAATTAATGGACTTATTAAAAGAAAACTATGAGAAACAAGAAGCTTTTGTCTCGAATGCATCTCATGAACTTAGGACGCCATTAACAGTAATTGAAAGTTATGCAAGTTTAGTAAAAAGAAGAGGGCTTGAGAGACCCGAAGTGGTTAAAGAGTCTATAGATGCGATTCATACAGAAGCTGTAAGAATGAAGGATTTAACTGAACAATTATTACTTTTAGCTAGACGTGACCAGGATTGGAAATTAGAGCTTTCTAACATTCAGCTTGGGCAACTGTTGGAAAATATAGCTAAAAATATGGAGAGAGCATACAACAGCAAGGTGGACGTTGATTATCCTCATTCAGTTACACTTTATACGGATGAGCAAAAATTGAAGCAGCTGATCTATATATTTGTTGATAATGCTTGTAAATATAGTGATGTGCCAGTGTTAATTAAACTAAGTGAAGGACCAACGATCGAAATCATTGACCAGGGCATTGGTATTCCGAAAGATTCAATCGATCAAGTGTTTGATCGATTTTACAGAGTAGATGAGGCGCGAAACCGTGATCAAGGTGGCACAGGTTTAGGTCTTGCTTTAGCTAAAGAATTAGCAGAGTCGTTAAGTATCAAAATTGATCTAGATAGTGAGGAAAATAAGGGAACTAGAGTGATTCTAAGGCTAAACTCATTGAGTTCTCATTAAATTTTAATGTTATATGTGTATCATAACTATATATTAAAGAAGTTTAAGGATGGATTAACATGATAGAACGAATCATCTGGATGTTAGGAGGCGCGATCATCACTGTTGTGGTATTTGTTTTAGCGCAACAATTCTTATTTGGGACGACATCCGCGGAACAAATATCACAAGAAGAAGCAGAGCAAATCGTATTAAATGCTTATTCAGGTGAAATACAGGAAGTTAATGAGGATTCGAGTCATTACTCTGTGAAGGTTGGTTTGCCGTCAGGTTCATATATAGTTTATGTCGATAAACAAAGTGGAGAACTAGATGATTTAAAATTTGAATCCAAATCTGAATCAAACGAAGAAACAACAACACAAAACACGGACAACAAAGATGAGCAAGGTGTAAGTGAGCAGGGGAAAAACACTGATAATCCTGAGGAAGATTCAGATCAAGCCGAAGATCCTAAGAAATCAGATGAACCCGTCAAGAGCTATCTAACAAAAGATGAGATTTTAAATCAAGTACAAGGTAATTATTCTGGCGAAGTACTTTCTGTTGAGTTTTTAGATGACAAAGACCCTTTTTACACTGTAGAACTCGAGGCAGACAATGAATTTATAAATCTGAAGATTGATGCTGAAAATGGTCAAGTAATTGATGAACAACTTGAGTTAAAAAAACAGACTCCCATTACAGAAGACGATGCGGTCAATATCGCCATGAATAAGCAAAAAGGTAACATCGATGATATTGAATATACAGAGATTAATGGAAACTTATATTATCTAATTGAAATTGAAACTGAAGACGAACAAGATGTAACCGTTAGAATTAATGCCTTAAATGGAGATACCCTTGTTATTTGGGAAGAGCAAAAGAATAAAAAAAAAAGAGAAGGAAGATGAAGGAGATTAAACAGTGATCGATTGGTGGTCGACCCCCAAAAGTTAGAGTTTTAATTATACAGCTGTTTGGCTGGTTTGAGTTCGGTATTTAACTGGACTTAAACCAGCCAATTTTAATTTAATTCGTTCGTTATTGTAATAATAAATGAATTCATCAATTTTTTTTTTGTTTAGTTCATCATAAGACATTAATGCCTCGCCGTAATACATTTCTTGTTTCATAATTCCAAAGAAATTCTCCATTGTGGCATTATCTGCACATGTCGCTTTTCTAGACATACTTTGAAAAATCCTGTTTGTCTTCAATGTATTGATCCATTTTCTATGTTGGTAATGCCATCCTTGATCTGAATGGATGGTCGTTCGATACGTTGCTTTATTATTGATAATATCTATTGTTTGATTAAGTGGTTGAAGCACAAAATCTAATGTTGGTTTCCTAGACATACCGTAAGAAATGATTTCGCCATTATATAAATCTAAAATTGGACTCAAATAAAGTTTCTCATTTCTAGCACATTTAAATTCAGTAACGTCTGTAACTAGTTTTTGTAGAGGTATAGACGTATTAATCTACGATTTAAACGATTTTTCGCTACCTTACCGACGGTTCCTTTATAAGACTTGTAACGAGATTTACGTGTGAACTTTTCACACTTTAAACCGAGCTCTCTCATGAGGCGTTGTACTTTCTTATGATTTATTTGATAGCCTTTCGCTCTTAATTCTAAATGAATACGACGATAACCATATCTCTTTCCATGTTTTTGAAACAATTCACTAATGATTTCCTTCAGTTCTTTATCAGGATCTTCTTTCTTCAATTGACAAATGTGATAATGATAAGTTGCTTCTGGTATGCCTATTACTGCTAACACGTCTTTTAATTTGAACCCTTCTTCTTTGAGTTCGAATGCCAAGACTGTTTGTGCTTTTCGAGGTAGGCATTCGGGTTCTCCTGAAAAGCTTTTAACTTTTTTAAGTATGCATTTTCTAAACGAAGAAGTTCATTTTCATGTTCTAATTGTTCCTCGCGAGACATTGCCTTTTCTTGTTTGGACTGTTTCGATTTACTTTTCTCAGACATAGGAGCCCGTCCTTTCGGTTTTCTTTGAGCCCTTCTATCCCTTCGTTAAGAAACGACCTCTTCCAGTTCGCAATTAGAGAAGGATTATTCAGCTTAAATTCTATTGCAGTATCTTTATAAGAAGCGCCCGTTTGTCTTTTAAAGTTTAATACATCCAGCTTGAATTGAACAGAGTAAACCGTTTTAGAGCGCTTTCTACGTAAACCACCTTCACCAAATGACTTATAAGATTTTACCCACATTCTAATTTGTTCCTTATCCGAAATGTCGTATTTTTTTAGCTAACAAACCACAACCCAACGGACCTTCTAGATATTCTTTCACGATTTTTAACTTGAATTCGAAATTATATTTTGCCATACAAAACACCCCAAAAGAGATTTTTTACTCTAACTTTTGGGGTGCAGTACCATTCGGTCACTGTTTTTTATGTTGACTTAAGAGATTTTTATAAAACGACTGTTTTGTTAAACACCCATAGGATTTAAACTAACACCCAAAGAATTACGGATTCTATATAATTTAACACATAAATTCCTCTTACAATTCACTAGGAGGTATTTATTCTTTTTAAGAACCTGCACATAGCAGGTTAAACAAACCAAAGGGATACAAATTTTTGTTTTACACATCCAAAATTCAATAAATTCTAATCGTTTTCTAATTTTCTCTTCTAAGTTTTCTCAGAATTTAAAGATATAGTGGAAATAGATCAACATTAGGAGGGATTCTCTGATGAAACGAAAAATGATTGCTGGAGCATTAGCTAGCACAATTGCCGTTGGTGGAACTGTTGGTGCAGTGACATATAGTGATTCAATTTCAAAAACTTCGAATCAAAAATTGGATGTGAAGGGAAAAATGGAATCTCAAGCTACAGTAAATGCAAATAAATTAATTGGTGTTGAAGAGTTAGAAGATATTGTACTTAATAAGGTAGATGGTTCGATTGAAGATGTTGAACTTGATACTAGAAGTGACAATAAGGCTTACTATGAGGTTGAGGTTTTAAAAGATGAACAAGAATACGAACTCATTATTGATGGTTATACTGGAAAAGTCTTAAAAGTTGAAGGTGTGAACCACACGTCAAAGAGTAATGGTGAGGAACAGGTAGAAGTAAAAGACGATGAGAATAAAAGTCAGAAAAATACTGAACCAATAGGTAAAGAAAAAGCTATTAGACTAGCATTAGAAGTAACATCTGGAAAAGTGTCAGACATTGAATTAGAAGAAGATGATGGTCAGTATGTGTATGAAGTAGAAGTGAAGGGTGAGAAAGAGTCAGGAGTTAAGATTGACGCATATACAGGTGCAATTATAGATATTGAATTAGATGATTAATTTAACACGCTTTTGCGTGATAATATAGATGGAGTGGTAAGGGTGCTTACCACTCCTATTTAAATAGTTTTTTAAGTACTTTTCCTGTTGCTTTTCCAGCCGCACGTCTTCCAATTCGTTTTCCGGCATGTCCTTTTCTTACCGAATCAATATCATTCCAAATTCTTAAAAATTTATAGATTCTCGATTTCATACCCATAATTTTGCCTCCCTTAATATAGAGGTTTTTATGTAATTATAGCATGTCAAAGTATAATATTATAAAGCTTTACCTATTTTTGCTACAATTTAATAAAAGGGTGATTGTATGGAAGAATTAGTTGGACATTGTGATATGTGTAAGAAGCCCGTTTATTGTGAAAATGGCTTTTTAAATGGCGTGCATCAAAACGGAAAACTTTACTGTAATTCATGTGAACATAAACTAAATGAAAAGAGGGATTAGATGAGTATTTATGACGTTAAGGTTGAGAAGAGTGATGGGGAGCTTGAATCGTTAGGAGAGCATCGAGGAGACGTACTGTTAATTGTTAATACCGCAAGTAAATGCGGGTTTACACCACAATTTGAAGGACTCCAGCAACTTTATGAAAATTATCAAGATCGCGGATTTAAAGTGTTAGGTTTTCCTTCTGATCAGTTTATGAATCAAGAGTTTGATAATCAAGATGAGATCTTAAATTATTGTCAAACTAATTATGGGGTCACATTTCCAGTCTATAAGAAAGTAGACGTTAAAGGTGAAAATAAAACGGATTTGTTTAAATACTTAACTGAAGAGAAAAAAGGCTTTCTAGGCGGTGAAATTAAGTGGAACTTCACGAAGTTTCTCGTTAACCGTAACGGTGAAGTTGTTAAACGTTATTCACCTCAGACGAAGCCAGAGAAAATTGAGGAAGATATAAAAGGTTTGTTGTAGTGGATTAAATTAAAAAGAAGCGAACAAAGCAACTCTTGACTTTGTTCGCTTCTTTTTTTAAATTAGAATTCTTTTCTAATATCTTTGTCCTTAAAAATAATCGCATTATCATTAAAGCTTAGTGTTACATGTCCACCGCTTATATTTAATTCATTTTGAACTTCTTCTATAATTTGATTGAGTTTTTTCTCATCATCTTCATTTTTACCACGGTCTAATGTCACCCTAATGATGGGTTTTAAATCCACTTCTTTAACAGATGGAACTTGCTTATAATTAATGCCTAACTGCATGCCAGCGTCTTTAGGGTAGGTCAACCATAATTCCTGAAGTTGATCCTCTCCAAATGCTTCATTTAGCTTTGGCCTTAATACAGATTCCAGCTCATATTCAAACGATTCAGCGACATAGCTGTCAGTTAGTTCATCCGTTTCATTATGTTCAAAAACTAAAAACGAAATCGATCATCTTGATCAGATTCTACAACAGCAGCATAAGTAAAAGTATCATAAACATCTACATTATCATAAAACGAATCAGTAATTTTATACTCACTGCTGAAGTTTTCTTCGATATAACTTTGAGCTTGTTTTTTAATATCGGATACTTGTTCGTCATTTGGAGTTAAGCCTTGATAAGTTAAAATTGATATAACAACGCCTAATACAAACAGACCTACCATCCCAAATGTTATTACTTTTGTTTATTCGTCAAGATCTCTCACCTCATAATGTTTAAAACCATCTAACTATCATTCTCCCATAACTATTTTAAACGAGATTACTTTATTAGGAAATAAAAAAGAGCAATGTTCAAAAATTGTTAAAAATGTCAAAATTTTTGTAAAATTAATATATGGAAGTTTAAAAGGGGGAGAAGGTTATTGGAGACAGTAAGAGAAGATCAAATAGAGGAACGCGTACATAGAAAGAAAATGAAGCCTTGGATTAAATGGTCGCTTATTCTATTAGGTGTTCTGATAGTTATTGTTGTTGGTTTATTAATTTATGCAAACGCTTACGTCAATCGATCATTACCACAAATAGAAGGTGAGAAAGTGTTAACCGCATTAGAACAGGATGTGTCTGTTACTCGTGATGAAGCCGGGGTGCCTCATATTTCAGCTAGTTCTAATGAAGATTTATTTTATGCTCAAGGATATGTAACTGCACAGGATCGTTTGTTTCAAATGGAGATGTCTCGTAGACAAGCATCAGGACGGTTAAGTGAAGTAGCGGGTGAGGCGGCTTTAAATCAGGATAAATATTTTAGAACGCTTGGCCTTAGAAGGGCTGCAGAAGCTTCACTAGCGTTGTATGATGATGAAGCCTTAGAAGCGTTACAAGCATATGCTGACGGTGTGAATGCTTATATCGAAGAAGTTAACAATGAAAATAAATGGCCTGTTGAATTTAAATTAATGGGAATTAATTCGATGGAAAAATGGACGGTTGTTGACTCGTTGACAATTGGTAAATACATGGCATTTGATTTAGGAGGAAACTGGGAAAGACAAGCTTTCAACTACTATTTAATCAATCATTTTAATGAAGATGAAGCTTATGAACTATTTCCATCCTACCCTGAAGATGCTCTAACAAACATCTCGGATGAAGAATATGTAGATCTTACTTCTAGCTTAGTACATGCACCAAAAACCATGAATTTAATGGGAGTAATAACTGGGTCGTCAGCGGTGATAAAACTGAGTCTGGAAAACCACTATTAGCAAACGACCCCCATTTAGGCCTTGCCACTCCATCAATTTGGTATCAGGTTCACCTTGAATCTGCGGATTATAATGTTTCTGGAGTTATTTTCGCTGGTGTTCCAGGTGTTATTTTAGGTCATAACGAGAAGATCGCATGGGGGGGTTACAAACGTTAACCCAGATGTGCAGCAATTATATCTAGAAAAAAGAAATAAAGAGAACCCACAAGAATTTTTATATGAAGATGAATGGGTAAAAGCAGATGTCATTCGTGAAACGATTCATGTAAAAGATTCGGAGAGTGTTGAACTTGAAGTGTTAGAGACCGTCCATGGGCCAATTATTTCTGAATTCGCGAATGAGACGGATGCTGATCCATCAACTGCTTTTTCAGTCGATTGGACGGCACTTGAGCCAACAACAGAACTGTCAGCCATCTTACGTATTAACCGTGCTTCAAATTGGGAGGAATTTGAGAAAGGATTAGAATACTTTCATGCGCCAGCTCAAAACTTTGTCTTTGCATCAAAAGACGGTACGATTGCTTATAAAGCGAATGGCAAAATTCCAAAGTATAAAAATTCAGAAGATGCACTCTTACCATTACCTGGTTGGGACTCAAGTAATAATTTAACTGAAAATATACCTTATGATAAATTGCCTACTCTAATCAACCCTGAAAAAGGTTTTATCGCAACAGCTAACAATAAAGTCATTACTGATGAGTACCCTTATCATATAAGTCATGTTTGGGCGCAGCCTTATCGATATACACGAATTCATGAAGTACTAGATCAGAAAAACTCATTAACCATTGAAGATATGAAAGAACTCCAAATGGATCAGAAAAATTTACGAGCAGAGTGGCTCGTGCCAATTATGGTGGGAGTGTTAGAGAATCAAGATTTAACTGAGGGTGAAATGGCAGCACTGAATTTGCTGAAAGAATGGAATTACTTTGATAAAGCAGAAAGCCCAGAGCCACTAATTTTTCATGAATTTGCAAGTCAAATTGAAAAACAGTTATTTTCAGAGGAGATACCAGATGATATCTATAGTATGTTTAAAGGTCGAGGTCAAACTTTAGATTTCCTCATCTCGTCTGCTTATGACGGTGAGTCTCCAATTTGGTTTGACAAAAATGGAGGTATAAATAAAGTATTTAAAGATGCCTTTCATCAAACTGTCGCAAACTTAAAAGAGTCATACGGAAGTGATCTTAACGCATGGGCCTGGGGAGATGAACATCAGGTGTACTTTGCTCATCCGTTATCAAGTATTTCAATATTAGATAAATTTTTTAATTCAGTAGAGCCTGAGCCTGTTGGAGGGAGTGGTGTAACAGTAATGGCAGCATCCTACGACGAGGATGGTATTGTCGATCACGGTGCTTCCTGGCGGTTTGTTATCGACTTAGAGAATCTTAAAAAATCTTATCATATCGTTGGCCCTGGACAAGCTGGACATTACAGAAGTGAATGGTATGGTGATCAAATCATGGATTGGGTCAATGGAGACTATCACCTAACGAAGATCAATGATTATAAAGGAGAAGAATTAATATTAAGAGCGGAATATATCCAAGCTTTGGGGTAAATAAACATTACCTCAAAGCTTTTTTCTTTCTATATAAATAAATTAAAGCCCAATGCAAAGATTAATAATATAGATTTTAAAAGGAGAGAACAGGATGAATCGAAAACTAATTGATTGGCCAACGTTTATAGCGTCATTCATTTTATTATTAGCTGTCGTCATTCCACTTGTTATATATCCTAAAGCAGGCGAGACGTTTGTTAATGAGTTAAATAATTTTGTTTCAGGAAATTTTGGTTTTTATATTTATTAATGGGTTTAGGCATTTTCTTTTTCTTAGCATTTGTAGCATTTAGTCAAAACGGACATGTAAAACTAGGGGAAAAAGATGAAAAGCCTGAATTTGGGACAGCTTCTTGGGCAGGCATGCTGTTCAGTGCTGGTATTGGTTCTAGTATTTTATATTGGGCAACCATTGAGTGGGCTTATTATTACCAAGGACCACCATTTGGACTCAGTCCTTCTGAGAATCAACTAGAAACGATTCAGTGGGCTTCGACTTATGGTATTTTCCACTGGGGACCTATTGCATGGGCGATTTATACGTTACCGGCAATTCCGATGGCTTATTTCTTTTATGTTAGAAAAACACCAGTCATTAAAATAAGTGAAACGTTAAGACCTTTATTAGGTAACACATCTGATTCAGTCATAGGACGCATTATCGATGTTTTGTTTATTTTGGACTATTAGGTGGAGCAGGGACAACACTTGCACTTGGTACGCCGTTAATTACTGCTGGTGTTTCTGATATTACTGGACTTGAAGATACGATGTTATTACGTACGATCATCTTATTAGGGGTAACTGTGATTTTTGGGATTAGTTCCTATTTAGGCTTAAAAGAAGGGATCAAAAGGCTAAGTGATTTCAATTTAGCTTTAGCTGTGTTTTTATTAGTATTCGTATTTGTGACTGGTCCAACTTTATTTATATCTGAAACGACGACCAACAGTATCGGATTAATATTAGATAATTTCTTTCACATGAGTACTTGGACTGAACCGTTTGCGAATGTAAGTGGATTTAATGAAACAGGATTCCCGGAAGCCTGGACAGTTTTCTACTGGGCTTGGTGGTTAGTATATGCACCGTTTGTCGGGTTGTTTATCGCCAGGATTTCTCGTGGTCGTACGATTAGACAAGTGATTGTGGGTACGATTATTTACGGTTCATTAGGTTGTTTATTATTCTTCGGAATTATGGGTAACTTTGGTCTTTACTTACAATTAACAGGTGCATTTGATGTTGTCTCTGTATTAAATGAACAAGGAGCTCCAATTGCGATTATTTCAATTATCAACCAACTACCTTTTGCGAAGTTCATGGTGGTAGTATTTGTTATACTGTCGGTTGTTTTTCTTAGCTACAACTTTCGACTCGAGTTCCTACATTCTAGCATCCGTTACCCAAAAGAGGTTGAAGACGGAGAACCTGAGAGGTGGAATCGTTTATTTTGGGCCTTCACCCTATGTATCTTACCTCTGGCTTTAATGTTCTTAGGTGGACTCAGTACACTGCAAACGGCAAGTATCATTGGTGGTTTCCCATTAATTTTCATTATGTTCATGCTCGCTTGGTCATTTATGAGAGCGTCAACGGGAGACTTAAAAGCAGATGACAAGTTTAGACCTAAGACAGTGGTACTTGATTATAAAAGAATTAGGGAACGTATTCGTAACAGACGATTGAAGCTTAAGGAAAAAGAAAAACGAAATGATGAAGAGGAATAAACTAAAATCCGAAGCCGATGAAATATCAGCTTCGGATTTTTATTTAATGACGAGTTAATTTTGTAGTGCATCATTCGATTTCTCAATTTCTTTGTGAAGCAAATGGTTATGCTCAGCTTGTTCTTGGATGGATGCACTTATTTCTTCTATAGAAGCAGATGATTGTTCAACTGAATATGTGAATTGATCAATCGTTTCTTCGATTGCTTGAGTATTTTCATCGGCCACCTGTGCTTTACTTACAAACTGGTCAAGTTGTTCAAGAAGGTTTTTGGACGATGTCTGGAATTGTTCAAAAATAGAGTGGTTTTGATTAACTGTTTCAATGTTTTCTTCTAATTTATCTGTCATAGTGTGAAGTTTATCTTCAGTTTTCTGGTTTGTCTCTTTCATACTAAGTAAATTGGTCGAAATGGTTTTAGCTGTTTGTTCGGTATGCTCTGCTAATTTACGAATTTCATCTGCTACAACGGCAAACCCTTTACCATGTTCACCCGCTCTTGCTGCTTCAATGGATGCATTTAATGCCAGCAAACTAGTTTGATCTGTAATGTCTTGAATATCTTTCAGAGATTTAACAGAAGAGTCGACTTTATCACTTAACTCATTAAAAGTTAAATTCATGGAGTGCAGGCTATTTTTTAATTCTTCAATTTGATTAGTTAATTTATTTGAACTTTGCAGACCATTCGATGCGTGTGTTTCATTATCAACCGTTGATTGATGCAATGTCTTTAATTCCTCGGTCATGTCATTCACAATGGTGTATGTATCTTTAACGAGTTGATGTATTGTGCCAATTGAACTTGAGTGATTTTCAGTACCGCTAGCTATTTCTTGAATGGCTAGATTCATTTCATCGAGCGATTGTCTGTGGTCACGCGAACGTTTAGAAATCTCTGCCATGCTTTCTTGAATTAGTTTAGCTTGACTTTCAATTTGGGCTTTTTGTTCAGATTCTTTAAGATAGTTTTGTTTATTCTGCTCATGAAGATCTTCTAATTTATCATTCATATGTTGAGCTACTAACTGCTGACAATAAAGAACGATTCCACTTAGTACTAATAACAATACTGAAATTCCATAGTCGAAATTAAATTCTTGACCATACCTCATGATAAAGGCGATTAATAGTCCAAGACTTAATACAAATCCGTAAACTAAAAACGCTCTTAGATAAATATAGCGCTGTACTTATTAATAAGAAATAAATCAGTGCAACGTTTGACCTGAAGATGATACTGTTAAAATAATAGCTCCAATAATGGTCGCTAGCCCCAAGATACTTATGTATGGATATGCATTCATACCTTTTTGAGTTTTTAATAAAACACCCAGTAATAAAATTAAGACAACTGAACCAATACCAATAATTGCTATTACAACTGGCTTTTGTCCTAGTAATGTGTTAACAACTAAACTTAAGGACATTACAATCATTAAAAATATTAGCATCAATTTGTTCTTTCTAAATAACGATTCTTTTGCCAAATCTACTTGCTCCATTTTCACCCCTCCAATTTTTTAATAGAACTTTACCTGACGGATTCTGTTAAGGAAGTCCTACATTTTCAAAAAATTCAAAAATAAAACTAAGACTATTTTAACATAAAAATTCTCTAAAATTAGCAAAATTTATCTATTAAATTAAAAGCTCTCATATTGCAAGAACTTTAGGAAGGGGGTATGCTAATGAAGATGAAAGGCGAGGGGAACAAAATGAATAATCCACAAATCAAAAATCCAAAAGCGTTATTATTTTCTTTATGTTTCGTATTAATGTTTTCTGTGATGAACGGTACGATGTTTAACATCGCAATTCCAGATATTGCAGAGGCATTTAGCCTGTTACCATCCGAAGTGAGCTGGGTAATGACAGGATATATTATGATTTATGCTGTTGGAGCATTAGTATATGGTAAATTAACCGATACAATTGCTCTAAAAACATTAATCACTTTTGGGTTAATTGTGTTTTCGTTAGGCTCTTTAATAGGATTTATTGCACCTAATTACGGATTCGTATTAATGGCAAGAGTTATTCAAGCGATCGGTGGTTCAATGATTCCAGCTATTGCTTTTATTGCGCCAATTAGATATTTTCCAAATGAAAGAGGTAAAATTCTTGGAATTATTTCATCCGTCATGGCCTTCGCTTCAGGGATTGGTCCTATTTTAGGTGGAGTCATTGGTGGATTTTTAAGCTGGCAATATTTATTTTTAACGTCAGCTTTTATCATTATAACTTTACCATTTTAAGAGCAAATCTACCAGACGAAAAACAAAATATGTCAAATTAGATTATATAGGTGGAAGCTTAGTTGCCAGCTTAATCGTTTTGTCTCTAATGGGGATTACACTCGGTCAAAGCTGGACTTTATTTATCGTAATGATACTGGCTATATTAGTCGTTTTTTAGAATGAAGAAAGCCAAAGATCCTTTTATTCCACCACATCTTTTTAAAAACAGTAACTATGTTGTGACATTATTAGTAAGCTTTATTAGTGTTGCTTGTTTATTTGGGCTAATGTTTTCCGTTCCAATTATGCTTAGAGATGTATATGAGTTATCGACATTACAAATTGGTTTAGCTATGTTTCCTGGTGCGATGAGTGCAGCACTTATCGGTAGGAAGGGAGGACAATTAGTAGACCAAAAAGGTTCTAGAATGATCTTCTTGGTAAGTTTGCTATTGTTGCTAACTGGATTTCTAGTCGTCTCAACAACAGTCGGCACACACCCAGTCATATTTAGCTTAAGCTTAGTATTTCCAATGATGTGCTTTCCGTTAGTTCAATCTTCTGGTGCTGATTTATTAGCAGGAATTTTAAGTCAGAAAGAAACGGGCGTAGGCATGGGAGTATTTAACTTATTGAATTTCGTTTCAGGTGCTTTAAGCGGAGCATTAGTCGGTAAAGTGTTAGATATCTATAGACCAGATTACCCTTTGAATCCACTTGGTGTTATAGATAGTGGAGCTGTTTACAGTAATGTGTTTATAGTATTTATGGTGTTAATTTTAGTTGGCTTTATAGTATTTAAATTTTTTCATCATTCACCATTACAAACCAAAACTGAGTCACCTTAATCGGCGGCTCAGTTCTATTTGTGATTTACAAAAATTTACTTAATACTTATTGCTTGTTTCGTTTTTACCACTTACAATGTTTTTAATATATTGGTTATGTTTACTAATTAGTATTGATTTTGGCTAATTAATAATAATATTATAGACAGTACTATTATTTTAACTTCCTATTATTCTCTATATAATTGAGAAGTTGTGAAAGGAAGGTTTTCATGAAAACATTTCGTCTAATTTCTATTGAAATTCTGGAGAAATCGGGTGATGAACTACAGAACAAAAAAATTGATATTTCTGCAGGATTAATTATTGACCGTGAAATTGACAAAGATCGATGGTTGATTGAGTGTTTAATTCCAAGATCTTATATGGATTTCTTTCAAAGCAAAAAGGATGAAGACCGTGAATTAGTCGTTCAAGTAAGGATATCTAAGGCTGAGAATCCGAAAGCTACCATTGTTGCAAAAATTAATTCTATTAATGATATTGAAGATGAAATAAACGTCATTCTAATTGGAAATTTGGTGAACCGTGAACGTGAGCAAATTGAGCAGATGTTACAGGAATTAATTGAAGCAGGTTATCAAGGGGCTTCTTTGCTAAAAAAATTTAAAGAGAAAAATCAGGAAAGCTTTTTCTAGACAAATATTGTGGCCAATCGGCGCAACATACTAAGCTAATTGTCATTATAAGCAGGAAATGTGGCGAATAAAGGAGAAACATCTTATGTATGGAGATCAAAAGGGGATCAGGGTTAAAAGAATATTCGACAAACTCTCTGTTGTACAACTTATTTCACTTTATTATTTAGCAGCTGTGACCCTTGTAACCATTTTTTTATCACTTCCGGTGGCTCATAAAGATGGTGTTAATTTAACGTTTATGGAAGTGCTTTTTACATCTGTTAGTGCCGTGAGTGTTACAGGCCTAACGGTCGTTTCCACTGCAGAATCTTTTAGTTTCTTTGGAGTTATTATTATCGCAATCGCCTTACAAATAGGTGGGCTAGGTGTCATGGCGCTAGGAACGTTAATTTGGTTAATACTAGGGCGCAAAATAGGTTTTAGAGAACGACGCCTCATCATGACCGACCAGAACCAACAATCAATATCTGGTATTGTTAGGCTTGTTAAAGATATGCTGATCTTAATTTTAACAATAGAATTTATTGGATTTATTATATTAGGGACTTATTATTTAAATTATTATGAATCTATTCTTGATGCTTATTATCACGGTTTTTTCTCAGCAATCAGTGCTGTTACGAATGGTGGTTTTGATATAACAGGATCTTCTTTACATATGTTTAGGCATGATTATTTCGTTCAGTTTTGTTCATATTCTATTAATTATTTCAGGAGCAATAGGGTTTCCTGTATTAATAGAAGTTAAAGAATACCTGAAAATATCGCCAGAAGAACGTAATATTAAACGTTTTTCACTCTTTACAAAACTAACAACATTAACTTATTTTGTATTATTGACTTTTCTTTTTGGTCGTCATTATATTAGAATTCAATCATTATATGGCTGATAAAAGTTGGCATGAGATTATATTTACAAGTTTATTTCAATCAACGACAGCACGTAGCGCCGGGTTATCTACAATGAACGTCAACGAATTTACAGAACAGACTCAACTATTCCTATCTAGTATGATGTTCATTGGTGCTTCTCCTAGTAGTGTCGGTGGGGGGTATTCGTACAACAACATTTGCATTAGTTATTATCTTCATACTTACGTTCGCAAGAGGTCAGACACATATCAAAATATTTGGCAGACAGGTTGAAGAAGAGGATTTATTTAAAGCCGTAGTCGTGACACTATTAGCTATTATCATGTTTTTATCAACAGTTATAGTGATAACTGCAGTTGAACCTTATTCATTAACAAGTATTATATTTGAAGTGAGTTCAGCATTCGGAACAACTGGATTATCTATGGGGGTCACGTCTGAGCTAACAACGTTTAGTCAAGTATTATTAATGATCTTAATGTTTATCGGAAGAATTGGACTACTGACATTTTTATTCAGTTTTAATAAGCAGAAAAGAAAAAGTAGTTATCGATATCCTAAAGAAAAAATTAACATTGGTTAGTTATCGAGGGGGCAAATTGTGGCTAGAGAGAATAGAGGGAGGACATTACAGCCAATCCATGATTGGATATTTGAACATATTTCAGATGCTGTTTTGTTCATCAACAAAGAGGGTCGGATCGTGGCGTCTAATAACCCAGCACATTCCTTATTAAATATAACAACCAGCAAGAGTCTCATCACAGAATATCTTAATTTAGAATCAATCGTTCCAAACAACGGAAAAGAAATAATGGTTCGTACAAAAGTTAAACCAGAAAAGCTTATTTTACTTCGAAGTATGCAAATAGGTGATCATGTATGTATGATTTTAAAAGAGGGCGGTTTACAAGCTAATAAAGAAGCGATATTTTATTCTTTAAATAACATTTTAAATGGTCCATATGAAGGTGTTGTTATGCATGATGGCGCTCAAATTATTGATTGTGATCAAGCGTTTGCTTCATTATCTGGATACAATAGAGAAGAGTTATTAGGAACAAATATATTAGATTTAATTGCTTCCCAAGATCATGAGAAGATGATTAGAAGTATCGAATCGACAGCAAATAAACCTTATTCAGTTAAAGGTGTAAAAAAGACGGAAGTGTGATCTATGTTGAAATTGTTCCAGAAACACTAGACATAGAAGAGGGCCAAATTAGAGTTGCTATCATAAGAAATATTACAGAGAGAGTAGAAAACGAGAAACAGATTGAATTTATGGCCTATTACGATGAATTGACTGATTTACCTAACCGAAATTATTTTCAAAAGGTACTCAACGATGAAATTAGGGCATCAGACATAGGACAAAAAAATATTGCTGTCCATTTTCTAGATTTAGATGACTTTAAACATATTAATGATACGCTAGGTTATCAGTTTGGCGATCAACTCTTAATTTCATTTGCCTCAAGGTTGAAACAACTTTTATTTGAAGATATATTTATCGCAAGAATGACCGGGGATGAATTCTTGATTTTACAAAGAAATATTAATCAAGAAGAGGACGCAACACAATTTGCTGAAAACTACTACAAATTTTTAAACAGCCATTGGATGTAAATGGGTATGAAATTTATACTTCAGTAAGTATAGGGATTAGTTTGTATCCATCATTAGGTAAAACGGCTTCTGAATTAATGAAACAAGCGGATATAGCCATGAATTTTATTAAGAAAGAAAATAAAAATGATTTTCTAATGTTTAAACGTTCGTTTACTGAGGGATTTAAAGAGCGACTAACATTAGAAACGGAATTGCATAGGGCTCTTGAAAATAAAGATTTTGTTTTACATTTCCAGCCGCAAGTTAATATAAAGAATAATGAAATTATAGGGTTAGAAGCATTATGTAGGTGGAACCACCCTAATAGAGGAATTGTTTCTCCAGGGGAGTTTATTCCTTTAGCTGAAAAGACGGGGCTGATTGTTGAACTAGGTGACTGGGTGATTAGAGAAGCGTGTAGACAAAATAAAATCTGGCAGGACTTAGGGCTACCTAAAGTAAAGGTGAGCGTTAACCTGTCGGCTAAACAGTTCCTACAGCGCGATTTAGTAGATAATATAGCTAATATATTAGACGAAACTGGACTAGAGCCCCAGTACTTAGAAATTGAAATTACTGAGAGTATGGCGATGACAAATGAAAAGTTTATCATTGAAAACGTTAAAAGGATTCAAAGAATTAGGGGTCAATGTGGCTTTAGATGATTTTGGAACAGGTTATTCATCTTTAAAATATTTAAGTCAATTCCCGTTAAGTAAATTAAAGATTGATCGGTTATTTATTCAAGAGAAAACTGAGCAAAACATCGCAATTGTTAAAACCATTATCCATTTATCGCACTCCTTAAATTTAAAAGTAATTGCAGAAGGTGTGGAGAATGAAGAAGACCTTAGTTTTCTAATTGAAGAAAATTGTGATGAGGTCCAAGGCTATTATTTTAGTAAGCCTGTCCCTGATACGAAAGTGAAAGAGTTATTTAGTAAAACATAGCAATGATCTGTAAAAAAAACACTGACCTTGTTTGAGTAAAAAGCAAGGTCAGTGTTTTGGTTATATTAATAATTAGCAGTAAAATGCTGCTCCTACAATGATGAGTAGGATAAACAATACAACAATTAACGCAAAATTGTTGAATCCACAGTGACCTCCAACATTACCTACGTTGCCTACATTTCCTAGATTACCCATGTTTCCCATATTGCCCATATTTCCTAAATTACCAGCGTTTCCACCGTACATGAAATCACCTCCATAAGCGCTTTCAGTTATGTATATGTATCCGCGTTTGTAATGCTAAGGATATTAACCTATATAAATGAAATAAAGAACGGCAAATGCCGTTCTTTTAAGATTGTTGATCAGATTGATTTTTTTAGGTTCTTCTTTAATTTCTTGTTCTGTTTTAGATAACAATTCCCGATTTAGCGATAATATTTTCAGTTGATCATTTTCGTAGCCAACAGTGAAGACAGATTTATAATGATGTGTCTCTAAAATTTCTTCATTTTTACGAATGGAGTGATCAGCGAATGCGGTAACCTTAATTGAATCTTCTTCAGGTTCACCCAGTTCAATATTTTGAACATTAATATTGATTGACTGAACACTTAAATCCCTAAAATCTTGATAGCTTCTTTTAATTTGTTCTTCACTGCCTAAAAGAGAATAGGCTGCAAAGTAATCTCTTACATTTAATGTATCGTAATAATAATTCACAATATACTCTGCGTCATTCCTTAATGAACTTGCATCCACTGATTGATAAGCTTTCGGGTCAATTTCAAAGTTTAATTCTTCATCATCTGCGACATCAGACCACATTTGAATCATGTCATATACTTGTGAGATCGGAATTGTGAAACCTATGTTACCATCTTTACTAGCTGCAGCATTAATTCCAATGATTAGACCAGTTTCTTTATGGATTAAAGGTCCGCCACTATTACCTTGAAGAATACTGGCTGAAATTTGATAAAGATTTTTGTATTCTGAGTTATTAACAGAAAAGCTTCTATTTTTTGCTGAAATAATCCCGTCAGTAAAAGTACCTGCATAACCGTGAGGAGACCCCACTGCAATGATTTCGTCTCCTATATTAGGTTCAAAATTAGGATTTATGTTAACTGAACCTTGATTTTTGAGTTGAGGCACTCGTAGTACTGCTATGTCTTTCTTTTCATTCATGTCGATTAAAGCTGCTGGGTAAGTAGATGTACCATCAGACGTTTTGACAAAAATATCTGTTGCATTATCTATACATGGGCATTCGTTACGATATCACCTTTGTCATTAAAAAGAAAACCGGATCCTTCACTTTCAGTTGAAGAACCAACTGCTTCAATTTGTACGACATATTTTTCTGCTTCATGGATGATCGTTTGTAGATCTTTCATTTCGTTATTGTTTTCATTTTCTACTACTTTGACCAAACCGTTTTCTGTTGCTAATACATCATCTTCCCAATAATTAAAGTATACAAATATAGCTAATAATCCCACTATTAAAGTGACTACTGAAAGACTGATGGGAAGGACTTTATTATTTTTACTAAGCATTGAATCAACTCCTATTGCCCTTCAAGAAACCATGATATCTTTTCAACAGTTATATCCACTTCTTCTTCTACATCGTAGTGAGTATACTCAAAATTCGCAGTTTCTTCTGGGTAAAGTGTCTCTGGATAAAGGAATGTTTCGTTCTCTAAAATCTGCTTGCCGTCTTTGTTTTGAAGAGAGTATTTGACTGATAATGAATAAATGGGAACTGTTGCAACACTTTTAAGCTCACCGCTAACTGTAATTTTGCCTTCATCGTTAAGCTTGGCTTCAATTGTCTTGATTTCAACAGCATCGTTCTCATTATTCTCTTGCTCAATTTCATATTGGTTTAAGGCTTGTTCTATTCGTTTGTTTTGCTCTGTTTCAAACGCGACCTGTTGTTTTTCAATCGTTGTTTTTAGACTTTTTAACTTTTCGTTGTCTGGAACGTATCTTAAAGCATCTTTTACAATTGCTAAAGCAGATGAAAATTGATTTTCATTTAATTCTTTGTTAGCACGGTTGAAAGAATGGTTTACGATACGTTCTTTCATCTGATTTTCTAATTTATCAGCATCCTCAGAATCGATGGATTCGATTTGCCAGAGTTGAATTTTCAAATCGTCAATTCCATTATCTTCGTCTAGTGAACTTCGAACTTGCTCGATTTTAATTTCATTTCGTTTATCAACAATATTTGATAGTAATAGATTCACAACTTCTCCGTCATAGTTTTTCAATCTGCTTTCAATATCATTTGTTAGATTCATAGCTTGTTGGTAAGACTCAGCTTTAATCAATTTATCAATTTCATTCAATGATTTTTGTATGTTAATTGCAATGTCCATAAATTCAAGGTTTTGCTGGGCAGCTTTATAATTACTCTTGAAATCTAGTGATTGCTCAAAGTGATCTTTTGCATTATTAAATTGGCCTTCTAAAGCTAATTCAACCCCGTCTTGATAAGTTGCTTTTGCTTGATCTTGTTGATATTCTAAGTAAAAATGAATAGCAATGGCTAGAATTAATGTGAAAATTAAAGTAGATATTGGCACAAGCCACCATTTATTAAACCCTTGGGGCTCTTTTTCTTCATCAAATCGGTTTTTATATCTTCTGGTAGATGGATGCCGCAAGATACACAATATTGTTCACCTTCATGTGTTTTAGCACCGCATTTCGGGCAGTAGTGCATAGTTAATCACCTTATCTGTCTTTTATTTAAAAGGGTTCTACATTATTTTACATCAATTCGATTCATAAAAAACGAATATATATGATATAATTTATTTGTTAAAATAATAATAACTAATAACATTATAAGTCAGAGGAGGATTACTATAATGGAAATAGCAATGGGTATCATCAGTTTAGCATTATTAGCAACTTTTATTGGTTATTGTGTATTCGACAATGCTAAACATTAAATTTATAATTACTTACAATTAATTGGACGTATGAGCCGTGTGGAATGTTTCAAGCATTCCACACTTTTTTTTATTTCTTTTCGATTATAAAGTTGAAAGGGGGATGAGGGGTATGGCAAGTCAAGTTAAGACAAGTACTCAATTGCAGTTGGTTTTTAACGCAGGAGTTGATGAAGAAGGTAAGGCAATTATTAGAAGAAGTCTTACAATCAAATTAATATGGATTCAACTCCAGATCAGTTATTTGCGGTTGGTGAGGCATTAGGTTCCTTACAAACATTCACCTTGCTAAACATCGTACGCAATGAGTCATTTGATTTAAATGAAGTCTAAAACATTATTCTTGAGGAAGGAGTGGAACATAATTGGCTAAACGACTTGAATTAAAATTTAAGACTGAGTTAGGTTCAGTAGCAACTATATCGCTTGATAATCCAATCGACCCTGCAGATCCTGTAGCGGTGAAAAATGCAATGGATACCATCATTGCTAATAATGTTTTCACATCAAGTGGTGGTCCTTTAGTTGCGATTGATACTGCTCAAATTGTTGATCGTACTGTCACAGAGATTTCTCTAGTATAAGTCTGAAAAAGGCCTTGTTATAAGGCCTTTTTCTATTAGCGAAAAGGGGTGAAGGTAATGGAAACTTGGGTGAACTGGATTCCTGAAGTGGGCTTTCCTATTCTGGTTACATTTTATTTATTGCACAGAATAGAAAAGAGGCTAGAAGAGTTGAATGAATCCATCCTTCGGTTACCCGATCATCTAATATAAAAAAACACCCGAAGCTCCGTAGTTACGGTTAGTTACGGTTAGTTTCGGGTGTTTTATTTACTATCTTGTTAAAGACACTTGATCAAAAGGATAAATCACAATCTCTGACCTTCCAATGATATCATCTTCATGGATGTACCCTAATCCATTTCGGCTATCTTTACTAATATCGCGATTGTCTCCCATTACAAAGTAATGGTTAGCCGGTACTTTTTCAGGTCCGAAATCGGATGTTTCATTACGCTGATTAGGAGGTAAGAAACCCTGATCTACTTCATTACCGTTAATATACAATACTCCATTTTTAACTTGGACGGTCTCATTAGGTAATCCAATAACCCTTTTAACATAGTTCTTATTAGGATGCTGGATAATGACGATATCACCTCTAGAGGGTTCGTCAAATAAATATATCGCTTTATTAAAAATGACTCGTTCGCCATTATGTAATGTAGGATCCATACTTGTTCCTTCTACTATAGAAGTTGCAAACACATAAGACCTTAGAAAAAACGCTAATACAACGGCTATAATAATTGCTTTGGTCCATTCCCATATCTCTTTTTTCAAGGAAATCTCCCTCTCAACTCAGTTCTTTATTATATATCCTACCACAATATTTTACGTATGTAGCAACAAATTCATTATAATTATTTTACATGATGTTAAATTGAGTTTAAAATGATTAAAATTACACACTTTTATGATAATTTGTAGTAAGATATAACTATTCATTAAAGCTTGTACAGCAGTAGAAAAGACCTTTGTAGTCAAGTAAGGAGGAACAAGCACAGTGTCGTCTTACAACCAATTACAACAGCTGCAACAAGATATTGAAAAACTGAGGAATCATATGATCAATATTGCGTCTGAATATGGCTACACTAGTCATGAGTCGATCAAGGTGTCGCAACAGTTAGACACTTTGTTAAATGAATATCAGTTCTTAAAGAATCATGAAAAAAGGTAACTTAAGCCTATCTTGTTTGTTGACTAAGCAAAAACTCTTCCAATCTGTCCAGTCCTTCTTTTAATACCTCTTCATGATAAGCATATGATATTCTCATATAACCCTGACCATACGAGGAAAACGCGTCACCAGGTACAAGGGCTAATCCGGCATGGTCAACTAAGGTTATTCCAAAATCAAATGATGATTGCCCGGGTGGAGTTAATTTAGGAAACACATAAAAAGCTCCATCCGGCTTAACGACATCAACCCCCATATGTTCTAGCCGATTAACTATATAATCTCTTCTCTTTAAGTAAGCTTCTCTCATTGTTTTAGGATCCTCAAGACCATTATTCATTGCTTCTAAAGCAGCATATTGACTTGTTGAAGTGGCACACGAAACATTATATTGATGAACCTTTAATACATGTTTCATAACATTAGAATCACCCATAAGAAAACCAATTCTAAATCCCGTCATTGAATGAGACTTTGAAACTCCTTGAACAATAAGCGTTTGTTTTCTAACCTCATCAAATGCACCAATCGAAACATGAGGTTTTTCGAAAGTTAGTTCATGATAAATCTCATCTGCAAGAATAAAGACTGGTTGATCTTTTAATAATTGTGCAATGTCTCGTAGCTCGTCCTTTGTTAAACTAACGCCAGTAGGATTCGATGGGTATGGCAAAATGACACATTTAGTTTTTGAAGTTAAATGTTTCTCAATGAGATCTGATGTAAATTTAAAGTTGTGCTCTCTTGTATCTACATAGACTGGTTTCCCGCCAGCCAACTTAATCAAAGGTTCGTATCCAGGGTAAACTGGTCCTGGTAGAAGTACTTCATCACCAGGTTCAATAATCGTTCTTAATGTAATATCTATTGCTTGAGAGGCACCGACTGTTATAATGACTTCTTCGTCCGGCTTATATTGAAGCTGATATTGTTCACTAACATAGTCTGAAACAGACTTTCTTAGTTCAGGTATGCCCGCATTAGGCGTGTAGGTTGTAAAGTTCTGATCAAGTGATTGTTTTGTAGCTTCTTTAATATGATTGGGCGTCTTAAAATCAGGCTGGCCAATGGTTAATGAGACAATATCTTTTTTGCCTTGAACTAAGTTAAAAACTTTCTAATTCCTGAGATCTCAATATCTTTAACATTTTGGTTTAAATATTCTTCCATGTTTAATTCACCATGCTTTCTAATTAAAAAATTTCTATTAACGATATCATCAGTAATATACCTAGAATAAAAGAATGGGTAGCAGGTCGTTCATGACCGTCGCCATGACTTTCAGGTATTAATTCCTTATAGATAATAAACAACATGGCCCCTGCTGCGAATGCTAGTCCATACGGTACTAATCCATCCAGTAAGTTTGTTAAATAGTAACCTAAAAGAGCGGTTAATACTTCTACAAGCCCAGTTAAAGAAGCTATGATGAACGCAGTCATCCTTTTATATTTTGATGAATTAAAATAATCCTACTAAAAATCCTTCCGGTGCATTTTGAGTACCAATGGCAATGGCAACCACTTCTCCCAAACCTTCTTTACCACTAGCATAACTGACTCCTGTTGCTAAACCTTCTGGAATGTTGTGAAGTGTAATGGCTGCAATTATAAGCATTGCCTTTTGGTCAATTTTTATTGATTGATTTAAGTTTTCAACGTGTATATGTGGGATGGAATGTTCCAATAATGATAATACAGTTGCTCCGATGATTAAACCGATCGCTAATTGTGTCAGAGTCCCATAGTTTAAAGCTTCTGGTATCAGGCTTAATAAGGCAGCAGCTAACATGACACCTCCCGCAAATGCGAGCAATATGTCGCGCCATTTATGGGTTAATCTTTTGATAAATAGTACAGGAATAGCACCAACACCAGTTGCTAGACCGGCAAGTAAACTTCCAAGTATGACGTCACTCATGTTGAGAACCCTTTCATCATATAAGGTAGGAGTGGATTAAAATGTTTCAAAATCCAATGATAATTGAATATTTGTATAGAAGTCTAATCTTCTTAATTTTAATATTTTGTGCATATTTAATATTAAAGCCCATTATTTTAAAATTAATTAAACGAAAATGTATTTACACATTAAATTATTTAATCATCTCATTATGTACGACGAGCATGACATTAACTGTTTTAGCACTCACAAATTCTTACTCAAACGATGTGCATGAACTAAAAGAAGTTCTTGGTTCACTATGGATTGCTATTTTAATTCTAGGTATGATCTTTTTCATAACATTCGTAGCTAAAATTTATCACAATATTTTAGAAACAAAATATTTCTACTTAAGACCATTAGTCTAATCTTCACAACTGTGACATATTACATTAACATATAGGGAGAGAGGGGGATTCGTACATGGAAGTGATTTTTGGGGTCTTATTTTTGTGTTTTATTAATATTATTAAATATCATTACTAGCATTTGGGCTTACCGAGATTCTATAAGAAAAGGTAATAGTAAGGAATACGCTATTATTGTACTTATTGGTACATTGTTTTTCCAATTATTGGATTGATTGTTTATTTAATTATAAGAAATGATTAAAAAATAGTCTGGCATATATCGCCAGACTATTTTTTATAATGATTTAAGTATTCTATAATTTTCTCAACTTCCTCAAAAGAGGTTCCATTAAAACGATTAATCATCTTTCCTTCAGGTGACACAAGCATAAAAGAAGTGCCGTGTGTTACTTGATCTTCACCATCAACTTTTGATACTAGTGCTTTAAATGAATTAGATGCAAAGCTTTCAATGTCTTCTTGTGTATATCCCGTTAGAAAATCCCAGTTACTATAATCAGCACCATGTTTATCCCCAAAGGCTTTTAGCGCTTCTGGGTTATCGTTATGAGGGTCTACTGAGAATGAAACTAGTCTTATATCTAGTCCTTCTTCGTCAAGACGTTGTTGTAATTTTGCCATGTTAGCTGTCATTGGGGGGCATACTGTTTCACAATTTGTGAAAATTAAGTCTGCTACCCAGTATTCACCTTTTAAATCCTCTAAAGAAACAGTTTGTCCATCCTGATTAGTAAAACTGAAATCTTGCACTTCTTGGTCGTACTGTGGTTTAATTTCCTGATTTTCTTCACTTTGCTTCTCATCACCTTGAGCGCTATCACTTCCACAAGCGGACATCAAGGCAATAATCGACAAAGTGAAAAATAATATACTAAACTTTTAATCAATGTATTCACGCTCCAATCAATATCCAACTTTATTCTAGCACTTTTATATGTTGAATATAACAAATAGAACCTGCCATTTTTAACAATTCCTTGACAAGATCTTAAACAGAGTTTGATTGAAGTGTATAAACATTAATCTCAGGCCGGCATAGAAAACGAAAAGGCAACCTAGTTGTACCTAATCCTCTAGAAACATAAAGCTTTAATGGACGTTCTCCTAATTCAAAGGAGCCTTCCACGTATTCTGTTCCTAAGTGAGGCGTCACAATATATCCGATAAAAGGAAGCTGAATTTGCCCTCCATGACTATGACCTGATAGCTGCAAGTCAAATGGGTAGTTTGTCATAGTTTTAGCAAAGTCCGGCTCATGACATAGAAGAACATTGAATTGCTCTTTTTCTGCATTTGGAATTAAAGTAGAAGGTTCTGGTTTGCCTAATAAGATGTCATCTAATCCAGATAGATTAATATAGTCTTGATTGATTGAGATTTTAGTCGTTTCATTTTGTAATAATTTGAACCCACTATCCTTCATAACTTCTCTAATGTGATCCGTTCCATATCCGCCATGGTCGTGATTACCGTAAATCCAATACTTACCGTAAGGAGCTTTGATTTTGGACATTACACTGATAATTTCTTGATAAGTAAATTCCTCCATTTTCGATGGGTTATCTGTTAGATCCCCTGTGAAAACGACTAAATCAGGGTTCTGATTATTAACAGTATTTATTAATTTTCTTAGCTCTTTTACTTTATATTGAAAACCTATATGCGTATCAGTAATTTGAACGATTTTAAAGTCATTAAAAGATTTAGGGATGCGTTTTGATTTAACAACTGATTGAACAATATTTAGCCACCTGGGCTCCACATCGTGTGCATAGTAATAACCACCGTAAGACAGGCCTATAACACTTAATGTTCCGAATGTTAAACGTTTTAAAAAAATGTCTTCTAGATACTTTCTCGCTCATGTTGTTCATCCTCTTTTTTAAACCTTAAATTCATTATAGCATGGTTTTTTCGGTTAAGATATGAGATAATAATTAGAAAATGAATAAGTATTCAGTATTAACAGAAAAGTTTTTGAAGGAGGAGTATGTATGAAAGACGAAGTCGTGATCGTTACTGGTGGAACTAGTGGAATGGGGAAATACATGGCACAGAAATTTGCGAACGAAGGTGCTAGAGTCGTCATTACTGGCCGAAACCAAGAACGTCTTGATCAAGCGAAAGAAGATATTCAAGGTGGACAAAATTTATCTGTTAAAACCGTTATGATGGATGTTAGAAGTACTGAAGATGTTGAGCGAATGGTAAAAGAGACCGTAGAGGAATATGGTGCAATTCACCATTTAGTGAATAATGCTGCGGGTAACTTTATAGCCCCAATTGAAAAATTGTCTTATAATGGCTGGAATGCCGTTATCGATATTGTGCTGAACGGAACTTTTTTACTGCAGCCATGCGGTTGGAAAGCACTGGATAGATAACGGAATTAAAGGAAATATTGTGAACATGGTAGCTACATATGCTTGGGATGCGGGTCCTGGAGTGGCGCATTCTTCTGCAGCGAAAGCAGGTGTACTTAACCTGACTCGCACGTTAGCAGTAGAGTGGGGGAGAAAGTATGGCATTCGATCAAATGCCATTGCACCAGGGCCAATTGACAGAACAGGTGGAGCAGATAAACTGTGGGAATCTGAAGAAGCAGCTAAACGAACATTGAACTCTGTCCCTTTAGGACGACTAGGTGAGCCAGAAGAGATTGCTGATTTAGCTTACTTTATCTTAAATGACGCTAAGTATATGAATGGTGAAGTTGTAACGCTAGATGGAGGACAGCATCTTAATCAATATCCTTTTTAATAACATGGAAATGGCTACGAGTTATTTATCAACTTCGTAGCCATTTTTGTAATAAGGAACCCCTTATAGGGCAGGATATATTTAATTATACTAGCACTATATAAAACAAGATAGCGAAGAAATGAAATGCGCTTCCTGCTATTACGAATAAGTGCCAAACTGCATGATGATACGGAAAGCCTCTCCACATATAAAAAATGCTTCCTACACTATAAAAAATCCCACCAATTATTAAGTAAATGAGTCCTCTAACCTCCATCTCTGCAGCTAGTGGATCCCATACAAAAACTATAAACCAACCTAACAATATATAAATTAATGTAGAGATAACCATAAATCTTTTAACAAAAAAGATTTTAAATATGATTCCTAGAATGGCAACACCCCAAATGACCCCAAATAATGTCCAACCGATTTGTCCTCTAAGCAGAACTAATAAGATGGGTGTATACGTTCCAGCTATAAATAAATAGATCGAAGAGTGGTCAATAAATAAAAAGATGTCTTTTGCCCGCCCATCCTTTAAGGCATGAACAATTGTTGATGATAAATACATGATTAACATTGTTACGCCATAAACTGTAACTGATACGACGTGCCAAACATTACCGTGAATCGAAGCAAAAACTATTAAAATAACCAGTCCGGCAATGCTAAGGAGTGCTCCTAGTCCATGTGTAAATGCATTAACGGCTTCTTCTTTACGAGTAAATTCGTGTGACAAATCAAAATCCCTCTTTTCTCTTTCTGTTGTTTATTATAAATGAAATCGGGTATAAAAAGTAGGCGCGAGTTATACCTTTTTGTGTATTTATGTTAAAATGTACGTTGGGTGTTACTCCTGTGCTAAATAAGGAGGAGAGTATATTGTTAGATTTATCGAGTTTCGATTTATCAACGATACCAGTAACTGAAGATATGATTGACGCTGAAAAAAGTCGCACATGTTCAACTAAAGAATCCGCTAGAGCATGCATTGCTAGTGTTAACGAAAACTGGATACAATGCTGTACCAGTATTAGATTTAGATGGGAAATTTTGCGGAATTATTAGCAAATCAGACATAGTTGAAGCGATGTTTGGAATAGAAAAAATCGAAGTTGAACAATTATATTCCAAAACAGTAGAAGATGTTATGAACGTTGATATTCCAACCGTACATGTATCAGATTCACTTGAGAATGTGTTACATGTATTAATCGATTATTCATTTGCCTGTGTGTTAGATGACCGAGAGCGAATGGTTGGAATTTATACACGAAGAGAGATGCTTAAGCAATTAAGAAACGAATATTACCAACAACGTAGTTAAGACTTGTCAAAGATTTTAACCTTTTGATAAAGTAAAGTAAAACTGTTTAATGGAGGATTCAACATGAAAATGATGGATGCGAATGAAATTATTCAATTTATTTCAGATGCAAAAAAATCTACACCAGTTAAAGTGTATATCAAAGGTAAAAAGCTAAGTAGTATCGAATTTAGCGAAGGAATTCAAGCGTTTTGTTGATGAACAAACAGGAGTTATTTTCGGCGAGTGGAAAGTAGTGAAAGAAGAACTAGAACGTTTTAGTCATCTAATTGATGATTACGTAGTAGAAAACGATCGTCGTAACTCAGCTATTCCATTATTGGATTTAAAAAACATAAATGCACGTATTGAACCAGGAGCGATCATTCGTGATCAAGTTGAAATTGGTGATGGGGTCGTTATTATGATGGGAGCATCCATCAATATTGGTTCTGCAATTGGTGAAGGTACAATGATTGATATGAATGCTGTATTAGGCGGTCGTGCAACAGTTGGTAAAAACTGTCATATTGGAGCGGGGTCTGTACTAGCCGGAGTTATTGAACCGCCTTCTGCTAAACCAGTTGTTATTGAGGACGGCGTAGTTGTAGGAGCAAACGCGGTTATTTTAGAAGGAGTAACAGTAGGGGAAGGTGCAGTTGTCGCTGCTGGTGCAATTGTAACTGAAGATGTACCTCCAAATACGGTTGTCGCTGGTACACCAGCTAAAGTGCTTAAAGAAATTGATGACCAAACAAAATCCAAAACTGAAATTATGAGTGCATTAAGAAAGCTAGACGATTAATATGAACTAAAGCGGAATCTTAACAGGTTCCGCTTTTTTTAAAACTTATTCATAAAAATGTAGAAAGGTCGATTAATAGATGAGTGATCAGTGGTTAACAATCAGGAGAGAATTACATAAAATTCCCGAAATTGGTTTTAAGGAATTTAAGACACAACAATATTTATTAAATTATATTCATTCGTTACCTCAAGAGCACATAACAGTAGAAACATGGAGAACGGGGGATATTTGTATTTGTTGAAGGAACTGTTGGAAACAAAACGATAGCTTATCGCACTGATATCGATGGATTACCAATGAAGAGAATACAGAACTAGAATATGCATCGGAACACGATGGATATATGCATGCTTGTGGTCATGACTTTCACATGACAATTGCACTTGGAGCGTTGACCGATATAGTTATCAAAAGACCTAAAGATCACGCATTATTTCTTTTTCAACCAGCAGAAGAAGGGCCTGGCGGAGCAGAGCCAATGCTGCAAAGTGAACCTATGAAAACATATAGTCCAGATGCGATCTTTGCTCTACATATTGACCCGAAACTACCTGTTGGTACCGTGAGTTCAAAGCCGGGCCTTCTTTTTGCTAATACAAGTGAGTTGTTTATAGACTTTAGAGGTAAAGGTGGCCATGCAGCTTATCCTCATGAAACAAAAGATATGATTATGGCTGCAAGTACATTTAACATTCAGTTACAACAGATTGTTAGTAGAATGCGTGACCCTCTAAAACCAGCTGTTGTCACATTAGGGAAAATGCAAGCTGGAACTGTTCAGAATATTATTGCTGAACATGCACGTGTCGAAGGAACGATTAGAACGATTCATCCTGATTCAATGCAGTTAATAAAAGATGGAATTGAACGAATATTAAGTGGGATCGAAACTAGGTTTGACTGTGAAACTTCTGTTGATTATGGAGCAAATTATTACATGGTTCATAATGATGAAGGTCTTGTTGGTCAATTTAAAAAGTCACTTGAAGGTACGTCAATTCATTACGTTGATGCACCTGAGGCAATGACTGGTGAAGACTTTGGTTATTTCCTTAAAGAAATTCCTGGGTTTATGTTTTGGTTAGGTGTGGATTCACCTTATGGTTTACATCATAGTAAGCTGAATCCTAATGAAGACGCGATATCAGTTGGGATTGAAGCCGTTACAGGAACAATTAGATCGGTGTAAAGTAAGAAGAAGTTTTAGATAAATAAAGAAATGCCCGCATTTTTGAACTGTACCCTCGAAAGTGGACAGTTTTAAAAAAGCTAGGCAGCTAAAAGATGATCTCGATACTGATTCGGGTTCATTTTTTGGCTCTACAGTATTTGTTGGAGTGTAGGTTATCTTCTGATAACTTGATAAAATACTTGAGGTTAACCTTTCAGGTTAGGCCTTCCCTTTCCTCGGGCGACCCGCGAGCCTCCTCGAACTCCACTAACGTTTCGTTCTGCGGGGTCTCGCCTGGCTCGCTTTCCCGCAGGAGTGTCAGGCCAACCTGAAATACAAAAAGTGTAATCAAAATAATATCACGACAATCAACGAATGGTCCGCAACATTTGGGTTTTGTTCGAGTAGGTCCGTTTGGTTAGCATTATAATTTGTTTTACTCAATCTATAGTAAATCTTAAGCATTGGAAATACACGAGACTCCTACGGGACGGCACGAGCTGAGGGCCACAGGATGTGGGTCAGTTCGGCGTTGCAACAAGGATGTTGCGATTAAATTCATTATAACAGTGATAGTTAAATAACATAACAAACCCCAGTTAGGGACTTTTATTAATTAGTCCACTAACTGGGGTTTAGTTCATTTAAGTAGAGTTAACGGGCATTTCTTTTTATTTTTACAACTAATTTTTGACAACCGTAATTTAATTATAACGTTCTTTTTGCAGCTTGCTGAATTGGGTCCCATACGCCGTTAAAAGGCGGGGCATAGGAGAGGTCTAAATCTAATAACGCAACTGTCGTCATGTTATGGAATAATGCTGTCGCTAATACATCAATACGCTTATCCACACCTTTATGCCCAATTATTTGGCCGCCTAATAGATGCTTCGTTTCTTTTTCAAACACTAACTTAACCGTTAACGTTTCTTCATCAGAATAATAACCTGCAACGGGCCTTGTCGTTATGGTGACAGAGTCATAATTAAGTGATAAATCGTTAGCTTCTTTCTCAGATAAACCAGTACGACCAATCTGTAAATCTAAAAATTTCAATATAGATGTTCCAGTCATTCCTTTAAACGTTACTGATTCACCAGCTAAGTTTTGACCAGCAATCATCCCTTGTTTGTTCGCATGAGTTCCTAACGGGACATAATCATTTTTCTGCTTAACTTTATTAAATTGAGACGCGCAGTCACCTGCTGCATAAACATCTTTAACGTTGGTTTGCATGTATTCATTAACGATTAGTTCACCTATTTCACCAAATTCAAATTCGTCGTTTTAGGAATTGAGTGTTCGGTTTAATCCCAATTGATACAATGGCTAAGTCAGTCGGGTATTCATTTTGATCTGTTATGACTTTCTCTACTTTTTCGATTCCTGAAAAACCAGTTACTGATTCACCGAAGACAACATTAATGTTTTGTTTTCAGCTTCGTTATGAATTAATTTAGCCATATCTGAATCAAATGGGCTCATCAACTGATGCCCTCTCTGAATTATGGTCACGTTTTTTCCAATTTCCTTAAAGTTTTCTGCCATTTCTAATCCAATATAACCACCACCAACAATGGTGACATTTTTGACATCTTTCTTTAAATAACTGAGGATGTCTTTTGTGTCAGGGATCGTTTTGACATGAAAAATACCAGATAAATCAATGCCATCCCAATTCGGATTGACGGGACTAGCACCACTAGCTATTAGTAGTTTGTCGTATTCATATTTAAATGGCTCGCCAGTTGTAGTAATGGTACCATGTACTTCTTTATTATCCTGATCGACGTTAGTTACATTATGGTTAATTTTAGCATTAATTCCATATTTGTTTCTAAACGTCTCAACACTTCTAGCAATAACATCTTCAGGCTCATCCACAATCCCGCTAATGGTATAAGGTAAACCACACTGTCCATATGAGTATATCTCGCCACGCTCTAGAACAGTTATGTCATGATTTTGTTTAGCTCTAACAATTTGCATAGCTGCACTCATTCCTGCAGCATCTCCACCTATGATGACATACTTCATTGAACCACTCCTTATGAAAAAGCCTGCTCTTAATGAACAGGCCAAATTTAAAGTATATAAGTCCATCTACTTTATTAATATACCACATAACGTATTTTTAAAATCTTCTCGGTCTTAGGTCTGATTTAAATTCGTTCTATGTGTTGACGTAAAAAGTTACTATTTGTCTTAGGATAATTATTATAAATTTTTAATTTTTTCTCTAAAAGGGGTAGAATTTTATTTCGGAACTCGGTATATTTATAAAAGTACTAATTTTTCTAAATTAGTGCTTTCATAGCTTAAAAAGGGGGAACATCATGGATACGTTTTAAGAAGCTAAAAGATTTTTATTGGCCTTATAAGCGGTTTTTCTTCATATCGTTAATTTCATTATTCTTCGTGGTCATTATTACGGTTGTTTATCCAATCGTAATCCAAATTACAGTTGACCGTGTAATAGGTGAAGAAAATTACAGCTTAGTTCCAATGTTGTGTTTAGCATTTTTAGGATTAATGGTATTAAAATCAGTCGCAACATTCTTTCATCAATATATGGGGGATTATTTTGGAATTTCAGCAGTTTTTAATTTAAGAGATGCATTATATAAAAAGTTACAGCGTCTATCATTTCATTATTATGATAATGCCAAAACAGGGGACCTAATGTCCCGTTTGACTGCGGACGTAGAATTGTTCCGCTTTTTCCTGTCTTTTGGTTTTTCAGAATTAATTAGAATTATTTTACTCGTCTTATCTAGTGTTTCAGTTATGTTCTATTATTCAGTGCCACTTGCATTAGCAACGATGGCATCCATGCCTTTTTTAATAGTCATCGTTATGAAATTTGATAAACGAGTGCATCCCGCCTTTAGAGGGATCCGTAAATCATTTGGTCGTTTAAACACACGTGTCCAAGAGAATATTTCAGGTATGAACACAGTTAAATCATTATCTCGAGAAGATTTTGAGATTGGTCGCTTTTCAGATAAAGGTGATAACTACCGTCAACATTATTTAGATACAGCTAAAATCTGGTCGAAATACTTTCCGTTAATGGAGTTCATGGGTAATATCTCAGTTGTAGTTTTACTAGCCTTTGGTGGTTACCTGTACATGAATGGATCAATATCGATTGGTGTCATTGCAGCCTACTTTAACTTAATCTGGTACTTAGTTGGTCCACTTATGAACTTTGGTTTCGTTGTTAACATGTTCTCTCAATCTAAAGCATCTGGGGAGCGTTTGTTAGAAATTCTAGAATCTGAAGATGAAATTAAAGATGCAACAAGTCCTATTGAGAGTAAAAACGTTAAAGGCCATATTGCATTTAACGATGTCACTTTAACTTATGTTGAGGACGACGATGAGGCGCTTAAAAATGTATCATTTGATGCACCTCCAGGAAAGACCATTGGTTTAATCGGTGCGACTGGTTCAGGTAAAACAAGTATTACACAATTGATTACAAGATTCTATGAACCAGAGCAAGGTGAGGTTCTTTTAGATGGCAAACCAATTTCAGATTATTCCTTAAAAGATATGAGAAAGCACATAGGCTTCGTCTTACAAGAGCCATTTTTATTTTCTACATCGATTAAGGATAATATTGCTTACGGTAATCCTGAGGCTTCAATGGATGAAATTATTGATGCCGCAAAACGAGCTCAAGCACATGACTTTATCATGGAGATGCCTAATGGATATGATACGTTACTTGGTGAACGAGGTATGGGTCTATCTGGAGGTCAGAAGCAACGTATATCTATTGCGCGCGCGATTCTAATAAACCCTAAAGTTCTTGTATTAGACGATGCTACTTCAGCTGTAGATATGGAAACAGAGTTTAAGATTCAAAAAGCGCTAAGAAGTGATGAAAGGACGCACAACATTCATTATTGCGCATCGTATTTCATCACTAAAGCACGCTGATGAAATTTTAGTACTCGAGGATGGAAATATTGTAGAACGCGGTAAACATGAAGAGTTATTAAGTAATGGAGGACCGTATCAACGAATCTACGACATACAGTATCAAGATAAGGAAGCGATTTTGGGAAAGACTAAACAGCACGCTTAAGGGGGGGAGACATATGGCAGAAACGATGAAGGCAAAGAGCCCTCATTTAAAGAGATTTCGTTACACTCAAGATATTCCAGTTGATAAGCCTTTTAACTGGCAGCAACTTGTAAGATTACTTAAATACGTTAAGCCGTATGCAAAAACAGTACTGCCAATTGCGGTTATTGCTATGCTTATCTCGACAGTGGTAAGGCTTGCAGTACCGATCATTATTGGTACTTATATTGTTGATCAGGTATTACCAAGTGGAGATTATAATTTACTCATACAATTTGTAATTGGTATAGCGGTTATGTATTTATTAAGCTATATTGGAAATGCCGTAAGAATTAAATATGTCAATATATTAGGTCAGAACGTCGTATATGATTTAAGACATCATTTGTTTTCGCATGTACAAAGACTTTCAAATCGGTTTTTCGATAATCGTTCAGCAGGAAGTATCATTGTGAGAATTATGAATGATATTAACTCACTGCAAGAATTATTTACAAATGGGATTATTAACTTATTAATGGATATTATCACATTGATCAGTATTGTGGTCATTTTACTTGTGATTAGTCCTAAGCTGGCATTAGCGTGATGGTCATTATCCCAATCATGTTCTATATTTCAACTAAACTTAGAAAAAACATTCGTCGTTCATGGCAACAAGTACGAATTCAGCAATCTCGTGTTAATTCACACTTAAACGAGAGCATTCAAGGTGTAAGAATCACCCAATCATTCTCACAAGAGGATAATAATACTGAATACTTCCATGGTGTTAATGAGGAAACCTTCCAAAGCTGGAATGTAGCAACTAGAAAAAGTGCTATGTTTAGACCGTTTGTTGAAATGAGTAACGCTTTTGGAACGATTATTCTTGTTGCTTATGGTTCATATTTAATTATTAATGATCCTGCTGTAACGCTAGGTGTATTTATCTCATTTACGTTCTTTATCGGTATGTTTTGGGAACCAATTTCAAGGTTGGGCCAAATGTATAATCAATTACTAATGGCCATGTCAGCATCTGAACGTATCTTTGAATTTTTAGATGAACAACCGAATGTTAAAGAAAAAGAAAATGCCATTGAACTAGATGATATTAAAGGACACATAGTGTTTGATCAAGTTCAGTTCTCTTATGATGAAGACAGAATTGCTCTTCATGAAATCTCTTTAGAGATGAAGCCAGGTCAAACCGTTGCTTTAGTTGGACACACAGGGTCAGGTAAATCTACAATTGCTAATTTAATAAACCGTTTCTATGATCCCACTAAAGGGGCCGTTAAAATTGATGGTGTTGATTTACGGGATGTTAAATTAGATGGTTTAAGACAAAATATTAGTGTCGTTTTACAAGATACTTTTATTTTCTCAGGAACGATTATGGAAAATATTAGATTCGGTAGACCTGATGCTTCCGATGAAGAAGTTATCGAAGCTGCCAAAGTTGTTGGTGCTGATGATTTATTCAAAGATTAGCTGATGGCTATGAAACAGAGGTAGAAGAAAGAGGGAATATTCTATCAGCCGGTGAAAGACAGTTATTATCATTTGCTCGGGCATTGTTAGCAAATCCGAAAATCATAATCTTAGATGAAGCTACAGCAAGTATTGATACAGAAACAGAAGTTAAGATTCAAAATGCACTTAAGAAATTGTTAAAAGGGCGTACAGCAATCATTATTGCCCACAGACTATCAACGATACGTGACTCTGATAACATTATTGTGTTAGAACATGGACGTATTTTAGAGCAAGGAGACCATGATGAACTGATGAAAAAACAGGGAGAGTATTATGGTTTAGTTAAATCGCAATTCCAAATGCTCGATCAGCTTTAAAACAAGACGCAACCGTGGTAATACGCGGTTGTGTCTTGTGAATTTTATGCATTTATATAATAAAAATTCAGATCAATAATTTAGATACAAACCAATGGAAATATGGTAGACTTGTTGTCAGATATAGCTTTAGGAGGAACAAAATATGAGTAAGTTATATGGTGTCATTGGCTTAGGTCGTTTCGGTGGAAGTATTTGCAAGGAACTGAGTAAAGAAGGTAAAGAGGTTCTTGCTTTAGACCTAGATGAAGATAAAGTGAATGAATACAAAGAGATCGCTTCAGATTCAGTGATTGCTGATTCTACAGATGAAATGGCTTTAAAAGAATTAGGCTTTAGAAACATAGATCATGTGATTGTAGCTATTGGTGATAATATTCATGCAAGTATTTTAACGACATTACTTTTAAGAGAAATTGGTGTCAAACGAATTACTGTAAAAGCTCAAAACGATTATCATGAGAAAATCTTAGAAAAGATTGGCGCTGATGATATTGTTCACCCTGAACGTGACATGGGAAAACGAATTGCCCATAGTATTATCTCAAGTAATGTGTTAGATTATCTTGAGTTATCAGATGAATACAGCGTCGTTGAGATTAAAGCAGGGGAGAAAATGCAAGGTAAGACATTAATGGAGTTAGATATTCGGGCTAAGTTTGGGTGTAACGTTGTTGCGATAAAGCGCGGAAAAGAAATTAATGTATCTCCAATGGCGAATGAGAAAATTTTATATGATGATGTACTAATAATTATCGGTGCAGATAAAGATATATCAAGGTTTGAGAAAGCACTTGTAATTGAAGATGATTAATATAAGAAAAAAC
>NZ_BBCD01000027.1 GCF_001311865.1 Piscibacillus salipiscarius JCM 13188
AAAAAGGCGGGGGTCAACTTTATCCTTCTAAAATGGCTCGGACGGGGCTACCATCAGCACCTTCTATTTTTAATGGAAGGGCAGTGAGCCTGTACATACCCGGCTTGACATCGGTTAATGTTAATCCTTCTAAAATATGCACTCCGTTTTGAAGTAGTGAGTGATGCGTATCTAGCGTTTTACTGTCTAACGGATCGACTGACGGTAAATCCACACCGAGAAGTTCTATGCCATGTTTTAAGAAAAAGGTCCGAGGTCAGGATGAATGATTGGAATTTTTCTGGGAAGACATCATCTGTCCACGTTTCAGTTTTAAGTAAAACCCTGCGAACTTCACTTAAATCGAGTCCGTCAAAATCTTTAGGAGTAATTTCACCTTTAGTTGTGACATCAACAACAAGTGCATCACCGACGAATAGCTCAAGGGGAAGCTGCTCAATCGTCATGCCACTATCTTTAAAATGGAAAGGGGCATCGACGTGAGTTGCGGTATGGCAGCTCGTTGTGATTTGACCAACGTTGACTGAACCTGTTTCCTCCTGGGACCAAGTGAGGTTATAGGAAAAGGGCGTATCACCCGGCCAAGTCGGTGTGTTCGCATTTAATAATCTTGAAATATCATAAATCATATCGCACACTCCTTAAGCAATGACATCACGTTCATTTTTATATTGCTTATATCGTTGATTGTCCATGATGTCTTTTAAAATCATCACGGTTTTGTACACATCGTAATAGGAAACGTAAAAGGCAACGGGGGCAAGGCGAATAACATTTGGCGCGCGGAAGTCAGGTACGACGCCATTTGCTTTGAGTGCCTTACAAATACTCGCAGCTTCTTGGTGCTCGAGGCATACATGCCCGCCGCGATGCTTGTCATCTGTCGGGTTTCCAATCGTAAAATCATAGTCTGATAAATGTTCTTTTACGAGAGTCATTAAATATTCAGTAGCTTTGAGCGATTTTTCGCGAATAGCCTCAATGCCAACTTCTTCAAAAAGCTCAAGCGAACCGATTAAAGGCGCAACACTTAGAACGTGGGGAGTTCCAATCTGGAAAGCTCCAGCTGAATCCGCAGGTGTAAAATCATGCTCCATATCAAATTGTTTCGTTTTGTCTGATCCAAACCACCCCGCAAGCCCCGGTTCAGCTCCAAAATGTTTTTCATGTACAAACAGCCCTGCAACACCGCCTGGTCCGTTGTTAACATATTTATAGTGGCACCAGTAAGCAAAATCGACTCCATGTTCGTGGAAATTATGTGGAATGGCGCCTACCGAATGGCAACCATCCCAGCCGATTAAAATACCACGGTCATGTGCTGCCTCGGTTACACGCTTAATATCGAGTAGCTGACCGCTGCGATAAAGGACAGTGGGTAGAATGACTAGGGCGACTTCGTCCGTCATCGCTTCGATAATATCATCCTCATTTAGCGTCCTGCCATCACGGCTTTTAACGCGAATTAAATGCTCATCAGGATCTAATCCGCGAAGCTTAAGTTGACTTTTTAAAGCATAAATATCTGAAGGGAAGTTCAGCTCATCTGCTAAAATCTTTGTGCGTGATCCCTCAGGTTTGAAAAAAGTCGCAACTAGCTGGTGGAGGTTCGTTGTCGTCGAACCTGTAACTACGACTTCCTCAGGATTACCACCCACTAAAGTTGCCATTTTGCTTCCAAGGTTTTCAGAAAGGAAAAACCAAGGATGGTCGCCTTTCGTCCAACCATCAATCCCGTAATTTTTCCAAGAATCAAGCACTTCTAAAAGACGTTGTTCCGAACGCTTTGACAATAGCCCAAGCGAATTCCCGTCCATATAAATTTGATTATCTTTTATGTAAAATTCATCTTTGTAACCACGAAGCGAATCCTGTTGATCCAATTCACGTGCAAACTCTTCAGTCGGTTTAAACATCCAAATCCCTCCTAATATCAATATACCATAAAAAGAGTTCAAGTGATGAGAATAGATGTGTTCGCATTAGGGTTAGTTTTGTTCGTATGTTTGTATGAACTGTTCGTATTTCAAGAAGTTTGTCCGTGTAATTAAGGGAACTGTTCGTATAGGCGATAAATTTGTTCGTAAAATGGATTTAATTGTTCGTATCATTCTACATATCATCTTTAGAACGTTCGTCAGGCTGGGGAGGACGACTTACCAAGACACAAAAAAAGGGTAGAGACGTGTCTCTACCCATACTGCTCCTCGAATTGTACAATGGAACATGGTTTGCGAAAATAAAAGCCTTGATAATAATCGCAATCAAGCGTCTGAAGAAATTTAAGTTCCTCTTTAGACTCGATTCCTTCTGCAATCATTGGAATGTTAAGCTCGTTAGTGAAGTGAGAGATTCCTCTTAATATCGCCTGGTTCTTCACATTTTGATCGATATTTTGAATAAATTGACGGTCGATTTTGAGTAAATCAATGTTAAACAGGCTTAAATGAGCAATAGATGAATAGCCAGTGCCAAAGTCATCTAACGCAAAGCGGAACCCTATGTTTCTAAAGTCATTAATGGTGTTATTAACCAGTTCATGATCATGTATTAATGCCGTTTCTGTAATTTCGAAAATAATGTTCGATGCGTCGACTTGGTAATGTTCTAACGTTGATAAAACGTAGTCTTTGAATGACTGTCTTAAAAAACGCTTAGGCGATAGGTTATTAGTAATTGAGATATTTAGACCTATATCGTCTCTCCAACGTCTAATCGTTTCACAAGTTTTACGCAGCACAAAGTGGTCAATTCGATGAATCAGCCCTGACTTCTCAGCAATTGGGATAAACACATTAGGCGGAACATACCCATGCTTAGGATGTTTCCAACGAATTAAAGCTTCAGCAAGTGCCACTTGTTTTAATTCGTTACAATAAATCGGCTGTAAATAAAGCTCAAGTTCATTATTTTCAAAAGCGAAATTCAAATCTTGCTCAAGTTCATAATCGTTAAACGTTTGCTTCTCAACATCTTCTTCAAACATTTGCCAAGAATTTTTACCAATCGTTTTAACGTAATGAACGGCTCGATCAGCGTTATTGATTAGGTCGTTTAACGTATGACCGTGATTCGGAAACTGGCTAACGCCGATACTAGAAGTGACCTGAATCTGATACTCGTCAATTAACATTTTGCGTTCAAGTGAGTCTTTGAGGCGCTGTGCTATGTCCTCGATCGATTCATCATCTTTTAAACGGTTGACCATAATGACAAACTCATCACCACTTAACCGTGCGCAGATTCCGCGGTCCTGAATAACATGGTCCATTCTTGTGGCAGTCAGGGTAAGAACCTTATCGCCAATGTCGTATCCAAGAGATTCATTAATTGATTTAAAGTTGTCTAAATCTAAATAGATAATCCAAAAAGGCTGTTTCTTACGTTGGTTCATGATGTTATTAATGTAAGTTTCAAAATTTCTCCGGTTTTTAAGTCCGGTAATTTGATCATGATTTGCAATAAATTCAACTTCCTGTTCGTGAAGCTTTCGCTCTGTGAAATCAACTAACACACCGTCGATTTGAGTGATTTTCCCATTATGATCAAAAATAGGGATCGCTTGTTCTTCAACCCATTTCACTTGCCCTGCTTTCGATAAGATCCGATACTCATGCTTAACCTTTTCACCTCTTAGAATTTGTCTTCGGTTACGCGAAAAACTCGTTAAATCCTCAGGGTGAATATATCTTAACCAGTTAAAATCATCCTGATAGACTTGTTCGACTGTCACATCAATCATTCGTTCGATTCCTTTAGACACATACTCAAGCCTTCTATTATCCAAATTAAACGAGCAAACAATCATATCGAGAGAGTCGTAGATTTTCTGCAGGCGCTCGCGATTTATGGAAAGATCTTTTTCTAAACCACGCAGTTTGGTCACATCTTGGATAATTCCAATTAAACGAACGGGATCTCCGTTATCATTTAATATACTGTCACCTCTTACATGAAGCGTACGAATACCACTCTGAGTTTTAATGCGGTAATCCATCTCGTAGCTGGTCCCGTGTTCCATCGCCTGTTCGAAGGTTTCTTTAAATTGAGTATAGTCATCCGAATGTGTCATAGAGAAAATTTATTGAGATCGATTGATTCATCTTTCCATTCAGGTCGTTCATAGATTTCATATAGTTGGTCAGACCAATGGATCGTATTCGTATTAAGGTCGACCTCCCAGGTCCCCATATCTGCAGTCGCTTGAGCAGATATCAATTTTTCTTTTATATGTGAAAGTTCACTTAAATCACGCTCAGTGTCAGTTAAATCATGAACGAGCGCGTACAGACCGATAACTTTTTCATTTTCAAAAATTGGGATACTTGTCAGCCTGACTGGAATTTCAAAACCATGTTTATGTATAACTTTTGTAAAATGCTTAACGGATTTTCCAGATATGACACGATTAAAATAGTTAACCGTTTCGCTTTGGAAGCCGTCTGCAATAAACGGGTTAAACGGTTTTAAATGAAGATCACGGTATTCATAAGAAAGCATGTCTAACAGTGCCTGATTCATGTCAATCATGATTCCTTTATGATCAACCGTCACAATTCCATCTGGAAACCGGTTGTATAAATCTTTTTGAGTCTGATTCTGTTGGTTAAGTTGAAGAGCCTTATGTCCGCTCCATTCTGTTCCAGCCATGATCCTAACCTCATCTTTCAGTCATCCAATTCTAGCCAATTATACTTATACCTAGTATAGCATACTACGCTAATACTTCCTATTATCTATCAGAAAGTTTCGAATATAATAGAAGTAAGATATAATAAAAGAATAGTAGGGTAAGACAAGCATATAATAGTAAAAAATCATTAAGGAGATGAAATAACATGAGGTTATTAACCATTGCTATTAGTTTTCTACTAATAACAGGTTGTGGTGTCATAGATGAGGTCAATCAAACAGTTGATTATGGTAAAAAAACAAAAGACTACATTAGCACGATGGCAGGTTACCAAGATGATGTTTCAAATTATATGAACAAAGAACAATTAACAGAGCAAGATATTAAAGACATTAAAGTTTTAATAGATGAAGTTGAAGCAGAAATTAAGGAATTTAATGAAATTGAGCCTCCAAGTGTGGCTAGCGGAATCCATGATGAAATTGAAGCTAAAAATAATCAAGTGTTAGAAGCTACGGAAGAGGCGAAACGCCAAATGAACCAAGGGCAGTTTGATGCTAGTGCATTTGAAAACCTAGAAATTGCTAAGACTTTAGCTGAACTAAAAGCTTATAAAGAACAAATTGATCAAGTGATGAACTAAAAAGGAGGGGCCTTTAAAAGGCTCCTCCTTAGTTATTTAATCTAATACATTGGCTTCAGCAGTTTTAATTTTATCTAAGCTTTGTTCTAAGTCAGCCCAAATGTCTTCCCAAGCTTCAAGACCGCATGACATTCGAATGAGGGTGTTAGATATACCCATCTTTTCTCGGCTCTCTTCTGGGACAACAGCGTGAGTCATTGTCGCTGGATGCTGGATGATGGTCTCGGCATCGCCTAAGCTTACAGCAATTTTTTAAGAATGACAGATGGTTTAAAAATTCTTGAGCTTCTTTTTTACCACCTTTCACTTCAAAGGCAATAACACCTGCACCTAAACGCATTTGTTTTTTCGCAATATGATAGTCAGGGTTATCTGGATCAAATGGATAATAAACGCGTTCAACATTTTGATGAGCTTTTAAGCGTCAACAATTGTTTCAGCTGTTTGTGAGTGGCGCTCCATACGAAGTGATAACGTTTTAATACCACGTAAAAGTAACCACGCATCAAATGGCGACATTTGCCCGCCGATATCTTTTTGTGTTGTCATAGCCATATCAGAGATGAAATCTTCTTTTCCTACAACAAGACCTGCTACAACATCACCGTGTCCCCCAATATACTTCGTGGCACTATGAATGACAATATCACAGCCAAGGTCAATAGGACGCTGTAAGTACGGGCTTGAGAAAGTATTGTCTACTACGACTGGAATCTCGTACTCTTTCGCAACTCGCGCCACCATTTCTAGGTCAATGACTTTCATCGTTGGATTAATGGGTGTTTCGACATAGATGACGCTTGTTTCCGGTAAAATATGTTCACGAATCTGATCCTCTGTTTCCATGGAGATATAATCTGATTTAATATTATATTTTTCATCCAAGATTGAAAGTAAACCAAACGTACAACCGTAAAGTCCTTGTGAGCACAAGATGTGTTCGTTCGCCTTAGTTAATTTAATAAGGGTCGCCGATACAGCTGCCATGCCAGTTGCGAATGCCAAACCAGCTTCACCATTTTCAAGTCTCGCAATTCGTTCTTGCAGCGCTGTTACGGTTGGATTCCCTAAACGGCTATAGATATAACCTTCTTCCTCACCAGCAAAACGGCGCTCACCTTGTTCAGCCGAATCAAACGTAAATGTTGATGTTTGATAGATTGGCGTTGATAAACTCCCTAAATGATCTTTAGAATCGTAACCGACATGTACGGCTTCTGTTTCAAAACGTCTTTCCTTCATGTTTTCATCCCCCTTAAGCAAAGTCTGTTAGTTTATATGTATTATTGTAACATAAAATTTGAAAGCGCTTTCGTTAAATTTGCTATTAAAAATATGAGCATTAGCTAGGTTGTCTCCGATTGTCCGTATCTGAAGTGATTTTGTACGTATTTCGCTGGCAAGTGTTTGTATTTCATGAGGATCTGTTCGTATCCGGAACCGATTTGTTCGTATTTGAAGTGGAATTGTTTGTATTCGGAATGAGTTTGTTCGTATGCATAAAAAGCAATTTCCAAAAGCGGAAATTGCTAGTTACTTAACCTACAGTCTTCATTTTTCTTATATGCAAAAATCTCTCATAGGAGTATAAGATTAACCCAAGCCATATAAGGGTAAAGGTAATAGCGTGTACTTGCGTAAAGGACTCACCGAATAAAAAGACACCTAATAACAACATAATCGTTGGTGCGAAGTATTGCAGAAATCCAACTAATGATAATGGAATGCGCTTTGCACCTTGGCCGAACAACAATAGTGGTAGAGCAGTTGCAAGTCCGGTACCTATTAAGATTAATCCTTCAAATGAAAAGCCCATCGCACCTGTGCCGTTTGATTCTAATAAGAACACATAAACTAATGCTACTGGCGTTACTATTAATGTTTCAATCGCAAGACCGAATATAGCATTAAGGTCGACCGTCTTCTTAAGTAATCCGTATAAAGCAAACGTAACGGCCATGCCTAAAGCAGCCCAAGGAACAGAACCGAAATTATAAGTCATATAAAAGACACCAATAAATACTAGAGCAATCGCTGTCCACTGGATTTTAGTAAATCGTTCTTTAAGAAATATAAAGCCAAAGAAAATACTTATTAACGGGTTTATGTAATAACCTAAGCTTGCATCAAGCACGCGGTCTGAGTTAACAGCCCATATAAAGATAACCCAGTTCAAACTGATGATCAATCCTGCGGCTGTGATTCCGAAGAGCTTTTTCTTATTAAACATAATTTGTTTACATTCTTCTAAAAATAAGTGCCAGCGGCGAATTGTGACTATTAATAGAATCATAAATACAAAGGACCAAATAATTCGATGAGCTAGAATTTCCCATGCAGGGACATGGTCGACTAGCTTCCAATACAGCGGTAAAAATCCCCACAGCAAATAAGCACCAGATGCATATAAAATTCCTAAACGTTCATTTGACAATCCTAACATCTTCTTTCTAGTTATAATGATTTTTGAATTTTATTATAGTATAGAAAATTTTGCAATGAACATGCTTAAAGTTGTTGTTTACATTTGTTTTAGATACACTGAAATGAGAGGTAATAAAGGAGGAGACGCCATTGAATATACATGTATCAGACGAAGCAGTGGATTGGTTTGTTAACGAAATGGACCTAAATGAAGGAGATGTGATTCGCTTTTTCCCGAAATACGGTGGGACGAGTGACTTTCAGGATGGCTTCTCAGTTGGAATTGAACCAGGGCGTGCTGATGTCGCTGGCGTTGAAACAGAGAAGAATAATATTTTATTCCAAGTGGATGAAAAGGATGAGTGGTTCTTTAAGGACCAAGATTTATATGTTGGGGTTAAGAACGGGGAGCTTGCGTTTTCGAACGAACCGTTAGAGTCATAGGGGGAAGAAATATGTCTTGGACACGAGAAGAAGCGTTTGACTTTCTAAAGACAATTTATACAGACGAGGTCATGCAAGATGAGAAGCGTCGAGTTTTTAAGATGTTAAATCGTCAGCTTTATGAACGGTTGGATGACCTTGCGATTAATAATGCTTTATCTGACCGCTCCGAAAAGCAACTTAAGTTTTTAAAGAATTTACATTTATGCCAGGGGATAATATTTTTCAGTCCATGCGTTATTTATTCTTAATGGCTCGCGGTGAGAAAGAGCGAGACAGGCAAAAGACTGAGATGCATTTGAACCGCGTTTATCATTCGCTATTTCAGGCAGCTGGCTGGAGGAATCCGATTATTCCTGACTCGTTCTGGGAGACGCCACTAGGTATTGCATGCCGAATTGCCGAAAAAGGCGTGGAAGATGTTTATCCAATATTAGATGACATGACGTAATCTCACTCATTACTTATGGGTGGGATTTTGTTTTGTCATATGATGTGTGCCGTCATAGCGTTCTGTTTACTGTCTTTAATCGTTCTTGTAAAAGCAAAAAGTTTAAGGAAATTAGATTAAATTAGGTATTTTGGGCAGTTTTTGTTATAATATAAAGGTTGAATAAGTTTATGTGAAAAGAATAGGAGAATTTTTAATGCAAGAGAACAAAGACATTCGCAACATAGCGATTATTGCCCACGTTGACCACGGGAAAACAACCTTGGTTGACCAAATGTTACATTACTCAGGAACGTTTCGTGAGAATGAACATGTAGATGAACGTGCGATGGACTCGAATGATTTAGAGAAAGAACGCGGTATTACGATTTTAGCTAAAAATACGGCGATTAATTATAACGATACTCGCATTAACATTTTAGACACACCAGGACACGCAGATTTCGGCGGTGAAGTTGAACGGATTATGAAAATGGTAGACGGTGTTCTGCTAGTCGTTGATGCTTATGAGGGCTGTATGCCTCAGACTCGTTTCGTGCTTAAAAAGGCACTAGAAGATGGCTTAAAGCCGGTAGTCGTTTTAAACAAAATTGACCGTCCGAATGCTAGGCCTGAAGAAGTGGTCGATGAAGTATTAGACCTTTTCATTGAGCTTGGTGCAGACGATGATCAACTTGAATTCCCTGTTGTATATGCATCAGCTTTAAACGGAACGTCTGGTGAAGAGCCTGAGGAACAGCAAGAAACGATGGATCCGGTATTTAAAGTTATTTTAGATTACGTGCCAAAACCTAAGCGTGATGTGGAAGGGCCACTTCAGTTCCAAATCACGATGCTTGATTACAACGATTATGTCGGTCGTATCGGTGTTGGACGTATATATCGTGGTCGCATGAAAGTCGGCGAGCAGGTCGCGTTAATGAAAAAAGACGGCAGCATGAAAAAGTACCGTGTAACGAAACTGTTCGGTTTCATCGGATTAAAACGTGTTGAAATTCAAGAAGCTGAAGCGGGTGACATTGTAGCAGTAGCGGGAATGGAAGACATCAACGTTGGTGAGACGGTTTGTGATGTTGAAAATCCTGATGCACTACCAATTCCGCGTATTGATGAGCCGACATTACAGATGAAGTTTGTGACGAATAACAGTCCATTTGCTGGTCGTGAAGGTAAATTCGTAACGGCTCGTCAGATTGAAGAACGTCTACTCACTCAACTTGAAACGGACGTAAGTCTTCGCGTTGAGAAAACTGAATCACCAGATGCTTGGATTGTATCTGGTCGTGGTGAGCTTCACTTATCGATTTTAATAGAAAACATGCGCCGTGAAGGTTTTGAATTACAAATTTCTAAGCCACAGGTCATTATAAAAGAAATGGACGGTGTGAAATGTGAGCCTATGGAACGCGTTCAAGTGGACGTACCTGAAGAGCACCAAGGTGCGGTGATGGAATCACTTGGTGAGCGAAAAGGTGAAATGATTGATATGGTGAACCAAGGAAATGGTCAAGTCCGCTTAGAATTTAAAATACCTTCAAGAGGTTTAATTGGTTATACGACAGAATTTATGACACAAACACGTGGGTTCGGGATCATTAACCACACATTTGATTCTTATGAGCCAGTCGTTGGGGGCCGAGTAGGTGGCCGTCGCCAAGGTGTATTAGTATCTCAAGAAAAAGGTAAAGCGACAAACTACAGCATCCTTGCTCTTGAAGATCGTGGCGTCATTTTTGTTGAACCAAATACAGAAGTATATGAAGGTATGATTGTTGGGGAGCACAACCGTGAAAACGACTTAACAGTTAACATCACGAAAGAAAAGGCTCTAACTAACGTGCGTTCAGCAACAAAAGATAACACACAAACCATTAAATCCACACGTAAATTAACGCTTGAAGAAGCGATAGAATATCTGGATGACGATGAGTATTGCGAAGTAACTCCAGAATCAATCCGTTTACGTAAGAAAATCTTAAACAAAGGTGAACGTGAGCGTGCTCAGAAAAAATCTAAATTAAATAGTTAATGTGAAAAAATCCGCTGAACTTAGTGTCAGCGGATTATTTTAATGCATTATTGAAAATGTGGATCCATAAGTAAACGGTCAATCTCTTCCATATGACCGGTTTCATCGGCTATCATATCATCTAATTTAACAGACAGTTCGGTTAAACCGAGTTCGTCAGATTGTTTCTTACGCTCTTCATAACGATCAATCGTTGCTTTTTCAGCGTCTCGAGCAGCTTCAAGCATTTTCTTAACATCCGTTTCTTGAGGTACAGGTGCAGGCTCAACGGTTGGTGTGCCACCGAGTGACTTTATTTTTCGGCTAAGTACAACGCATGCCCTTGTTCATCAGCAATTTCGCTTTCGAAAAAAGGTTTTAATGTAGCGCGATATAAACCTGAGACGACAGCCGCATTATTCGTATACATGATTGAGGCTGTGTACTCGTTTCTTAAATCTTCATTTAATCCATCAATTAATTCTTGCATTTTTTGATCCATAAAAAACATCCACCTTTCGTTTGGAGTTCTATATATGGTTTTCCCTGTTCTTGCAGGAATAAACATGACTGTACTGTCCCAAAAGATGATCAAAGGACCAAAAAAAGCCTCCCAGTGACCGGGAGGCTTTACAATTTATGATGCTTTGCGTTCAAATAATTTATTAAGTTCGTGCTCGATATTCTTAAGGTGTGCATCTTTACCGTTATTCTGATATTTGACTAAGGCTTTTTCTACCGAATGCATCACAGATTGAATATGCTGTTCAGTATTACCGTTTGTCTCGACGGTCTCTTTAAGCTCAGCTTCTAGTTGGTTTAGTAAAAATTCATTCCCATGTTGGTTTGCGATTTCTACTAAATTAGCCGCTGAATAATCAAGAAGTTGAGCTTCGACGACATCATCAGCATGACGTGGCATGACCTTATATTCGTCATAGTTATAAGTTAAAACGCCGGTAACGGACTGATAATACTCATTCGCTCTGACTAAATCTGTATCTGAATCAATGACAAAGTGTCCGTTAGCGTCGTAGGCTTGATAGTTATGATAACCATCATCACCCTCAACATAAAAATCTTTAACCGTGACAAGCTGGCCTTCATAAGCTTCGCCAACTTCACTTGAAGTAATCACTATCGGTTCAGGTTCACCAACACCTTTTTCGATAATAGATACATGATCTTCACTTGGGAGAATTTGAAGCAGGCCAAAGTATTCCTCGGTTCGTGCTTTAGCACTGATTTTGTCACCAACTTGTGCTCCGAAATCTTCAGCACGAACGACGATTCCAGCGGTGTCATCCTGAACGTAGTAATTGTACATGCCACCAGCATAGAATGCGGCAGTGATTACACCTTCGATATGAACGCGAGTATCGAGTTCGGCATCACGTGCCGATTGAATTGATTGAACAGGTAACTCCTCCGTTACATCTTCTTCACTTCTAGGCATTAACTTGAATTCACTGAAGTTATAATCAATGACACCAACGATTTCATCGTAAGTTTTACCAACTTCTAAAAAGCCAGCATCATTATCGATGACAAATTCACCGTCTGCATCACGTGCAGTATAATCGTTATATTGGTTGACGGATAGTATTTCAACATCTTCCATAGTTACTAGCTGAGCTTCGATGGACTCGCCAAGGTCACTAGATGATACTAGTGTTGGTTCAATGTTTGACACATCTTCTTCGATCACCTGTACATTAGCATCAACGATTTGGAGCATACCGTAATACTCATCCGTCACACCAGAAGCGGCAATTTTATCACCGACATTTGCTTCTAAATCACTCGTACGCACGATGATTCCAGCCGTATGGTCTTGAATATAATAGTTTGTAAGGCCGCCACTAACTACTTTATGAGTAATTGTGCCTTCAACTGTGACGCTAGTTCCTAATTCAGCTGATCTAGCGTCAGCGATAATTGGCTCGCGTTCGAAAGCAGGCTCATATCCTTCATTTAAAGCTGTTAATTCATCTCCAAAGAAAATTCGAGCATGCACCGGCACTTCCGCCCAATCGTCTGGCATGTAATAAAGACCAGTTTCTGAGTTAGCTACGTAACGATGTAACGGACTATTATCGTAGCGAGCACGGAAGATAAATGGTAATTCCATTAATGGTGTGTCTTCAGACCAGATCCCTTTATTTTGTTCTTTAGCGGCCTTAACAGCATCCTGGTACTGTTGGTAAGTTTCCTCAGGTCCAACAGGCCAAATAAAATAAGTAGAAGCATAACCTTCTTGTACTAATTTGAGGTTTGTATTTAGGTTGTCCTCTTTGCGAACGACCTCAGCTAACACACGGCCATACGTATCAAGAGGCTCCTCTCCAACTTTGATGATGACTTCATCACCAGGCTGCAATAGTTCACTTAAATACTCCTTGGCCTGTTCACCATGATATTTTTGAGAATGGTTCGGGTCTTCTAAAATTAATTCTGGGTCATAATCATCTTGATGGTAGGTTTCTGGGGTGTCCATATTTAAGAAGCGGATCGTCGTTTCTCCTAAAACTGGTTCATTGACATGGATTGTATCGCCGTCAACAATTCGGTCGACTGTACGATGGTATTCCTCTTTGGGGTCATTATCTGGAGGTGTGACTTCTTCATGACTACCAATATAGTCAAATGTATCTTTTGGGAATGCAATCCAATCAGTAGATGGATCAAAGTCATCTGATGCATTGGTGTCGCCAGCTGTAATAGAAATGTCTCTTACTAATGTTTTATCTTGAGTTTTGGTTAGGTTGTCTCCCCAATAATCTCCAGGGTCTTCACCGACTTTTCCAAGTGAATCAATGATGTCTCCGTTACGAGTATCGGCATTATAGTTTTTAAAAAGAATGATTGCATCATCGCCATTAAAATTATAAGCGAAAGAGTTTCCGGTAAGATTTGCTTGATCTAATAATGGTTGATCAGCATCACTGTGAGCCATTACAAAGGTTTCACCGGGTTCAAGTGTGCCAGCTAGATTTAACTCATTAGCATAACCATCACCAGGTTCAAACGAAGCACCATTTGTGAAAGTTACAATAGAATAAGAAGACATATCGACCGTCTCACTTGTCCCATTATAGATTTCAATGGCTTTATTATAACCGCCACCTTCAATATATTCTGAGATGATCAAATCATGATGAGTGTCTGCAAAACTACTTGTTGAAAAAGTTACCGTAAAAAGTGCGAACAAAACAACAGTAAAGAACTTCTTCACTAAGTTTCCCCCTCCTGTAATAAATTTCAGTTTAATTATAACTTGTCTTCGAATAAAAATCTCACTAATTGTAGAAATTAATATAGAAATAATTCAATAGGGTGATATGTGAAAATAGTATAAAAAATCAAAAAATCTTACAAAACATCTTCAACTTATGACAAAAATGTGTATAATAGAGAGTACAGGCTTTTTACTGCAGCGAAAGTTGCATAAATTTTTAAAAAATTAGGGGTAAAAAGTAACATGAGAAATTTCAGTAAATTCTTGTTATTTTCTTTAATCGCTTCTCTAGTACTTGTACTAGCTGCTTGTTCTGGTGGCGATAGTGAAGAAGATACTAATAACAATAGTGAAGGTGAAACAGAAAGTAACCAAAGTGAAGGTGAAGGCGAGGGCGAAGAAACTGCTTCTAAGTCTGAGCAGGTTCTTAACGTTAACATTAAAGAAGAGCCTCCATCGTTACACCCTGGACTAGCTTCTGATACGACATCAAGCTCAGTATTAGACCAGGTATTTGAAGGGTTAACTCGTATTAATCCTCAAGGTGAAGCAGAAGAAGCTATGGCAGAAGACATTCAAGTGTCAGATGACCAAAAACTTACACGTTCACAATTCGTGAAGGTGCTACATGGTCGAATGGTGACCCTGTAACAGCTCAAGACTTTGAGTTTGCTTGGAAATGGGTATTAAACCCTGACAATGCTGAAACGGATTATGCTTATCAGCTTTATCCAATTAAAAACGCAGAAGCTGCAAAATCTGGAGAAGCTTCTTTAGATGAAGTAGGAATTACTGCTAAAGATGATAAGACGTTAGTTGTAGAACTAGAACAACCTACTCCTTATTTCGAAAAGCTAACTGCATTCCACACTTATTATCCTGTTAACAAAAATGCTGTTGAAGGTAATGACGAGTGGTATACAGATGCAGGTGAGCAATATGTAACAAACGGTCCATTCTTATTAGATTCTTGGACTCACAAAGATAAAATTGTACTTAAGAAAAATCCTGACTACTGGGATGCTGAAAATGTATCTCTAGAAACAGTTAACATGTTCATGGTTGAGAACGAAAACACTGCATTAAATATGTTTAAAAATGGTGAGTTAGACTGGGTAGGTTCTCCATTTGACTCAGTACCATTAGCAGCTATGGATCAACTTAAGCAAGAGGACAAGTTAAACATTTCACCACTAGCTGGTGTTTACTATTATGCATTTAATGTTGAGAAAGAGCCTTTCAACAATGCTAAAATTCGCCGTGCATTTGCTCTAGCGATTAACCGTCAAGCAATTGTTGAGAACATTACTAAAGGTGGACAGCTTCCAGCAATGGCATTAGTACCACCAACAATTTGGGAAGAAAACGAAGAGGGTTACTTCGAAGATAATAACGTTGAAAAAGCTAAACAGTTATTAGAAGAAGGACTTGAAGAAGAAGGTTTAAGTGAGTTACCAAAAGTAACAATTTCTTATAACACTAGTGAAGCACACGCTGCAATTGCTCAAGCAATTCAAGATATGTGGAGACAAAACCTTGGTGTAGATGTAGAACTTGCTAACGAAGAATGGCAAGTATACTTAGACACTATGGGTAATGGTAACTTCCAAGTTGGTCGTATGGGTTGGTTAGCTGACTTTAACGATGCAATTAACTTCTTAGAAATTTTCCAATCTAAAGGTGGAAACAACTACACTAACTGGGAAAGTGAAGAATATGCTTCTTTACTAGAAGAGTCTAGAACAATTACTGATCCAGAAGAGCGTAAATCAGTATTAAAAGAAGCTGAACAAATCTTTATGGATGAATTACCATTAGCACCAATTTACTTCTACACAAACGTATACACTAAGAAAGATTACGTTAAAGATGTTAAACCAAGTGCGATGGGTAGCATCAACTTAAAATACGGTTCAATTGAATCAGCTGAGTAATATTCACAACACACAAAATTAAATGAGAAAAGGTATATAGGAAACATTCTATATACCTTCTCTCGTTAAAAAAGAGAATTTATTAACTATTCAAACAACAAGAGTTAACTCCAAAAGATTACATGACATGACTTTTTAAATATTTCTAATAACTTTAGTTTATGTATTGTTGGGGTGATTCAATCACCCCTTTTTAATGTGAAAAAAGAGTTAATATTTTGAATTTTCTATTGTACAAAATGGAGGTGGAGGAATTGGGTAACTATCTCTTAAGGAGATTTGGTTCAATGCTGGCATCGTTATTTTTCATTGTAACGATTACATTTGTTTTGATGCAGCTTGCTCCAGGTGGGCCATTTGCATCTGAGAAAAAATGCCGCCGGAAATTGAAGCACAGATGAACGCGAAGTACGGTCTAGATGATCCACTTCATATCCAGTATTTTGACTACCTAAAGGACGTCGCTCAGTGGGATTTTGGCCCATCATTAAAACTTACAGGTCAAAGTGTAAACGATATCATTAACCGTAGTTTTGAATATTCCTTACTATTAGGGCTAGAATCAATCTTTCTAGCACTAGCATTTGGGATTTTATTAGGAGTGATCGCTGCGTTAAGGCATAACTCAGGAGTGGACTATACGGCGATGGTTATTGCTGTATTAGGTATTTCAGTACCAAACTTTATTTTGGCAGCCGTGCTGCAATATTTCTTTGCAATGAAGTTACAATTACTACCAGTAGCAGGATTTGATTCATTTGCACACACACTCTTACCAGCAATTGCGTTAGCAACAACGCCAATGGCTTTCATTGCAAGATTGATGCGTTCAAGCATGCTAGATGTATTAAGCTCGGATTATATTAAGACAGCGAAAGCAAAAGGTTTAAATGAACGTGTTGTTACTTACAGGCACGCTCTAAGAAATGCGATTATGCCGGTTGTCTCTTATTTAGGACCACTTGTCGTCGCAATCTTAACAGGAAGCTTCGTGATCGAGGAAATCTTCAACATTCCTGGATTAGGTGCAGAGTTTGTTAACAGTGTTACAAACCGTGACTATACAGTTATTATGGGTACAACTGTGTTCTTCAGTGCGTTACTTCTAGTATCCATATTATTAGTAGATTTACTTTACACACTCATTGACCCTCGAATTAAGTTTGGTAAAGAAGGAGGGAAAAGCTAATGTCACAACCTGAATTAAACAGAGCAGAAATAGAACAGACAGATTTTGAACCATTAGTTAGAGATGAATCTGATGCTGAGAAAATTTCCGGAGAAAGTACATCTTACTGGAAAGATGCTTGGCGCCGTTTTAAAAAGAATAAATTAGCTTTGTTCGGTGTAGGTGTCATATTATTCCTAGCATTTATGTCATTCTTTGGTGGTCCTATATCTGGTTACGATTATTACACAAACAATTACGCCATAACTAACCAATCACCAAGCGCTGATCATTGGTTTGGAACCGATAACCTTGGCCGTGACGTATTTTCAAGAACTTGGTATGGAGCTAAAATATCTCTATTTATCGGTATTATGGCTGCACTTATCGACGTTGTGATTGGTGTTATTTGGGGTGCAGTTGCAGGATATTTTGGCGGAAAAGTTGACGAATACATGATGAGAATAGCAGATATTCTTTATAGTCTTCCATATTTATTAGTGGTTATTTTGTTAATGGTAATTTTACCACAAGGATTATGGACACTAATCATAGCGATGACCTTCACAGGCTGGATTAACATGGCCAGAATTGTCCGGGGTCAGGTTATGCAGTTAAGAAATGAAGAATATGTGCTAGCCGCTCGAACCTTAGGTGCTAATAGTAACCGAATCATGTTTAGACACTTAGTGCCAAATACACTTGGTCCAATTCTAGTAACATTAACATTAACTATTCCAAATGCAATCTTTACAGAAGCATTTTTAAGTTATCTAGGTTTAGGTGTACAAGCTCCACTTGCAAGTTGGGGTACAATGACAAATGATGCGATAGGCGCATTACAATATTATCCTTACCAATTATTCTTCCCAGCGTTCTTTATCTGTTTAACGATGCTGGCATTTAACGTAATTGGTGATGGTATGCGAGACGCGTTAGACCCTAAATCTCGTAAATAAGGAGGGGAAAACCGTGAAAAAAGTATTAGAAGTAAAAGATCTAAATGTCTTTTTCGATACGTATAAAGCTGAAGTTCAAGCAGTTCGTGGAGTGTCTTTTGACGTACACGAAAAAGAAACTTTAGCCATAGTTGGTGAGTCAGGCTCAGGAAAGAGTGTGACGTCCCAATCAATTATGAAATTAATACCAATGCCTCCTGGAAAATTTGCTGGGGGTTCCATTAAATTTAATGGTGAGGAATTATTAGATAAATCAGAGAAACAAATGGAAGACATTCGTGGTAAAGAAATTAGTATGATCTTCCAAGATCCAATGACATCATTAAACCCAACGATGACTGTTGGTAAACAAATCGCGGAAAGCTTAATTAAACACCAAAACATGTCGAAGTCTCAAGCACGTAAACGCGGTTTAGAGCTATTAGAACTAGTAGGAATTCCAAACCCTGATGCTCGTATTGATCAGTATCCGCATGAATATTCAGGTGGTATGCGTCAAAGAGCAATGATTGCAATTGCGCTTGCATGTAATCCTAAACTGTTAATTGCCGATGAACCGACTACAGCTCTTGACGTAACAATTCAGGCACAAATCCTGGATTTAATGCGTGACTTACAAGATAAAGTCAATACATCGATTATTTTAATTACACACGATTTAGGTGTCGTTGCTAATGCAGCTCACCGTGTAGCCGTCATGTATGGTGGTAAAATTGTTGAAACGGGTACGGTAGATGAGATTTTCTATAATCCAACACATCCTTATACTTGGGGTCTATTAGGCTCGATGCCTGATTTAGACAGAGATGGCGAAGAAGAGTTACAAGCTATTCCTGGTACGCCACCAGATTTATCTGATCCTCCAAAAGGATGTCCTTTTGCTGCGCGTTGTCCGTATGCGATGAAAGTCTGCGAAAACCACATGCCTGATTACTTTGAGCTATCTGATACTCAGAAGAGTGCATGCTGGTTATTGGACGAACGTTCACCTAAGGTAGAACCACCTGAATCTGCTAAAGTAGGAGGTTCGAAACGCGATGAAGAATAATGAAGATAAATTATTAGAAATAAAAGATTTGAAAAAACATTTTAAAGTTGATCGTAAGACAACTTTAAAAGCTGTAGATGGCTTGAATTTTGATATCTATAAAGGGGAAACATTTGGATTAGTAGGTGAATCTGGTTGCGGTAAATCAACAGCTGGACGTACGATTTTACGATTATATGGTGCAACAGATGGTGACGTTATTTTCGATGGGAAAAACGTTCATGATAAAAATCAGCAGCCGATACTAAAGAATTAAGCCGTAAAATGCAGATGATCTTCCAGGATCCTTACGCATCTTTAAACCCGCGTATGACGGTTAAAGATATTATTGCTGAAGGTATTGATATTCACGGATTAGCTAATAACAAACAAGACCGTGAAGATAAAGTTATTGAGCTATTAGAAACGGTTGGTCTGAATAAAGAGCACGCGAACCGTTACCCACACGAATTCAGTGGTGGTCAGCGTCAACGTATCGGGATTGCTCGCGCACTAGCACTAGACCCAGATTTTATTGTGGCCGATGAGCCAATTTCTGCACTAGACGTTTCGATCCAAGCTCAGGTTGTTAACCTCATGAAACGTCTGCAGAAAGAAAGAGGATTAACGTATTTATTCATCGCGCACGACTTAGCGATGGTAAAGCATATTAGTGACCGTGTAGGGGTTATGTATTTAGGAAGAATGATGGAGTTAGCGTCAAGTGACGACTTATACAAAAATCCATTACACCCCTATACACGTGCCTTATTAAGTGCGATTCCTAAAAGTGATCCGGATGTTGAGAAGAACCGTGAGCGAATCATCTTAGAGGGAGATGTACCAAGTCCAACTAACCCTCCAAGTGGTTGCCCGTTTAGAACAAGGTGTCCGCTTGCACAAGAAGTATGCGCTGAAGTTGTACCTGCATGGATTGAAGCTGAGGAAGGTCACCATGTGGCGTGCCACGTCTATGATGATCGTTATAGTGATCAATTTGATGCTGCCAAACAAGCGATGTCATAATTTTTTAAGAACCTTTTTTTATAAGGTTCTTTTTTTTTTTGCTTCAGGTTCGTATCATGTCTCATATTTTTGCTCTAATGTCCTATAAAACGGCTTCAATGTCTCATAAACTTAGTCGAATGCCTCTTTTCGACAAAATTCGATTCCTCATGTAGGTTAAAAATGTCTCATAAACGGTTCTATATGTCCCATAAAACTTCCGAACAGGATTCTTTTACGCCATGTGCGAAAAAGCATCGATATTGACGTTGGTGATCGATAAATCAAAGAAAAGGTTCGATAAAATGACGAATTTTACTTCGTCGACAAATTTCGCGGTAGATATATCTCAAAATGGGGTAGATAAAAGGGAAAATTGGGATAGATATCTTAAACCAAAAGGTTCATTTAAAAATAAATCTCGGCTAAATTTCGCTCTTTCTGCAAAAAATGTTATCATAGAATGGGTTTTAACATTTAACGTAATTTTAGGAGGTAAAGACATGCCAAGTGAAACGTTAAATCAGTTTTTAAATGAGAACTTAAACGAGCTTAAAGACCAAGGACTTTACAATGAAATCAACGTTGTAGAAGGGTCTAATGGTCCAAGAATTACAATCGATGGCAAGGAGCTTATTAACCTGTCGTCAAATAACTATTTAGGTCTTGCAACGGACGATCGTCTAAAAGAAGTTGCGAAAGACGCTGTTGAATCACACGGTGTTGGAGCGGGTGCCGTTCGTACGATTAACGGAACGCTCGATTTACATGTAAAATTAGAAGAAAAAATTGCAGAATTAAAGGGACTGAAGCTGCAATTGCTTATCAGTCAGGTTTAACTGTAATATGGCAGCGATTTCAGCTGTTATGGATAAAAATGATGCCATTTTATCTGACGAGCTTAACCATGCATCGATTATTGATGGTTGCCGTCTTTCTAAAGCAAAATTATACGATTCAATCATTCAGATATGGCTGACTTACACGAGAAAGCTAAAGAAGCGAAAGAATCTGGTCAATACAATAAAATTATGATTATTACTGACGGTGTTTTCTCAATGGATGGGGACATTGCGAAGCTTCCTGAAATCGTTGAGATCGCTAAGGAATTTGACCTAATCACTTATGTAGATGACGCGCATGGTTCTGGTGTTTTAGGAAAAGGTGCCGGAACTGTTAAGCATTTTGGACTGCAAAAGGATATTGACTTCCAAATGGGTACGTTATCTAAAGCCATAGGTGTTGTGGGCGGTTACGTAGCCGGTAAGCAAAATTTAATCGACTGGCTAAAAGTACGCTCTCGTCCGTTCTTATTCTCAACGTCACTATCACCAGCTGACGTAACGGCTTGTACTAAGGCGATTGACCTATTAATGGAGTCAACAGAGCTTCATGACCGTATGTGGGAAAACGGTGACTACTTGAAAAAAGGTCTAAAAGAATTAGGCTTTGATATTGGAAATAGTGAAACGCCAATCACACCTTGTATTATAGGAGAAGAAAAGGCGACACAAGAATTTAGTAAACGTTTATTTGATGAAGGTGTTTATGCTAAATCAATCGTGTTCCCAACAGTGCCAAAAGGAACAGGGCGCGTGCGTAATATGCCAACAGCCGCACATACAAAGGACATGCTTGATGAAGCATTAGCCATCTATAAAAAAGTCGGAAAAGACATGGGACTTATATAGAGATCGTTTTGGGGAATTGGAGGAAACATCAATGAAGAAGGTTTTAATCACTGGCGCTCTAGGTCAAATTGGCTCAGAGCTAACGACAACGTTGCGTGAACGCTATGGCGCTGACAACATCATTGCAACTGACATTCGTAGAGCAGACAGTGAAGTCGTAACAGGCGGCCCGTTTGAAATTTTAGATGTCACAGATTATAACAAGATGTATGAACTCGCTCAAAAGTACGAAGTTGATACGATTATGCATTTAGCCGCTCTATTGTCAGCTAAAGCGGAAAATAATCCGAAATTTGCATGGGACTTAAACATGGGCGGACTCGTCAATGCGCTTGAGGTTGCACGTGAGCTAGAGCTTAAATTTTTCACGCCAAGTTCGATTGGTGCATTTGGTCCGACAACACCTAAATTTAAAACGCCTCAAGATACGATTCAGCGTCCAACGACGATGTATGGGGTGAATAAAGTATCAGGCGAGTTGCTTTGTGATTATTATTTTAACCGTTTCGGAGTCGATGCTCGTGGTGTTCGCTTCCCTGGTCTAATTTCATATGTGACAGAACCAGGCGGCGGGACGACAGACTATGCTGTTGAGATCTACTACGAAGCGCTTAAGAATAAAAAGTACACCTCGTATATAGCTGAAGGTACTTACATGGATATGATGTACATGCCAGATGCAATCAATGCGATTATTCAGCTGATGGAAGCTGATGCGGGTAAGCTTGAACATCGTAACGCGTTTAACGTAACCGCGATGAGTGCAGCTCCAGAAGATTTTGCTCGAGCGATTCAAAAACACATTCCAGAGTTTGAAATTGATTACGATGTCGACCCAATCCGTCAGACGATTGCGGAGAGCTGGCCAGACTCGATTGATGCCGAATGCGCAGCAAACGAGTGGGGCTTTAAACCAGAATTCGATATCGATAAAATGACAGAAGATATGCTTAAAAAGTTAAAAGAAAAGTTGGGCTAAAGCGCCCAACTTTTTTTATTTTATGAAGTTTCTCATTTACGTTAGAATTGTCCATATAATCAGCAAGAGTGTTCATATTTTGCCATGAACTGTTCGTATTATCGAAAAGTTTGTTCATATTTCAGCATAAATTGTTCGTATTACAACCTAAAGTGTCTGTATTTAAGTTAAGATTGTTCATAAGAATGGTCAAATTGTCCGTATTTTAAAGTAAACCCTTGGACTTTAAGGCAACCTAGTTAAACACCTCATCTAAACGACTCGCATAAAAATCAAGTGCTCGTGAGAACTGCTTAATCGATTCATCATCAGTCGTCTCAAGCAATTTCTTCAACACAAATTCCATAGCCAAATCTGTATCCCCTAAGTTATAAAGCGTCATCGCAAAGAAAATATAAAACGCATTGTAATCAGGATATTCACTCATCCCAATCTCCAATGTTTCGCGAGCCTGTTCATACAAGCCAACCGCACGATAACTACTGCCAAGGCATAACAATGCATCTCGACGCATCTCACCTTCAAGGCCTAACTCTAAAGCTTGTTTATAAAAACCAATAGCTTGCGGCTCCATATCGTTTTGATCATGTATATAAGCAGTTTCTAATAACAGTTCGGCGTTTGGTCATCTTTTTCTAATAATTGAAGCGCGAGATTTCTCGCATCATCGTAATTTCCCTTTTCTCTAAGTGCTTTTACTTCTTCTAAACTCATGATTTTAACTCCTTTCTAACTCAATTGTATAGCTCACCCAAAGACTAGGCAAACTAAAATTGGGACTTAGCTTTAAATGAACTCAAATGTACTTAAATTTTTTTTAAAATATATCCTTAAACTATGTAAAACCTATGAGTAGGTATCAAATCCTTTAACATAGTTCAAAATCCTGTTTTGACTAAATTTCGACAATTCACTACAATATATTTTGTGTGAAAAAATTCGAAGGGCGAAACACCTTCGTTTTTGTAAAATAATAGGAGGAACATGATGAAAATAAAAGAAAAGTATCACTCGGAGGACTATCTGGGTAAAGGAGTCCAAAAGACCGCTTTATTTATTAGTGGTGGATTTTTAATTTTATTCTTTTTACTAGCTTTTTTAGCACCTGACTTTACAGAGAAAGCTGTTGGTGCTTCATTTGACTGGTCAGCTCAATTTTTTGGTTTGTTCTGGCAGTTATTAATGTTAGCAACGCTAATTGTAGGGTTACTACTTATGTTTACGCGATATGGAAGAGTTAAGTTAGGTAAACAGGAAACCCCTGAGTTTTCTAATTTTCGCTGGATTGCGATGGTTTTAACGACATTACTTGCAAGTGGTGGTGTGTTCTGGGCAGCAAGTGAGCCAATGTCACACTTTATCACGACGCCACCGTTGTTTAGTGCAGAGAACTTAAGTGCGTGGGATCGCGCCGTTCCTGGTGTTGCTCAAGCATTTTTCCATTGGGGATTTTCTGCATGGGCCGTATTAGGTACAGTTGCAACGATTGTATTGATGTACGCTCATTATCATAGAGGAATGCCTTTAAAGCCAAGAACGATTCTATATCCGTTAATTGGAGATAAAGTATTCAAACGTTACAACTTCTTTGGTTTAACAGCTGATGTGACGTCAATTATCGCTGTTGCTGCGGGTACTATTGGAGCAATTGGCTTCTTAGGCCTACAGGCGGCTTATGCTTTCGAACAAGTGACAGGCATTGAAAGTAATTTGTTCATGCAGATTTTATTTATTGTAATCTTAATTGGAATTGCAACGATTTCGGCTGTTACGGGTGTTGACAAAGGAATCCAGCTATTAAGTCGTTTTTAACGTAGCGTTTGCCGTTCTGCTCATGGTGATCATTTAATTGTTGGACCTACAGCGTTTATTTTAGATATTTTCATTACAGCAGAAGCTTTCCAACTACAAAACTTCTTAATGATGAGCTTAACTCGTGGTGATGAAACGTGGTTAGCATGGTGGACCGTCTTCTTCTGGGGTTGGTTTATCGGTTTTGGCCCAATGATGTCGATCTTTATTGCACGTATTTCACGTGGACGTACAATTCGTGAGTTAATTGTAGCTGTAGCCATAATTTCACCAATTGTCAGTAACTTATGGTTCGCAACACTAGGTGGATCTGGTGTATTCTTTGAAATGCAAAATTCAGGAATTATATCAGAGCCTCTGCAAAATGTTGGTCAGGAAGCAGCCGTTATGGCAATCTTGAACCAACTACCAATGAGTGCAGCCTTTGCGGTTGGATTTTTAATCATTACCATCGTGTTTGTGGCGACTACGGCCGACTCAATGTCATACGCATCAGCCGTTGCCGTTACAGGTAATGATAACCCTAGTAAGTATATCCGTGTGTTCTGGGCACTTATTTTTGGTGCAGTTGCAGTCGCACTTCTAACGTTAGGTGAAGGTAGTATTGGTCTACTACAAAACTTCATCGTCGTATCGGCAGTGCCGGTATCATTACTACTACTTCCGCCAGTTTGGGATTCCGTTAAAATCGCAAATAAAATGGCTATTGAACAAGGAATTAAAAGTAAAGACGATCGTAGTAAACTATAAAATATAAAGCACTCCTCAACTGAGGGGTGCTAATTTTATGGGACAATATGCTTAAACAAAACTTAGCGTGGTATACTACCATTAGAAAATGAAAAAGGGTGATTCGAATGGAAGCAAAACCTTGCATCAATTCTTTAACAGTTAAAAACTCACACGTTCTCCCGCCAGATACCAATAGTCACGGTACATTATTCGGTGGACAACTCATGGCTTACATAGATGATGTGGGGGCCATCGCGGCAACGAGGCACGCACGCATGCCAGTTGTGACAGCTTCGACTGACTCGGTTGACTTTTTACATCCAGTTAAAGAAGGTAACACTATTTGTCTAGAGGCTTTTGTGACTTATACGCATCGCACATCAATGGAAGTGTTCGTTAAGGCCATTACAGAAAACTTACTAACCGGTGAGCGTCAAGTCTGTACAACAGCGTTTTTTAACGTTTGTTGGGTTAGATGAAGATGGAAGCCCTACAGAAGTACCACCGGTTTACCCTGAATCAGAAGAAGAGAAGTGGCTTCACAATGGGGCGGCGGCACGTGCTGAATACCGTCGTAAGCGTCGCAAGGATTCAAAAGAGTTAGCAGACCGTTTTGGTGCCGATTTCCCATGGGATCCCACAACGAATCGAAAGGCCTAATTGACTTTACTTATAGCACCATATAAAATGAACGTATAATAGAAATTGTTGGTGTTAACATGAAAAAGTCATTAGAAGCGGGAATCGGAAAGTCAGCTCTTCAGTTAGTATTAGCTAGTAGCCATGAGATCGAAGAGGCCGAAGCTCGCGTCACTGAATCAGGTTTTCATTATTGTTTAGGAAAAACAGGATCGATGGATATGCAGAAGGTCGTCTCAGCGATTGAAACAGCTGCCAAGCGCCATCAGATTATTGATGAAAAACTATACCGAGAAATGCACGCGCTATACCATGCCATTTTAGAAGCGTTAGAAGGCGTCACAAGAGGCCAGGTGTTACTAGGAGATGTGATGCGAACAGTTGGACTAAGGTTTAGCGTCGTACGCGGGATGCCTTATGAAAATGAGGCAGAAGGTGAATGGATTGCTGTAGCGTTATATGGAACCATTGGCGCGCCTATTAAAGGGCTAGAGCATGAAACAACAGGTCTCGGTATTAACCACATTTAAATAGAAACGCCCAGAGCGATGAGATAATAGGGGGCTAACCTTCAAGGAATACCTTGAGGGTTAGTCCCTTTTTGTCTATTAAAGGAGTGATGACATGGAGTTAACCGGATCTAATCTGGATTTAGAAAAAGTAAAACAAATTGTAACAGGTTTTGAAACCGTTACCATATCAAAAGAGAGTTTAGAAGAAGTTAAGAAAAGTCGGAAGGCTGTTGAAGATTACTTAGACCAGCATCAAGTCATTTACGGAATCAACACAGGATTCGGAAAATTTAGCGATGTCGAAATTGAGGACGGAGATCTTGATGAGCTTCAGTTGAACTTAATTCACTCGCACGCATGCGGAGTGGGTGAGCCTTTTTCAGAACAAGTAAGCCGGGCGATGATTTTACTTCGCGCCAATGCGCTTTTGAAAGGTTACTCAGGGGTTCGGCCCGTCATTATTGAAAGATTAATAGATTTACTGAATCACCGAATTCACCCTGTTATTCCTCAGCAAGGTTCATTAGGAGCAAGCGGGGATCTCGCTCCACTTGCGCATTTGGCATTAGTTTTGTTAGGTGAGGGTGAAGTCTATTATCAAGGCGAACAAGTGCCAACGATGATCGCATTTAACCAAGAAAAGTTAGAGCCTGTTCAGTTAAAAGCAAAAGAAGGTCTGGCTCTGATTAACGGGACCCAGGCCATGACCGCAGTTGGCGTTTTAGCTTACCTTGATGCTGAAAAAGTATTAACGTATTCAGAAAAATTGCCGCCATGACGATGGAGGGTCTCGAGAGCATTACGTGCGCCTTTGATGACCTCATTCACATGCGCGAGGGCACGCCGAACAGAGAGAAGTGGCAGAAAGAATGCGTGAGTACTTGAAAGGAAGTCAATTAACGACCAAACAAGGTGAGAAGCGAATTCAAGATGCATACTCCATACGCTGTATTCCGCAAGTGCTGGGAGCATCGTGGCAAACACTTGGTTACGTTAAAGATAAGCTCGAAACCGAGATTAATGCAGCAACTGATAACCCGCTCATTTTTTCTGATGAAGGAAAAGTATTATCTGGAGGAAACTTTCACGGCCAGCCGATTGCGGTTGCGATGGATTTATTAAAAATCGGCATGAGTGAAGTCGCGAACATTTCAGAGCGCAGGATAGAGCGTTTGGTTAATCCGCAGCTGAATGACCTGCCGCCGTTTTTAAGCCCAGAACCAGGACTTCAATCTGGCGCGATGATTATGCAGTACACAGCCGCATCCCTCGTATCAGAAAACAAAACCCTTGCCCACCCTGCAAGCGTGGACTCGATTCCGTCATCAGCGAATCAAGAAGATCACGTTAGTATGGGGACAATAGGAGCGAGGCACGCCGCACAGATTATCGAAAACGTTCGTCGCGTGGTCGCAATCGAGTTTATTTGCGCCATGCAGGCCGTGGAACTGAGGGGCGGACCTGCTAAGATGGCCGAGACAACTCGAGTTCTTTACGAGGCGGGGCGCGAGGTCGTACCGAGTATTAAACGAGATCGGGTGTTTTCGAAGGATATTGAGGCACTTCAAGAATGGTTGAGACAGTAAAATTCACGCATTTATCGTATGTTGAGTGGAACTGTTCGTATCTTTGAACTAATTGTCCGTATATCAGAGTGAATTGTCCGTATTTAATAAGAAAGTGTTCGTATCTTGCTATAAACTGTCCGTATTTAAAACAAAAGTGTTCATATACTTGATTAAACTGTTTGCATTTACAAGAGAATTGTTCATATTTTGATAGAAAGTGTCCGTAATCATGTATTTTAAAATAGTTTTCTAGATCAAGGAGGAGTATTACATGTCAAATCCAGTTAAAACAATCCGTGCACCACGAGGGACTGAACTGAATACGAAAGGGTGGGTCCAAGAAGCGGCTCTACGAATGCTGATGAACAATTTGGACCCAGAAGTTGCAGAAAATCCTGATGAGCTAGTCGTATATGGGGGGTATAGGAAAAGCTGCTCGTAATTGGGAAAGTTTTGAAGCGATCGTTGCGACACTCAAAAATTTAGAAGAAGATGAAACACTACTCGTTCAATCGGGTAAGCCGGTTGCGGTCTTTAAATCCCAAAAGGATGCGCCTCGCGTGTTACTCGCTAACTCGAACCTCGTACCGGCGTGGGCGAATTGGGATCATTTCCGCGAGCTAGAGAAGAAGGGCCTCATGATGTACGGCCAAATGACAGCGGGAAGCTGGATTTACATTGGGACTCAAGGTATTTTACAAGGAACGTATGAAACATTCGCTGAAGCGGCTCGCCAGCATTTTGATGGTTCACTACAAGGTACGCTTACGGTCACTGCTGGTCTTGGCGGCATGGGTGGCGCACAGCCACTTGCGGTGACGATGAATGATGGTGTTGTGATTGCGATTGAGGTGGATGAAACGCGCATTAAGCGCCGCATTGAACACCGCTATTTAGACAAAATGGCAACAACTCTTGATGAGGCTCTCGACATGGCGAAACAAGCCAAAGCAGCAGGCCAGCCGTTATCGATTGGCTTACTTGGAAATGCTGCAGAAATTTTACCTGAACTCGTAAAACGAGGGGAAATGCCGGATCTAGTAACCGACCAAACGTCAGCGCACGATCCGCTGAACGGCTATTTACCTGCAGGTTACACCATGGAACAAGGTGCAGAAATCAGAAAGTCCAACCCTGAAAAATATCTCAAAGACTCTCGCTCTAGCATTAAATCTCACGTTCAGGCGATGCTAGATTTACAGAAAGCAGGAGCCATCACATTCGACTACGGAAACAACATTCGTCAGGAAGCTTACAATGAAGGTTTAGAAAATGCCTTCGACTTCCCTGGATTCGTTCCAGCGTTCATTCGTCCGCAGTTCTGTGAAGGGAAAGGGCCTTTCCGCTGGGCGGCGTTATCAGGTGACCCAGAGGACATCTACAAATTGATGAGGTTCTTTTAAAAGAATTCGCGTACAACGAGCACTTATGCAAGTGGATCCGCATGGCGCGAGATAAGGTCGCTTTCCAAGGGCTGCCATCTCGAATTTGCTGGTTAGGCTACGGCGAACGTGCGCGTTTCGGCAAAATTATTAACGACATGGTTGCAAAAGGCGACATCTCAGCTCCTATTGTCATTGGCCGTGACCACTTAGATGCAGGATCTGTCGCATCGCCAAACCGTGAAACGGAATCGATGAAAGATGGAGCGATGCAGTTGCGGACTGGCCGATTTTAAACGCGCTGATTAATTCTGTTAACGGTGCGAGCTGGGTATCGGTTCACCACGGAGGCGGAGTTGGCATGGGCTACTCACTACACGCTGGGATGGTGATTGTCGCAGATGGAACAGATGATGCAGCTGAGCGTTTAGAACGCGTGCTGACATCTGATCCTGGTATGGGCGTAGCGAGACACGTCGATGCGGGATACGAGCTCGCTGAACAAACGGCCCGCGAGAAAGGCGTTCACATTCCAATGCTTGATGAAAAATAAACACTCACACCCGCGCAAGATTCAGGCGCGGGTTCTAACAATCAAAGGAGGATACACATGGCACAGACCACACTACTTTATAATATTGGACAACTACTCACCATGGATCAGCACGAAGGCCCGGTTCGCGGTGAAAACATGAGCAAACTCGATGTTAAAGAAAACTATGCGATTTTAATGAAGGGTGGTAAAATTGCAGAAATCGCGCCCACGAACGAGTTGATCAACTCCGAAGCGGATGAAAAAGTCGACTGCGAAGGAAAGCTCGTCACCCCTGGCCTTGTCGAACCACACACGCATTTAGTATTCGGCGGTTCTCGTGAACACGAAATGGCTTTAAAGCAACAAGGCGTTCCTTACTTAGATATCTTAAAGCAAGGCGGCGGCATCTTATCAACGGTTCGTGCAACGCGAAAAGCAACGGAAGAAGAGCTTTACGAAAAAGCAATGTTTCATTTAAACCGTATGGCATCGTACGGCATTACAACGGTTGAGGCGAAAAGTGGTTACGGCATGGACAAAGAGACGGAGCTAAAACAGTTGCGCGTTGCGAAAAAAGCAGGGGAAAACCACTCACTTGATTTGGTGTCTACTTTCCTTGGCGCCCATGCGATTACGGAAGAGTACAAGGACAATCCTGATGCCTTACTAGGCGAAATGGCAGCACTTTTTGATCAAATCAAAGAAGAAAACCTCGCTGAGTTCGTCGATATTTTTACTGAAACAGGTGTGTTTACGATTGAACAATCTAGACGTTACTTACAAAAGGCAAAAGATCACGGCTTTGATGTGAAAATTCATGCAGATGAAATCGACCCACTTGGCGGAACGCAGCTTGCTGTAGAACTTGGTGCAACAACAGGCGATCATTTAGCTGTCGCAACCGATGACGGAATCAAACAGCTCGCAGGATCAGATACAATCGGCGTACTGCTTCCTGGTACGATTTTTTACTTAGGAAAAGGTGAATTTGCACGCGCGCGAGATATGATCGAAACGGGCGCTGCAATAGCCATTTCAACGGACTTTAACCCAGGCAGTAGCGTGACAGAAAACATTCAGCTCATCATGTCACTCGCAGCCCTTAAGATGAAAATGACACCAGAAGAGATTTGGCATGCCGTAACGGTCAATGCGGCTCATGCGATTAACCGTGGAGAAGAAGCGGGGCAAATTAAAGTAGGCCGCAAAGCTGATGTGGTTATTTGGGATGCACCGAATTACCTTTACATTCCTTACCATTACGGCGTGAACCACGTTAATACGGTCTTTAAAGCCGGTCAAAAGCTATACCAGCGAGGTGATTTACTTGTCTAGGTATATCAAACCAGCTGGACAGGCGAAGTTCGTTGATCGTTACACGAAAAAGATGAATGAATTACTTGTTGATCTTAACGTGCATGAGGGTTCGGTAAAATATGGATTGATGGGGGCACCACTTTCTAAACCGTCGATCAGTCATTCGGGTGCGTCGATGGCTCCCGGGGCCATTCGTCAGGCCATGGGAAGCTACTCAACGTATGCGAATCATACCGATCAAGATTTACGTGATACACAAATTGTAGACTTTGGGGATGTCGTGATGCATCCGACTGATATAGTGGAATCACAAGACCGAATCTATCAATCGGTAAAAGACGTAATCCAGACGCACAATCCAGAGTATTTTATTTATTCGGGGGCGATCATTCAGTCAGTTTTCCGTCAATAAAAGCATTACACGAAACAAAAGGGAAGGTGGGCGTCATTCAGTTTGATGCCCATCATGACCTGCGAAATTTAGATGACGGCGGGCCGACGAACGGAACTCCTTTTCGCAGATCGATAGAAAATAGCGTATTAAAAGGTGAGCACATCGTTCAAATCGGGATTCGTGATTTTACCAATGCCAAGGCGTATGCCGATTACGCCGTGAAGCAAGGCGTTAAAGTCTACACGATGCAAGATGTGCTACAGGACCGAATTGAATCGATTATACGTGAGTCTATTAACTATTTAAAAAAAACGAGTTGATTATATCTATTTATCCGTCGATATGGATGTATTAGACCAAGCCTTTGCGCCGGGGTGCCCGGCAATCGGCCCAGGCGGCATGGACAGCCAAACGCTCCTAACAGCCGTTCAAGAAGCGGCGAAACATCCGATGGTTAAAGGGATGGATATCGTTGAAATTGACCCGACTTTGGACTTTCGTAATATGACTAGCCGGGTCGCAAGCTATGTGCTGTTTTCTTTTCTTAAGTCAAAAGACCTAAAAATTTAGAGGATTAAATACTTGTCATGTCGAATAGAATTATACGAGTATCGAAAACCGTATAATAAACTATTGGAGTGAACCGACGTGAAAAAGATAAAAAGATGGAGTCTAGGTTTGGTGATCACCTTGGTCGGGTTAGTCGGGTACTTTGTAGTAGAAGCGGCAAGTAATGAGGTCGAGTTTACTAGTGTGAGTCACGCTGGTGTGCAGCACAATTTACTTGTAGAACATGAGTACATTTACATTGGAAAAGAATTTGAATGGACTGGAGAAGGACTTCCTACGATAGAAGACATTAACATATTAACGAATGAAGGCGAAGTTCTTGAAGCGGATGATTCGGACATTCAAATAAAGCTATGGATTGATGAATCCAATCAAACCCAAATTTGTACGGTGATATGAGTGAAAAAGATTTAGAGAGAATCTCAAATTACCAGAAGGTTAAAGGGTATCAAATGACAAAGCCTGAAATAACCTTAGTCATGCAAGTCAAACTCAAAAACCCGAGCTACCAGAATCACCTGAAATCCTTTATGATCGAGTATAGCCAAGACGGCAAAGCTAAGAAGCAAGAAGTTCCACTTAAAAATTTCATCTTTCATTAAGGTTAGGTCATGAGGCCTGACCTTTTTATTTGGAAAAAGTTTTATTTTTCTTACAATGAATTTGAGGTGATTAGATGAAAAAGAAAGAAATCCAAGAACGAATCGATGAATTAAAAATGGATTACATCCGAATTCAAGGAGATCTCGATAAATTAGAATCAACCGGCGGAAACGTCACCATGTTAGAAAAAACATTATCACGCATGGAAGATGAACTAAACGAACTAAGACAACAACTAGCAAAAGCAAGTGAATAATAGGTAGATTAATAGACCTTGTCCTAAGAAATTTGGGGCAAGGTTTTTGTTTTGTTTAGTTGTTCTTAATAAAGAACGGAGTAAAACGAAGAAAAGGTTAGGAATTTTAAGGAAAAAGGGTCTTGTTCTTTAAAAAGAACAATATTTGTTCATTATTTAGAATATTTGGGCTTTTTCGGGTTTTGCATATCTGAGCGGCAAGTCTATACTATTCATATATTCATTATAACGAACATATAATTAATCTTGTGTTCATTACATAGAACGTTCCCGGCTAGGAGGGATCATTATCCAAATGAGAAAAAGTCGATTAACTGCGAGAAGGAAGAGAGAGTTGAAGAAAAGTTTATTCATCAAACCTTTAATTGGTCTATATCTGTTATTTCTGTTTTTATCATCGATCGCTGGTTCAACTGAAGCGGCTTTTAATGATGTGGAAGAAATATCTGCTTCATTAAAAGTGGGTTGGGAATTAGATGAAGACGAAAAGTGGGATAAAAGTTCTTTAACTTTTGATGGTCAAAAAGTTGGAGGAAATTGTGATCGTATTTATGCCTATGTCAAGAACGGTGGCGACGGTGATATGGAAGTGCCTTGGGGTTATCAGGTCATCAAAATATCTCAAGGTAATGATGGAGATGTAATACACGAAGGTGAAACACCATTGATAGATTCTGGTGATTCTGCAGAGCTAGCTTATGAAGGTGAACTTGAAAATGGAAAATACAAATTTAAGTTTGTAAGACCTGAAGGGCACCCTGGTGGAGATAGTGGTGGATTTAGTGGAAAAATTCATGTTACCGATTGTGCCGATCAAGAAGAACCTGGAGAAGATAAAGAGAAAGACAGTGGATCACCAGACGATGTATGCGATGAAAATCACCCTGGCAACCCACAAGCTTGTGATGATTCGCAACAAACAGATGAAGGTGATGGAAATCATCAAGAAAACGTAAGCAAAAAAGAATCGAATGATTCAAAAGATAAATCTGTAGAAGAAAAACAAACAAAGGAAAAATCAAAAGCTGATTCAGAAAACATGACTGAACAAAAAGAGAAAGCTCCTAAAAATACAAATAGTGGTGAAGAACAAACTACTCAAACTGAGGAAGCAGAAGACACGAAAGATCAAGAGAAAGAAGAACAGCAAGGTACTAATAGTGCTGAAACGGAGTCTACTAATAACAAGGAAAATAAAGAATCGGAGTCAGATGAACCTGTAGAACAAGAAAATAATACTAACGTAGATAGTGAAGAAGGAAATACTGAAAACTCAAAGGGTGATAACGATGAAAGTCAAGATAATTAAATGGGGCAATCGAACCATTAACTTTCTATTAATTGCTGCATTCTTGTTTACATTCGTATTAGTAATTTCAAATTTGATGAGTGATGGCACTCCAAAAGTGTTTGGGCAAGAACTTAAGGTCGTCTATTCAGGATCAATGGAACCTGAAATTAAAACTGGAGCAGTTATTGGGATTAAACCAGATTTTGAGGTTCGAAACCTTAAAGAAGGCGACATCATTATGTTCCAACAAAGAGAAAATCATTTTGTGACTCACCGAATTATAGAGGTTTTAAATAACGATGGGCAGCTAATGTTTAGAACTCAAGGTGATAACAATGAGTTCGCAGATGCTAACGCTGTGCTTCCAGCTAATATTTACGGTGTTCATGAAGGCATCAATGTACCTTATTTAGGCTATGCAATGGATTTTGCGAATTCTAAATTTGGATTAGTCACATTAATGTTTATTCCTGGATTTTGGTTATTGTTCAGCTCAGGAAAAACTATTTATCTAGCTATAAGAGAAGAAAAACAGCAAAAAGAAGAGTCTAGTTCAGAACCCGCAGAAAATATTTCATAGTGTTTTACCGTTAAAGCTCTTAGCTTTTGACGGTGAATTAATAAATTATTTATTGCCTTGGGAGAGGTAAAAGGAGGAATTATTTTGGATATCAAAAAGAAACTTGGTATCGGTGTACTAACAGGTGCACTAGGACTATCACTAGTAGGAGGAGGAACATGGGCTGCGTTTAACGACGTGGAGGAAACTCAAAACCTATTTGTAACAGGAATACTAGATTTACAAATTGGTGAACAAACCACGATTGATTTTCAACTTGATAACTTAAAGCCAGGTGATCACTGGTCTGAAACACTTGTACTTAGAAATGGCGGTACGCTAGATATCAATCAGATTTTAACAACCATTGAAGTTGGTGGTTGGAATAATGAAGATGCATTAGACCTTAATACGAAGCTTTGGCCTGGTGCGGGAGACAATGAATTAGAAGATTTCTTAGCACAATTCGAAGTATCAATTAGTAGAGATGGTACCCATCTAGTGACCACAACTTTAGATCAATTAAACGGTATTACCAATGCAGAGATGACGGGAACAGATGCTGCAACAGCTGCATTAAATCCGGGTGATGAAATTTCATATGAAGTTTCATTCTTATTCAAAGAAGTAGATGAAACATTTGATAATTCTCGTTTCCAAGTTCAAAACAAATATCAAGATGAAGAAGCCGAAATCTCTATGAAGTTTGAGGCGACTCAAATGCCTGGAGAAGAAAGAGGAAATGATATGGACTTTGGAATTGAAAGCAACGGAGATCTTAACAGTTTAGTAGAAGGCCAAAATAAATAAGGTTTGGGGGAGAGATAGATGAAATTAAAAAAGAAATTAATGATGGGTTCAATGTCAGCTGCTATGGGTTTATCTTTAGTAGCTGGTGGAACATATGCAGCGTTTAACGATGTTGAAGACACGAGTGCAGCTTTTGCGGCTGGTACTCTGGAAATGGATTTAGAGCAAGTGGCTGAAGGTAAGCCATTTACGTTTGAGGTGGTCAATTTAAAGCCTGGTGACACGATGACTAGAGATATCAAATTTGTTAACAAAGGTTCTTTAGCAATTAAAGAAGTTTTAATGGCTATTGAAAATATGCAATTTGCTAGTATAGGTACTGTTCTTGGTGATGAGCCTCAAGCAGAAATGATGTTCCCTGGTTCAGGAGATTCTTGGTTTGATAATGTAAATACAGATCCACTAGCTTTCTTAGATCAATTTAGAGTTTCAATCATCACTTTAGGAGCTGAAAGTGGTGGCGATTATCAAAAGGAACTATTGGGTCAAGATGATAATGTAACATTAAAAGACTTCTATTTAGCATCTGATTCACTGAATAGCAAAGATGCATCTTCTTCACAAATTAATGCTGCCAGGTCTAAAGTCTATGATGCTATTAACCATAAAAACTACATTAAAGGTCATCGTTTAAATGTTACAACAGAGACTAATAATGGTTGGGAAGGACTGCCTGTAGACCCGACTGATCCAGATGTGTTACGTTTGAAAATTGAATTTATTGATGATCAAGATAAAGATGAGTATGGTGAATATGAACAAAACATCTATCAAGCTAATGGTGCAATGCTAACATTCTCATTCGAAGCTACTCAGTGGGAAGGTCAAGAAATTACTGAAGATGATTTAGGTGAGAATGGTTACATTGAAACAAACGAACAAGCAAATAACGGTGAGTAATCTTTTTAGGTAGGGTCTCCCCCTACCTCATACATATCTACTGAGGAAGGAGGCAGTACATTGGCTAAAAGAATCATCTTTATATTCACGTTAATTGGTGCTTTAGTTTTTGGCCCATCTCAAGTCTACGCCGATGATGTCTCGATTAGTTTGAATGAGGAATTTTTATTTAAAGTTGAAAATCTTAAACCTGGGGATTATATGATTCGTAATCTAGTGGTCGAAAATGATGGAGATTATGATTACTATTTTCATTCGATTGCTGAGTCTACTGGAGGATCTGAAAAGTTATTTAATCAATTTCAGTTAACCGTGACGGACTCTTCTGGTGAACTTATTTATGACGGAAGCTTAGCAGGTTTTAACGGAATGGAGTCTCGCTTATTAAAAATAGGTGAATCGGAGGAATTTGAATTTAAAGCAACATTCCCTTACGAATCAGATAATTCATTCCAAGGTTTAAGCACTGAATTTAACATTAAGGTTTGGGCTGAAGCTGAACCTCCTCAAGAGAATCAAGAGGATGTTGTAGGTTCAGATACGAATGTTAAAGGTAGCGGCTTCCTTCCTCAAACTGGTGAAGAAATACCATACTTATTTTACATCATTGGGGGAACGTTCTTAATTAGTGGTCTTGCGCTATACTTAGTAACCCGCAGGCTTTCTAGTGATAAGAAGTGAAAAAGCTGATTGCTATTCTATTTATCTTAGTTGGTATCGGGATTATCGCTTTCCCTCATATACAGAAACAAATCTATGCGTCAAAGCAAGATGAGCTCGTTCGTGAGTTTCAAAATTTGGATCAAATTTTCACTGAAAACCAAGAACGGGATGAAATTGAGGTGAGTGGCAATGGACCTGCTGAGGGTGAGCCCGAACCAGAAACTAAATCCCTTGATGCTGGAGTCGTTGGACTCCTGCATATTGAAAAAATTAATCTCACTGTTCCTATGCTTCAGGGAGCAACAGATAAGAACTTAGATCTTGGACTCGGTATTATGGAAGGAACGAGTTCACTTGGTGAAATTGGAAACACTGGTATTGCCGGACACCGAAGTTATACGGAAGGCCATCTATTTAACCGGCTAGACGAAGTAGAGATCGGTGATCGGGTTAATATTGAAACACTGGAATCGAACCTGACTTATGAAGTCTATGATACTCAGTTAGTAACGCCAGATGATGTGTCGGTGTTAAAACCAATGGTGATGATTCTATTATTACGCTGATTACTTGCGAACCGATGTATAATCCAACCCATAGGATTATCGTTCATGCAAAAAAGGTTTCAGATTAAAACTTAAGGCAGGTCCACTTTATTAAAGGTGGGCTTGCTTTTATTTTACAAAACAAAAACCGCCATCTCTGGCGATTTACTCATCTTCATTCTTTAGTTTCCATTTATTAAACTCTAGGAAGTTTTTAAACTCTTCCTTAGAGACTCCTGAATTCATAGCCTCTTTAACTAGCTTTTCCCATTCTGTATCAAGTCCTGATTGTCCTTCTTTTACCGTATCTTTAATCAAATGGTCAATTGTGATGCCGAGTTCTGATGCGACTTTTTCTAAAAATTGAACAGATGGGTTTTGTTGGATATTGCGTTCTAGGGCACTCAAATACGATTTAGCCACGCCCGCGCGTTCAGCTAGCTCGGTCAATGACAGGCCCTTTTCTAGTCTATATTTTTTTACGCGTTCACCGATCATGTGGGAAAACTCCTTAACGAATGACACTATATTTTTATCTTATCAATAATATAGCATATTTTTATGTATAAAGTTAGGTCAATTCTTTATTTTCGTTTTATTTTTTTACATAGTCTTGTTAAGATGGTAGTGTTAGAAAATTTATCTGACTAAAGTGAGTGTTACAACATGACAAAAGAAAAGTGGTATTTTATTAACACGAAAGCGCATGACGCCGCTTATAACATGGCATTTGACGAGTGTCTTTTGCGCTGGCATAGTCAAGGTGATATTCCGCCTGTTTTAAGGTTTTACACGTGGACGCCTGCTGCGATGTCGGTTGGGTATTTTCAGAAGGTTGACGGGAAAATACATACAGAGAATGTTAAGCGCTACGGATTTGATTTCGTTCGCCGATTAACAGGTGGTCGTGCGGTCTTGCATGATCATGAATTAACATACAGCGTCGTTGTGTCTGAAACTCATCCTAAGATGCCGAAAACAGTTACGGAGGCTTACCGCGTGATTACGCAAGGTTTGCTTGAAGGCTACCGGTTACTCGGAATTGATGCTGATATGGCGGTCCCTGAAGGTAAGCTACAGCGTACGGGTTCTGCGGTTTGTTTTGATGAACCATCGTGGTACGAGCTTGTAATCGGCGATAAGAAGGCAGCTGGTAGTGCGCAGACGCGTAAGCAGGGGGTCATTCTCCAGCACGGATCGGTTCCAATTAGTATGGATGACGATGTTTATTCGACATGTTCGCATATCCGGCTGATGAGGTTCGTGAGCGAGCGAAGGCGAAGTTTAAAGAGAAAGCGACGTCAATGGAAGCGTATTTAGGCCGAAAACTGACGCTTGAGGAAGTGGAAGAGGCCTTTCACCAAGGGTTTGAGAAAGGTTTAGATATAGAGTTAGTTCCTTTCAAGCTAACACCTGAACAAGAGCAAGAGGTTCAGACGTTAGCGGAAGAAAAATATAAGAATGATGAGTGGAATTTTTCACTGAATAAAAAGGGAGTCAAATAAATTTAAGAAGGGGTGGCATGGATGGCGAAAAACAATGAATACGTCAGAAAGCCGGAATGGTTAAAAATTAAGCTTAACACGAACAAGAACTACACAGGTCTTAAAAAAATGATGCGCGAGAAAAATTTACATACGGTATGTGAGGAAGCGCGTTGTCCGAACATTCACGAATGCTGGGCGGTTCGTAAGACCGCTACATTCATGATATTAGGTAAAGTTTGTACGCGTGGGTGCCGTTTCTGTGCGGTACAAACAGGGCTTCCAACTGAGATTGATTGGCAAGAGCCGCAGCGTGTAGCAGAGTCTGTTGAAATTATGGGACTTCGCCACGCAGTTATCACAGCGGTTGCGCGTGATGATTTGAAAGACGGAGGCGCAGGAGTTTTTGCCGAAACAGTTCGTGCGGTACGTGAACGTAATCCTGGTACAACTGTTGAAGTTCTGCCTTCTGATATGAAGGGTGACTACGAAAGCCTTCATACACTTATGGACGCGAAACCAGACATTTTTAATCATAACATCGAAACGGTTCGCCGCTTAACACCAACTGTACGTTCGAAAGCGACATACGACCGTTCGTTAACGTTGCTAAAGCGTGTTAAAGAGGTCGCGCCTGATGTTCCGACGAAATCAAGCATCATGGTTGGTTTAGGTGAGACAAAAGAAGAGATCCTCGAAGCGATGGATGATCTATTAGCACATGACGTGGATATTCTAACAATTGGTCAGTACTTACAACCAACACGTAATCATTTAAACGTCGTTCGTTACTACGAGCCACAAGAGTTTGCGGAACTGCGTAAGATTGCCTTCCAAAAAGGCTTTAAGCACTGCCAGTCAGCACCACTTGTTCGTTCATCTTACCATGCAGATGAGCAAGTCAGTGAAGCTGCTAAACAGCGCCGTGAACAATTCGAAAAACATTACATGAAAAACCCATCTTAATGAAGTTAATCCCCCTCAATCGGCTTGAGGGGGATTTTCTGTGACTTGCAGGTATATGTTGATGAAATTTAACGAACCTCTCAGTCCTAACCGACCGATAAATTAAAGAAAGTGATTGATAAATTTCAAAAAGTGATTGATAAAATCAAAAAAGTGGTCGATATTTTAGAAAAAC
>NZ_BBCD01000028.1 GCF_001311865.1 Piscibacillus salipiscarius JCM 13188
GTTCACTTGGAGATACGAACACTTTTCATCAGAATGCGTACACTTTTCCTAGAAATACGAACAGTTTTCGTTCAAATACGATCAATACTCCATAAAATGTGAACATTTTCCGCTCAAATACAAACACTTCACTTAGAAATACAAACATTTTCTAAACAAATATGAACTAATACGCAACATAAAAAAACTTGCCGCAGCATCTGCGACAAGTTTTAATCACTAATTATTCTTTATTTGGATCAACTACAGCGAACATGATTTCAGCTTCGCAGGCCATGTCGCCATCGACCGTTGCGACTGCCTTAGCTTTTCCGATTGGGCCTTTAAGGCGAAGCATTTCTACGTCAAGCTTTAGGCGGTCACCTGGTTTGACTTGGCGTTTGAAACGGCATTTATCAATGCCTGTAAACATTCCAAGCTTACCTTTGTTCTCTTCTTTTGCAAAATGGCAACGGCACCGACTTGAGCTAAAGCTTCGACAATTAAGACGCCTGGCATGACCATGTATTCTGGAAAATGGCCTTGGAAGAACGGTTCGTTAGCAGTAACGTTCTTATAACCGACTGCGCGTTTTCCTTCTTCAAGTTCCTCGACTTGATCGACTAGTAAAAATGGATAACGGTGTGGGATAATCGATTTGATTTGTTCGATATCTAACATGGTTTTCCTCCTTAAGCGGTGGTTACTTACCTTTAATGTAGTTCCACATGTCTTTCCAAAAATCTAAGCTACGTACGGTATCGGCATCGTCCCCGTCACCGAGTTTAGTATATCCGACATCTAAGCCAATATAAAAAGCGATAAAACACAGTACGATAAATAACACGACGCGAAGCCATACAGGAATAAAGCGGATTCTGGAATTTATAAACCGCTTGATTGGTCCCTGTTGCTTACGTTCTTTCTTAGCTTCTTTACGCTTTTGCTGCTTCTTCGAGTTCTCTTTCGATTGCCCTTCAGTTGTTGTTTTCTTCTTCTTCTCTTCTGAAGCCATATTTAAACCTCAATTCTAAGCTCATGATCTTCCGCTTTTATTGTGAAAAAAACTTTTGATTTCGTCAAGTTTTAATTGCAGAGGCATTAGATTAAGAACGCATGCTTCCGATGAGCCCCATCATTTGGTCGCCGATTGAAATAGACTTGGCGTTAAATGAATAAGCGCGCTGTGCTTCTAGTAAGTCGGTCATTTCTTTACCGATATTGACGTTGGATTGTTCTAACGAGCCTGGAATCAAGCCCGCTTCATCTGGTGCAACGTTAGCCGTGATGTCTTCAGTTGCAACTCCCAAACCAGCTTCATCGATTCTAAACAAATTCCCGCCAGTTGCCTCAAGTGCACGTGGCATCGTGATGTCAACCAGTTGTAATGTTCCTTCGACTTGTGTTTCCTCACCGCGAGTTACTCGCACTTCACCATTTTCAGTAAACGATATGTCGTCAAAATTACTTTCTAAAATGATTGGCCCGTTCTGACCTTGAACAGGTAAACCTTCACTCGTCGTCAACATGACCCCAGCACCGTCATTAACAGGCTGCAAGTAAAAGTTCCCAGCTTTTGTATAGCGAAGTTCGTTCCCGCCGCCTTGTAGTGGAGCGTTAACGACGAAAAATCGTTCGCCATTTTGCGTTGCGATATCAAGCGCACGGCCAGTTTGCTGGATGGTACCAGAGTCCATATGCATGCTAGTATGTGCCATTTTAGCTCCTGACCCAACGCGGATACCTTCTGGCGTTAGACGTGGCGCCTCCGCATCTCCGTTATTAATGTTATTCACCTGTTGGAACAACAACGATGAAAACTGTGCACTCTTCGCTTTATATCCAAATGTATTCGAATTTGCTAAGTTATTAGATGTTAAATCCATTCTTTGTTGTAGTTGATTCATGGTGGTGGCAGCGTTTAGCATATTACGCATTGTTTAGCCCCCTAATTTATGCGCCCGACCTGATTGGCGGCCATGTCCATACTTTTATCGTACGTCTTAACGACCTGCTGATTAATCTCAAATAATCGGTAAGACCTCATCATTTCCGTCATCATGTGCTGCGGGTCAACATTCGATCGTTCCAGCTGTCCTTGATTGACACTGAACTCAGTCCCTGCTACTTCTCGTGCGTTTTGAATAGCAACTCCTTCATTTCGAAAAAGGTTGTCGCCTTCTTTCACCATGTCATTAGCATTCGGTTGATAGGCGATGCCTAAAAGGGTATTGTCAAACGGCGAGATAACTTGTCCGTTTTCAGTAACTTCGAACTGTTCCGTGCCTGTTTGGATTCGGTTATTGTTTTGATCCAAAACGTAGTGACCTTGTGATGTCGTTAAAAATCCTTCTGCATCAACGGTAAAATTCCCGTTCCGCGTGTAGCGTAATGCTCCGTCTTCGTTAGCAACTGTGAAAAAAGTAAATCCGTCTTCATCAGGCATGTTGCCGTTTACGAGTGCTAGGTCAGTTGAGATTCCTGTGTCTCTTAGGTCACCTTGATTGAAATGCGGTGTATTTTCCTGCATGTAAACGCCTGTGTTAATAGCTCCAACTCGGTGGTTGTTTGGTATTCTCGGTTCGTTTTGAGTTGGAAGGTTGTACCCGTCGTATGCGTTGATCAACATTTCTGGAAATGCGCGAAACGTTGAACGGTCTGATTTATAGCCAGGTGTTAATGCGTTCGACATATTATTTGATAGTGCGTCTTGGTAACGTTGTTGCGCAATCATGCCGGCTCCTGCTGCGTTATAGCCTCTGAGCATTTGTTTGCGCCTCCTTTTCGGTTGGTGGTCCAACCAGTGGTTTATGTATAAGCCAAGGCTTGGGGTCCCATGCAGATGCTATGGGTTTCCTTCTCGGCTGCCTTGGCTCGTCTTTTGACTTCTACGAATTAGCTTGCAAGACTTTTTCAAAAAGATGAAAAAATGTTCGCTTTCCTAGGGCGACCAGCAAGCCTCCTCAAGCTCGTACCTCGCTTTGCGGGGTCTTGCATTGGCCGCTGTTCCCTTAGGAGTCTCACATTTTTCATTCCTAAGAGCCTTGCATACACAAAAATTAACCAATCTTCTCGATTTTGTCGATGTTTTCTAGCATGATACCTGTGCCTTTTGCGACGCAGTGCATTGGTTCTTCGGCGATGAAGACTGGGACTTTGAGTTCTTCAGCCATGAGCTGATCGAGTCCGTCTAGTAATGCGCCGCCGCCTGTTAGGATGACACCGCGGTCGATGATGTCAGCAGATAGTTCTGGTGGTGTGTTCTCAAGAACTTGTTTCGCTGCTTGAACCACGAGTGCGACTTGTTCGCGTAGTGCTTCTTCTATTTCTTCAGATCCGATCGTAATCGTACGCGGCAAGCCTGAAACTAAGTCACGTCCGCGAATGTCAATTGTTTCGTTACGGTTACCTGGGAAGACAGTCGCGATGTTGACTTTGATGTCTTCTGCTGTGCGGTCACCGATTAGTAGTTTATACTTGCGTTTGATGTATTGTAAGATTTCTTGATCAAGCTTGTCACCTGCAAGTTTAATAGATTCAGATGTGACGATATCGCCCATGGATAGAACGGCAATATCTGTTGTTCCTCCACCGATATCAATAACCATGTTACCGCTTGGTTGGAAAATATCCATACCAGCACCCACTGCGGCTACTTTTGGTTCTTCTTCTAAGTAAACTTTCTTACCTCCGCTTTTTCAGCTGCTTCACGGATGGCTTTTTGTTCAACTTTTGTTATGTTTGTTGGGCAGCATACTAGAATACGCGGCTTTGAGAACATTCCTTTAACGTTGATTTTTCCGATGAAATATCTTAACATTGCTTCGGTTACGTCAAAGTCAGCGATGACGCCGTCTTTAAGCGGGCGGATCGCTTCTATATTTCCTGGCGTACGGCCGACCATGCGGCGTGCAGCCATTCCGACTTCTAATACTTTCCCTGAATTTTTATCCATCGCAACAACGGATGGTTCATCTAATACGATTCCTTTTCCTTTTACATGAATCAGCACATTGGCTGTACCTAAATCGATTCCAATATCTCTAGCAAACATGAATTAATGACTCCCCCTACACGTGCAAAAATAATAGTACTCTATTGACATATTTTATCACTTTTCAACCACCATGTCACTTTGTTTTTTGGTTAAGAGTTTGTTTTTTATTGAAATTTGTTTTATTTTTATATTAAGTGTCAAATTCTCTGGAAGTTAGGTCATGAGGAGTTATTTAATGCGCTGATGGTCTTCCAATTTCGGTTCAGTGTTTCCCTATTGCGGTTCAACACGTCACTATTGCGACTAATTGCTTCCCTATTGCTGTTAAACTCCCCCCCTATTTAGATTCATGACTGAGCGTCCCTACCGACATTTGCAGCTTCCTTAATGACAATTGCCCATCAATACCCTTCCAATCTATGAATTTTGTCGAAATTCCTCCTTCTTACGCAGGGGCTTGTCTTCAAGTGCAAAACATAATAAACTAAAAATACAGAAAATTCTGTAAGGGGAGGTTTTACATTGAAAACAAAGGTGTTGGATCAACTGGATGGGGTATTGACTAGGGCTCGTCGTCAAACGCTTGGGGATCTTTTGACGAGGACAAGGGAGCGTTATCCGGATAAGTTTGCGATTGCTTATCGTGATCAACGTCTGACGTATCAGGAGCTAGATGATTTGGTGAATCAGACGGCGCATGCGTTTCGCCGGGATGGGGTTCAGAAAGGTGACATGATCACGGTTATGTCTAAAAATAGTCTTGATTTTGTTGTCGTGAACTTTGCGCTGGCCCGGCTTGGAGCTGTCATGATTCCGATTAACTACATGTTAACGGAAGATGATGTGGCTTATATTTTAAATCATGCGGGTGTTACGGGTTTCATTGCACCTGAGGAGTTCGCGCCGATTTTAGAAAAATCTAAAGGTAACCTTGAAATTAAATTCCGCTACTTAATGGAGTTTCCAAACAATCAGCGTGTTTCTGAAGTTTTACAAGACTGGAAGCCTCTGTCTCATTTGCAGGCAGGTCAGCCAACTGATCTCGTTGATGAGGATCTTGACGATGATGATTTGGCTCACGTGCTATATACGAGTGGTACGGAGTCTCGTCCTAAAGGAGTGATGCTCACTCATAAAAGTATTGTCAGTGAGTATGTAAGCTGTGTGGTGAATGGTGAGATGTCGGATAAAGATGTTTGCATTCACGCGCTGCCGCTTTATCATAGTGCTCAGCTTCACTGCTTCCTTGGCCCGAGTATTTACCTTGGTTCGAGTGGAATCATATTGGATGCCGCTTCACCAGAGGTCATTTTAGAAACAATTGAACGTGAACAAATCACTCAGCTTTTCTGCCCACCGACTGTGTGGATTGCTCTACTTCGTCACCCTGATTTTGACAGTCGTGACCTTTCGACTTTAGAAAAATGTTATTACGGTGCAGCGATTATGCCTCGTGAAATTTTAAAGGAACTATCGGAGCGCCTTCCGCAAGCCCGCTTTTACAATTTCTACGGCCAAACGGAAGTTGCACCACTCGCAACGGCTCTTGGCCCTGATGAACAGTTAACTAAATTAGGTTCTGCAGGGAAGCCGACTTTAAACATGCAAACAAGAATTGTGGATGATAATGACGTCGAAGTCGCGCGCGGTGAAGTAGGTGAAATCGTCCACCGCACGCCGCATGCGATGAAGGGTTATCTTCATGATCCTAAAAAGACCGCTGAAGCGTTTAAAAATGGCTGGTTCCACAGCGGGGACCTTGGTGTGATGGATGAAGATGGCTACATTACGATTGTTGATCGTAAGAAGGATATGATTAAAACAGGCGGTGTTAACGTTTCGAGCCGGGAAGTTGAAGAGATGATCTATCAGCTTGAGGGTGTTTCTGAAGTTGCAGTTATCGGCATTCCAGATAATTACTGGATTGAGGCCGTCACTGCGATTGTCGTGCCAAAGCTTGAAACTAATCTAACTGAGCAGCAAGTGATTGACTTTTGCCAAGATAAATTGTCCAAGTTCAAAGTTCCAAAACACGTTGCCTTCACCGATGAACTTCCGAAGAATCCTAGCGGAAAAGTGCTCAAGCGTGATTTACGAGAACAGTTCAACGATTTAAATCAAAAATAATTAACTAACATCCTCGTCATTACCCTGCGAGGATGTTTTTTTCTGAACGTTTTATGCTAGAGTTTTATAGAGAAAAATCGGCGCACCCGATTAGGAGGAGACAAATGGACAAAAAGAGTATAGGGCTTGTTATCTTAGTCATCGTCGTTGCTGCTGCCACATGGTGGTTCAACCAAGATGATAATGATCAATCCAACCATTATTATGTATTTAATTTAGATGGAGAATCTGAGAATTGGGATTTGAATCAATATAAAGTAGAGTTTGTGCCAACTAGTCATACAGCAGGCGGTGGAACACTTCACTTTAACGGAGAGCGGGGACCCATTGTTGATAGCTTAAATTTTCAAACTTACGCACTCGTCGATGGAGTTGAAGTCACGCTGCAGTCTGAATCGATTCACGAACCGTTAGATGCAAGTACGGTTAATATTGGATTTGTTGATAATAATGTCTTTAAACCGAACGGAGATCCCGTTATGTTTCAAGATATTGAAAAAATTCACGCAGAAATTGAGTGGCCTGGAGCAAGCGGTGAGTATCAAACAGAGGAAATCGTTTTGTATGAACTTCGCAAAAAGTAAAAAAGTGCCCGTCACAGGTGTATTGATATCCAGAATATGAGGCTTAATGGGTTATGTATAGGTGACAGGCGTTTGGTTGTCTAAACCTTAGTTTGTTCTCGGTACTTTTTACGCGTCGCCTCCCCACCTCTTATATGTCTTATGGACTTATGAAACTCTAACACTTCCTTGACCTCTTTAGCTAAGGCTGGGTTAATTGTTGGGAGCCTTTCGGTTAAATCTTTGTGCACAGTACTTTTCGATACGCCGAAATCTTTAGCAATCACGCGTACCGTTTTCTTTGTCTCTAATAGATGCTCCGCGATTCGGATCGTTCTTTCTTTGATGTAATCGTGCAAACTCCTCGCCTCCTGATGTACCTCTAAAGATGTGATGGTACAGTTTATTCAGGAAAACGAGTAAATATGTTAGGAAGTTGGAGAGTTGTTGTTAGGTAAGGCCTCGTGCGTGATTGAAGTGGGCGGAATTATCTCCATGTGCGGGTGATTTGTTCGTATTTTGACTGATCTGTTCGTATCTTCATGAGAATTGTTCATATTGGCTGTAGTTTTGTCCGTATTCTTAGGTCAATTGTTCGTATGGAGTGGATATCTGTCCGCATTTTCAGTTAATCTGTTCGCATACAGCTGAGTTTTGTCCGCATTTTGAGGTAAACTGTTCATATTTGGTCTTGATCTGTTCGTATCTAGCAGTGATCTGTCCGTATTTCATGACAAACTGTTCACATCAGGCCATAAACTGTCCGTATTTCATGGAAAACTGTTCGCATTATGACGTGGGCTGTCCGTATTCCATTACAGCACGTTTGTATTTACCATATTCGATTAAACCAAAAAATTCTCGCCCGTTCTCAGGCGAGAATTTTTTACCTTACTGATTAAAAGTTAGGATTAACAGGTTTGCCTTCTTCTAGGAGTCTGAAGTGGACTTTAGTCACTTCTTCATCTCCGTAGACGTTCGTACCTGATACGCCAATCACATCACCTTGAGATACTTCGTCGCCTTCTTTTACTGAAGCCTCAGATAAGCTTCCGTAGAAAGTCGAACGCGTATCGTCATGCTCAATCTCAACTACTTGACCTTCTAAATCATCCTTATAAACCTTCGTCACCGTTCCGCTAAGGGCAGCGATTACTTCGAATGGTTGTCCATCCTTAGAAGTAATGTCGACACCTTTACTCTGGTAATACGTGTTGTTGTAGAAAATAAGTGCATCTTCTTGTTCTTCTTCTGTTGCTTCGGCGTCATAAAATTTTGTAATGATTTCAGCTTGATCCCCTAACAGAGTCGGCATCACTAAATCTTCCTGTTCCGCTGTGACTGGTACAGACTCCTCTTCACCGTTGTTATCTGCAACTTGGCTTGGGTTTTCCTCATTAGTTTGATTACCGTCTTCCGTCACATCAGATGCTTGGAATTGGTAGACCATAACCCCCGCTAAAATCACAGCAACTAGAGTGATGTAAAGGACTGGGTAAAACCAGCGTTGGCGCGTCAGGCGCTTCCACTTAGATTGGCGCATTAATTGCTTTTCTTTTTCATTCATTTTCATCACCTCAGCAACATTCTGAACGAAAAATGAAGAATATATACATCAAAGTCGAAAATTTTTTTCAAAAAATGGTGATGAATTTTGATTTTTAGGGTAAACTAAAGAATTTTTATGTGGAAAAGTGAATCTCTGACTAGTTATGCACATGTGGATATAACGAGTTATTCACATTTTGGGAGGGAGTTATTCACCTATCCACGAACTAGAAAAATTTTTATTTTGAAGATAAATAGAGTTACACACAAATTGTCCTACCTTCACTCTTAATCTTTCAAATAAAAAAGCCACCTCATATAGAGGCAGCTAATTCATCGCACTTAGTGATCCGACCACGTCTTGAATAGTAGAGATGTCGACACCTTGGTAGTAGTGTTTAACAATTTCACGATAGGTTTTTCCTTGTTGGGCCATGCCGTTTGCGCCGTACTGACTCATGCCGACGCCGTGTCCGTATCCTCTTGTTGTAAAGATGATGTGGTCGCCTTTCGCTTCAATAGTGAAGTCGTTTGAGCGTAATCCTAGCGTTTTCTCGAATTTCTCGTCCTGTAAAATTCTTTCCGTTAATGGTCATTTTCTTAATGCGCTGGCTTTCCGTTCTAACTGTGTTGGTTACTTCAATAACACTAGAATCTAAACCGAGCTTTTGTACCACTTCGCTTCTAGGTAAAATTTGTTGTTCCAGATATTCTGGCGACTTTTTATCCCATGGACTGTTGACCATTTTTAAGTATGGGACTTCATTTTGCCAGTAATCCTCGGCATTTTCTGTGTAACCATTACTCGTTGAGAAAAATTGAGCTGTAATTGGGTCACCACTGTATGTGATGATTTGACCTTTGGTTTCCTTAACTGCTTTAGTGATTTTATTAATCTTCCATGAATAATCGACGCCCCATGCCTTTCGCAATTCTTCTAAACTCTTGTAAACTTGGTGCTGGACAGTATCGGTAACATCGTAGTTTTTAGCAGCCCCGCCCTTTTTTTAATATTTGTGCGACATATGTCCTTGCAGCTAAGGCTTGTGCTTTAATTGCTTCCATTTCAAAACTAGCAGGGACTTCCGATGCGACCACTGACACGACGTACTCTTCCAGTGGGACCTCTTCGACTTTTTCCGTTGCGCTTCTCATCACTTGAACCACTGGTTGATCGCTCGTTTCTAAATCAACCTCTACTGTTTCATTCATGTCAACTGTTTCTGTCGATGCATTAGAAAATGGTACAACGATGGCAGCTGGAAGAACGGTAATCACTGAGATCAAGACTGCTCCAATGATAAGGAATTCATGTTTTATGTTCATAGCGACAGCTCCTCCTTTGATAAAATCTGTATCTATCAATATAATTATTCCCAAATTATTTTTGATAGAACCAAAGTAGATTTATTTGAAGTTGCAGAGGCTGTCTATTATAGACATATGTACAATTTGGCATAAAAAAAGCGGCGATTGCCGCCGCTTTTAACATACATATTAACTAGATTGTGCCATTGAGTCGTTAATAACTTGGTCGACTTTTTCAGTTTCCTCGTAAACGCGCTCGATGTCAGCACCTAAATCTCTTAATTTACCTTCAAAGTTTACATAGCCACGATCTAAATGTTTAAGTTCAGTCACAGTTGTACGTCCTTCAGCAACAAGACCTGCAATGATTAACGCTGCTGCAGCACGTAAGTCTGTCGCTGCAACTTCTGCGCCTTGTAGTTCTGAAGGGCCTTCAATAATAGCACTACGTCCTTCAATTTTGCAACTGCATTCATGCGTCTGAATTCTTCAACGTGCATGAAACGATTTTCAAAAACAGTTTCGGAAATCACGCTTGTGCCTCTAGATCTCATAGCCAAAGCCATAAACTGTGATTGTAAGTCAGTTGGGAACCCAGGGTATGGTAGAGTTTTAATATCTACTCCTTTTAGTTCACCGTTACCAATTACGCGCACACTATTTTCATATTCTTCAATCTTAACGCCCATTTCTCCCATTTTAGCAATAAGAGAACGTAAATGGTCTGGAATAGCGCCTTCTACGACGACATCTCCGCCTGTAATCGCTGCTGCAACCATAAATGTTCCAGCTTCAATACGATCAGGAATGATGTTGTGCTCTACGCCATGTAAAGTTGGGACACCTTCAATACGAATCGTCTCCGTACCAGCGCCAACAACTTTTCCACCCATTTGATTAATATAATTTGCTAAATCTACTATTTCTGGCTCTCTAGCACAGTTCTCAATGACTGTTGTACCTTCTGCTAGAGCTGCTGCCATAATTAAGTTTTCAGTTGCACCTACACTAGGAAAATCTAAATAAATGCGAGCTCCTACTAGTTTTTCAGGAACATGTGCTTCTACATAACCATTTCCAACATGAATCTTCGCACCCATTGCTTCAAAGCCTTTTAAATGCTGATCAATTGGACGAGAACCAATTGCACAACCACCTGGCATAGCCACTTTTGCATGACCGAAGCGTGCTAATAGAGGTCCTAAAACAAGAACTGAGGCTCTCATTTTACGAACATATTCAAAAGGCGTTTCAGTTTTTAATTGATTAGAAGCATCTATAACTAATTGGTTTTCAGATTGTAAGACATTAATATTCATATAACGTAAAACTTCACTAATTGTATCAACATCAGCTAAATGAGGAACTTGCTTTAATGTACTTTTTCCTTCACTAGCCATTATACTTGCTGCAATTACTGGTAATACGGCATTCTTTGCTCCCTCTACCTTCACCGTACCACGTAATTGGTTTCCACCAGATACTATGATTTTTTCCAAGGTTTTTCCCTCCGTGTCGATATTCCGTATGTTATTTAATATTCAATAACAAGGATAGGTGTTCCAATCGTTATGGTATTTAGACCATTCTCTTGTTCCCTAACCGAAAATTGTATGTTTATTTCGTCGTTTTTTAATGGTATATATTGCTCGAATTGATCGCTTTCTCCGCTCACAACTTTGAATTTTTCTTCGTCCAATACATTTGTCGTTTTCTACATCGTAATGATTGATGATTTTCTCAATCATAAAATTACTATTAATTTTAACATCTGTTCGTGATTGAAAACAAGAGTATATTCGACTGTTTTCAAAAAATGTCGAAATTCCGCATTTAACATACGATTTTGTAACACTTTTTTGATCTCTTTATTCCAATCGGCGCCTTTAAATTCATATATGACTTTTACCCTGTTATCAGATAAATAAACCATATTAAATGATTCGGTGATGTTTTTATTTTTTGGGTTACTTTTTTCTGATTTTGAGTAAAAGCTTTCGCCTGTTTTTTTATCTGTGACCGTTAGGATTGTAACATTAACGCTTGAAATATCCAAGCCTTCCTTGATAAAAAACTCCTCTAACTGATCAATCGTTGAAACGTCGGCGAGTAATGAATTACTAGATTGATAGAATAAAGAAATACTTAATAAAAATAATACTACTACGGAAACCCATCGCATGGCTTTCTCCCCCTTGGAAAAATCATTTAGTAAAAGGATGGACAAAGCCTTACGAAGTTATACATGTGAATTTAGAGTAGATGTTGTAACTGTCTGGACCATTGAATGAAGTCAATAAAGAAGTTGCTGACAGTAGAGCCGATTGTAATGGATAACATAATAAATAGTATTCGGCTTTCTACAACTCTATTCTTTTTAAAAATCTGCTCGAGTTGTACAGCCTCGAGCACTTTCCATGCTAGTATGATAAACATAATGTGCATGAACATAAAAATAATTGAGTCAATCGCGAGATCTGTAAACATGTTTACACCTCTAATTCCTATTTCAACATTTCCCGGGTAATATCGACACTAAACCTAAAATTTCATAAAATCTTTAATTGTTCGTTAAAAAGTGTCATGATAGCTTAATAATATTGTTTAATTAACTCTTATCTGCAAGTTTTTTTAACTATACCTGCAAGTAGCCTACACATTCTACAGTACAAACAAAAAGACTCGACGTATCTGCCGAGTCTTCCTGTACATAAGCTTATCTATTTTCCGAAATGTCAATACGGTTGATAGCGCGTTGTAAAGCTAATTCCGCACGTTTTTGATCAATGTCTTCAGATTTTGCCATGTTGAGACGTTGTTCTGCGCGTTCTTTAGCTTGCTTCGCACGATCAACGTCGATTTCGGAAGGTTGTTCTGCTGCTTGTGCTAGGATTGTCACTTGTTCTGGTCTGACTTCAACAAATCCGCCGCTAACAGCAAGTAATTCAGTCTGACCTTCCTTTTTTAAACGTACTGCACTAATGGTTAATGGAGCAACTAATGGGATGTGACCTGGTAATATACCAAGCTCTCCACTCTCTGCTCTAACACTGACCATTTCATATGAGCCTTCAAGTGCAGGGCCGTCAGGAGTGACAACACTCACATTTAGTGTTTTCAACCTTACCCCTCCTCGGGCACGCGTAAGGCGGCGACAAATCACCGCCTACGTTCCCATTTTTATTGTTCCATTTCCTTTGCTTTTTCCACTACTTCTTCAATACGTCCAACTAGACGGAACGCATCTTCAGGTAGGTCGTCATATTTACCAGATAGGATTTCTTTGAATCCTTTGATTGTTTCTTCAACTTGTACGTAAGAACCTGGTTGACCTGTAAACTGTTCCGCAACGTGGAAGTTCTGAGATAGGAAGAATTGTACACGACGAGCACGAGCAACTGTTAGCTTATCCTCGTCTGATAATTCATCCATACCTAGAATTGCGATAATGTCTTGTAGTTCTTTATAACGTTGTAGCGTACGCTGAACTTCACGAGCTACTTCATAGTGTTCTTCACCTACGATGTTAGGGTCTAGAGCACGAGAAGTTGATGATAGTGGGTCCACCGCTGGGTAGATCCCTTGCTCAGATAAGCTACGCTCTAAGTTTGTTGTCGCATCTAAGTGAGCGAATGTTGTTGCCGGTGACGGGTCTGTGTAGTCATCGCAGGTACGTATACAGCTTGGATTGAAGTGATTGAACCTTTATCCGTAGAAGTGATACGTTCCTGTAATTGACCCATTTCCGTAGCAAGTGTTGGCTGGTAACCAACGGCTGATGGCATACGGCCAAGTAGTGCCGATACCTCAGTACCTGCTTGTGTAAAACGGAAAATGTTGTCGATGAATAATAGTACGTCCTGACCTTGTTCGTCACGGAAGTACTCTGCCATTGTTAGTCCAGTTAATGCAACACGCATACGTGAACCTGGTGGCTCGTTCATCTGACCGAATACCATAGCAGTTTGGTTAATTACTCCAGAGTCGCTCATTTCGTGGTAAAGGTCGTTACCTTCACGAGTACGCTCACCTACACCTGCGAATACTGAGATCCCGCTGTGCTCTTGAGCGATGTTGTTAATAAGCTCCTGGATTAGTACGGTTTTACCTACACCCGCACCACCGAATAGACCTACTTTACCACCTTTTACGTATGGTGCTAATAAGTCTACTACTTTAATTCCTGTTTCTAAGATTTCTGTTTCTGTCGCTAAGTTTTCAAACTTAGGTGGTTCACGGTGAATAGGGTCACGGCGAACCTCTTCTGGAATTTCTTCACCTAAATCAATGTGATCACCTAGTACGTTAAACACACGACCTAGTGTTGCTTCACCTACTGGTACAGAGATTGGGTTAGTTGTGTTCGTTACTTCAGCACCACGAACAAGTCCGTCTGTAGAACCCATCGCAACTGTACGTACTGAGTTATCACCTAGGTGAAGAGCAACTTCAAGTGTTAGTTCATCGCGGTTCTCATCACCAGCGATTACTAGGGCGTTATATATTTCAGGTAAGTCGCCACTGTCGAATTTTACGTCAACAACTGGACCCATTACCTGTGTTACGCGTCCTTTACTCATCTTTTTCCCTCCTCACGAATTCATTCAAGCCGTTATTCTAGCGCTGCTGCACCTGCACTAATTTCGGAAATTTCTTGTGTGATTGCTGCCTGACGTGCACGGTTGTAAGAAAGTGTTAAGTCATCAATGAGCTCACCTGCGTTATCAGTTGCGTTACGCATAGCTGTCATACGTGATGCGTGCTCACTTGCTTTACCGTCTAATAATGCACCGTAAACAATGCTTTCCGCGTATTGTGGCAATAGTACTTTTAAAATTTCTTCTTCATCTGGTTCATATTCGTAACTTGTCAATTTCTTGCCTTCCGTATCAATGTCCGTTAATGGCAATACTTTTTTCTCAGTTACTTCTTGAGAAATCGCACTGATGAAATGGTTGTAGAAGATGTGTAATTCATCTATTTCACCGTCAGCAAAAAGTTTAACTGCATAGCTTGCGATTTCTTTAATCTCAGCGAAATCTGGTTGGTCTGGTAAACCCGTTACATCTTTAACGATTGGCATACCATTTTCTTACAAAAATCGCGTCCGACTTTACCGATTGGTAATACGGTGTATTCATCTTTAGATGCATGTTCCTTTTGCACTTTTTGGTAAAGGGCACGTAAAACGTTACTGTTGTAAGGACCTGCTAGACCACGGTCTGATGTAATCACAATGTAACCTGTTTTCTTAACGGGTCTCGATTGCAACATCGGGTGGTCTGCACCAGTGTTACCGCCAGCAATACTAGCAACAACTTCTTGAATTTTCTCCATATATGGAACGAACTTTTTGGCGTTTTTGCTCTGCTCTGTTTAATTTAGAAGCAGACACCATTTCCATTGCGCTCGTAATCTTTTGTGTACTTTTCGTCGAATTAATTCGATTTTTAATGTCACGAAGCGATGCCACTACGTCTCACCACCTTTTTCGAGACTTCATCATCATTACTCACTTACAGCAAATGTGTTTTTAAAGTCTTCAATTGCTTTATTGAAATCTTCTTTTTCTGGTAAGTTTCCAGTATCACGAATGTGTGCTAGTAACTCAGACGCATGCTGATCTAAGTATGCATGTAGATCTGCTTCAAAGCGCTGGATATCTTCTACTGGAATATCATCTAGATAACCGTTAACAAGTGCGTAAATAATCGCAACTTGGTATTCAACTGGTTGTGGTTTGTTTAGACCCTGTTTTAGTACTTCAACCGTACGCTGACCACGATTTAGTTTCGCTTGTGTCGCTTTATCAAGGTCTGAACCGAACTGTGCGAATGATTCTAGCTCACGGAATGAAGCTAGGTCTAGACGTAGCGTACCTGCTACCTTCTTCATCGCTTTGATCTGTGCGGAACCACCAACACGTGATACCGATAGACCTGGGTTGATTGCTGGACGTACACCAGAGTGGAATAGATCTGATTGTAAGAAGATCTGTCCGTCTGTGATTGAGATAACGTTTGTAGGGATGTACGCACCGATGTCCCCTGCTTGCGTTTCAACGAAAGGTAGAGCTGTTAATGAACCGCCACCTAAATCGTCATTTAGTTTCGCCGCACGCTCTAGTAAACGAGAGTGTAGGTAGAATACATCCCCTGGGAATGCTTCACGACCTGGTGGGCGACGTAATAGTAGTGAAAGTTCACGGTAAGCTGCTGCCTGTTTAGAAAGGTCATCATATGCAACTAGAACGTGTTCACCGTTGTACATGAACTCCTCACCCATTGATACACCTGCATATGGAGCTAGGAATAGTAATGGAGCTGGGTCAGAAGCACCTGCGTTAATGATAATAGAGTATTCTAACGCACCGTTTTTACGTAGTGTTTCAACGAATCCACGAACTGTCGATTCTTTTTGGCCGATTGCTACGTAAATACAAATTACGCCAGTTTCTTTTTGGTTAATAATTGTGTCCATCGCGATCGATGTTTTACCAGTCTGACGGTCACCGATAATTAACTCACGCTGACCACGACCGATTGGTACCATTGAGTCGATAACTTTAATACCTGTTTGTAGTGGCTCGTGTACTGATTTACGTGCCATTACACCAGGTGCTGGTGATTCAATTGGACGAGTTTTGCTCGTTTCAATTGGTCCTAAACCGTCAACTGGTTGACCTAATGGATTAACAACACGTCCTAATAATTCTTTACCAACTGGAACCTGCATGATGCGTCCAGTACGACGAACTTCATCGCCTTCACGAATTTCTGTAAATGGTCCAAGGATGACGATACCTACGTTGTTTTCTTCTAGGTTTTGCGCCATACCCATTACACCGTTTGAAAACTCAACAAGCTCACCAGCCATTACGTTATCAAGGCCGTGAACACGTGCGATACCGTCACCGATTTCGATAACTGTACCGACTTCGTTTGCTTCAACTTCAGAATCATAATTTTCGATCTGCTGTTTAATTAGCGCACTAATTTCTTCTGCTTTGATGCTCATCCATTTCACCCCTATCTTTACTTGTTTGCAGTTACTAAATTCTGTTCTAAACGTTTAAGTTGTGTCTTAACAGTTCCATCGTAAATTTGATTTCCAATACGAATCTTAATTCCACCAAGTACAGATGGGTCTACGATATTGTTGATTCGAAGGGTGTTAATCATCATTTTATTCGCAAACACATCTTGGATCTGTTTTGTTTCTTCTTCAGTTAATTCACGAACAGAATAAACATCAGCTTCTGCAATTCCTCTTGCTTCGTTCTTCATTTTGACAAACTCATCGACTAGATCTGCAATCATGTCAGAACGGCGTTTGTCTACTAATAGTAATAATGTATTTCGTGTTTCTTTTGAGACGTCTTTAAAAACGTTACGAATTAGTTCTTTTTTCTGCTCGCTTGATAAACGAGGGTTACCTAAGAACTCTTGTAATGATTCATCATTTAGGAAAACACTTCTTACAACTAAAAGCTCTTCTTCTAGCTGATCTAGATTTGATTTTCCTTTTCCAATTTCAAACAAGGCTACGGCATAACGCTTTGCTACTACTGATTGACTCATTTCGATTCGCCTACTTCTTTAAGGTATTGTTGAATGAGTTCATCTTGTTCATTTGCAGAAAGTTCTTTTTCAATAACCTTGCTAGCAATTTGAACAGAAAGCGTAGCCACTTGTTCTTGTAATGCCTGAACTGCTTTGTCGCGTTCTTGGGCGATTTCTTCGCGAGCACTTTCTTTAATGCGCTCTGCTTCTTGTCTTGCATCATCTAAGATGGAAGACTCTTGTGTTTTTGCCGTTTGTTTGGCATCTTCAATGATTTGATGTGCGTTTTGACGTGCTTCTTTAAGTTCTGCATTTGCTTCGTTCATAAAGCGTTCTGCTTCTTGACGGTTTTGCTCTGCAGTATCTATTTCATTCGCAATGTGATCTTCACGCTCTTTCATCACTTTCATTAGTGGTCCCCAAGCGAATTTTGCTAAAAGAGCCAATAGAATGATGAAGATAACTAATTGAGCGAGCATATCACCAACGTTAAATCCTGCTGCACCTAAAACCAAGTTGGTACCTAACACAGCCTTCACTCCTTTCGGCTAACTCCTCACATTTTATAAAATGTTTAGTTTTAAGAAATCCACTCGCTTTCCGTGGGCGATCCACAAGCCTCCTCACTCGTCCCTCGTTGCGGGGTCTTGTTCGGCTCGCTATTCCCACGAAGAACACGACGTTCAAGTGTCGGCGTTGGTCACAGGACGTGACCGTTTTTAGCGACCAGGAGTCTCGCGGATTTCTCGCAAAACATCAATAACTAAACATGCACATAAAGGAATGGCGAAGTATGTCCATCATAACTTCGCCATTCAATTGTTCGTCGTAAAAAACTACATAGACATAAATGCGATTACGACTGCGATGATCGGAAGCGCCTCAACTAACGCTACCCCGATGAACATTGTTGTTTGTAGAGTACCGCGAAGCTCTGGTTGACGAGCGATACCATTTACTGTTCCGTTTACGATTAAACCGTTACCAATACCTGCACCTAATGCACCTAATCCTACTGCGATTGCAGCTGCTAACATAATAAATTCCTCCTCAAAATATATTTATAAATTAGTTTGATTTTTCTCGCCATTAAAGACGAATGAATTTTATTAAAATACTCAGCTAATGCTAAGTACTAATTCACATAAATTAATGATCTTCGCTCACTTTGTGAGACATGTAAACCATCGTTAACATGGTAAAGATAAATGCTTGAATTGCACCGATGAAAATACTAAATCCTTGCCAAGCGATCATCGGGATAAATCCACCTACTAACCCCGCGATTGAGCCTGATGCTACTAGACCAGCTAGTAGAGTTAATAAAATCTCACCAGCGTAAATGTTACCGTAAAGACGTAGACCTAGTGTCAACGTATTCGCAAATTCCTCGATGATTTTTAGTGGGAATAAGAACGGTAATGGTTTGAAGAATTCTTTTGTATATTCCTTCGATCCTTTCATCTTGACACCATAGTAGTGTGTTAATACAACCACCATTGTTGCGAGTGTCAATGTAATACCCGGGTCAGATGTCGGTGATTTCCACCATAAGTAATGATCAAATGACACCATTGTGATAACCCCAAGCATGTTGGAGACGAAGATGTACAATAATAATGTTAATCCTAACCCCATAAAGCGTCGCCCTGTCTCGTAGTCCATTGTGTTTCCAATGATATCTTTCACGAATTCTACGATCCACTCCATGAAGTTCTGGAAGCCTGTTGGTCTACGTTGTAGATTCTTACTAGCTACAACTGCGAGTATAAATACAATCGTTGATGCAACCAACATCATAAGTACGTTTGACATATTGAAATCAAGCCATGAGATTCCAAATAAGTCATTTAACATTGGACTTTTGTGATCCACTTCATTCACCTCTCTTCCTCGTGGTTAGTTCGGTTTGTGTAAGAAAATAATCTATGATAATGACCAAATAAGGTGTCATTAAACCAATCATTACGGCAATCATGTTGAAAACTTCCGGATATTGCAAGCCTATAGCGGCTGCAAGTGCGGCTGTCGCAAACCGAGTTAACATTCCCAGCGTGCGTCTCTTCTCATCTCGTTCGACAACACCTTGTCCTAATCGATTAATTTTGACTTGAAGAAGCCATAAATTAAACGTGCTGATTCCAGCACCTAGAATTAGACCGGCAAATATGGTTTGATAGTCTGTGAATCCCCATCCTATGACAAAAATCGCTAGGATATAGAACATCCATTTGAGCTGGCGGCTGACCATGTATGTATAATTGTCCATTCTAATCGTCTCCTAGAAACTTTTTGACAAGTAAAATCATACCATACACGCCTGATGCCAAACCTAAAAGTAAACCAATGATCAGGAAAAGAGGGGACGTGCCTAAGTAACCATCAAGCCACCTTCCAAGCAGAATTCCGACAATTGTCGAACCGGATAAGTAACTTAATATACTCGCTGTGATTGCCATTCCTTGAAGTGGGCGTTTATTCAGGTTAACCACTCCAATCGTGATTTCAGTGGAAAAGATTTATCAAACGATATCGACAAATCTTGCAGAGGCAAATCTTCAAAAATAAAATCTCTTAAAACATTTGCCCACACTAAATTAGATTACAATACGAGTATTTTAAAGTCAATTGTAAATATGCAGAAATTAAAACAACTTTGTGACAAAAATCACATTTATGTTGAAAACGCTTTATCTGCCTAAAATTCAGGCAGATAAATTTCTTTTTCTTCATATAAAGTTTCATCGTCTTGTGTCATTTCAAAAACGACTTTATACTCGCCCTCTGGCAGGTCGCTGATTTTAAATTCTTTTTCAAATACGCCTTTAGACACGTTTTCTTGAGTGAACAGCGGTTGTGCGTGTAGGTCTTTTGGATCGATTAAAGTGGCTGTAAGTTTTTCAATTGGTTCGTTCACATAAAATCTTAATGTCAAATGCTCCGTTTGAAAAGGTGCCATGTCCAATTCCATGCCGGTAATTCTTGGATAATCGGATGTTTCGTTAATAAATAAGTACGGCAAGTGTTTTTGTTGCTGATTAAGTGATACCTCTATATAGCCCTCACGCGTTCCTTTTTCAGTACGTCTTGAATTGATTTGTGCACCTACCTTGAATCGTCGTTTTTCGTTAGGGCCAATCGTTGAATTGAGCGGCAGGTCCCATACGATTCCATTCTCCCTTTTTGGAATATTCCATTTAATGTCAAGAGGTTTCCTTGAAAGGTTCTTAATAGTAATCGTTTGATCTACTTTTTTTAACCCTTTTTCTATCTTACCAAAATTAAGCCGGTTGTGGTCTATGATGTAACTTTGGGTTAGGGCTTTGTTCATATTAATAAAACCGGTTCCTTGTTCAGATGGCGAAAGCTCTTCTTCTCCCATTTTGAATAGATCAGTAGATGATAGTAAGCGAGCTTTAATTTGTTCTGGTGTATCGTGTGGGTATGCTTGTTTTAACAGAGCCGTAACGCCTGCCACGTAAGGTGATGCCATGCTTGTTCCTTGAAGTGAGGCATACCCTTCTGGCACCGTGCTCACAATCTCAACTCCTGGTGCAATGAGGTCAGGTTTGATAGTCCATGATGAAGCGACAGGTCCGCGTGAACTGAATGGGGCTAATGCATTACGTATCGTTTGGTAGTTCGTTTTTAACCAGCCGTCACCTTGCATGAGCAGTTCTGCCTCTTCTTCTGTAATGTAAGCCGTTGGAAATGGAGCTTCTACCCACTCCCATTCGTTTGGGTCATCTTCAGGTCCGTTATAGATGAGTGCAGCTGTTGCCCCCTTTTCATCTAGCTGCTGAATGAGTTCGTAATACGGTGTGTCTCCTTTTTTATTAAAACGACTCGGTCGTGAATGGTTTGTTCTAAGGTGTCTAATGAATTAGGTATAACTAAAGGCTGATCTCGTTTCAGGTTCCATTTTTCTGATAGTGGGAGCTGGCGGATCGGCACGACTTGTTCCTTTTGAGTGTATACTTGGGCAAGCTTTTGCTTCGTAATCGCCGCCCCGACTGAAATCGCTTTTTCTGACGTTGCCGGCGAACCAACCGTCCAGTCTTCAGGTCCGCTATTCCCATTTGCTACAACGACAATTTTGCCGAGCTCGACTGCTTTATTAACGGCGCGCGTCATCGGATCATCAGGGCTATTCGTTTCGCTTCCAAGCGACATATTGATGATCTCCATATCGTCGTTAACAGCTTGCTCGAGAGCAGCTATGATTTGCGCGGTCGTCCCCGTTCCGCCTGGGCCAAGTGCACGATAAGCATAGAGGTCCGCTTCAGGTGCAACTCCCTGCATGGTTCCGTTACCTGCGATGATACCAGAGACGTGGGTTCCGTGAAGCGTCGGCATCCCCTGTTCGGGCGTTGTTTCCATTGGGTCTTTGTCAAAATCAACTAGATCAAACCCACCATGGTAACTTTTTTCAAGGTCGGGGTGTTCATGGTCAATTCCAGTATCGATGACTCCGACTTGAACACCTTTGCCTGTGAAGGGTAGGTTTTTGGATGATAACGTGCCATCTCAGGGTGAAGGTCCTCATTGGTGTTTGCTTTTGTTTGCGGCACTGAGTACGTCTGGACTGGGCTCACCTTACTGACAAACTCTTCTTCGTGCAAACTCTTTATGTGGCGCTGCTTCCCCGTTACAGCTAGAGCCTGCATGAGCGTATCATAGACATACTCAACTTCGACTAACGGATAATATTTTTCAATGTATTCTTTCGTCTCATGCGGATCTTGATCCACTTCCATTATAAAGGTCATTTCTTCCGCTTGTAGATAGATTGGTGTCATGATGATAAGTATTATTGCAAAGATTAGCCTCATAGCTCGCACCTCTTCAGTTGTTTTAGTTTTATTGTGTGGAAAATAGGGAAGTCATGCTTGGGATGGGGAAAAGTTTGGGGTTGACGGTTTGGCCCGGGACGTGGACAGTTTGACCTCGGATGCGAACAGTTTTCTCTGGAATGCGAACATTTCTCCTCCTCACGCGATCAGTTTAGTCCAGGATGCGGACACTTCACCCTGACATACGAACAGTTCTCCTTCTCACGCGAACAGTTTAGCCCAGGATGCGGACACTTCACCGTGAAATACGAACAGTTCTCCTCCTCACGTGAACAGTTTAGCCCCGAACGCGGACACTTCACCGTGAAATACGAACAGTTTTCCTCCTCACGTGAACAGTTTAGCCCAGGATGCGGACAATTCATCCTGATATACGAACAGTTCCCCTCCTCACGTGAACAGTTTAGCCCCGAATGCGGACAATTCACCCCCATACGAACAAAAGGACATCTATCAAACAATAAGAAGCTTTTGCGCGTACGCAAAAGCTTCCAAATTTAATCTTATAAAAATTCATCTGGTTTTTCGCCCGCTTGCTTAAAATAGTACCTGATGGCGTCTGCTATCCGTCGGGATGCCTGTCCGTCGCCGTACGGATTCGATGCCCGGGACATTTTTTTATGTTCGCCGTCATCTGACAACAATAAGTCAGCCATTTCAAAGATATTCTCTTCGTCGGTTCCAGCAAGTTTGAGTGTACCTGCTTCGATGCCTTCTGGTCGCTCTGTTGTATCACGAAGCACGAGTACCGGCACACCTAAAGAAGGTGCTTCTTCCTGAACGCCGCCAGAGTCAGTTAGGATCAAGTGAGCATTCGATGCGAAGTTATGGAAGTCAATTACTTCAAGCGGTTCGATTAGCTGGATTCGGTCGTGATCGCCAAGCCACTTTTTCGCTGTTTCTTGTACAACTGGATTCAGGTGCACAGGATAAACCATTTCCACATCTTCGTGCTTGTCGGCCAAACGGCGAATTGCTCTAAACATTTGGTCCATGTTATCGCCCTGGTTCTCACGGCGGTGCGCGGTCATGAGCACTAAGCGTTTGCCTTCAGCTTTTTCAAAACATCATGCTCATAATCAGCAGATACGGTTGTCTGAAGCGCGTCAATCGCTGTGTTACCAGTTATAAAAATTTGATCCTCAGATTTATTTTCTTGAAGTAAATTTTGTTTAGACTGAGTCGTTGGCGCAAAGTGTAAATCTGCCACGACGCCCGTTGCTTGTCGGTTAATTTCTTCTGGAAATGGTGAGTATTTATTCCACGTACGAAGACCTGCCTCAACGTGACCAACCGGAATTTCGTTATAAAACGCAGCTAAACTCGCCGCAAATGTTGTCGTCGTGTCACCGTGCACGAGCACGATATCTGGCTTCGCTTCCTTCATGACCTCATCTAAACCTTCAAGGGCACGAGTCGTAATCTGCGCTAATGACTGCTTCTTTTTCATAATATTTAAGTCAAAATCAGGTTTAATATCGAATATGGATAAAACTTGATCGAGCATCTCTCTGTGCTGAGCCGTGACCGTTACAATCGGCTCAAACTCATCCGATCGTTTCTGAAGTTCCAAGACAAGTGGTGCCATTTTTATCGCTTCAGGTCTTGTACCGAAAATCGTCATGACTTTTAACTTACTCATAAATTCACCCCGTTATTTGGTACCGAATAATCTGTCTCCTGCATCCCCTAACCCAGGGATGATGTAGCCTTTTTCGTTTAGCTTTTCATCCAAACCTGCTACATAAATGTTAATGTCTGGGTGTGCTTCTTTTACGGCTTCAACGCCTTCAGGTGCTGCAATTAAGCACATTAAGCTAATCTGCTTAGCGCCGCGCTTTTTAATCGAGTTAATCGCTTCAATGGCCGACCCACCTGTTGCTAGCATTGGGTCCGTCACGATTAATTCACGCTCTTCAATATCTGATGGTAATTTAATGTAATATTCTACTGGTTTTAGAGTTTCAGGATCACGATATAACCCGACGTGTCCAATTTTCGCAGCTGGAATCAATTTCACGATGCCATCAACCATGCCAAGGCCAGCACGTAAAATTGGGATGACTCCAAGTTTTTTTACCTGCTAAAACTTTTGACTTAGCCGTTGCGACTGGTGTTTCAACCTCAACTTCTTCTAATGGAAGTTCGCGTGTAATTTCATACATCATTAGCGTCGCGACCTCATCCGTCAGTTCACGAAACGCTTTAGTACCTGTGTTTTTATCACGAATAATCGTTAATTTGTGCTGTATTAAAGGATGATCAAAAACATATACTTTACCCACGAGCCAATCTCTCCTTTATTTATAATCTATTGAATTGTAGCGAAATATGAACAATGTTGCAATAGTAATCAGTCGATTGTTAAGTATTTGCAAAACTTAATTTTCCCCAAATTTCAAACCGCATGAAAAAAGTAGCGGGAATTCCGCTACTTATTGATACATTGGAAAACGATCCGTCAGCTTTTTCACGCGTTCTTTTGCTTCTTCAAGCTTACCTTCATCTTCATGGTGCTTAAGCGTAAACGCGATAATTGCTGCTACTTCATCCATTTCCTCTAAACCGAATCCGCGAGATGTCACAGCTGCTGTTCCAATGCGAATTCCGCTTGTTACAAATGGACTTTCTGGATCAAATGGAATCGTATTTTATTCGTTGTCACACCGATATCGTCAAGTGCTTTTTCAGCCACTTTACCTGTTAAGCCTAACGGACGAACGTCTAATAATAGTAAGTGATTGTCTGTTCCGCCAGATACAAGGCGAACTCCTTCTTTAACTAATGATTCACCTAAGCGTTTAGCGTTGTCGATAATTTTTTGCGTGTAATCTTTAAACTCTGGTTGAAGCGCTTCTTGGAACGCGACACCTTTAGCTGCAATCACGTGCATAAGAGGTCCACCCTGCATACCAGGGAACACGTTTTTATCTACTTTTTTCGCAAATTCTTCTTTACATAAAATCATCCCGCCACGAGGGCCGCGTAATGTTTTGTGAGTGGTTGTTGTTACAAAATGCGCATGCGGCACTGGGCTTGGGTGAAGACCTGTCGCCACAAGTCCTGCGATATGCGCCATATCTACTAATAGATAAGCATCCACTTCATCCGCAATCTCGCGGAACTTTTTTAAAATCAAGCGAACGAGGATATGCCGATGCGCCAGCTACAATTAGCTTCGGCTTCACTTCTTTCGCTTTTTCTAATACTTTATCGTAATCTAAAACTTCAGTATCTTCCTCAACGCCGTAATCGACCACGTTATATAGCTTACCACTAAAGTTAACCGGACTACCGTGCGTTAAGTGGCCACCATGGTTTAAGTTCATGCCAAGGATTGTGTCACCTGGTTCAAGTACTGAAAAATAAACCGCCATGTTTGCCTGCGCGCCTGAGTGCGGCTGCACGTTGGCATGGTCAGCGTCAAATAGCTTTTTCGCACGATCGCGCGCTAAGTTTTCAGCAATATCCACATATTCACAGCCACCATAATAACGACGGCCTGGGTAACCTTCTGCATATTTATTCGTTAATACAGACCCAGCAGCTTGCATCACCGCTTCAGAGACAAAGTTTTCAGATGCGATTAATTCAATTTTGTCGTTTTTGGCGACCTTTTTTCTAAATTAATCGCTTCCAGCATTTCCTTGTCAACTTCGTGTAATTGGTTCGATAAATGTGTCATCGAGAAAGCCTCCTTATGTATGTCAAAATAAATTTCATCTACTTCTGGTACATCGCACGCTCTCCGCCGATTAGTTTCGGTCTTGTGTAGGCAAATGTCGCATGAGCTTGTCCAACTGACGTTTGGCTTAGCCTCATTGGTACGGCTACATGCTTTAGATGCATGCCGATCAGCGTATCACCTAAGTCCATGCCGTAGTCAGCTTTAATAAACTCGACTAAAACAGGGTCATTTAGCTGTTTATATGCATGTGACGCCATCGAGCCACCTGCTTTCGGATGCGGAACAGCAATTACTTCATCTAAGTTTAATCGTTCCATCGTTTGACGTTCGACGACAACGGCACGATTCAAATGCTCGCAGCACTGAAATGCTAGTTCAACGCCTGTCTCAACCTGAAACGCTTTTAATTCATTAAAAATAGCTCCCGCAATCTCTGTGCTACCAGATGTGCCGATTCGTTCACCAGCAATTTCACTCGTCGAACAACCTAGCATAAAAATGCCATTTGAACGCACAATATTTTGGTCTTTCCACTGATTCATTATAACATGAATTTCGTTTCTTATCTTCTCTATATTCAAAATTTTCACCCCTTTTCTATTTGAAAAAATACCTGTCCCATATCGGAACAGGCACATTCTAATTTTGTTCGTAAGCCATCATTTTGCTCACACGATTTTCGTGACGCCCACCTTCGAATTCTGACTCGAGAAATGCTTTTACCACTTCACGGGCAAGGCCTGGGCCAATCACGCGTTCACCTAATGCGATCACATTTGCGTTATTATGCTGGCGCGTCATTTTTGCACTAAACACATCGTGCACGAGTGCGCAGCGTACACCTTTAACTTTGTTGGCCGACATCGACATACCAATTCCTGTCCCGCAAACTAGAATGCCAAAATCGTACTCTCCTTGAGCGACTTTTTCTGCAGCTGGAATCCCGTAATCAGGATAATCTACTGAGCAGTCGCCCTCGCAGCCTAAATCATCATACTCAATATTCATTTCATCTAATAATGACGCAATCTCGTTACGAATATTCACGCCACCATGATCTGACGTTAATACTATTTTCATTGTTCATCCCCCTTTTTGATTCGGTCGATATATGTTTCAATTTCATTCATCGTTTGTTTATACGTCTCATTCGACAACCCGATTGGATCCGCTATATCTGGGTTCAGATCTTCATCATCCTTATGTCTAGTGAATTCTTTTAAGGTAAAAACTTTTTGCGATACTTCGGGTAATCCATTTCGATGTTGAGCTTATGATGTGCCGTCATCGTGAGCACCACATCAGCCCAGTCGAGTAGGTCATCGGTCAGGGGCTGCGACTTGTGATCGCAATCAATTCCTTTATCGCTCAAGACTTGGGCTGCCTTCGGATTCGCCTCTTGGCCGAACCCTGCGAAAATGCCGGCCGACTTCACTTCAAGGTCAGGCCTTTTATGTTTTAAAATCGCTTCAGCCATTGGTGAGCGACAAGTATTTCCAGTACAGACAAACAACACGCGTTTCAACTAAGAAACCTCCTTCAAGACTCTTCAATTGAAATATACCATAAGTCAGGGGGTAAGTGATAGATTTTCGGCTTTTTGGAGGACCGTTTTATTGGAATGCGGACAATTTTGGCTCGGATGCGGACAATTTATCCGAAAATGCGAACAGTTCTCCTCGTGACGCGAACACTTCTCCCGGCGATGCGAACAGTTCTCTCCGATATGCGGACAGTTCTCCTCGGGATGCGAACAAATCACGCTCTGACGCAACAAAAAGAAAACTTTTGCGCGTGGCAAAAGTTTTCACATTTATAAAGCCATTTGTATGCCGATCATGATTAACACGATTCCGCCGAGGGCTTCGGAGTATCTGCCGAGAAGGGTTTTTCCTTTTCTAGCAAAATAATTCCCATGGTTGCTAGGAACATACTCATGATGCCAAACAGCATGATAATCGCAAATTGGTTAAGGCCGAACATTCCGAGGCTGAGGCCTACGGAGAAGCTGTCGAGACTGACGGTGAAGGCTAATATTGTAAATCCAGCTAGATGCAGGGTGCGGTCTGTTTCCTTCTCGAGCATTGTCGCAACCATCATTTGAGCGCCGATGATAATTAGGATCCATCCACCGATACTTTGTGTGATTATACCGAGTTTATGGGAAAGTAAGTGGCCTAACGTAACCCCCGCTAGTGGCATGATGACGTGAAATAAGCCGACGAGTAAAATAAACGTGGCAATCATGCATAATCTAGTCCTCATTAGGCCAACTGATAAGCTGACCGAAAAGGCATCCATTCCGATAGCAACAGATAATAAGACGATTGGAATTATACTTTCATAAAAATACGTCACAAGCGTACCTCCTAGCCTTGGACATGCTAGTTAACTTTATGCAAGTCCAATGGTAAATAGAAGTAAACCTGTGACGTTTTTTATATAATCCTAGTCGCAGCTCGTTCTAATCGGTTCATGAGCGCCTCGCCAATTCCTTCTTTTGAAAAACTTTCCGCCAAAACAAGGTCGACATCGAGGTCGTCAATTTGACGTAGTGCATCATATAGATTACTTGTAATCCCCGTTAAATCTGAGCGAGAGCCGAGAATCACAGCATCGCTAAACCCGAGTTCGTTAGCTCGCTCTTTACTTACTAAAACTTGAACGGACTCACCGCGCTCTGCTGCTTCATCCGCAACCTTACGCATCTGTGAAGCATCACCGCGCACAATCCAGATTGGGGCATCAGGCGCGTAGTGTTTATACTTCATACCTGGTGAGCGTGGCTGCTCGTCTCTTTTCACTTTAGAAGAAGCAACATCGATTGGTCCGATGACCGCTTCAATATCCGATTTCGTCACGCCACCCGGACGTAAAATCATCGGCTTGTCTATTGTACAATCAATAACGGTTGATTCAACACCGACGCCCGTTTTCCCGCCGTCGACAATCCCGGCGATTCGGCCTGTTAAATCATGCGCTACATGATCAGCCGTTGTCGGGCTTGGTTTACCCGATCGATTAGCACTCGGGGCCGCAACCGGAAGCTGGCACGTTTTTAATAATTCAAGGGCAACTGGATGATCTGGCATCCTGATTCCAACCGAATCAAGGCCTGCCGTTACATTCTTTGCAAGTGTTCCGTTTGAAGGAAGTATAATCGTTAGCGGCCCAGGCCAAAAAGCATCCATCAATTTGGATGCTGTTTCCGGTTTATGAGTCACATATTTTTATTAGATCAGCCTGACCGATATGCACGATGAGCGGGTTGTCAGCAGGGCGACCTTTTGCATCAAAAATCGCCTGGACCGCCTGCTCGTTCGTTGCATCTGCGCCAAGACCGTAAACTGTCTCTGTCGGAAAAGCGACCGTCTGCCCTGACATTAATAGTTCGGCTGCTTCGTTGATTTGGTGTTTAGTAAACATTCGAGCCATACGTGGTTCTCCTTTGCTGATGGGTCTATCACTCATCATATTATATCACGTATGGCCCGTAAACTTATAGCTCCTTCACGAACCAATCGACATCGCTCGGGTCGTGGACAGGAGGCTCAAAGGTTTCCTTAAACTGGTTCATTTCGAGAAGTGGAGACGTTTTAGCATCTTGAACATGCACAAAGAGCTCTTTATACTTCTCAGACCTTGCTTTCTCGGCAATCCAATCAAACACCATAATGAGCATGGCTGGGTTCGTCTGTTCACTCATCACTAAGCGCCTGAGCCAAACCTTTTTATCATTAATTGGGTAGAGCACAAAAATCCAAGCTGCTGACCATCTAGTTCTAAAAAGTATCCGTGTTCTTTTACCCAAGATTCGTTAAACAACTCTTGATCCTTTGCTTTTTTAAAAAACGTATCGTAATCCTTCGGGGACTGTTCTTTTACCGGCGTAATGTTAACCATCATCTCACTCTCCTCAAATCTAGTATCTCTATTAATTTATGTGCAAGGTTTCGTGATTATGATGATTTAGTAGAAAAATTTAATAGTTTGTCCTACTGATCAGGCAAACATTCCTTTCAGCCAGTCCCATAAAAAGAATGACACTTCAACGTCTTCCTCTTCTTCTTGCTCCTGCTTAGTATCTTTTTCGGCCTCTTCTTCGTCATGCTCTAACACTGTTGTTCCGCTTTCAAAGTCAACGAAGCATAACGGTGGGAACAAGACGCACCACCAGTTGTCACCGGCTCCCTCACCGATCGTAATTAAAATCGCTTCGTATGTGCCGCCAGGATAAACAAAACGATCATACACTTTATCGGGAAACTCAACCTCACCGTATTTTACTGAAAAAGATTGATTGCCAACCGTATCAGCTACAATCGCTTCAATTTCGCCTAAGTTTTGTTGAATATGCGAGCGTGCATCTTCAATGGATGTAAGATCTTCTACCCATTCCGTAATTTCCGCATTCACATTGTCTCTAACTTCACGCTTAATCTCTTGATCTTCATCACTATTTGAATTCGCTAATATGCGAAGACGAATGGCTTCATCAGGAATGACTTGATACCCTGCTTCAGTCGCTGGCTTCGATTCAGCAACCGACTCCATATAGACGAATTGAATAACTAAAACTAATGCAATCCCCATCATAATGTATTTCATCTCAATCAACCTTTCTCGTAATCTAGTAATTTTATGAACATTATGGACAGGGTTAATAGAGTTTATACATAATTGATAAAAAGAGTTGTCGTTTTGGAAGAATGTGTTATGATAGATTTTAAAAACTTATAGGGGGAGTTTTTATGTTTGTACATCAAGTGGATGAAGAAGTTTCGCTAAAGCTAGTTGATCTTGGGGATGCTGAAGAGTTGTTTCAGCTTACGGATCGTTCGCGCGACCATCTTCGTACGTGGCTGCCTTGGCTAGATCACACGAAGGAGCTAAAGGACACCGAAAATTATATTAAGTTTAGTAAAAAGGCCTATGCGAATCATGAGGGTATGAACACAGTGGTGCTGTATAATGGAAAGACTGCCGGTGTTGTGGGTTTTAATGAACTTGACTGGACGAATCGTATCGCGTATATCGGCTACTGGCTCGGGGTCGATTTTACGGGAAAAGGAATCATGACTCGCGCGGCTGGGGCGCTGACTGATTACGCAATCCGTGACCTTGGCATGAATAAAGTTGATATAACAGCCGCTGAGCACAACCGTGGAAGCCGTTCGATTCCAGAACGCCTCGGGTTTACAGAGGAAGGCAAAATTCGAAGCCGCGAATGGCTTTATGACCACTATGTGGACCACATCGTCTACGGCATGCTGAAAGAAGAATGGGAGAAATTAATAAGATAGCATTTGCGGATTTGCCGCAAATGCTTTTTTGAGACATTGGGGATGCTTTTTGGGACATTTTGGTCTCTGATAAGGACTCGAATTTTGTCGAAAAAGGGTATTCAAGGCGTTTTTTGAGACATTGAGCTTGATTTATAGGACATTGACACTCGTTTTTGAGACAATGCATGCGAATTCAACTCCAAAGAACCATACGATCTTTGCCATTAATGTCTTGCAAAACTTGAACAACCGCCTCGGGATCAGCCTGCTGAATTAACTTAGGCACAGACTCGCCTTGATCATAACCAATTTCAAACGCCACAAGCCGAGGAGGTTTTCTCAAAAGACCAATTTGGCGAATGATTTCGCGGTAAGCCGCAAGACCATGGTCATCCGCAAATAGTGCTAACTCAGGGTCGTGCATCACCGTTTCTGATAGTTCAGGTCGGTCGCTCTCTGGAACATATGGCGGATTTGAGATCACAATATCGATGGGTTCATTTATGACAGGTTCTAAAAAATTGCCTTGCTTGAACTCGACATCAGCTCCTAACCTCTCAGCGTTTCCACTGGCCACTTTAAGCGCATCCGGACTTATATCGGTTGCGAACATCGATAGTTGTGGATGTTCTTTTTTCAATGTTACGGCAATGATTCCGCTGCCCGTGCCGACATCGACAATTGTATCATTAGGCTGAATAAATGGTTTGACTGCCTCGATAAGCTCTTCTGTTTCAGGGCGCGGAATGAGAACGTGCTCACTAACACTAAACTTGCGGCCATAAAATTCCGAAACACCTGTAAAGTGCTCGAGCGGCTTGCCGGTATCCGCATGATCACGCACCCAGTCTTCAAACGTGCTCCATTCGCTTAACTTTTCTTGCTGCATGAGTAAAAAATCAGCTAGTTCCACATCTAAAAGATGCATTAGCAAAAGGTCAGCAACGCGTGCCTCACGATTATGTTGTTCTAAAAAAGAAGAAGCCCACCTGCGGGCCTCTCTAACTGTCATACTCAAATTATTCACCGACTTCTTCAAGTTTCTTCGTTTGTTCATCGATAATTAAAGAATCAATGATTTCATCCAAATTACCCTGCATCACTTGGTCCAATTTATTGATTGTAAGGCCGATGCGGTGATCCGTCACACGGCTTTGAGGGTAGTTGTACGTACGGATACGCTCCGAACGGTCACCAGTACCTACCGCTGATTTACGGTTTTCATCATATTCTGCTTGCGCTTCTTGCTGGAATTTTTCATAAATACGTGCGCGCAGAACCTTCATCGCTTTTTCTTTGTTCTTAATCTGGGACTTTTCATCCTGACATGACACTACTACTCCAGTTGGTTCATGCGTTAAACGAACGGCAGACATCGTTGTATTTACACTTTGGCCACCTGGTCCTGATGATGCGAACGTGTCAACACGAATATCTTTTTCATTTATATCAACTTCAACTTCTTCTGCTTCAGGTAAAACCGCAACGGTTGCTGTTGACGTGTGGATACGTCCGCCTGATTCAGTTTCAGGCACACGTTGCACGCGGTGAGCACCGTTTTCATATTTTAATTTTGAATAAGCCCCGCGACCGTTAATCATAAAGATAATCTCTTTATAGCCACCCATGTCAGCTTCATGGTACTCGATTACTTCTGTCTTCCAGCCTTGGCTTTCCGCATAGCGAGAATACATGCGGTAAAGGTTCGCTGCGAATAACGCCGCTTCCTCACCACCTGCTGCACCACGGATTTCAAAGATTACGTTTTTATCATCGTTCGGGTCTTTTGGAATGAGCAGAAGCTTCATTTCTTGTTCAAGCGTCTCAACTTCAGGCTCAAGCTCATCAAGTTCTTCACGTGCCATTTCGCGAAGATCCTCATCTGACTCGTCTTCTAAAATGGTTTTAGATTCTTTAATGGAATCCGTCACTTCTTTATAACGGCGATATTTTTCAACGACCTCTTGTAGGTCCGATTGTTCTTTAGAATAGTCACGTAATTTTTTCGAATCATTGATGACTTCTGGGTCCATCAATAGTTCTGTTAATTTGTTATAACGATCTTCAATGTGCTGTAGTTTATCGAACATTTCCGTACACCTCTGCTTTACTATACATACTCCACATTATATCATATCACAAATGAGAAAAATATTTCTTATAATGGCGGTAAAAGTTTTAACGAGACATCTCGGTGTTGAAAAAAGCTTAAAACGCCAAAAACGGCATTTAAGCTTTGTAACTGGCACGCTTGGAGTAAACGCGCTTGGTCGATCTAGGATGATTTGGAACTTCGTGGTGATGGCGACAGCGTGGCTCGTACGATTCGGATGCGCCGACTAAAATAATCGGGTCGTCATAAGATGCAGGCTCACCATTGATTAAGCGCTGCGTACGGCTTGCTGGTGACCCGCAAACTGGGCAAATCGCATTAAGTTTTGTCACCTGTTCACTAAAGGCCATTAAGTCAGGCATCGGACCGAATGGCTCCCCTCGGAAATCCTGGTCAAGTCCTGCTGCAATGACGCGGATGCCTCGGTCTGCTAAGTTTTGCGCAACATTAACAATCCCGTCATCAAAAAACTGCGCTTCATCAATGCCAACGATGTCGATTTCTTCTGTGATGTATTGTTCAATCTCGCTAGAGTCGTCGATCGGACGAGCTACGACAGAGTCACCGTTGTGCGACACGACTGATTCATCATCGTAACGGTTGTCCAATGCAGGTTTAAACACAATCACTTTTTGATTTCCATAAGTCGCACGGCGAGCGCGACGAATGAGCTCTTCAGATTTTCCAGAAAACATACTGCCACAAATGACTTCTAGCCAGCCTTTGTGTTCCATCACATACATCATAAGGGGCACCTCTTTATATTCGTTATTGTTATTATGATTCACATGAGTCCTATGTACTAATTTTTGATAAGAAAAATTTGGCTCCACCGATGAGGGTGAAGCTAAAAAATTTCTAAAGCAGCAGGCGGACGCTTTCCGCGGGCACGGCTCAAGCCAGGGAACTACACCGAGTAATCTTCCCAGTCCCTTGCGCCGAGTAATCGCAGGCGCATCACTCGGCAGAAAAGCACTGCCTGTGGGGTCTTGAGACTCGTGCTGTTCCCGCAGGAGTCGCCGCCCTTGCTTATTTTTCAATAAAAATATTGTTAAAATTAAAAAACTGACCGTTCTTGCCAAGTCACCACGTGTAAGGTTATATCTTGTTATAACGTTTACGATGGTGTTCAGCAATTGTGAACGGCCAGCCTCATTTTTAAAACACCTTAAATTAGTTAAGGTTGTATTTCTTCTTGAATCGATCTACACGTCCACCAACTTTGTCAGCTTTTTGCTTACCAGTGTAGAACGGGTGAGAAGCTGAACTGATTTCAACACGGATTAATGGGTACGTGTTACCGTCTTCCCATTCGATTGTCTCTTCAGATTCTAAAGTTGAACCTGTTAAGAATTTGAAATCAGAGCTTGTGTCTAAGAATACTACTTTACGGTATTCTGGATGGATATCGTTTTTCATGCTATTACACTCCTTCTTGCCCTGAATCCTGTGGAAACAGAGTTGTTTAACCGTCATAGACGGGAGAAAACTATCTTTTCATACAGAGTGATTATATCAACTGCCGTCGATTTATGCAAGAAGTTTTTATCTACGAGAACCTTTCATTTCATCATCCATGATTTTGAAAAATTCTAGGTTCGTTTTCGACTGACGTAGGCGGCGTAAGAACCGCTCTAAGAAATCATTTTGATCTTGCATCGTCTTGCGAATCGCCCACATTTTATCCAGCTGCTCTTTTGGTAGTAAAAGCTCTTCTTTTCTTGTACCAGAACGAAGTACATCGATTGCTGGGAAAATTCTGCGGTTCGCTAAGTGACGGTCTAAATGAAGCTCCATGTTACCTGTACCTTTGAATTCTTCGTAGATCACATCATCCATACGAGAACCTGTATCAACCAGCGCTGTTGCGAGTACGGTTAAGCTACCGCCTTCTTCGATATTACGCGCGGCACCAAAGAATCGCTTCGGACGGTGGAAAGACGCTGGATCAATACCACCTGATAGCGTACGGCCACTTGGCGGGATAACTAAGTTATACGCACGAGCAAGTCTTGTAATGGAATCAAGTAAAATCACGACATCTTGCTTATGCTCTACTAAACGCATCGCGCGCTCTAGAACAAGCTCCGAGACTTTAATATGGTTTTCTGGTACTTCATCAAAAGTTGAGCTGACGACATCCACATCGTCCCCGACCGAACGCTCGATATCCGTTACTTCTTCCGGACGCTCATCGATAAGTAAAATAATTAGTTTCGTATCAGGATGCTTTTCCGTAATACTGTTCGCCACTTCTTTAAGGATTGTTGTTTTCCCCGCTTTTGGCGGCGCAACGATTAATCCACGCTGCCCAAAACCAACTGGCGCCATCATATCAATGATCCGCGTCGATAGCATATTGCTTTTCGTTTCTAATGCCATCTTGCGATCAGGATATAGTGCAGTTAAACCTGGGAAGTGAATTCGCTCTTTGGCACTTTCAGGGTCGTCTCCGTTAACTGCATCCACGTGAAGAAGCCCAAAGTAACGCTCGTTTTCCTTCGGAGGACGCGCTTTACCAGACACCAAGTCCCCGTTTCTTAAATCAAAACGGCGAATTTGTGATGCCGATATGTAAATATCCTCAGGGCTAGGCGCATAGTTAATCGGTCTTAGGAAACCAAAACCTTCATTCGGAATGATTTCTAACACACCATCGACGAACATTTTCCCATCTTTTTCAGCCTGCGCCTTTAAAATCGCAAAATTAATTCTTTCTTATTCAGTTTTGCATAATAAGAAACACCATAATCACGCGCAAGAGCATACAGCTCCTTCAACGTTTTCGTTTCTAATTCTGCAATCGTCAAAGTCTGATCTGCCACAATTACACCTCTATTTATTTTTATAATTTATTTTCAATTGGATTAATACTTGGAAATGTCTCTTGAAGTGAGATTAAGGGATCCATTGAGGTTGGTACTTCTCTATTCTATCCTTTTTTGAGTGAGGTTACAAGTGAGATTTTGAAAACAGCTGTTTTGGGACATTGAAATCAATATATGGGACAATAGCTTTCAAGATGAGGAATCGAATTTTGTCGAAAAGGGGTATTGGTCTTAATTTATGAGACATTGAAACCGATTTATAGGACATTCGGACTCAAATATGAGACATTACTTAATAAAATAACTGTAATGTTTAAAGTCTTTTTCATAATCAAAGTCCAAAACATAACTGGCTCCTTTTCCTTTACCGATTTTTGACCCTGTGCGTTCAAGCACTCTAGTGACATATTTACGATCTGTTTCTTGTAACCAATGTCTTGCCATTTCATTATTGATTATACTGCCATATATTAAAAAGAAATCTTTTAGTGCATTTAAAGCACCATCTGCATCTTCTTTTGAGCAATTTTTACAAACCCAAACGTTGCGCATACGTACTAACCCTTTTTTGAACAGTGGATACAAGAGAGACCTGGCTTAAAGTCTTGCTTGGTTAAGCCATATTTATTCATGAGTTTAATATCTAAAGGTTGGTTTTCCCTAATTAATATATTATAAAGGAAATTTTCCGATATAGCCTGGGGATGACTCTTAAACTCACTTTGAAACCGCTCATAAACTAGCGGTAATTTATAGCCATAAATAATACGAGAATCAGTATGTTCACCAGGTTCAAGGATGACATGACGATTAACAAAACAGGCAACTGATTTAACAGGAATATGGATGCCGCGTTCTTTTAACCAATTGGACAGTAGAGCTTCTTGCCTACTTATTTGTAAGACTGGATCTTGGTACGTTTGAAAGTCTCCATCTTTGCTTTGAATCATACCTCCAGACTTATGGTCAAACATTATTCTACCTTTAAGATTCTTGACTTCGATTATTAGAATAAAATTTCGGCTAATCAGCAGCACATCAATTTCAAAATACTGACCATTTATAAAAAGCCGTACATTATAAAAAACTCGATAGTCCTTTTCAATAATCGGATATAAATAATAACTAATTGACTTCTCACCTTGCATACCCGCAACAGATCGCTTAAAATCCTGATTCAAATTAGAGTAAGTTGGATGTGACGATTCAAGGTTACGCAAGTAAGCAATGGTTCTTAATAATTTAATAGGTAACATATAAATCCCTCCTCTTACGTCTGTTTTATCAATTTAAATTGTTTGACACAAAAGAGGGAAATTTCAATTTTCTCTAATTAAAAAATGCAAGAATTTAACTAAATAAGCAGTCTTATTAGCCTTATATAATTAGAAAATTGGAAAACAGTAAATTTTTCGGGACATTAAGATCAGTTTATGAGACATTGGTACGTTAGATGAGGAATCGAATTTTGTCGAAAATGGGCATTCGTCCTAATTTATGAGACATTGAAACGGATTTATAGGACATTCGAGTTCAAATATGAGACATTCGCGCA
>NZ_BBCD01000029.1 GCF_001311865.1 Piscibacillus salipiscarius JCM 13188
GAATTAAATGGTGGGCCTGAGTGGACTTGAACCACCGACCTCACGCTTATCAGGCGTGCGCTCTAACCAGCTGAGCTACAGGCCCATTTAATGGAGCGGGTGATGGGAATCGAACCCACGACATCAGCTTGGAAGGCTGAGGTTTTACCACTAAACTACACCCGCATTTGATTTTTAAATCAAAACTATTAAAATGAAGCGCAATAAATATAATATACTTTATTGAATAAATTTCAACCCTAAATTTTATGGAAATTATTAGAGTTGCTAACGCGCCCGAGAGGAGTCGAACCCCTAACCTTCTGATCCGTAGTCAGCGCTCTATCCAATTGAGCTACGGGCGCCAATGGCGACAAGTTATATCATATCAAATCCACGAAGGAAATGCAATAACTTATTAATCTAATTATGCGGCCGAGAGGATTTGAACCTCCACGGGGGTTGCCCCCACTAGGCCCTCAACCTAGCGCGTCTGCCGTTCCGCCACGACCGCAAGTGGTGAGCCATGGAGGATTCGAACCTCCGACCCTCTGATTAAAAGTCAGATGCTCTACCGACTGAGCTAATGGCTCCTAATAATAAATCACCATAATATTGTAACTACCTTTATTTTTAAGCAATAAAAAAGACGTTTGATCGTCTTATTTAACAAGAACGAATCTTTTATTTTAAAAATAAATGGCTGGGCCAGCTGGATTCGAACCAGCGCATGACGGTACCAAAAACCGTTGCCTTACCGCTTGGCTATGGCCCAACATAATGGCGGTCCGGACGGGACTCGAACCCGCGACCTCCTGCGTGACAGGCAGGCATTCTAACCAACTGAACTACCGGACCTAACAACTGCTATTAAAATATTAAAAGTGACCCGTACGGGATTCGAACCCGTGTTACCGCCGTGAAAGGGCGGTGTCTTAACCACTTGACCAACGGGCCATTATTCAATGGCGGAGAAGGAGGGATTCGAACCCTCGCGCCGCTCACGCGACCTACTCCCTTAGCAGGGGAGCCCCTTCGGCCACTTGGGTACTTCTCCATGGCTCCAGCGGCAGGATTCGAACCTGCGACCGATCGGTTAACAGCCGATTGCTCTACCACTGAGCTACGCTGGAATATTAGATAAGTTTTGGTGTCTGATTAACTAGCGACGTTAGATATCATACAACATCTTTAAAGGCCTGTCAATCAGTTATGAAAACTTTTATAAATTATTTTTGATTGTCCAAATGCATGAATTAATGACTGCGAAATAAAATTTATCATGAAATGAATGATTTAGTCAATAACTCTATTGAAATTTAATTAATTAATTTTAATTGCCCCTTACACTTTCCACATCTATAACGATTTAAATTAATCCTTCTTTTCGTTTGTATGTCATATTGCAATTAACGCACTTATAGATAATATTTCGCTTTTCAGCTTCAGACGGGAGTACCTGACAAAACCGAGGTGCATTCACTTTTTGTAGTAATGCTCTAAAGTATTTACTTCGATGATGATAAGGGTGCCCTTCAACATGAGGATGATAATGACATAGCTCATGCTTAATGATGCCAAATAATTCTTCTTCGCCTAATTCAGTTAAATATTTAGGATTAATTTCTATTGTACGTTTAGATGGTATGTACCTTCCTCCAGTCGTTCGAAGCCTTTTATTAAAACAGGCATGTCCTACAAATGGTTTATCAAAATATTTTATAGAAGTATATTCGACTAACTTTTGAAGTTCCTGTTGTTCCACAATGGCTCCTCCTAGATTAAATAAAATGTATACCTAACGTGTAATAAAGTTTCTACACGTTAGGTATACGAATGGAATGATTTGCATGAGCAAATTCACTTTTCATGCATATACTAAATTAAAATATTACTAAAAAGGTGATTGCTATGCCTAAATGGTTTAAAAGACAGATGTTGAATGCATATGCTAATAAAGATGTTCGCCAAATTAGGCTATTAAATCAATGTTGGTTTTTCTACCACAGTAAAAATTTAGATGCAACACAGGAAAATTAACTTTGTACCATCGTTAAAGCAATTCTCTCTCTCTTTAAGTCCACTTCCTCAACCCATACTGTCACAATATCCCCAACGGATACAATATCTAATGGATTGTTGACAAATCGATTTGATAACTTTGAGATGTGAACAAGCCCATCCTGTTTTACGCCCACATCAACAAATGCACCGAAATCTACCACATTTCGAACGGTTCCTTGCAGTTCCATGCCTTGTTGTAAGTCATCCATAGACATAACATTTGTTTTTAATAATGGTTTAGGTAGTTCATCACGCGGGTCGCGATTTGGCTTTTTCAAGTCTGCGATAATATCGTCTAATGTTAATCTTCCAACATCTAAGTCATCAGAAAGCTTCTCTAGATCTTGTTGATTTAAACGATTGATTAATTCTTCAGTACCAATGTCTTCTGTCGATAAACCTAATTGTTCTAAAAGTTTCTTCGTTATATCGTAACTCTCTGGGTGGATAGATGTTCGGTCAAGTGGTTCTTCTCCCTCTAACACACGCAAAAATCCAATAGCTTGTTCATATGTTTTAGCACCTAATCTCGGCACTTTTTTAATTTGCTTTCTGTTTGTCAACTTTCCATTTTCATCACGGTATTTAACAATGTTGTTCGCAACTGTTTTGTTCAGGCCAGAAATGTATTGTAATAGTGAAGCAGATGCGGTATTGACGTTAACACCAACTTGGTTAACGGCCGTTTCAACCACAAACTGTAATGATTCACTTAATTTCTTTTGGCTAACATCGTGCTGATACTGACCGACGCCAATTGATTTTGGATCAATTTTAACTAATTCACTTAGAGGATCCTGGACACGTCTCGCGATTGAGACTGCACTACGTTCTTCAACCTGCAGATTAGGAAACTCTTCTCTTGCTAGTTTAGAAGCTGAATAAACACTTGCACCTGCTTCATTAACGATTAAATAGGCTACATCAAGATTGTGCTTTTGAATTAACTCTGCAATAAACTGTTCCGTTTCTCTTGATGCTGTTCCGTTTCCAATAGCAATTAGCTCAACAGGATAGTTGTTTAATAGTTGTAGCACCTTTTTTCCGCCCCTGCTACATCTTTTCTAGGTGCAGTTGGGTAGATCACATCAACCTCTTTCATATGACCTGTCTCATCAATAACAGCTAGTTTACAGCCTGTTCGGTAGGCAGGGTCTACTCCAAGAATTGTTTTGCCTTTTAGCGGAGGTTGTAATAATAGCTGTCTTAAGTTCTTAGAGAAAATGTCTATGGCATGATCTTCAGCTTCTTCTGTTAATGACGATCTAATTTCACGTTCTATTGAAGGTTGAATCAGACGTTTATAACTATCGTCGGCGGCTTCTTTTAAAAATAAAGTTTCTTCGAGGTCTTGACGTTGTATGACCGATTTGTTTAAGTAGTCTAATATTTGATCTACTGGCGGTTCAATAATCACCTTTAAAACTTTCTCTTTTTCACCACGATTGACGGCTAATACACGGTGATGAGCCATCTTGCTTACAGGTTCGCTGTAATCATAATACATCTGATAAATTTGTTTTTCATCTTCAGCATTCTTTTTAATTTCAGTTTTAACTAACCCTTTTTATATGTGACAGAGCGGATCTTCTCACGGTATGCAGCTTCATCTGAGATCCATTCTGCAATTATATCTTTTGCCCCTGAAAGTACGTCCTGAATGTCAGTTAAATCATGTTCCTCATTCAGATACTTTTGCGCTTCTTCTGACAAATTTAACCCTTGTTGTTTCCAAATGTCTAAAGCTAAAGGCTCTAACCCTTTTTCTTTAGCTATAGTAGCGCGTGTTCGCCTTTTTGTTTATATGGGCGGTATAGATCTTCGACTCTTTGTAATTTGTTGCATGTAGAATATTTTGTTTTAATTCATCGGTTAACTTACCTTGTTCATCAATTAAACGAATGACTTCATCTTTACGTGTTTGTAATTGTAATTGGTAATCGTACGTCTCTTTGATGGATTGAATCTCTGTTTCATCAAGCCCTTTTGTTTGTTCTTTTCTGTAACGGGCGATAAATGGAATCGTATTTCCTTCATCGATTAATTCGATCACTTTTGCAACAATTGAGTTTGTTTTGTTAACTTCATTGGCTACAAAGTGAATTAAATCTTTATGTATTTCTGACAAACGACTTCCTCCTCACTTAAATCATACGTCCTTATTGTACCAAACCAATTAAAAAGCTCTAATACCTATTAATAATTATAGATATTAGAGCTTCACCCTTTATATCTCATGGCAATTAATGTTGTATCATCTTCCATGGATAATTTCTGTTGTAGTGTATACCATTCAATTGTCCTAGACATAGATTTATGCTTATAAAATTCATTTGTTAATTGTCTTTCATTAACACCATCTGAAAACATAAAAAACACTGCATTATGAGTTAATTCACCGCTATGCACTTTAGAATTAATCGGGATTCCGGAAAGATATCCTGATACAGGAATATTTCGTTTCTTCTTACCTTCTGTAACGATAATAATTCCAATGTTACCGAACGATACATAGGAATAAGTCTGTTGCTTATAATCAACTTTCAGCAGGCCAATGACACACCCGCGCAATTCATTATTAAAGAACACTTCGTTACATTTAGTTAATAAATCATCAAGAGAATCATGAGGATTTTCTTTAACTATATTAATTACCGCACTTGAAGATTTTCTAGCTAACTCACCACTTCCTAATCCATCAGCTAAAACGGCAATAAAAAAGTCGTCAAATTCTACATAATAGTAGCTGTCTCCAGAATAATAATTACCTTTTTGCTTTATCAAATGTGGCAATTTCCATTTGGTTGTGTTCTTCAATCAAAACAATGCCTCCATGTCTTCTTCTGAAATCGATTCTCTAAGCTTACGAAGTGCTCGGCGCTGTAATCTAGATACATGCATTTGTGATAAGCCAAGCTTTTCCCCAGTTTCTTTTTGGCTTAAGTTCTCAAAGAATGTGCATTGTAAGATACTTTGTTCTCGTTCATTTAATAAAGGCATTAATTTATCAATTAACATTTTGTAATCTGTTTGTTCAAAGCCATCATCTTGTTGTCCTACTAAATCCAAATGGTAACTGTACTACCATCTGCGTCCGCTTCGATGCTTCGGTCAGCTGATAGCGCATTATAGCTTTGGCCCATTTCCATAGCTTCTAATACTTCTTCTTGTGATACGTCTAAATAATCCGCAATTTGTTCAACAGATGGAGAGTACTGATTTTCAGTTGTTAACTCTTCAACGGCTTTTTTAATCTTAGGGCCTAGCTCTTTAATCCTTCTAGGTACATGGACACTCCACGTTTGTCGCGAATGTACCTTTTAATTTCACCGATGATCGTAGGAATAGCAAATGATTCAAATGATTTACCAAAAGAATCATCATAACGATTAACTGCAGCGATTAACCCTACCATACCCACTTGAACTAAATCTTCATGAATCGTGGAATTTTTAGAGTATTTTTCGCTATTGAATGGACCAAGTTCTCATATTTTAAGACGATTTTTCTTGAATTGCTTCATCACCTGGCTGTTCACGTAATTGATCAATTAGTGCATAATTTCGTCTTCATTATTGTGTAGTTGAGATTTGGTCGTCATTTTGCCCCACCTCATTTTCCTGCAAATACTTAGTCATGACAACAATCACACCATGATTATTATTGATTTCGACTTTATCCATCAGGGCATCAATCAGGAAAAGACCAAAACCTCCTTCTTTCAAATTATCAATCGGCATACCTTGCTCATATGGTCCAATGTCTTCTTTAACTTTTTCTAAATCAAAACTATCGCCATAGTCTGCCACCATGACTTCTAACTTATCTTCATATAAAGCAAAGCCAATCGTTACTTCGCCTTGGTCATCTTCAAAATATGCGTGTTTTACAGCATTTGTAATCGCTTCTGATACTGCTACTTTCAAATCCTCAATTTCTTCATAAGAAAAACCCATTCGGTTCGCAACACCAGAAATTGTTAATCTTAATACCCCAACGTACTCTGACTTCGCAGGCAACTTCATTTCTACAAAATCAAATGGTTTAGTCATTACATACCACCTCTAATTGTGTTTTCAATCTTCATCACATCATTCAGGCCTGTAATATTAAAGAGGCGATATACATTTTCTTGTAAATTAACTAAAGTAAATGAGCTGTTAACCTCATTAGCTGTTTTTAATCCACTAATAAATACACCTAGGCCTGTACTATCCATATAGTTAACTTTTTCTAAATCGACTTGAACGTCTGCGTTTTCTTCTCTTAAAAGTCCTAATAATTTTTCTTTTAATTGCGGGGCAGTATAAGCATCGATTTCCCCCGCTAACTTAAGCACTGTGACTTGACCTTCTTTAAAGTCTTCAATGTGTAAGTTCATAATTAATCTCCCCCAATCGAATAAACTATACATTGTTTACCCGTCTATAATTATCTTAAACACAAATTAAGAATTTCTTTTTAAAACAATTAAAGTGAAGTCATCGCGAAGTTTAAAATCTTGAAGGCGTTCAAGGTATTTGTATACATGATCAACAATTTGTTGAGCTGGCAAATTTCTATGTTCTTTAATTACTTCAAGTACTTCCTCACGCTCAATGAACCTGTCACCATCTCTACATTCAGTTACCCCATCAGTTAATAAAACAATTAAATCATCTTCATTAATTTCATCAACATACTGATTGTATTTAACTTCCTTCTTAACACCTAAGAGTAACCCTTTAGCATCTATCTCTTCAAACTCACCTTGATCGGCACGGTAAATAAACCCGGGTTCATGACCAGCAGTTGCATAATAGAATTCATTACTATGAATGTCATACAATGCATAAAACATGGTCACAAACATACCTGATTCCACATTACGCTCCACTACACGGTTTAATAGTTCTAAAATGATCTTAGGGTACATTCTATTCTCAGGGAAACTTTCCATTGCGTATTTAATCATCGACATGAAAAACGCAGCAGGAATCCCTTTACCAATTACATCAGCAATCGCAACGCCGATATTACCTTCATCATCCTGAACAAAATGGTAATAGTCACCATTCATTAATTTAGCAGGTATTGAGGTAACCCCAATATCTAAACCATTAACCTTTGGTACCTTCGTGCTAAGTAATGTATTCTGCATGTTCGCAGCTACTTCAATCTCAGCTTTTAATTCTAACTGCTTCGCTCGTAAGTCATGATATTCTTTATAAGCTAATGCATAGCTTGTCATTGTTTGAATTAAAAACTCAAAAGAATCTTTAATATTCTCATCCAAATCAGGTGAGATGTCTAATAATGCTTTATAATGCTGTTCAATTATTTCATCTGGCGAAACATCTTGCTTAATTCCTTTACTTAATTGTTCAGCTTGATATAAAACTAATTCGTCTTTCGTTTCTAAATACTGCTTGAGCAAATCTTGATACTCTTTAATATCTATCTTTGCTGAGCTCAAGCCCATCACCTCTCTTATCTCAACCACTTAACAATTGTTACGGTCGTTCCATTTTCATCTGATACGATATCAAATTCATCCATCAGACGTTAACGCCTGGCAAACCAGCACCTAACCCTCCAGAAGTTGAATATCCATCTTCCATTACTTTACTAAGGTTTTCTATTCCAGGACCTTGATCAGAGGCCGTAATTTTTATTCCAACTGGAGTGGAGCCTTGTACTTCTTCAAAAGAAACTTCACCACTGCCAGCATATAAGTAAATATTCCGCGCTAGCTCTGAAATAGCTGTCGCAATTCGTGCCTGGTCTACAGAGCCAAATCCTAAATCTCTAGCCAAATTGCGGCCATTTTGCCTAGCTCCTACAATGTCCCACTCTTTCTTAATTGGCACAGTCGTTAAGGCCCCTTTCATCACTTGTCCTCCAATTCTTGTTTCAGCTTAACCAATCCTTGTTCTAAATCTAAGGCTGTTTGGACATTTTGAAGATGGATACCTAAATCAATTAATGTCATAGAAACAGCTGGCTGAATTCCTGTAAATACAACTTTTGCTCCCATCAATTCTGCCATCGACACTACATCGCCGAGTACTTTAGCAATAAAAGAATCAATGATTTCGACTGAAGTCAAATCGACTACTACACCTGTAGCGCCTGTTTCGTGTATTTTTCCTAATAAATCTTCTTGAAATTGCATCGCCGTCTGGTCATCTAATTCAATTTGAACGGAAACTAATAAATAATCTTGTAATTTTAAAATTGGGATTCTCACTTAACTCACTCCTTTTCAATCGACTGGATAATATCATCAATTACTTTTTCGTCTTGTTCTCCAGTTGTCTCGATCTTGCGGTTTGTCATTTCAAGTGCTTTTTCAAAACCACGCTTTAAAGAGCTTTTGTCGGGAATTTACTTAAGTCAATTCCAAGGTTAACGATCGTTGGGCAATTTCGGGTCTGATTCCTACTAAGATACATGTTGCACCAATTAACCTTACCGCTTCTGCTGCTTGAATAATGTGATGCGCGACCATTGTATCTACAACAGGAACACCCGTAATATCTATTAATACAACATCTGCACGATGCTTAATCACACCGTCTAATAAATTCTCCATAATCAACTTGGCACGATCTGTATCAATCGTACCGACAAGCGGCATAATAGTTACTCCGTCTAATACAGGAATTAAAGGTGCAGATAATTCTTGTAAGGCCACTTTTTGAAGAGAAATGATACTTGTCCAATTTGAAGAATAAGCATCAATTAGTTTGTTCTTTATTGGATCAACCCAGTTGTTAACATCATCAACAATCTCTAAGAATTCATCTTGATTCTGAGTCTCAGATTGATTAATAAGTGTTCTGATGCAAACACTTCTAAAAGCCTGCATACCTTCTGTTAAATAACCTAATGGCCAACCTAAATTCACAATTCGTTCAGTAAATTGTTCGATAGAATCCTGTGAGTGGCCATCCTTTAACTTTGCAAAATTAAGTTAACAAATTCACGGTTAACCTGCTCAATCATGTCGTCTGAAATTGTTGATTTATATTCTTTTAACTTACTATCTTCTAAACTATCCATCCATTTACGAATAATATCATCGCTATTTGCGAGCAGAATTTCTTGATATTCTGGGTTCATGTTTTTATCCCTCCAAAACGTATATATATACAAATTTAACACTAATCGAAGATTTTCGCCATATTTTTCAGAAATAAGGCTTTTCTTGTTATTAGAATTTAATATAATTAGCTACACAACGAAAAGTTTATTTGGTAAGATGAAATGTTTTTATATTTTGGACCAACTAACTTAATTAATCCATTTACTTAGAAACATAAAAAACACCTAGCATTTTATATCACTAGGTGTTTATAAATCCATCAAACCTAAACTAATTTGTAAAGCTTCATCTACTTGTTTCATTAAATGTTCGTCTAATGATGTAATTTTGTCAGTTAATCGTTGTTTGTCGATCGTACGTATTTGTTCTAATAACACTACTGAGTCTCTTTCAAACTTATATTTCTTTGAATCAATCTCAACGTGTGTAGGCAGCTTGGCTTTTTGAATTTGAGCTGTAATCGCTGCTACGATCACTGTCGGACTGAACCTATTTCCTATATTATTTTGTATAATGAGAACTGGGCGAACACCGCCTTGTTCTGATCCGACCACTGGCGTCAAATCAGCATAATAGACGTCGCCACGTTTTACGTACAAATTAATTACACCCCACTCACTAAGCGCTCAAGAGTGGTTTCAGCCTCCTCTTCGGCTTCAAATGCTTCAGATGCAATCCCTAAGTTGATATTTTTCATTTCGACATAACCACGGCGCATCTTATCTTGAATCTTTCGTTTCTTTTCTTCCTGGACATAAGTGTTAATGGCTTGAAGTATTAAGGCTTCACGATCTAATTCATCATGATTTTCCACTAAGTCATCACACTCATTAATTAAAGACTCAGGTAGCTTTACGACGATTCTTTCGAAGTTTCAGACATTCCTTACACCCCCAGGTTAATTCGCACAGCAAAATCTATTGTTTATCATAGCACTCTTCCCCATGTTTCGTAAAGAAAAACAGAAAAGTCGGTTATAAAAGAATTTTGAGTAAAAATTAATGAATACCTCAAAAAAGATTATCTATTTTTATAAAACCTTGGTATTCTTTCACCTAATATGCAGGGTATCTCATAGTTAATCGTCTCAAGATGTTTTGCAGCATCATCCATGGTGACTAAACTACCTTGATTTTCTCCTATTAAGGTCACAATTTCCCCTACATTATAAGGTTGGTCTAGTTTTACCATGCACTGATCCATACAAATTCTACCGACTATTGGGTACCTTTTACCGTCAATAAGTACTTGGAAGTTTTGAAGTTTACGAATCCATCCATCTCCATATCCTATTGGGATAGTACCAATCCACTCATCCTGACTTGCCCTATAAGTAGCTCCGTAACTTATAGCATCACCTTTGTGAATCTTTTTGACATGAATGAGCTTTGAATATAATGAAAATGCTGGTTTAAGATGTATAGGCTCTACTTCTTTTACATGTTCTGATGGGTAGAGTCCATATAGACTAATACCAAAACGCACACCATCAAACATATCGTCAGGAAACCTCATCGATGCAGCTGAATTGCCGATGTGAATAGTTAATGAGTCAGGAAGATATGACCTTACTTGTTTTAACCATTGCTTGAACGCTCCCATTTGTTGATAGTAATATTTAAGGTCTGGTTCATCAGCCGTTGCAAAATGAGTGAACACTCCCGTTATATTAACATGAGTTTGTTCACATGCCTCAATAACATCATATGCTTCTTCTACACTTCTTATACCTATACGCCCCATACCTGTGTCGACTTTAAGATGAACAGATAATGTTTGACCCTTTAAAAGTCTTGCAGCCTGCTCAATCCATTCTGTTTGAAAGACTGTTAGAACTATATCATGTTCAGCTGCTAACTTAGCATATTCAGGGCTCGTCCAACCCATCACAAGAATAGGAACATCTTTGAAATGCTCGCGTAAACGCAACGCTTCATCTAATACCGCTACCGCTAAAGTTGTTGCTCCTGCTTCAAGTGCAGCCTGTGCTACCTCTAGTTCACCATGTCCATAAGCGTTCGCTTTAACCACGGCGAACACTTCTTTATCTTTAATATGCTTTTTCATCTCAATGACATTATGTCGAACGGCATCAAGATCCACTTCGACCCAAGTATCTCGATGATATCCAGCTTTATCCATACTATAACCTCTTCTGTTTATATAATATTTATTGTCATTATTATCTTAATAACCGTTGAGTGCTGTCAATAAGATTAAAGCTGGAAAAGCCTTCATAAACAAAAAATTACCCATAATAGGAGCCTATTACGGGGTAAATGAACTGACCACAACACTCTTTAATTTATTTCATCGCTTGACCTTGAACAGATTTCGCAACCTCAACCATCTCTTCAACAGTTAATGAATCACTAGCTAACACAAATCTCATACCGTCTTGTTGCCACTCAAGGGAATTATTCGTTAAATGACCCACTGTAAAACCTAAGTTCACCATTTCTCCTTCTGCATAAACCGGAACATCAACAGAAGTCGGATGTGAATTAGTGTACATTTCTTGTACTAATTTAAAGTGCTTGTCACCGTCATAAGTTAGAATCGATCGCTCACCATTGTCAGTTGATACAACTTTCTCGTTCGTAAATTCTACCCCTCCAGGTAAGTTCGTTGGATAATAGACCGCCATTGATTGTTCTTCTAACTCAGCTACAGTTGGAACACTAACCGTTCCTTCTGCTAAGTTTTGTTCTGTATCGAATTCACCCTCTTTAATTTCTGGGTTGAATTCAAATTCCGTGAAGTCTACTTTTACCATCGTTTCATTTTGAGAGTTTAAAACTCTTACATGAGCTGGTTCATATGTCTTCTTATGGAAGTAGATCTTCTGATAAGGTAATTGCTGGTTACCTTTATAATTCGTTTTCACAGTAAATTCATAGAAGTTTTCGGTACTCTTGAATTCACGATCAGCGTCATTTGCTATATCTGACACTAACGATGTGAATAAATATGGCTGACTATGATGTTTTGGCCAATCGTTTTGGAACTTGTAACTTTTGTTGATGGAAGGAGTTAATACAAAAACACCTTCGTCATTTCTTAAGATTACTTGGTTCCCTTTTTCATCTAATTCATTTTGAAGTACAACTTTGTAATAATCATCTTTCTGATGCCAAACTTGTACATCAAACTGTTGTGGTTCTTCTCCTGTTTCAATCACCATGTCAGCAGTAGCTTTAAAACTTTGCATCTCTTCTGCTTTTTTGTTAAGCGAATCCACAACATCTTCGGCCGTATTCTCTCCGCATGCTGCCAGTAGCCCCACCATAAACAAGAGAGTAATGAAGAGCACTAGTTTCCTTTTCATTCAGACAACTCCTTCGCCTCATAATCGTTACTCATTCTTTAGGAACAAGCGATCTATTCGTGTTGCGGTGACAATGTGCACATTGGATCATTTGTTACCCCGCAATACACTATATGAGACGACTTGTCTTAATATGCAGACTAGCTATAAGAGAAATTTATTTTTCTATAATGACTTGAGCAATTGCATAATCTTTGCTATGAGAAAGTGAAATATGAGCATTTTCATCTAAGGTTCCACCTTTAAATATCCGCGGCCTTCCATACTGATCTGGTAAGATTTCAATAGATTGAAACGATACTTCACTGCCTATACCTGTTCCAATTGCCTTACTAAAAGCTTCTTTTGCAGCAAACCGTCCAGCTATGTATTCAACTTTACGCTTAATATGGTCAAATTTGTTAAGCTGCTCTTTCTCCCTTTCTGTTAAGATTCTATTAATAAACTTGTCATTTTTATTCATGAGGCGCTCAATTCTATGTAATTCCACTAGGTCAATACCAGTCCCTGTAATCATGATTTCATCTCGCTTTCAAGAAATATAATTGAATATTTTACAAATCATTAGTATCCTAAAGAAAAGTGCTCATAACCGTATTTAAACGCATACATAAATTTAAGAAAGAGGCGACGCCAATGTTTTTTGTTCGCACTGAAAGTTTTAAGCAGTTTCTAAGGTTTTACCCTGTTGTATCCGTTATTGTCGCCATTAACTTGATTTTATATCTTTTTACTCGGATTATAACTTTACCTATTTTTGTAGACTTATGGACTTTAATGGTTGGTTTTAATCTTTACATACAAATGGGTGAGTATTGGCGATTGTTAACCCCAATTTTTCTTCACGGTAGTGTAATGCATGTCCTATTTAACAGTTTTAGTACCGTTTTATTTGGCCCCGCATTAGAACGGATGCTTGGTAAATTCAAGTTTATTTTAGCATACTTATTAACAGGCGTTTTAGCGAATGTGGCTTACTACTTTCTAGGTGACCTTATGGGATCTCATGTAGGTGCTTCTGGTGCCATTTACGGTCTATTTGGATTATACGCTTATATGATTTTTGCTAGACGTGATTTAATTGATTCACAGAGTACTCAAATCGTTGTTGTGTTTGTCATTATCGGGTTCTTAACATCATTCGGACCTGGGATCAATTACATCGCTCATATCTTCGGATTTATTACTGGTGTTGCGTTAGGTCCAGTTTTAATCGATAAAATAAAAATGGTTATTTTGATGGCTGGTAATGGGACTGAGTATTATTTTAAATGCAAACATATAATTCTATGTTACTGAGGTGTTAGCGGAATGGAGCAAAAACAAATCACACCATATATTGCTATAACAATCGGAGTACTCGCAGTCTCTACATCTGCCATATTTGTTAGATTAGCAGATGCTCCTTCTTCTATTGTTGCATTATATCGTTTACTATTTGCAAGTTTATTAATGGTCCCGTTAGTGTTACTAAAATATCGGCATGAGCTCGTAAAGGTTTCATCAAGGGACTTACTGTTATCTACAGCTTCTGGGGTTTTTCTAGCACTACATTTCATCCTATGGTTCGAGTCATTAAACCACACATCAGTGGCTAGTTCAGTCGTACTCGTAACGACTCAACCAATTTGGGCCTTTTTAGGTGGCTATCTATTTTTTAAAGAACGATTTACAAGTGGAGCCGTAATCAGTTTGTTCATTGCACTTGTTGGAAGTGTCATAATAAGCTGGGGGGGATTTCCAAATTAGCGGCATGGCACTATTCGGTAACTTTCTAGCTTTACTCGGGGCCATTGCAGTTACAGGCTATTTTCTATTTGGACAAACTGTTAGAAAGCGTTTATCTTTAATTCCATATACATTCATTGTTTACGGAATCAGCTCACTTACACTTGTTATTTACAATTTAGTTATACAAGAATCGTTTACAGGGTATACATCAGATACATGGCTATATTTCTTAGCCCTTGCGATTATCCCAACTTTTTTTTTGGTCATACACTTTTCAATTGGGCGATCAAATGGGTTAATGCCTCCACGATTACCATGGGGATTTTATTCGAACCTGTCGGAGCATCCATCTTAGCCTTTTTCATTCTTGATGAGCTCGTGACTTGGTCTCAATTTTTAGGTGGCGTCATAGTCATATTCGGTCTAATTCTATTTATATTTAGTACTACAAAGAAAAAGAAAGTAAAAGTATTAGACAAGTAGCATAATAAATTAGTAAAAGTATAAAAAGAGGTGAGGTCATGGATTTTCAATTAGTAGTAGATGGTGGTGCTGATTTAACTCAAGAAACGATTGAACGATTTAACATTAAAGTAGTCCCACTCAACATTCATTTTGACGATACAGAATACAAAGCTGGTGAAGACTTAGATATTGACACTTTTTATAGGAAAATGTCTGAATCAGAAGAGTTACCGAAGACATCAGCGTCCAGTCCCAATGATTTTTATCATGCTTTTAAAGAAGTAGATCAAGATGTTCCAATTTTAATGCTGGCTCTTACGAAGAATCTAAGCGCAACATATCAGAATGCTGTTTTAGGAAAAGAGATGCTACTCGATGAAGAAACAGAACGTAAAATTGAAATCATTAATACAAAAACCGCTTCAAGTGGCATTGCACTCCTCGTCAATGAAGTGATTAAACTTAAGATGAATCAAGTTGATTTTCACGATATAGCTGAAAAAATAAAAGTTTATGCTGAAAAAACAACGACTCTCTTTTCATTAAAAACGGTAGAAAACTTAATTAAAGGTGGGCGGTTAGATCGGATGAGAGGTGCGATCGCCAAAACTCTTAATATCAAACTTTTAATGAAAGCATCTGATGAAGGTACTATTGAAGTGACAGAAAAAAGTTCGTGGTGAGAAAAAAGCATTACGGCGTCTTGTAGAACAAATTGGTGAGTATTCTAAATCATTAGAAGGTAAAACGATTGCAATGTCACACAGTAATTGTGAAGAGAAAGCTAGAAAGGTTTTGGCCTCAATTCGCGAAAAATACAATCCAGATGAAGAAATTTTAGTCGAAATGGGTCCATTAATCGCAACCCACGCTGGTGAGGGTGGACTCGTCATCTCATTTTTAGAAGATTAATCACTGATATAAGACAAAAGAGCTGGCCAATTGATTACAGGTCAGCTCTTTTATATGTTCCATAATAATCTTCGTAATGAGGTGCTGGTGAAAAAATAGCTAAGATCATAGCTGTTATTGGAAGGATTAAGATTAATAATAGAATCTCTTGATATCCACCAAACCATGCAAAGAAATAACCAAATGGGATAGGCCCCAAAGCTGATCCTACTACCATCGTCGACTGAGCAATACTTTTAATACTTCCTAAATGAGTTCGCCCAAAGTAATTAGGCCATACAATACTAAGTACAATTCGCTCAAAACCATGAGCAAATCCCCCAAATGACGCCATAAATAATGGCCCCCGTAGCACTAGAAACAAAATAAAGTGTTCCAATAGCAACTACGTGTATGGCAAACATCCCTGATAACAAATAATTTACTTTGACCTTATCTGCTAGATATCCAGAAATAAACGTCACTGGAAAACCGATAATTGCCATTAATGACAGTACAAATGCTGCAATTTCTAATGAAAATCCTTTTGTCTCAGCAATGGATACTAAATGAAAGGTAATGCCTGTATTGGTTAAAGCAGGAATGCTAACGCATATTAAAACTACCCAGAATGCCCTTGTTTTCATGGCCTCTTTTAATGTCCAGCTGATTTCTTGATCTTCATCTTCTTCAAGGTTTCTTGATGCTTCTTGCTGAATTTCAGTTCGTCGTTTAGTTTGTTTAATACGAATATATATGCCTAATAAGGCTACTGCACCTAATAATAAAATAATCCGAACAAGAGTTGACGGAAACCAATTAATGGTCGTATTCAAAGCTGATTGTATGGTCGGAATTAACGTTAAGCCTATGAGTACAATGATACTGACAATCGTAAAAAGTGGTGCTCTTGACGATTTCTTAACGCTTAAGTTTAATTTAGCACTTGTAGATTTACCATCTATAACTTCTCCTTTATCCGCTGGTTGATTACGTACAAATATTAGAACTAACGGAACGAAAATAACCAGTAACGCCACTCCCCAAACTACCCAAGTTGAACGCCATCCAACTTGCTGGACAAGAAAGGCATTTAACGGCGGAAATAATGCTGCACCAGCAAAACCTCCAATTGCCATAATGCTTAATGCACGCCCTCTTTTTCGCATAAACCATTGCGGAACCAAGGTGTTAGGCAATAATGTCATCGAACCTTGTCCAAAAAGTCGTAACATAAAAAAGCCTAAAAACATCATGACAGGCCCTGTGATCATCGCATTCCAAAAGGTCGCTAATGCTAAGGCAATACCGACAACGACCATCATTAAGCGCTGCCCGTATAAGTCCGTTAATTTTCCAATCGTAAAGAGTAAAAAACCTGCCATGAGCGTTGCTGCTGAGTATAAATTAGATATAAATGGCCTTGAGAATTCGAACTCCTCTTCATAAAGTTCTATAAACATTGATACAGCAAATGTTTGACCTGGACCAGAGAAAAACACTCCTATTGCTGAGATAATCACTATTACCCATCCGTAATAAAAAGGGGGGGTTGGTACTTTATTGTTCCTCATATGTAAAGCCTACTCTCTATTTCACAATGGTTTATATTTTAACATAAAAATAAGTCTTTCCAATATCGAATTGGAAAGACTTATAGTTTCATTCCTTTAACAAAATCATTAAGCGTTTTGACCATAGGGGCTATTTGTGATGCTGTCTTCATGAACTGATTAGTCGTTGCGATCACCTTATCTATATCGACTTCACCTTGATCGTCTTGAAAATATTCAACAAAGGTGAATGGTATTTTGTAAGTTGGCACCAAATTGTTCTTCATATTGATTTGGAACTTCATAATATAATGGTTGTGACTGATTCGTGAAGGGTTGTTGGTATGGATTCTGAATATGCTGGTTCGGATAATAGTAAGGTGGATAGTAATAATCATTAGGGAAATTTGGATTGTTAAATGTATTACTTTGATTCTGCCTCAAAGGCAAACACCTCCTACCACATCTTATGACAGATGGGTTAAGATAAGTGTTTGTCTTTAATCTACAAACCTAATTCTTTTTTAATTCGATCGAGTTGAAGTCCTTGAATGTAGGTATCTTGAATAAATATCGTGGGTGTCGCAAAAATACCTTGATCTTGTAAATTTTTTAGATGTTCAGGGTTTTCTTTAACATCCTTTTCTACAAACTCAATCCCCCCATGCATCAAGTTGATTTTTCAAAAGCTTAGATTTTTCGCATTGATCATGGCTATAAACAATAACGGACTCTTTATTCAATGTAGTTCACCTCATTCTAGATGTTACATAGAATTTTTACCCACATGAACCAGGAGATAAACATTAAATTTTTAACGATTTTTAATAGAATTCGCGTTTAGTCCTAGTTTCTTAACAAGCTCAATAGCTTGTACTTTTTCTTCATCTGTTAAACCACTCATAATTCGCTCAATCTGCTTCCAATGTTCAGGAAATATCTCATTTAATAAAACGCGTCCTTTGTCCGAAATCTGAGCGTAAGTCACTCGTCTATCATGCTCAGATTGGGTACGTACTAGATAACCCTTTTTCTCTAAGTTGTTTACGACGTAAGTAATCGAACCACTTGTTAACAATATACGTTCCCCTATTTTCTGTAGAGGCTGTTTCCCCCCTGTGATATAGTAATTCTAACGTAGCAAACTCGGTTGGATTTAGTCCATAGCGCACCATATCATCTTGCGCTAAATCTAAAATAGTTCTTGTTGCTTTTGACAAAACCACAAATAACTTTAAAGAAGGATCTTCTCTTCGCTCTTCATAGAATTCATGTTCCATTCCCATCACCCTTCCTGTCTTATAAGCTCATTATAAGGATTAGAATTAGGCGCGTCAAAACAGTTTTCAAACAGGTTGAAATTTGTCATAATAGACTTGCTTTAAGGAGGAATAAACATGTTAGAAGATACCGGCGAACGCGTTATACCTAAATTCATGGACCCGCTAAATCCACTATTGCTCGAACATATAGCTCGTTATCAGTTTGCGCTTAATTATCTACATGGTAGGGTGCTGGATTTATCTTGCGGAGCGGGTTACGGTACACATATGATCGCGAAAAGATGTAAGAAAATGATTTCAGAAGTAATCGGCATCGACCTTGACCAAGATGTCATTGACTATGCTAAAGGAGAATATTATCATCCACAATCTAAATACTTGGTTGCTGATGCTACTTACTCCCATTTAAAAGAACAGTTGGGTACCTTTGACTGCATTGTTAGTTTCGAAACGATTGAACACATTGAAGACGAACAAGCTATTTTAAATAATTACTATCAATTATTAAAACCTGGCGGGACACTAATCGTATCTACTCCATTTGGTGAAGGTCGCGGCAAGCCATGCGGAAGCCCTTTCCATGTCCATCAGCTAACTGAAGAGGAGTTTAGACATTTATTTATAGATGTTTATGAACGAACAGAATTTTTCTATCAAAACGGTGTTGTAATAGAGCCCGTTCAGCGTGAAGGTGTTCACTACCCATTAGGTGTAGCTGTATGTAAAAAGGAGAAGACTAAGGCTTATTCTTCTCCAACAAATTTTCTCCAACGATGACGTCTAAGCTTTTAGGTAATATTTTAACCTCAACAGGTGTATTTAAGTAGACTTCCCCATCCATATCCACTTCTTTAGAGTTTTCAGTATTAATTTTTACTTCTTTTGCCGTCAGATGTTTAATTTGATGATTTTCACTTTTATCTCTTACATAAGATAATGAAAACCAGTCTCTGATCGTTTGTAAATTGGACTCCTTAATAATTAATACATCTAATAATTCATCCTTAATTGAAATTGAGGGTAACGGAAATTGATGAGTTCCAATAAAATAACCATTCATCACTAACACCATAACCGCTTCTTCCGTAAAAGTTTCACCGTCAATTGTTAATTCGAATGTTCTAGTTTCACTTTGCTGAAACTTTTGAATTGCACTAATGAAATAACTGATGCGACCTAATGCTTGTTTAAGCTGATCATCAATATTTTCTGATGTCTCCGTGATCAACCCAACACCTGAGAAGTTAATAAAATACTGTTCATTAATAGATGCGACGTCAATGGTCTGGTTAGACGATTGAATGATTGTCTGAGCTGCCTTCTTTAAGTTTTGTGGAATCATGAGTGTACGCGCGATATCATTACAAGTCCCACCTGGTAAAATCGCAAGTGTTGGTGGGTGACTCATGGTCATTAATTCATTTCCAACAGCATGAACAGTGCCATCTCCACCATACGCAATGATTAAATCTACATCCTCATGACATACCTGTTGTAATTCATCAATCGATTCTGTTTGATATATACTTAATTTTTTATATGAGAGCTTAAAATCGGAATAACTTGCTGCATTAATTTACTTTTCTCATCATCAGGTTTCTCTTCATTAAGAATTAGAACTGCTCGTTCAAACTTCATCGTCTCACCCCATTTTTAATAGTTTTCCTCATTTAGACCCACTTCAAACCAGATTAGAATGGTTTTGGCTATATATGAATATGGGTATAGTATTAACATCTATTACGAAAGGAGTGTCACCCATGGGTTTAATATTATATTTAATTGTCGGTGGCTTAATCGGCTGGATTGCAGGATTAATGCTAGGCGGTGTACCTGGAGGAATTATTGGTAATATTGTAGCTGGAATTATTGGTGCATGGATCGGCGAATCTTTATTCGGTGCACTTGGCCCTGTAATCATGGGAATCCCTATCATTTCAGCTATATTAGGTGCCTTAATTTTTGTCGCGATCCTAAGTATTGTACTTAAAATGATTAAACGATAACTTCTTATACTAGGCTTTTGCGACTCATTTCGCAAAAGCTTTTCTCATCCTAGACGCTATTATAATGCATATCAATTGAAATTTACTAATAAATATCAAACAATAAAACCATATATTTCAAAAAAAAGAAAGGTGTCGCAAGTATGACATTACAACTAAGTGTATTAGATCAATCACCTCTTCTTCAAGGTCATAATGAACAAGATGCTTTAGCTCAGACGATTGCATTAGCCAAACATGTAGATCAATTAGGATATAACGTTTTTGGATGAGTGAGCACCATAGCACTAAAAGTTTAGCAGGATCTGCTCCAGAAATCCTTGTATCAGCTGTGGCAGCTCAAACTAAATATATTCGAGTCGGGACAGGTGGCGTTTTATTACCACATTACACACCCTATAAAGTCGCTGAAACGTTTCGAGTGTTAGAAGGGCTTTACCCTGGTCGAATTGATTTAGGCATAGGGCGAGCTCCAGGTGGAATGCCAGGGGTGAACTATGCTTTAAACAGAGGACAATATCCCGATGTACAGACTTACCCGACTCAAGTTTCTCATTTGATTGACTATATAATTGGAGGCTCCCCTGAAGGCTATGAAGTAAAAGCAACTCCTCTAGGTGAAACCGTTCCGCCAATTCATATGCTGGGATCAAGTGGCGGCAGTGCATCCGTTGCTGGACAGCTAGGTACTGGCTATACGTTTGCGCAATTTATCAATGGTGATGGCCACCCTGCAGCGATTGATCGGTATTATAATAGTTTTATTCCATCTGAATTAATGAAAAAACCTCACGCTAGCGTGGCTGTATTTGTGGTGGTTGGAGAAACAGAGGAAGAAGCTGAGTTCTTCGCTTCTAGCCTGGATTATGCCTTATTAACTCTTGCACAAGGTAAAGTTCGTAAATACTTCCCTTCACCAGAAGAAGCAAGTCAAAACAAGTACAATATGTATGAACAAGAAGCTATTCGTGATAATCGTAAGCGAATGGTTGTCGGTGATGTTAAAAGTGTTAAACAACAACTTGAGTCATTAGCTGAAACATTCAAAGTAAATGAAATTATGATTAATTGTATCGTTAGCCCTTTTGAACGTCGATTAGAATCATACACAAAGTTAGCAAAGGCGTTAAATTATAAGCTTTGTTAAAGGATTCAAAATCAATTACAAAACTTTAACAGAGCTCATTAATAAGGAGTGTTTAACATGTTAGCTTTTGATCATTTAGTTATTTTTTCAAACGATCCAAAGCGACATCAAGAGATTTTCTCCTCATCCCATAAACAAGTAGGCGTCCCTGGCGGAAAGCATGATCACTGGGGTACGTTTAACCACTTAGCTTTTTATCAAAACAATGCTTATGTCGAATGGCTAGGTATTGATGATGAAAGCAAGGCTAAGCGTTCAGATAACCCACTTATCCAACATGCTTATCATGCGTACGCGCATGAACAAGAAGGGCCGATTCAATTTGCGTTAAGAGTTGATGATATTAGTCAATACCAAGAGCATTTCGATGAATTAGGAATTGAGTACAAGGGGCCCTTCCCAGGAAAACGGACGCGTCCAGACGGAACAAACCTTGAATGGAAAATGCTTTTTCCAAAATATGATTTCAATTTAGAACCTCTACCCTTCTTAATTGAATGGAGTGGTGAAGGAAACAAACCGTTAGATGAGAAGGACATGAACCCTAGTGAATTTAATCAAGTCATCATTTATTCACCAAACCCTAACGATTTTGTAGAACGACTAATATCCATCTATCAGCTAAATGATCAAAAGCTACAAGAAGAGTTTAAATGGCCGCTAGATAATGGAAATTTGGTCGTCAAACAAGGGAATGGTTTGGAAGCTCGGTTTAAGTTTAATTTAATAAAATTCAAATCATCTTACTAAGGCCTCAATATGGAGGTCTTTTTATTTTTAATCAATTTATTTCTGATGTCGAAATATTCTTTTGCCGAAGTATCCAATATGGTATAATACGATTAATTGAAAGAATATTTTGAGTTTAGAGGAGGCCTACATATGAGTCAAACAACATACCCAGTTGTCTGGGATTTAGACGTCTTTTTTAAAGGTGGCAGTGAATCACCACAGTTACGCCAGCACTTAGATGAAACTAAATCACGCGTTCGTACATTTGCGAATGAGTTAAAATCATTTGATACGCCTACTTCTGCTTCAGATGCTAGTGTAGTAGCAGAAAAGCTTGAAGAGGTAGCAGATTTATTACAACATGTCAGCCAAGCAGGAGCGTTCGTTAGCTGTTTAGAGGCGCAAGATATGAGTGACCAAAAGCAAGTGCACTTCGTAGTGAAATCACAGAGATCAACGCTCTATTCGGTTCATCTTTTAATGTACTTAAACAAAAATTAGCCAAAACTGAAGATCAAGTTTGGGACACGATGCTTGAACATGAGAACCTAAGTCAACTTCAATTTGTTTTAAATGAGTGGCGAAATCAAGCTAAAGAGCAGCTATCTGAAGATGAAGAAGCTTTAATCTCAGCTCTAGCAGTTGATGGTTATCACGCTTGGGGTCAAATGTATAATACCATCGTTGGGCGTATGACCGTGAAGGTAAATGGTGAGGAACTTTCTGTTGGACAAGCGAATAATTTATTGTCACATGAAGACCCGTCCATTCGTAAAGAAGCTTATGAGAAATTAGAAGCAGCTTGGAAAGAAAATGATAGCCTTTTTGCTAAAAACGTTAAATCATTTAGCTGGTTTCCGTTTAAGTACTTATCAGAAGCGCGGCTGGAACAATGTATTAAAAGAGCCACTTGAGATTAATCGTATGAAACAAGAAACGTTAGATGCTATGTGGGGTGCAATCTCTAAGAATAAAGAGCCATTCGTTGACTTCCTATATCGCAAAGCTAAGATTTTAGGAAAAGATAAGCTAGAATGGTATGACCTTTCAGCATCTACACAAACAGATAAAAAGAAGCTTTCCTATGACGAAGGTGCTGAGTTTATTCTAAAGCACTTTGAGCAGTTTAGTCCGAAGATGGCAAGCTTTTCTAAACGCGCGTTTGAAGAAGCTTGGATTGAAGCTGAAGATCGCCCCGGAAAACGTCCTGGCGGCTTCTGTACTGGTTTTCCTTTAAGCCAGCAGTCACGTATTTTCATGACTTATAGTGGTTCGATGTCAAATGTCGCAACATTAGCTCACGAGTTAGGACATGCATTTCACTCATTCGCACTCAAAGACATTCATCCGTTGAACCGCCGTTATGCGATGAACGTTGCTGAGACAGCTTCAACTTTTGCAGAAATGATCGTAGCGGACGCATCTGTTAAAGAAGCAAATTCTGATGAACAGAAGATTGCTCTTTTAGAAGACAAGCTTCAAAGAAGTGTTGCCTTCTTTATGAATATCCATTCTCGTTTCTTATTCGAAACACGCTTTTATGAAGAACGCAAAAATGGTTTTGTTCCGGCAAGTCGATTAAATGAATTAACAGATCAAGCTCAGCGTGAGGCTTATCATGATGCGGTTAACTCAACAAGTCCTAGCTACTGGTCTAACAAACTACATTTCCATATTACGGGTGTACCGTTCTACAACTTCCCGTATACATTCGGGTACCTGTTCTCGTTAAGCATTTATGCTAAAGCACTCGAAGAAGGCACAAATTACGAAGATCAGTACATGGCACTATTACGTGACACTGCCGTGATGAGCGTTGAAGATCTTGCAATGAAACATTTAGGAGAAGATATTACGAAGGAGTCATTCTGGGAAAAAGGAATTGAGCTTTGTAAGAACGATGTGAAGGAATACTTAAGCTTAACTGAATAAATATAGGATTAAGGCCGGTTAATGCCGGCCTTTTTCTTGTGGTTATATGATGCTTGAGTTGACATATTCGGCCTGTTTTTTGAGTTTATCGGCCTGTTTTCTAAAAGTTACGGCCCTTTTTTTAATTTTTAACGGCCCCTTTTTTGGAAGTTACGGCCTGTTTTTGAATTTTATCGGCCCCTTTTAAAAAATATTCGGCCTGTTTCCTAGCGGGGAGGATTATTATTTAATCGGTCGGTTTTTCAGTTTTATCGTTCAGTTTTCGAAAATTATCAATCAGTTTTTCAGATATATCAGTCGTTTTTTCAAAATATCGGTTAGTTTTTAAAATTTATCAGTCACTTTGTTAATTCCTTGCTGACTTAATTCAGTCTTTACATTCTTTTCATAATAAACAAATGGCTCTTTATAATGACCATGCGATTCTGACGTTACGTACGAATAGCCTGCTTTCTCAAACAAACGTAATGCTGCTTGATTTGAACCATTCGTATCAGTTCTTAAAGACGGGACACCTCGTTGTAACGCCAACTGATCCGCATATTGATAAAAAGCTAACCCAATCCCGCGCAGTCGAGCCTCTGGATCTACAGCCAGTCGCTTCATACATAGATAAGGTTTTTGTGAGATGTTCCAAGCGATTTCGTCATATTCATGATGCCCTTCACCACTGATGCATGCCGCACCTAGTACGATTCCACCATTTTCGTACACATATAATTGTCCATTATGTAAATCATCCTCGTAATGCTTCCTTGTTGGATACGTCTCATCCCACTGGTCATTGCCTTCTTGAGTCATTAGTTGTTTAGCCCGATTGACTAATGTCTGTATTCGATCTAAATCCTCGCTCCGTCCTTTACGTATCATGTTGCCACCTCTTTCTTTAATCAAATTTTACTTGAATACAATAAGTCATTCAATCGATTGACATTCAAACCACCATTGAATATAATATATTCAAACGAACATTTGAATGAAAGAGGTCTGTTTTAATGAAACTTCCAAATTGTACGTCTGATGTAACTGAAGAAGAACTGCAGCATGTTTATACATCACTTAATCAAGTGCCGATTAAGTCAGTTAGTCAGCTTTTCAAAGTATTAAGTGACGAAACACGAGTAAAAATAGCACACGCTCTAACTATTCAAGAAGAATTATGCGTTTGTGATGTGGCTGCTATCACCGACACTTCTGTTGCGAGTGCTTCCCATCATTTACGCACACTAAAAAATATGGTTTAGCTAAGATAAGAAAAGGTGGTAAAAACGTTTATTATTCGCTCGATGACCATCACGTTCGTGACTTGATAAAAGTTGCAATCGAGCACCAGGAGGAACTGGAGGAATAGATTATGGGAGAACAAGAACAAAGCTTTTACGTTCAAGGCATGTCTTGCGCTAATTGTGCTAAGACGTTTGAAAACAATGTTAAAGAGATTTCAACTGTCAAAAATGCCAACGTTAACTTTGGTGCATCTAAAGTTACAGTTGAAGGTTCAGCGTCTATTGATGAACTTGAACGAGCCGGATCTTTTGAAAACTTAACCGTGACCCAAGAATATGAAGAAACACCTCAAAAATCTTTTTGGGGATTATGTTAAAGAAAATGGCAATGTTGTTGGCTCACTCGTCTTATTAGCATTAGGTATTGCGCTTTTCTTTCAACTTGGTGAAGAGCATCCTATCACCATCGGGGCATTTATTGCTTCCATTGTCTTAGGTGGACATCGCCTCTTTATAGCTGGTTTTCAAAATTTAATTAAACTAAGGTTTGATATGAAGACGTTGATGACGATTGCAGTCATTGGGGCAGCATTAATCGGGGAATGGATTGAAGGTGCTGCTGTTGTGATCTTGTTTGCGATTAGCGAGGCTCTTGAGTCCTACTCCATGGATCAGGCGAGGAATTCAATCAAATCATTAATGGGCATCGCACCCAAAACCGCTAACGTTATAAGAGACGGTCAGATACAAGAAATTAGTGTTGATGACATACGAGTTGATGATATCGTGATCGTTAAGCCAGGCGAGAAAATTCCTGTCGATGGTGTGGTATCAAAAGGGGAATCATCCATTAACCAAGCATCGATTACAGGAGAGTCCGTACCCGTTTATAAAGGACTGGATGATGAAGTCTTTGCAGGAACCCTTAATGAGGAAGGTTATTTAGAAGTTAGAACGACAAAATTAGTTAAGGACACGACTTTAGCTAAAATCATTCATTTAGTAGAAGAAGCTCAAAATGAAAAAGCACCTGCCCAACAATTCGTGGATCGTTTTGCTGCATACTATACACCAGTCATTATGTTAATTGCTTTAGGTGTAGCCATTATTCCGCCCCTGTTTTTGGGGGCAGGCTTTGAAACTTGGTTATACCAAGGGCTAGCTGTATTAGTCGTTGGTTGTCCTTGTGCCTTAGTCGTTTCAACGCCAGTAGCCATTGTAACAGCAATCGGAAGCGCTGCTCGTAATGGTGTTTTAATAAAAGGTGGTGCATACTTAGAATCCCTAGGACATATTGATGCTATTGCTTTTGATAAAACAGGCACGATTACAAAAGGTGAACCTGTCGTACAACATTACCAAAATCTATCTAATAAAAGTGATGAAGAATTATTTTCAATTGCAAGCAGCCTAGAACAGAAATCGCAGCATCCATTAGCAAAAGCTGTCGTCCATTATGCTGAGCGATTTAACCTCAAGCATTATGACGTTGAAGAGTTTCATTCACAAACAGGTAAAGGTATTATAGGATCGATTAACGAAACCACTTATCAGATTGGCAGTCCTAGTATGTTTGGAGAATTAAGCTCATCCATTCAAAGTGAAGTCGCAAATCTTCAAGAAGATGGGAACACGGTGATTTTAGTCGAGGAAAACAACTCAGTTATTGGGATTATTGCAATTGCAGATGCAGTACGTGACATGTCCAAACAGATGATTAAAGATATTCATACATTAGGCATGAAACACTCGATTTTATTAACAGGTGATAACGACAGGACAGCACAATCGATCACTGAGCAAGTTGGTATTAAAGAATACCTTTCAAATCTTTTACCTAAAGATAAACAAACCCAGATTAAACAGCTTAGCCAAAAGTACGGTAAAGTCGCTATGGTTGGTGATGGAGTCAATGATGCTCCAGCCTTAGCAACAGCAGATGTCGGAATCGCAATGGGAAGCGCCGGTACAGACACTGCACTCGAAACGGCTGACATTGCCTTAATGGGAGACGATTTAAATAAGCTTCCTTTTACTGTACGTCTAAGCAGGCGAACCTTAAACATTATCAAACAGAACATTGGGTTTGCTTTAGGTTTGAAAGTATTAGCTCTCTTACTCGTCATTCCGGGGTGGCTAACACTTTGGATTGCCATTTAGCAGATATGGGAGCCACCTTACTTGTGACACTGAATGCTTTGAGGTTGATTAGGAATCAAAAGGAACCAAAGTAAAAGTAAGCAATATCTAGGTTTAAATCATAAGGGGTGTACAACTTGAAAAGAATCGTGATTTTAATGACCTTAAGCCTATCTATTATAATTTCTGGTTGTTCAAAAGAGCCATTAATCACTGAAGAATACTCGGTTATGCAGGTGTACATGGATGAAAAACTCATATACGAAACCAAAGATCAAGAGGAAATTGATGACGCCATTCATCAAATCAATACAGAATCACGAGAAACTACCTACGAGATGTCACTCCTTGAACCGGATGGGAAGATTATCTTTAAAAATAATCAAGAAGTTTAACCGTCCACTTATATGAAAGTGGTTCAATAACGATTAATGAATATCTTGTTAATACTTCATTCGAGTTCCTTAATAAATAGATTAATTAACGCTATTTTTAAAAAAAGATGAAACTAGCCATACATAGCTAGTTTCATCTTTTTTAATACTCTTTTTCTTCCCCGGCTTTTTTAGAAGTATCTGTTTCAAGGTCATTTTCTTCAACCTTTTCATACTCATCTAACTTTCCAACCTCTTGAACACTCCTATTCGTTTTTCGGGAACCAAATTTGTGGGAAGCTGTACCGTACACACCCATTCCACCTAATTTTATATTAATATCTTCTTGGTACTGCTCTTCTTTATCATCCATAATAGAACCACCTTAGGAATTATTAATCAATCATATTATTCGAGTGTATCTTAACAAATATACGTTGATTCTAAAGAAGGGCAAATTTTAAACTTTGATTGAATTGATGATGTTAGTCACTTCATTTACAAATGTTTTCATGTCATCTTCACTGCCGATTGAAATTCTTAAGTAGTCTTCTAGATTTTCAAAAAAACGAATGTATATCTCTTGTTGTTTCAAGGTTTCATATAACTCTTTTGCAGTTATTTTAGTTGGCTTAACAAACAAGAAATTTGTTTGAGATGGAATCACCTCAAACTCTAAATGTTCAAGCTCTTGCTTGGTCCATTCTCGAGTTTCAATGATTTGATTTAATGTTTGATCATAATATATATCATCTTTCATTGCTGCTTCAGCACCAGCCAAAGTTATGCGATTGATCGTGTAAGAGTTAAATGAGTTTTTAATTCGTTCAAGCCCTTCAATAAGTTCTGAACTTCCAATGGCATAACCTAAACGAATGCCAGCTAATGCATGTGACTTTGATAACGTGCGCGTAATAAGAACATTGGGATATTTTTTAGTCAATGGAACAGCCGTATCAGCACCAAAATCCACATAAGCTTCATCGATGATTATGACTTGATTTGGATTACGCTTAATAATAGACTCAACCTCATTCAAGTTTAAAGCGATCCCAGTTGGTGCATTGGGATTTGGAAATATGACTCCACCAATGGACTCACACATACCCTCTACATCTATTGAAAAATCATCTTTTAAAGGAACTGTTTGATAGGGAATATCATAAAGCTTTGCATAAACTGGATAGAAACTATACGTGATCTCTGGAAACTTAATGGCTTCATTCGGCTCAAAAAAACGCTTGAAACGCAAAAGCCAACACTTCATCTGAGCCATTACCGACAAATACATTTTCAGGTTCTATGTCTTCCCTTTTTGCAATGACTTTCCTAAGCGAATCCACAGTCGGACTCGGATATTTTCTTAAGTCATCGTTAACTGCGAATTGCATCGCTTCCAAAGCTTTGGGTGATGGTGGATAGGGATTTTCATTAGTATTCAGCTTTATTACATTGGTTTCATTTGGCTGCTCACCAGGTACATATGGCTTCGTTTTTCGAACCGTACTGCTCCAGAACTTACTCATGTTTAGTCCCCTTTCATTCTCTTCGTTAACTCTTCTTTCACACGTTCTACAGGTAAATCTTTTTCAGCTAACAATACAAGAATGTGGTAAGTTAAATCCGCGATTTCCATAGCCAGATTTTCATTGTCATTATTTTTCGCACCAATAATGACTTCACTCGATTCCTCGCCGACTTTCTTTAAAATCTTATCGATCCCTTCATCGAATAAATAGTTCGTATAAGACCCTTCCTTAGGATTATCACGTCGATCTTTAACCGCTTTGTATACATGATGCACGACTTCACGACTGAACGCCGGCTCCTCTCCTAAATCGATGTCACGGTAAAAACAGCTTCGCTCTCCCGTATGACATGCAGCTCCTATTTGCTCAACTTGAAGCAAAATCGTATCTTGGTCGCAGTCATAGCTCATGTTTTTGACGGTTTGAGTGTTTCCAGATGTAGCACCCTTTTTCCAAAGTTCTTGCCTGCTTCGGCTATAAAACCATGATGACTTCGTTTCTTTCGTTTTTGCAAAGCCTCTTCATTCATATAAGCAAGCATTAACACTTCGCCAGTTTTATAATCTTGAACAATCGCCGGGATTAATCCTTCTTCATTAAATTTAAATTCCATTAAATCACCCTAACCTTATTGGTAAACCTTCATTAGATAAATATTGCTTTAGTTCTTTTATTTCAATTTCACCAAAATGAAAAACGGAAGCTGCTAGAGCCGCATCGGCGCCTTTCTTTAGAACGTCACAAAAGTGCTCTTTCTTCCCTGCTCCACCCGAGGCAATAACAGGGACGTTAACAATTGTGCCAACTGACGCGTAACTTCTACGTTATAGCCTGTTTTGACACCGTCTGCATTCATGACATTAAGCACAATTTCTCCAGCACCACGCTCGACGCCTTCTTTAGCCCAATCAAAAAGCCTTAAGCCTGTATCTTTACGTCCTCCTTGGACAAACACTCTCCATTTACCATCAATCAACTTCGTATCAATCGATAGCACTACGCATTGGTTGCCAAACCACCCTGCCGCTTCATTAATTAAGTTAGGATTTTTCACAGCTGCACTGTTAATAGAAACTTTATCAGCACCAGCATTTAGAACGGTACGAAAATCCTCAGTGGTCGCAATTCCGCCTCCCACTGTAAATGGAATGTGAACCTCTTCTGCAACTTGCTTAACTACGTCTAGAAATATAGACCGCTTTTCATAAGAAGCTGTAATGTCATAAAACACAAGCTCATCTACACCAAGTTCGCTATATCTTTTACCCAACTCAACTGGATCATCAACATCTCGAATATTTTGGAATTGCGTTCCTTTAACGACGCGGCCGTCACGTACATCTAAACAAGGAATAATTCGTTTAGCTAACATTAAACTTCCTCCATTACAGCTTTCAAATCGATTCTTCCTTCATATAACGCTTTTCCAATAATAGCCCCGTAAATGCCCATTCCACTTAAAGCTTGGATATCATCCATACTTGTGACGCCACCTGAGGCAATCACATCTATGGACGTGGCGTCATTCATATAATTTAATTCTTGTAAATTAGGACCTTGTAGCATTCCGTCCTTTGAGATATCTGTATAAACAATGGTTTGAACACCTGCACCCTCTAATTCTTTTACGAAATCAAGTGCTCTTAAAGTGGATGTCTCTGTCCAGCCATCAGTTGCCACATAGCCGTCTCTAGCATCCACTGACACTACTACTTGTTCACCGAAGTGTTCCACAGAACGTTTAACGAAATCAGGCTCTTTCACAGCAGCTGTACCTAGAATCACACGTTTCACTCCAATTTCGAGTAGTTCTACGATTCTAGCATCAGTTCGAATACCACCACCAACTTGGATCGGCACCTCAACTTCTTGAACAATTTGTTTGATGACCTCTAAGTTATTGGAAGGATTACCTTTAGCTGCATCTAAATCTACGATGTGTAAGTATGTGGCTCCTTCGTTCACCCAGCGCCTCGCCATTTCTACCGGATTTCCGTACTGAGTTTCTTGGTCATAGTCACCTTGTAATAGCCGAACACTTTGCTGATTTCTAATATCAATTGCTGGAAATATATTCACGAGTCACCATCTCCCCGAAGTTTTTTTAAGAGCTGCATCCCGACTTTAGAACTCTTCTCTGGGTGGAATTGCATGCCAATGATTTGTTCTCTCATCACTGCTGATGTAAACATTTGACCATAATCAGTGGAGAACAGAATATCCTTTGCTTCTTTTGGCTTTGCGAAAAAGAATGAACAAAATAGACATAATCCCTATCCTGAATACTCCTAGTCATAGGATGTTTCCTGTAATGATTAGCTATTTCAAGCTCGTTCCAACCCATATGAGGAACTTTTAAATCTGGTTTAAATTCAACAATCTCACCAGGTATTAACCCTAATCCAGTGTGCTCACCGTGCTCATAGCTTCGATCAAATAACAACTGCATTCCTAAACATATCCCAAGCAGTGGTTTACCCAAAGCCACTTCCTCTACTATTTTGTGATCAAACCCTTTTTCTCGTAACTCATTCATAGCGTGACCAAACGCGCCAACACCTGGCAAAATCATTCCTTTAGCTTCAACTAAATCATCTGGATTGTCAGTTATATAAGAATCTAGCTCTAAAAGGTCAAGGGCGTGCTTCACATTTTTTTAAGTTACCTGCGCCGTAATCAATAATGGCAATCATGATAACGTCCCTTTCGTTGATGGTACCTCTCCGTCAGGATTTACGATCATCAATGCATCATTTAACACCCTGCCAAACCCTTTAAAAATTGACTCTATGATGTGGTGACTATTTTGGCCGTGAATTAATTTAATGTGTAACGTAATTCCTGCTTGATTAACGAAGGCACGGAAAAATTCTTCAACGAGTTCTGTATCAAAGTTACCGACTTTCTCTGGTAAACCATTCACATCAAAAACTAAATAAGGACGATTGGAGACATCAACTGATACTAAACTTAATGATTCATCCATTGGTGTGAAATCAGATGCATAGCGTTTAATGCCTTTCTTATCTCCAATTGCTTCTTTTAATGCTTGACCTAAAACGATGCCGACATCTTCAACCGTATGATGCTGATCAACATTTAAATCGCCACTCGCTTTCACATTAAGCCCAAACTGTCCGTGCGCCGCAAATAGCGTCAACATATGATTAAAGAAGCCAACCCCAGTGTCAATGGCAGCTTGAATTGAATCATCAATGGTTAAACTTAAATCGATTTTTGTTTCCGTAGTATCACGTTTAATCGTTGCTTGTCGCATCGTTTCACCTCTCCTTATTCAAACCGTTTACGTATGGAAGCTCCATGGCCATCTAGCCCCTCTTCGTCAGCAAATCGTTCAATCTTATTTGCCGCTTCACGTAGAGCATCTTGATCATAATGAATAACACTCGATTTTTTCATAAAATCATATACGCCAAGTGGTGATGAAAACTTCGCTGTACCATTGGTTGGAAGCGTATGGTTAGGGCCAGCCCAATAATCTCCTAATGGTTCTGGTGAATATTCTCCTAAAAATATAGCTCCAGCATTTCTCACACTACTTAATTTTTCAAATGGATTCCTAACGAGTAATTCTAAGTGCTCTGGAGCAAGTTCATTAACTAGGTCAAATCCAACTTGGAGATCAGAGACGACATATATAGCACCTTGATTAAATAGTGAATGCTGCAATATATGTTTTCGCGTTCTTTCTTCCATTTGTCTATTAACCTCATCTTTAACGTTAGTTGCAACCTGGTGTGAATCTGTGACTAAGATTGCAGAAGCCATTTCATCGTGCTCAGCTTGTGCAATTAAGTCGGCTGCAATCAAGGTAGGATTTGCCGTTTTATCAGCAACGACACACACCTCACTCGGTCCAGCAATCATATCAATCCCAACATCTCCAAAGACATATTTTTTAGCGCGGGCGACAAAAGCGTTACCTGGCCCAGTAATTTTATAAACAGGTTTTAGATGTTTGATTCCATATGCTAGTGTTGCAATCCCATGAGCACCACCGACTTTTAGAATTTGAGTCGCTCCAGCAAGCTTAGACGCAGCAATGGTTAACGGGTTAACTTTTCCGTCTGCTCCAACCGGCGTTGTGACGATGATCTCATTGGCTCCAGCTACTTTTGCAGGTACTACATTCATTAAAACGGTAGAAGGGTATACAGCCTTTCCACCCGGCACATAGATACCTACACGTTCTATAGGGGTCACCTGTTGACCTAACCAAACACCTGAGGCTTCATGGTGGTACCACGATTTTTCTTTCTGAAGGGCATGGTACTTCTCAATATTGGCTTTTGCCTCTTCTAATAGTTTAATAAAATTAGGATCAACCGTTTCTAATGCTGCTTGAATCTCTTCGTCACTCACGATGATTGAGTCAACTTCTGCCCCATCAAGCTCTTTTATATAATTTAATACTGCAGGTTCGCCATTTAGTTTAATGTCATCTACGATAGATTGAACCTTTTCATCAATGTCTGTTAAATCTTGGCTTTCTCTTTGCTTTCGTGCTCTTGCGATTTGGTTAAGGTCATTATAAGTAATCTGTTGGATTTGCATATTGCTCACCCTTTCGTAACGGTTAAGGTCTCTTTAATTTTCTGGACAAGTGGTAAAAGTTCTTGACTCTTTGTTTTATAACTTGCCTTATTAACAACTAACCTAGCACTGATCGGGTACATATGCTCTAACACATCAAGACCGTTCTCTTTTAACGTACGCCCAGTTTCAACGATATCGACAATGACATCAGAAAGACCAACAAGTGGCGCTAGTTCAACAGAACCGTTTAATTTAATTGTTTCGATTTGTCTTCCTTTTTCCTGAAAAAACATCGTTGTCACTCTTGGATACTTTGTTGCAACAGATAGTTTTACAGCCTGATTTAAGTCAAAGCCCTTCTTACCTGCAACGGCGAATTGACAAGTTCCGAAACCTAAATCAACGAGTTCAAACACATTTGCATTTGCTTCAAGTAACGTATCCTTTCCCGCTATGCCGAGATCGGCTGCTCCATTTTCAACATAAGTCGCCACATCTAATGCTTTAACTAATATAATTTCATATTGCTCGCAATCACTTGGTAAAATAAGCTTTCGGCTATCTTCTTCATAGGCAGAAAAACGGATGCCAGCTTCTTTAAAAAATGTTTATACTTTCATCCGCTAGCCTTCCTTTTGTGAGAGCAATTTTAACCTTCGCCATAGCGCCGTTCACCTACCTTACTTATTAAATCTTCTTGTGTATGGAATGTTTGCTCTTCAGTACCATATTTGATAACTTTTTGATCTAAATCAACCATGACCGAACTGTCTTGATTGCTAAACAAATCGACAATCCACCCTTGTTCTCTTAGAATGCGTGCTAAATTGAATGATTTCGTTTTATCCTCGCTATTAATTGAGAGCTTTAAGTTCTCGTTTTCAAGCTGAACACCTTGCTGTGTTAATACATCTATTAATTGATCAATATAGACGCCAAATCCGATTGCATCAACTTTTAAACCAAATTCTTCCGTTAAATGATCATACCGCCCGCCTTGAATAACTGAACGTCCAAAGTTTTCAACGAATCCTTGGAACATTATACCCGTGTAATAGTTCAATTGATTAACGAGTCCTAAATCAACCGAAATAAAGTTAGATAATCCAAGTTTGTCTAGCTGATCGACTACCCATTCTAAATCTTTTATAGAATCTAACATGCCATGATTAAATGAAAGTTCTTTAGCTCTATTAAAAACCTCCCGAGGTTCCCCAAAAAGGTTAGTTAAATTTAGAAGAACTTGCTTAACTCGATCATCAACACCGTTTTTAGTCAGTACCGCTTCAAGTTCAAATTCATTTTTTGTTCTAGTTTTTGCTGAATTTCCCTTTGAACTTGGTTTGGTAATTCAACCTCTTTCATCAGTGACTGGAAAAAGCTTGCCTGACCTAAATCAATTTGAAGATATTTTAGTCCTGTAGCCTTTAACGATTCGATTGCAAGTGAAATCATCTCAACATCGATATACAAATCCTTATTGCCAAAGCACTCTACCCCTAACTGTGTGAAAGACCTTGAAAATACATCTGAGTCACCATTTGCATCCTAAAGATATTTGTGACATATGATAGTTTTTCAAATTTAACCGGATCTTTTGAATTCGCCACCATTCGCGCAATCGGAATCGTTGCATCTGGACGCAAGACAAGAATCTTTCCGTCATGATCAATTAACTTAATCATTTGATCTGTATCCATTGTTCCTGGCATATTCATAAACAGGTCGTAGTATTCAAAAGTAGGCGTTTGAATTGGCTTAAACCCGTGTAATTTAGTTACTCGATTGATTTGATCGGTAACATATTCTTTTTTTTCGTAATCATTGGAGTATAAATCGGCGACACCTTGTGGTAATTGTTTTCCGAAATTCATCACTAACTCCCTTTATCACTCTATTTGTTTATCACTTTATCAGATTAAAGTTATTGTTTATTATTTTAATGTCTGTACATCAGTCTGTCAACCTATTAGAATAAGATTTAAGATTAAAAGAGAGGAAGATCGATATGCACGATTTTCATATGCATTCTACTTTTTCAGCAGATTGTGATGCCCCTATGGAAAAGATGGCTGATGCAGCTGTTAGAAAAGGCTTAACGTCTATCTGTTTTACAGACCATATTGATTATGATTATCCAGACCCATCCATTGTGTTTGACGTCAATTTAGATGAATATGCTAAGGCTCATAAGGCAGTTCATGATCAATTTTCTGGAAAACTAGATATTCGAAAAGGTATTGAACTTGGGATTCAGCCTCATTTAGTTAAACCATATAATGAATTAACAAAGGAACAAATTTTGATTTATTATTCTCTCCATGCATTCAACTGACGGTAAGGACTTGCATTCTGGGAATCTGTTTAAGGATTGCACATTACACGAGGCGTACGACAAGTATTACACGGAGCTTTTGGATTGTGTGAAGCAATTTGAGGCATTCAGTATATTAGGTCATCTCGACTTAGTGACTCGTTATAAATTTGAAGATGGCGTTCACCACTTCCACGACGTGATAGAGGAAATTTTTAGAACGATCATTCCACGTGGACAAGGGATTGAGATTAACACGTCAGGTTACAAGTATAATATGAACCGCCTTTTACCCAGTCGAGATATACTAGAATTATACAAACAAATGGGCGGTGAAATCATCACAGTTGGCTCTGATGCGCACAGACCTGAACGTGTTGGAGACCGAATTGATGAAGCATACGACTTGCTCAAGGATATAGGTTTTAATTATGTCACAACGTTTAAAGAACGAAAGCCAGAATTTCATAAACTATAAAAAGTAGCGAATATATGATCTATAGTGGGGAATAAATTGATGAAACTGGCGAATAA
>NZ_BBCD01000030.1 GCF_001311865.1 Piscibacillus salipiscarius JCM 13188
TTAGGGACTTTTTTTTAATTAGTCCACTAACTGGGGTTTAGTTCAATATCAGACTTCAGCATTTTTTGTTTATTCGTTTAATAACTGTTCAAATTCATTTAGTTTTTCTTCAAATACGTCAAGTGCTGCTAAAATAGGGGCTTTAGTTGTCATATCCACTCCAGCTTTTTTAAGAACATCAATTGGATCTTCACTGCTACCCGCTTTTAAGTAGTTCTTATAGCGTTCAACCGCAGAGTCGCCTTCTTCAAGGATTTTATGTGCTAATGCTGTTGCTGCTGAATAGCCCGTAGCATATTGATACACATAATACCCCATGTAGAAGTGAGGGATTCTAGCCCATTCTAATCCAATAGCTTCATCAACTTCGACACCTTCACCGAAGTATTTTTGTTTAAATCATAATAAATTGATGTTAGTTTATCAGCTGTTAATGCTTCACCATTTTGATCACGTTTATGAATATCATGCTCAAACTCGGCAAACATCGTTTGACGATAAACCGTTGCACGGAAACCTTCTAAGAAATTATTTAAAAGATATAACTTTTTCTTTTTATCATCTACGTCTTTAGCAAGTAATCATTTAATAATGCCTCATTCGCTGTTGAAGCAACCTCAGCAACAAAAATCGAGTAATCACCATAGCGAGGTGATTGGTTCTCGCGTGTATAATAACTGTGAAGTGAATGGCCTAACTCGTGAGCAAGCGTAAACATGTTATCAACGTTGTCTTGCCAATTCATTAAAATATAAGGATTTGTTAAATAGCTACCTGACGAATACGCGCCACTTCTTTTCCCTTTCGTTTCTAACCAGTCAATCCAACGCTCCTTATAAGCTTTCTGCAAAATGCCTGTGTAATCATCACCTAATGGAGCTAAACCTTTTAATACATAATCTTTAGCTTCATCAATACTTACAGAAATTTTCTCATCTACAAGCGGTGTATAGATATCATACATATGAAGTTCATCTAAGTCTAAAGCTTTCTTTTTAACCTCCATATAGCGATGTAAAACAGGAAGTCGTTCGTTGATTGCTTCAACTAAGTTGTCATAAACCTTTTCAGGAATATTGTTTTGATCTAATGCCGCTTCTCTAGCTGAATTATAATTTCTCGCCTTAGCAACAAAGTTATCTTTCTTTATCTGTCCAGATAGTGTAGCAGCAAATGTATTTCGGAACTGCCCAAACGTGTCATACATGGCATTAAACGCATTTTTACGCACGTTTTGGTCTTTAGAATCTAAGAAATCACGGTACCGACCATGTGACAACTGAACGTCTTTACCATCTTCATCTTTAATAGTTGGAAACTCAATATCCGCATTATTTAGCATACCGAATGCATTTGATGGTGCTGAAGTGACTTCCGAAACCTCCGCTAATAATGCCTCTTCTTTATCACTTAAAACATGTGGTCGAGATTTCATGATGTCACGTAATGTTTTTTCATAATGCGTTAATTCATTGTTTTGATTTAAAAAACCTTCAATTTCATCATCTGTCATTGATAAAATTTCTGGAGTCACAAAGCTAAAGGCGCTCAACATATGTGTTGCCAAACTTTGCGCTCTAGCATTTTGATCTTGATATTTACTGTTTGCCGTATCTTGATCTGAACGCATGTGAGCGTATACAAACAATTTTTCAAGACGAATTCGAATGTCATCCTCGAATTTTAATACGTTTAATAAGTTCTCAGGTGATTCTGCAATCTTCCCTTTATATTGTTCGATTTTAGGAAAATCTAACTTAAGCGCTTCAAATTCTTTCTCCCAATCATCATCCGTAGGGAAAATAGCTTCTAAATCCCAAGTTAATTCTTTAGGTACTTCATCTCTCGTTTTTAAACCTGTAGCCGTTTCTGTCACGGTATGTAACCTCCCCAATTAATTAGTCTTTCATATACATTCTATATAAAAATAACGATTCTGTAAAAATAAATGAAAAATATTATAAAAATTTAAATAACTTGTGTAATAATTCTTTATCACCTTCTAATGCACGATCTAACGATTGATAAAAAGTAAAACCTCTAATCTTTTCATACTTACTAGCTGAGTGTTTCTTCAAATACCCCAATTGACATAATAGGCTTAGATACTCGATTAAAGGATGCATACTTCTGCCTGGATAGATTGAAGTAACTGTGTTACCGAAATAAGGTTTAACTAAACGTAATAAGTGATCAATCAAAACTGTTTGAGTTACTTTTATTTGATTTAAATATAAAATGATTTGAGATTGCCAAACATAATCTGGAAGCAATAACGATAAGAATTTTGAACTGGTAAATAAACACATGAAGGTAAATTTGTGGGTGTAAACCTAAAAGATACAGCTGTTTCATAAATGGTTCATCGTATTTAGAAAGATAACGAGTGGGTCCGATTCTAAAATTCCGCTTTTCTTTAATCCATTTTTGAAGATAGTATGACTTTTGTATTTGAACGGGTTCAAATAGCATGTGCCAGGTTAACGAATTAAGCGGTAGATGTTTAAGTGAAGATACTGCTTTTCCTTTGGCATTAAATAAATGCGTTGCTACTGTCATTCGATTAGTTTTTGGGTCAAAGAAGAATAATTGATGTTGATTGGTATTTTGATGATACATAACTGCAGATCTTAAAGTGGTATTCCAATACAGGTCATATTTATGATCACCTAAATATTTTGGCCCAAAAATCCAAAATGGATAAACATTTCTTGAGGCTAAACCTAACGTACGGTCTAATAGATCCGTTGTTGAAATGGGTGAGCATTGAAATTCGATAGCCGCCCATTTGCCTCCTAGCTTAACAAGCACATCAACCCGCTGATCAATTGAAGGTATGATATGTTCTAGTTTTGCATACAGCCCTTGTTTAATACACCAGTTATAAAGTTTTATTTTTCCTTCTAAATGAGTCTGGGATTCTCCCTGATGAGAGCACTGTACTCGCTTGATATGAGCAAAATGAGGAATAACGACTTGCCCTGCTTTAAGTACCACTTTCTGTTGACACTCCGGGCAGTAGTGAGGATGCTGACGTATAACATTCAGTTCCTGTTTACTCTTGTTATACGCCAGTATTTCCTGTCCATTTGAATTTAATGCTTTTAACATAAACTTCGTCCCCTAACTTATTAGAGTAACGGGGAAAGTAATCTAAATAAGGATTCCATCATACGTAAGAAAATGGAGCGCTTTTCGAACTTCTCAGGGTCTAATTCTCTTGATTTCATAAAATCTTCTTTAAAATCAGCCACTAACTTATTTGTACTTTCTGTTCTAAATAGAAATGCGTTGACTTCAAAGTTTAAATGAAAACTTCTCATGTCCATGTTAGACGTTCCAATTGATGCCAACTCATGATCAATCACAACTACTTTACTGTGCATAAAACCTGCTTCATATTCAAAAATTCGAATTCCAGCGTCCATTAATTCGGGAAAATATGAACGAGATGCATGAAACACAATTCGTTTATCGGGTCGTCTTGGCACAAGTAGTCTAACATCTACCCCACTTAAACTTGCGACTTTCATAGCTGTTAAAATATCGTCATCAGGAATAAAGTATGGTGATGCTATCCATATTGATTTTTAGCAGATATAATCATAGAGAAATATAGCTTTTTATTGTTTCCCACTGATTATCCGGACCACTCGTAATCATTTGCACACCGCCAAAACGGCCGTCTAATATCTCAGGTGATAAATATTCCGATTTTAGCAAGTGTTCATCCGTTTCGTATTTCCAATCTTGCAAGAAGATTGTTTGTAGGCTTCTAACCGCTTCACCTCGTACGTAAAGGTGTGTATCACGCCAATCACCAAACTGAGGAACTTTACCTAAATATTCATCCCCAATATTTAAACCACCTACAAAACCAACCTTTCCATCGATGACAATGATCTTTCGGTGGTTTCGAAAGTTTATTCGGTTTCCTATAAATGGTAATTTGACAGGAGAAAAGGAACCAATTTTGGACACCGGCTTTTCTTAATTCTTCTTTATATGACTCAGATAATTTCCAGCTTCCTACTGCATCATATAAGAACCTAATCTCAACGCCATCTTTTGCTTTTCGAATTAACACATCTTTAATTTGATTACCAATTCATCGTGCCTTACAATATAATATTCTAAGTGGATATGGTGTTCAGCTTTTTCTAGCTCTTCTAAAATAGCCGGAAAGGTCTCGCGCCCGTTCGTTAATACTTTAGTTTCCGTATTAAACGAAATCGGAGAGTTCCCTAAGTGTTGGGCTAAACGAAACAGCATTTTTTGATGGTCGCCCATTTGATTTAGTTCTTGATCACTAATAACCCGTTGACCTTCTACTCTATTAAAAGCGACTTCATCAGCTGCTTGTTTTTCTTTAAAACGTTTTCTTTTTTTTGGTAGTTGCGACCAAATAATAAGTAGAAGAAAAACCCTAATACAGGAAATAACGCAAAGACTAAAAGCCAATTTAACGTTTCAGATGGATCGCGATTTTCAATAAAAATAATAAATCCCATTAAAACAGCAGAGATCGTTACAAAATAGAAAAAGTCGTAATTAAACGACCTTCCCAAATGTTGTAGGACAAATAAAATACTGCTGATACGATGACTAGAAAAATCACGACTTGGATCCATTTCAGCATGCTGTTTCATCCTTTTCTACAATTCGACCTAAAGACCTAAATTAAAGATACAGAATTTTTTACCACTTTGCAACTGAGATTAGCTGATTTCATGCATTAAATATAAAATGAGCACTGCGATGTCACAGTGCTCAATCATTAGTTAAGACTAAATTTAGATTTAAGTTGTTTTAAAGCTTTAGCTTCAAAAACCTCTTGCCCCGTATTCGATTAAAAAGTGAACCGACATATTGGACTCTTCACCAAACTCTAAGATGCGACTAATATAGTTTTCTTGTTCATCTTCACTTAGATAACCTTCTGGAAACGCAACATATAGATAATATCGATTCTCATAAGCATATAAACGATCATCGATGAATCGACTGTCAGTTAGTGAATGACTTAATGAAATAACCTCTTCAATATCATTAAAAGTCACCATAAGATCTAACTTGTCATCTTCTTGCTCCTCTGTCGTATTATGCTGCGGTTTATAAGTTTTTTAGTACGACGCTTTTGGATGGACTTTGTTCCATTAGCGATTCTAACTTTTCTTCTAAGTTATGCTGAATCGGATTACCTTCTTCGTTTTGAAATTCAAGCTTCTCACCGTCTTTAGAAACTTGAGCTTTCGTGACTACAATTTCTAACCCTTTATCCAGTGCTTGAACTTGAATCCATAATGGGCCATCTATATTAAAATCTTGTTCATCGTTTACTTCATCCATCATTTCCCAGAAAAGTTGTTCACCTTTTTCACGGTTATACCAGATGTCTTCACGATTAAAACCACGTTCTTCAATGTCATTATAAGAAATATAAAATTTTTAATGTGTTCTCATTAATACGTTCTATTTCCATTTTCTTTCCTCTCCCTTCATTAAGTAATCGTGCTGGGAAAGATTACAAATTATACATGATTGTTATATAATGTTTACCCGTTTTTAACTTTTATCAATCATTTTCATAAGCTGACCTTCTTAATCATATTTTATGATAGGTAGTCAAAAAATGAAAATGCTTTGACAACTAAAAAACGAAATCCATATTTGCCCTAATCATGAATATAGTTAGAGTATATTACACGTAAAAATAATGGACAAATTTTCTGCTTTAATTTTGTTTAGTCTATGATTTTAAACTAAAAATTAGAATTTGTCACTACTTATTTTGGAGGTTTTTATGGAATTATTATTCATTGATCTAAATTGGGATTTATTAAAAGCTGTATTAATCATAATTGGGTTAGATCTTATTCTTGGTGGTGATAATGCTGTAGTCATTGCAATGGCAAGCCGAAATTTACCTAAACATCATCAAAACAAGGCGATTGTACTAGGGACAAGCTTAGCAATTCTAATTAGAGTTTCTTTAGCTGGTATCGCAATTTATTTGTTAACCATCCCCTATGTACAATTAATCGGCGGATTATTATTATTATACATTGCAGTTAAATTATTAACTCAGAATGACGATCATGTTGAAGTGGAATCGTCCAGTACGTTAATAGGTGCGGTTAAAACGATTGTCATAGCCGATTTGATTATGAGCTTTGATAATGTTCTTGCAATTGCAGCAGCATCGAATCAAAATGTCGTGTTAATCATTTTTGGACTTGCTGTATCTGTTCCAATTATTATATTTGGCAGTAAAATCATTTTAATGATAATGAACAAATATCCTGTCATTGTATATGCTGGAGCATCACTCATTGCTTACACAAGTGCTGAATTGATTTTGAAAGAAGAAAGGCTTGAATCTACCTTCAAATTAATTCCTAACGAACACTTCATATTACCATTAGTTTTTGTCATGCTCGTTTGCCTTTTAGGACTTTCGTACAACTTAAATAGACTAAAAAACCGAACCATTAAGATTCGGTTTTTTTCGTTTATATTAGTTTACTAAACGTTGAGCTTCTTTAAGTTGAAATGAACGCACTTTTCTAGGTAAGAAACGGCGTATTTCATCTTCATTATAGCCTACTTGTAGTCGTTTATCATCTAAGATAATTGGACGTCTAAGCAAGCCAGGATTTTGTTGAATTAGACTAATCAAATCTTTAAGTGGCATTTGATCTAGACTAACGTCTAATGATTGAAAAACTTTAGAACGAGTTGATATAATCTCATCAGTTCCGTCTTCAGTCATTCTTAAGATTTCCTTAATTTCATCTTCTGAAAGACTATCTGAGAAAATATTTCGTTCCTTATAAGGAATTTCATGTTCCTCTAGCCATGCTCGGGCTTTTCTACAAGATGTACAGCTTGGTGATGTAAATAACGTTACCATGCCATTCACCCTCCTTTGGAAAGGTATCTATAATTAAATGATTTTAACTATTATTAATTTATAATAAATCTAAATTACCTTTCATCCTAATTATACATGAATGTCAAGTATTTCGATAGGAGATGAATTTAATTGTAATAAAATATTCACAATTGATTCCTCTCATTAAAATAAGTATATTTATGTTTTACCCTACTTTAAAAATAATAAACCGTTTTAAATGAAAAACTATAAAAAAATCCAAATTTTTATGAATAATGCATTATATTCCGGAAAAAAAGAAATGCCCACATTAATTAGGGCATTTCTTTACATGTCATATATTTCTATACACCTTTTGGCTTTTTCAATTCCTCAAACAAATCAACATCACGACTTTTATCAATAGTTAAAACTTCTTCTACCGGCTGATAAGCTTCACCATAAATCTCTTCATCTTTATAAGTATGAATTTTTTCATACATTTCTTTCATTTTTTCATAAATAATTTCCTCAGATTCTTGATCAGGCGCCCAGTATAAAATTTCAAGCGTGTTTAATTCTTGTGTTGCTATTGACTTTCTAGTATAACCAATCGACTGTGCATGTTTGAAGCCTTCTCTATGATAGAAGTGTAAACGTTTTTCCGTGTCTGTATCATCGTAATCAACAGGCTCTACTTCTAAAATAATCGGCTTGCCTTTCGCTTTCAGTTTTTCCATTAATTTGCTACCAATACCTTGACCCCTTGACTGAGGAGAAACATATACATAATCAATAAAGATAAAGGAATCAAATTCTGCGTACATCATAACATGATATTCACCTTCATCTTTATGATAGACATCACCTTTCTCTTTTAACAAAGTCTCAAAATGTTTCTTCGACTTCATCTCCTCTACAGGAAAATACTGATTCAGCTTCTCATACCAATTCATTGATCTACTCCTTCATGACTAATATTAGTCTTATCGTGCGGCATAAATTTAATTTTATGCCATTTGCTATAACCATTATTAATTATAACGAACTCATACACATGGGTTAAATGTGATATAACAGGTATGCTACGGATAAAGTATCATTATTCATGTTATGTATAACCTCTCACTTAAATCCCTTTTTATTATTCTTACATCCGCATAGATTCTCTAAAATATTCGAAAATAGTTAACACTTTAACAGGTTAAGGAGATAAAGATTTAAATATGGAATTTAGTAACTTGTCAATAATTGTTGAAAAGTATGTAAACTCTCCACAAAATAATCTGATTATTTGTACCTTACTTTTCGTTAACTATTTCATTAAAAAATAAAAGCCGCCATTAAGGCGACTTCTGTTTTTATTAATTACGAGGATCATAGTCAACACCTTCTGTATAGGTATTGCCTGCATCCCATAGTAAAAATTCGTATATACCATTGTCATATAAAGCATCAATTTGATCTTGAACTTGTTTAGGTCCGTAAGTAAATGTGCTACCTCCTGCATATAACCATGACGCGGTGAAGTCTTGAATCCATGGTCTAGATATTGGTGCTTTATCTAATTTAGAAAGAACCTTTTTTTCCTCTTTGGCATACTCATTTACTAATTTGTATGGCTTTTTATCCGGAAAAGGTATGTCAAAGTAACCTGGTCCCCAATGACTTGGATAAATCATAGAAGATATAACATCTACGTTACTAGAAATTTTAGAGAAGTTCTGACCAATACCAGGTGCTTCTTTAATCGTTGCAGAATAACCGAATATATCAACAGATACATCAACCCCAAAAGGTTCTAACTCTTTTTTAGCATAAGCGACAAATTCCGTAACGGCTTTAACACGCTCTTGTACGTTATCTAAACCTGCCTCATCATAGTCCCCACGACTGTATTTTAACTCCACGTCACGTTTTTTCGAATCCTTCAGGAAAGCGAACGTAATCAAATTGGATTTCTTGAAATCCTAATTTAGCTGCTTCTTTTGCTATTTCAACATTATACTTCCAGACATCTTTAATAAATGGATTAACGAATGCATCACCTTTACCGTTTTTCCATACTTTTCCGTTTTCTTTAAATGACCACTCCGGTTTTTTCTCAGCTAAATGTGTATCTTTAAAAACAACCACACGAGCAATCGGATAGATTTGTTCTTTTTCTAAGCGCTTTAACATAGCTTTTGGATCACTAATATAATTTTGAGATGCATCGTAGTACGGCGAATCCTTTGGCAACTTATATGTAATATAACCATTATCTTCTTTTATATCGATAACCATTGCATTCAATTCCGTTTGATTAACATGTTTAATTAAGTTTTTAAATCTAAAATTCCCAGCAGAATGACCAGTTAAGTAAATTCCTCTTACTGCATCTGGATATTCAAATTTTAACCCTGAATCATATGTAAAACGTGGTACTGGTTTCGGTAGCTTTTTCTCTGAAAGCTTCGTTTCAAATTTTCCATGAAAAGCTACGTTTTTCACCTGTTCTTTCCCTTTTTCTCCCTCATCTGCTAACACAACACTTGCCAACCCTACACTCATAACTAGTGACAACAATAAAATGAAGCTTCTCCTCAAGTCTTTTTCCCCCCAGTTGTTTATCTTTAATTACATTATATTATATTTCTCGAAAAAAGAGTACCTAAAAATGAATTTATAAAAAAAATTTCTTTAGATTTTGATTTAAACATATACTTCTATTTGAAAAAGATCATAAAATAGTTTATATTTATTTCTTAGATAAGGTAATAATATATGATAATAACTAAACAGTGATGAAGGTAAGTATGTCTCTACCTCTCTTAACAGTGAGTCTGGATAGTGGAAACAGATAAGTATGTAGAGTCAGAAATTGGGCCTTTGGAGTTTATACGGTTCGCAAACCGATATCCTGCTAAATGAAGTGACCTTTTAATGAGGTAATTAGGGTGGCACCGCGGTTCCATTCGTCCCTAGCATATTTAGGGATGAATGGGACTTTTTTTGTACATTAATTGAAAGGGGATTATGACGATGACACAAACTATTTTCTCTGGCATACAGCCTTCAGGGACACTTACAATCGGAAACTATTTAGGGGCTATGAAGCAGTTCCCAGAACTTCAAGATGAATACAACAGTTACTTTTGTATTGTTGATTATCACGCAATAACCGTTCCACAAGATCGTTTAAAGCTTCGTGATCAAACGCGCTCATTAGCTGCTATGTATCTCGCTAGCGGAATTAACCCAGAAAATCAACACTATTTATCCAATCAGAAGTACCAGCACATGCCGAATTAGCTTGGATGCTACAATGTGTTGCAACGGTTGGAGAATTAGAACGAATGACACAATATAAGGATAAATCTGAAGGGAAGGAATCTGTGACTGCAGGTCTATTAACTTACCCACCACTTATGGCCGCTGATATCTTACTTTATGGAACTGACATCGTACCTGTCGGTGATGACCAAAACAGCATATTGAGCTGACACGTAACATAGCTGAGCGATTTAACAAGCGTTATAATGATATATTTACGATTCCTGATATAAAAATTCAAAAAGTCGGGGCTCGCATTATGTCATTACAGAATCCAACTAAGAAAATGAGTAAATCAGATGAGAATCATAAAGCAACGATTTTCTTACTAGATGAGCCTAAACAGATTGAGAAGAAAATAAAGAGTGCTGTAACAGACTCTGAAGGTATTATTGAATTTGACAAGGAAAACAAACCTGGTATCTCAAACCTGTTAAATATCTATGCAGGTTTCACTGAAAAATCGGTTGATGAGATTGTTAAAGATTATGCAGGAAAAGGGTACGGGGATTTTAAATCAGACTTAGCTCAAATCGTTTCTGAAAAAATTTCAAAAATCCAAGAGCGTTATTATGAGTTGTATGAGTCAGAGGAGTTAGATGAGATTTTAGATCAAGGACAAGAGAAAGCAGAATTGGCTGCTTCAAAAATGCTTAAGAAGGCTAAAAAGCAATGGGAATTGGCCGAGTACATTTGAAAAGGTAAAAATCAAAGGACACTTCTTCATATATGAGGAAGTGTCCTTATTAATTACCCTTTTAACACATTCTTCTTTCGTTGTTCCATTTCCCATAACCTCTCAAAGAATGGTTGGCCTTTAGCCATTTTCTCACAGAGATCTTCATGTTTATTACTCCAACCCACTTTGATTTCGGATAAGAGTAAATCGTACCCTTCATTAAATGTCATTCCTTGAATTTTAGGATACCACTCTGGTTTCCACTCGGTTAACCAGTAACGTAACTCATCAATTCGTTGACTTTGATTCAATTGATCAACCATAAGCATCAGAAGGTGTTTCAATTGTCTTTCTTTTCTAGTTAACCCAACCATATAAATGGGTTCTAACGATAATAAATGATGCTCTTTAAGACGTCGTGGTCTCTTAAATGAATAAGTAAATGGCTCTTTTTGTTTCACTAAATCCAATACTAGTCTTTCTTGTCTTGGAATTAATCTGCTTTTACGAACTGGAATATCGTACCCTAACGTATCCACTACAATTGCATGAGCACCATCCGTTACCACAAACGCATAATCTAAGGGGATTCTCTTATGATGTTTTTTCAAATAAGCTCGCTGATATACTTGTTCTAGCAATGGTTTCGGGATGTCCTGCATATTGTTTTCTATGTAGTCATAGAGACTGTCTTCAACTAGGACTACTGGAATCTGGTCTAAAAGTTCAATTGAATCATCTTTACGCCATTCATGAAATTGGCAGACATTATATCCGTTTTCTTCGCCTTCAAACCAATTCACCCAAATATCGTGTACATATAACATCATAATCCCTCACTTTTCATAATCCTCCATTTATGCTCATTATGACCAAGTGACTTATTTTTATTCTTAAATTTTATGAATCAAAAGGCTTAATATACATGGAGAGAAAAATTAAAAAAAGTCCGCCTGGAAGCATATAACATTCTGGACGATGATATATAAATAAATAAAATCGTATGCATTCATCCCTGCTGGCAAATAATTTAAATAACCAATGATTGAAACACCACCAACACACGTAAAACCAAAACCAATTAGAAATAAAATAAATTGTCCCATTTTTACAACCTCCAGGCTTGTCCAATCGTCTTAATAAATGTATATGTTAAGATGTAAAAAAATATTTAATAGAATCTATCTTTACATCTATATTATTTAGGTGTACATTTGAGACTGGTGAACATTGAGAGAGGGGAACATTATGGTAAGCCGAAGACAAGAGAGAAAACGCATAAAACGTAAAAAAAGAAGAAAACAATATTCTCTATATTCATTCTGTTTTTAATCGGTATCGCTTCATTTTTATTTATGAATACCAAGCAGGCAAAAATGCTGCTGAGCAAGCTATGGGAGAAAACGGCGGAAATAGTCAGTTTGAAAAAGAGTTTAATGGTGCTGAAGAGCTAGAAGATGACAAAATAAACGTATTATTGCTTGGATCTGACCTTGATTCGAACGGAACATCGAGAACAGATACTATAATGATTGGTCAATATGACGTTGAACATGAGCGGGCTAAATTAGTGTCCATTATGAGAGACACCTATGTTCAAATACCAGGTCACGGGTACAACAAATCAATGCCGCTTTCGCACTTGGTGGTCCAGAACTACTCAGAAAGACCATTAAACACAACTTCGGCATTGAACTAAATTATTATGCTATTGTAAATTTCAAAGGCTTTGAAAATATTGTTGATACCATTGCACCCGATGGAATTGAAATTGATGTCGAGAAAAGAATGAGATACTCAGCTAAAGATGTTAACATTGATCTATATCCAGGGATTCAAACTTTAAATGGTGAACAATTACTTGATTATGCTCGTTTTAGAAATGATGCAGAGAGTGACTTTGGACGCGTAAGAAGACAGCAACAGGTCATGAGTGCACTAAAAGAAGAAGTCTTATCGTTTACAAGTCTCATGAAATTACCAAGAGCCATCGGTACTTTACAGCCTTATATTGATACAAATATGGAAACGAGTAAGGTATTATCAGTTGCATCAGAGTTCTTCTTAAATACACCTAACAAAATAGAAACCATGAGAATTCCACTAGATGATACTTGGACTGATCCAACTTATTCTGGCGTTGGCACAATTTTAAAAATAAATTTAGAGGAAAATAAAGCAGCATTAAATGAGTTCCTAACTAGTCAACCAAGGTCAGAAGATTATACACAAAGCGAAGAAACAGACGAAGAAACAAATACGAAAACAGATCAACAAAATGATGATTACTAATATAAAAAGGAGGATTGATTTGCTAAACGGCAATCAGTCCTCCTTTTTCATACATATTCAATTCGAAACATTATTGTTTACACAAACTTTTTAAACACTAACGATGCATTATGCCCACCAAAGCCTAATGAATTTGTCATAGCAACGTTTAGTTCTTTCTCGCGTGCCTCATTTACTACGTAATCTAAGTCACATTCTTCATCAGGAGTTTCATAGTTAACCGTTGGAGGCATTACGTTGTGTTTTAAACTGAGTGCAGTAATAATAGCCTCAACACCACCAGCGGCTCCTAATAAGTGACCAGTCATTGATTTAGTTGAACTCATTGCTAAGTTATAAGCGTGATCTTTAAATACTGTTTTGACAGCCGTTGTTTCATATTTATCATTGTATTCAGTACTTGTACCGTGCGCATTTATATAGTCCATTTCTTCCACATTAACCTCAGCATCATCTAATGCTTGTTGCATCGCACGCGCAGCACCTTCGCCTTCTGGAGCTGGTGCAGTAATATGATAAGCATCACCTGTTGAACCATACCCAATAATTTCAGCATATATATTTGCGCCTCGCTTTTGAGCAGATTCTAGTGATTCAATGACAAGTACACCAGATCCTTCACCCATTACAAAGCCATCACGGTTTTTATCAAACGGGCGACTCGCTGATTTAGCATCAGGGTTAGTAGATAAGGCACCCATAGATGAGAACCCAGCAATCGCCATATGGTTAAATGGTGCTTCAGCTCCTCCGGTAATCATAGCGTCTGCGTCACCACGTTCAATAACTTTAAACGCATCACCAATAGAATTCGTGCCTGAAGCACATGCCGTTACAGAGCAAGAGTTAATCCCTTTAGCGCCTAAAATAATCGACACTTGACCAGATGCCATGTCCGGAATAATCATCGGGATGAAGAATGGACTCACTCGGCCTTTATCCAAATATTTACGAAAACTTTCTTCATAAGTGGTCATACCACCAATACCAGAACCAATCCACACGCCAACTCGATCAGCATTCTCTTCAGTAATTTCTAACCCTGAGTCTGCCACAGCTATTTTAGAAGCCGCAACGGCATATTGAGTAAATAAGTCCATTTTACGAGCTTCACGCTTTTCCATATGTTCCTTAGCGTCAAAATCTTTAACTTCTCCAGCTATTTTAACCGAAAAATCTTCTTGATTTAATTTAGTTAACTCACCAATTCCAACATAACCTGACGTAATATGATCCCACATCGTATTGACATCATTTCCGACTGGTGAAACAACACCTAGTCCAGTTATAACGACTCTTCTTTCGTCATAATTTTGTAACCTCCTCTTATTTTCCCCCAGCGTAAGGCAACAGCACCCCAAGTAAGCCCGCCGCCAAATCCAACTAATATAACTAAGTCATCTTCCTTAATCTTACCTTCTTTAACATCTTCAGACAACGCAATTGGTATCGATGCTGCAGATGTATTTCCATATTTATGAACAGATTTGGACATCTTTTCAACAGGGATCTCTAATTTCTGTCTAGCCGCTTCCATAATACGAATATTGGCTTGATGCGGAATTAAATAATCCACATCATCTTTCGTTAGACCGATCTTTTCAACAACATTTAATGCAGAGTCTCCCATTTGTCTAACTGCAAATTTAAACACTTCTCTGCCGTTCATATGGATGTAATCTCCATCTTGATGTAAGTGCGGAATTCCAGTTCCATCTGCGCCTAATTCGAATGATAAAATTCCTCTATCATCAGAAACAGGTCCAATAATTGCAGCTCCTGCACCATCTCCAAATAGAACACTCGTATTACGGTCTTCCCAATCCGTAATTTTTGATAACTTTTCAACACCTACGACTAAAATATTCTTGTAAGTGTTTGATTCAATAAATTGTTTTGCTGTAACCATTCCATACATAAAACCAGCACATGCCGCACTTAAATCCATAGCAGATGCCTTAAATGCACCTAGCCTTTCCTGAATTTGACACGCTACTGAAGGAAAACCCATATCTGAGGTAACTGTAGCGACTAAAATCATATCAAGATCGTCACTAGTTACCCCTGCTTCTTCCATTGCGTTTACTGCTGCTTCATATGCCATATGTGAAGTATTCATATCATCTGATGCGATTCGACGTTCGGATATTCCCGTGCGAGTTTGAATCCATTCATCTGACGTATCCACCATTTTCTCCAAATCCTTATTTGTTAAAACACGCTCTGGGACATAATGTCCTGTACCTAGAATACCTGCTTTCATTTTGGTCATCTCCTCATTACAAACTATTATAATCATATATTATGACCTGGTTATAATTTTATCAAAAAAGACCGAAAGAAAAGACTATTTCTTTAATCTTCCGGTCTCTAAATAACGCTCAATTAACTCGTCCATTTCCCGCTTCACACGATCACTGACGGCTTCTCCATACTTACCAAGATATATGTATTCATCGTCAAATCCGTAATGTATAACCCCAGATGGAAGTTCTCCTTCATCATACTGATTCGCAATATCGACGTAAATTTTTTCAATATCTTGTACAGTACTTGTTAAAACTGTCCCAGGAGCTACTTCGTATTGGTCGCTGACATAACCTATAGCATAAATATCTTGTTTTTTGCTTCTAATATAATAGGGATATTAAATCCGTCTCCTGCTGGATATACAATATCAATATTTTCTTTAAGTAAATCATTAAATAATAACATCGCACGCTGCTGATCGTACCAATCAAATACAGACCTTATGTGAACTTTAATATTTGAGTTAGTATCTTTGACACCTTCGAAAAAGCCTTGCACTTCAGGTTGACTTTGAAAGGCTGATACGATTCCAATTTCATTCGTTTTGTGACTTTAGCTGATAGAACACCAGCAAAATATCCCATCTCATAACCGTCAAAATGAATACTTGTAATATTCCGATCAAATGTATTGCCATTAAAGTAAACAAAATGTAATCCAGGGTACGTCTCATTAATATCATTAAAATGGGTCCCGAAATCAGATCCGTGTCCGAATACTAAATTAACACCTTGGCGCTTCATATCTTTCACTTGTTCTTCTGTTTCTCGGCTAGTTGTCACATTTTCTCTCGTTAAAATGCTAACGTTTTGTTCTTCCTTAATTTCCAACGCACCAAGGTAAGCACCTTTTCCCCATGTTTCATCATGAATCGTTCCATCCAAAAGTAGTCCAACATTATTCAATTGTCCTGTATTAAAAACCTGTCCACAACTAACCAATAAAAAACTAGTGGCTAGTAATATGAATATGAGTAGTTTTTTCAAAACGAGCACTCCGATATCTACTTGAACTCTTACTTATATTTTGTAACTTTTCTGAATGTATCGCAACAATAACGTTTTAAAAATTTACGTTTTTTTTAATAAAATGAATGCTCTCATCTTCTTCACCATTAATATAAATTGCTTTAGGTAACGTAGAGAAATGTTGGAGGCTTGCTAGCCAATCTGCTACTTCTTCAGGTAATAAATCTTCTCGTTGATCTAAGTAAATTTTAGTTTGAATTGAATTTTCTTGATAAGTGCATAACTCGTTTTCGGTTGTAAAATCATATATATTGTTAAAATCATACTGCTTCTCTTTCTCTTTTAGATGAAAAGATGCGTGCCGCCCAATCATGGCATAACGATCCATTTTTTCTTCATCTTCAACATCATCATAGCCGTAAACCTCAAAATCTTGATCAACAAGTTTTTGAATGAGCAAATAGGCGATTTTATGAAAACAGCCATTGATAAATACTTTCATTCTAGACTCCACCTTTTTTGTATTTGCATAAAAACGTCACATATTCTGTATTTATTTTTTTCTTAACCTTTGGTAAACTGTAATTTGGAATGTATAGAAAAATGAGGTGACATACTATGCGTTTAGTTTGGACAGTCATATGGGGTTTCCTTTTAAGCTTAATGGTTGTTTATGTCATTACAAGTATGACAGGAGACACATTTAGCTTCCCACTCGCAATTGTATTAACTGTACTCTTCACTTTATCCTCTGTGGTTCTGGGTGAAGGAGTCATAAGAGACGACTCGACGCAGTAATAGAAGAGGTTGACTCAAAACATGTTGCACCTGAGTCAACCTCTTTTTTAATACCAAGGTAAAAGGCTTAATGCCGCCACTGCCGTTAATGGTAATATTAGCCTTCTTAAACCGAAATTCTGTGGGTAAGGGTAATAGCCGTAGCCAGGGCCATAGAAAGGATAACCATAACTACTGTACCCATAAGGATTTCGCTGTGGTTCGTGCATAACTGGTGTGATTAAATAAACATTGTCGTCGTCCATATCGACAATGACACCTTGAATTTGTTCACCTTGGTTTGTCTCAATTAACACGTACTGTTTTAAATGACTCTTACATAAATTATAAATATGATCCTTTGAATAAGTATTCACAGAATCTTACCTCCCTTTTCAAGATTAACTTATTCAAATTAACTAGGTTATGTGCACAATTTAGGAGGTTAAATCATGCAAGAAATCTTCGAGTTACTGAAGTATTTATTTTTAGGTGTATTCCAAGGTTTCACAGAACCAATTCCTATTTCATCAAGTGGCCATTTAATGATTGTAAGACACCTGATGGAAATTAAATTACCAATTACTTTTGAAGGATTTATTAATTTTGGTTCGCTTATAGCTGTGCTTATTGTTTTTAGACAAGATATAGCTCGGTTAACAATCAATGGTTTAAAGTTTATTCAAACTAGAAACCACGAATTCCGTTCTGATTTTAATTATATACTGTTATTAGTGATTGCTACTATACCAGCTGGCGTAATTGGTATACTTATAGAAGACTATATTGATAGTATTTTAGGTGAACAAATTAAACTAGTCGGTATTACTCTTTTGTTAACTGGATTGGCTTTATGGATTATCCGAAACCTCAAAGGGTTTAAAACGGATGATGAAATTACGATTAAAGATGCCATTATTGTTGGCCTCGCTCAGGCCATTGCGTTAATTCCTGGCATAAGTCGATCTGGAGCTACGATCGTTGGAGCATGTTAGTCGGGTTTAATCGTTCAGCAGCTTTAAGATTTTCTTTTCTGATGTACATCCCTGTAAGCTTAGGAACGATGGTTTTCTCTGTTGGTGATGTGGTTGGTAATGAAGCATTTTCAGGTCAGATTATATTATTATTGGTGGCATTCATCGGAGCGATTATTGCAACTTATTTTGCCTTGATTTGGTTCATTGACATTATGAAATCAGGTAACCTTAAATACTTTGCTTTTTATTGCTTTATCGTTGGTGCTGCAGTGTTCTTCTTTCTATAGTAATACAGAAAAAAGATGACCCGTTACAAATATAACGGGTCATCTTTTTCATAAATTAATCAGGTATACCAAGTGCAATTTTCGCATAGCGTGACATGCGCTCTTTTGTCCATGGTGGATTCCATACAATATTAACTTCAGTACGCTCTACTTCAGGAATATCAGAAAGTGCACGTTTGACGTCCTGTTCAATTGTTCCAGCTAATGGGCATCCCATTGCCGTTAACGTCATTGTCACTGTAGCAGTTCCTTCTTCATCTAAGTCAACGCCATATACTAAACCTAAGTTGACGATATCGATCCCAAGCTCAGGGTCAATAACATTCTCAAGCGCCCCCCCAAAGGTTTTCCTCTAACGCTTTATCCATTAGTCAGTCCTCCTTAAAGATTCTCTATTCTATTATAAACATGTTTTAGTTAATTTTTAAAGAACAATGACTAGAATGGGGCTACTTTTCATGGCGAACTGATGGAGCGACATAACTTAATGTGTTTCGATTTAAAAAATCTAGTAGTTTCCACTCTAATTCAGCATGTTTATTAAACACGATGGTTAAATGATTTTCTTTAGTTTTAACGACTTCAATTTGTAATAGTCTTTTCTCAAGTTTTTTATACTGTGATTCATAGTAAAAGGGTCTTTTGCCTAAGGTTCCATTCGCTTGTATTAACATAACTGGACAATCTACTTGTTCTGCTAGATGTTCCAAATCAAATTGAAATAAGCTAAGAAAATCTTTTTTTTTTTATGATGTTATGATTTGATTTATGTACCCAATAATCGTTTGACTTCTCAATTTCGTAATTAACAATTCGATTCATGTGCTCAGACCATCTAACACCATGTTTTTCATAAGTGTTTCTGATTAGATTAATATAATCGAGCCTAGATAAATACGATTGTTCTAAACGTATTAAAGATGGCAAAATTAATTCCTTTTGCCCTTGATCCACTTCGCCTGCTCCATCTATTAAAATAAGTGCTTCCACATCTATAAGTGTTGCAGCTTTAAGGCATATATTGGCCCCAATTGAATAACCCATTAGTATTGGACGGTCTATTTTTAATACTTTGATTAATTCAATAAGCTCTTGAACATGTTGATCAATATTTGAATTATTATCAGCGTTTGAACTCTTTCCACGACCATTTAGATCATAGGTAATCATGCGATATTGTTTCTCTAGAGCTTTTTGAAAATGACCTAACTGCATATGGTGACCTGTGAGTCCGTGAACACCGATTACCGTACCTTTTTCCCCAGGGGTCTCATGAATAAATAACTGTTTCCCACCTGTAAGTGCTTTTTTACGCCACATTTTTTAGCATTGTCCATTCACCAACCGTATTTTAATTGTATAGACTTTAAAAAATTAACCATTTAGAGCTATACTTTAATTCTATGAAGTATACTCCTGTAAATATGATTGTTTAAGAAAGTACAACATGAACTATGACTAAATTTTTATGTCTTTCATAACAAAATTAAACGAAGCCTCTTTAATACCATTTTTATCACTGATTTGTGTGATGAGTGATGACGGGATCCCTTCATACAATCGATTTTTTCTTTCAAAAAAACACTTGAGTAATTAATGTTTCATAACCTTTTCGTTTCAGGATGATATTGAGGTGAGCCGGTATAGTGGTGTTCTGTCCCACTGCGTGAAGTAATTCTGCTAAAGGTCCGTTTTCAGAAATGGTATATGGTGACGGGACAATGGTCTCAACTTCAAAAAAGCCATTCTCATCCGTATAAAATCGACCTCTAAGATTATATGGAGGCGCGGCAGATTCATGGGAAGAATAATGTCCATCTGCATCCACGTGCCACATGTCTATTAATGCACGTTTTAAAGGATTACCATTAGATCTCTTACATAGCCAGAAAATTTGAACTTCTCACCTATTTCTTTTACTCTCATAGGTAACTTATATGGCTTAGCAAGTATAGGGGCTCCCTCCACATAATGAACATCCAAAAATGTAGATGGTGTTTGAGCATCCCCGGTAATCTGATGGTCTATTAAAACTGGAGAAACAAAGGCATTTATAAAAGTAGAGATTTCTCTGTCATGTCCAATCTGATCTGCCCACCGAATAAATCCATTAAACTCAGCATTGCTTGGCTGGGCTTCTATCAAAATTTTATCATGTTTCTGAAATAATTGTAGGACTTCTTGAACGCGCTCTTCACTCTCAATTGAACTCACCATTTCACCCTCCTCAAAACTTAGATTAGTCAGCAATTTCATCTTCTGATACTATGTTTATTAATAGATTCTAGTAATATGATGAATTTCATAAGACACATTTTGATGAGGTGATTAAATGAAATCGATAAATCCAAAAGAGCTTAGTAAGAAAGATAATTATAAGTTATTAAGTGGAAGTGTAATCCCCAGACCTATCGCATTTGTAACATCAATGAATGAACACGGAACTTTAAATGCCGCACCATTTAGCTTTTTTAACATGGTTGCCGGGACTCCGCCTTTAATTGTATTATCAGTTGGTCGAATTCGAGGTGAGATAGCCAAACATACAGGAAAGAATATTCTACAAAATAAAGAATTCGTTGTTCATATTTTGGATATGGACTTACTTAAAAAATGAACCAAACATCTGCACCTTATGAAGAAAATATAAGTGAGATTGACAGAGTTGGGTTCAGCCCTATTGAAAGCTCAGACATAAAAAGTGCCAGGTGTAAAAGAAGCAAAAATCAGATTAGAATGTAAACTCTTCCAGCACGTTCCTTTAGAGGAAGAAGGTAAATGTTATAATGACCTTTTCATTGGGAAAGTGGTTCGATATCACATAGATGAATCAATCTACGATGATGGCAGGGTTCTCGCGGAACAACTGAATCCAATTGCTCGATTAGCAGGGCCAAATTATGCAGGATTAAGTGAAAACATTTATCTAGAACGTCCGACAGATACTGAATAATATAAAAAGGGCTGAGGAAAAATCAATACCATTTTCCCCAGCCTTATATTTTAATCCTGTACAATTTTTGAGAACTTACCGCCATAATACCCTAAAGGTTCTCCATTTTCATAATTAAAATTGATTACTTTCCCTAGGAATAAGACATGATCTCCTCCATCGTATTCAGCCCAAGGCTCACATTCTATATATGCTAGTGAATGTTTAATACGATGACCATAGTCCGTTTTTCCCAGTTAAACGGTAACGTCTCATAAGGTTTCCCTGCAAAATGAAGTGCTATGTCTTCTTGATTAGCCGCTAATATATTAACGATAAACCGATTATCTTTTAATTTATGATAAGCTTTTGTATTTCGATCTATTGATACTAATACTAATGGTGGTTCTAGAGAGACAGATGTAAAGGAATTAGCTGTTAAGCCATGGCAGTCATCCCCTTCATTACACGTAACAACCGTTACACCTGTTGCAAACCGACCCATACAGTTTCGAAATTCTTTTAAGTCCAAAAATCTTCCCCCTCACCTCTTTTATTACATATTTTATCGTATAACAATCTGTACCATTACTAAAACATATGAAAATCACTACTAGATTGTGTGAGAAATTTTCTAGTTTAATAGTTTTTAAACTTACAGATGTTTGACAAAAAATTCTGTTAATGCGTATTTTGCTTCCCTGCTCACTTTATGATCACGATTTGGTTCTGATATAAACTGAAAACGATCTTTAGGATAACCACTAGTTTTGAGTTGTTCAACAAACGACATAGAATGTTGGTATGGTACAACCTGGTCGTGCTCACCATGCCATATAAAAATTGGTCGATCTGCCAATTTATCCAATTGGCGCGATAAATCAATAGGTTCTAAAGAAGTTAGCTGCTGATTAATCTCTTGTTGGGTAAGTGGCAAATCAACCCCTTGTTTTCTAATAGACTCCAATAAGTAACTTGCCATATCACTAATTCTTGCAGACCCCATCATGATTCCCGCAGCCTTAATCCAAGGATAGCGAGTTAAAGCAGCAGATACTGTAATTCCGCCCATACTCGTTCCGGCGATACCAATTCGGTCATCCTTTGCTAATTCATGTTGTTTAATATATAAATATAATTCATTTAAGTCTTCTAAATTTTTAATCACAATTTTCCAGAAATCACTTTGAATTTTATTTGGATCTGACTCTTTTGTCTATCTCCGTGGTGCATACTGTCAGGAAGTAACACTCGGTAACCTCTTTCAGCCATCAAATATGCTTGAGGCAAATCTTGTTCTTTAGAACTAGTAAAACCGTGAAAATAAATCATAACTGGGAGTGATTGGTTAATCTTTTCATGATCTACAACTTCAAGTACAGGTATATCTCTAACATCATATTGATCGATGACAATCATGTATGGTCTCCTCTCAAATCACTTTATTACTATAATAATAAATGATACTAGAGTGCCTTTCAATCGTTACAAACATTCACATTACGCAGGAAATGTGATAAAATATTTTAATTAGATATTTACAGGGGAGAATATGGGGTGACATGATGGAAAAACATCTAATAGCATTGGACTTAGATGGCACACTATTAAATGACGATAAAATTATTTCTGCAAGAACCATTCAAACATTAAAAACAGCTAAAGAGCAAGGTCATGTTGTCATGATTGCAACTGGTAGACCTTATCGTGTGAGTAAACAATTTTATCAACAATTAGGTTTAGATACACCTATTGTCAATATGAACGGGGCATATGTTCACCATCCGCTAAATAAAAATTGGGATCATATGCATTCGCCTTTACCTAAAAATGTTGCACTAGATATTGTGGATACATCTACTCAATATGGCGTACAAAATATTATGGCTGAAATTATGGACCAAGTATTTATTAATCAAGAATCTGAACATATTTTTAATCAATTTTTCTTAGAAGGATTAGAAAAACCAGCTAAAATTGGGCATTTGCGAGAAACGCTTGACGGAGACCCGTCTTCATTATTAGTACACCCAAATGAAGATAGTGTTAAGCCGATTAGACAAATTTTAGATGATCAGCACGCATCAGTAATTGATCACCGTAAATGGGGAGCACCTTTTCATGTCATTGAAATTATTCGTTCAGGCCTTCATAAAGCTATTGGCGTTAAAAAGGTAGCTGAAGAATATGGTATTCCTCAAAATCGAATTATCGCATTCGGCGATGAAGATAATGATTTAGAAATGATTGATTATGCTGGCGTCGGTGTAGCTATGAATAACGGCATTTATGAGCTTAAAAATATAGCTAAAGAAATAACCTTAACTAATCATGAAGATGGCGTAGCTCAATTCATTGAAGAATATTTAAATATTACTACACCAATTATAACCCAAGATTAACTATTTATATTTTCCTTCATATTGCACAAAATATACCTGAACACAGTTAAAGCTGTGTTCAGGTTTTTCTTTTAGTTAGAGATGGGAGGATTTTAATTGAAATCGCAACCGATCTACAAACGAAAAAGAAAAAATAAAACAGCTTCAATCAAACAGGAAAGATTTACAGATAAAGCACGTAAAAAGCAGAAGCCGACCGACACACTCGAGGAGGATTCTAAATGGAAAATAACTTTATGAAACAGGCAAAACAAACTATGCAAAATTTGACAAATAAAGCCAAAAATGGCCGTCAAAATCTCCAAAATCAGAAGAATCCATTCAAAGTGTTCAACAAAAGCATTCAATCAGCTTATGAACAAGGAGCACCAGATCAAAAAGAGCAGCAAGAATTAAAACAATTCGAACAAAAATTAACAATAAACTAAAATAACATTTTGCGACACAGGTCGACCCTGTGTCGCTTTTTTTGTAAAAAACAGTGTAAAAGTATGTATTTTTTCGAAAATTATGTTGTACTAATGGACTACATTCATTTATAATTAAATTGTTTTAATCAATACTAAGGGGGAGTTAAAGTGAAAAAGGTTTTAACACTTATTTTGCTGCTTCATTACTATTTTTAGCAGCTTGTGGTTCTAGTAGTGGCAAAGAACCGAATCCAGACAAGCTTGTAATGGGATTTGTTCCATCACAAGACTCTGACAAAATTGCGGAAACTGCTGATCCACTTGCAGAAGAACTTGGAAATATTTTAGACAAAGAAGTAGAAGCTGAGACAATGACAAGTTATAGTGCTCTTGTTGAAGCATTAGGTTCTGGAACCGTACATATCGGTTTCATCCCTGCTTTCGGTTTCGTATTAGCTGATAGTCAGTATGATGTTGAACCTATTCTAAAGTCTGAGCGTCATGGTAGCGCAACTTATGTTGCTCAGTATCTTGTGCGTGCAGATTCACCTGTTAATAGTTTAGAAGATTTAGAGGAACATGCTGGTGAAATGACTTGGGCTTACGGTGATGCGTCATCAACTTCAGGTTACTTATTCCCAGCGGCTCAAATGATGGAAATGTTCGATATTGAATCAACGACTCAATTACAAGAAGAATTCTTCGGTGCAACAACAAGCACAGGTGGCCACGATGCTTCTGCAGTTGCTGTATTAGAAGGACAAGCAGATATCGCAACAACATTTGATGATGTTCGTGACACAATGGAAGAAGATTACCCTAACATAAAAGATGATCTTAAGAAGATCGGAGAAACTAAGCCTATCCCGAACGACACAATTACTGTTCCTAGCTTCTTAGATGATGAATTAACTAAAGAAATTAAAGAAGCATTCCTAAGCTTCAACGAAAATGAAGAAATGATTAAAATCATGAATGAAGTATATAACTGGGATGCAATTATTGAAGCTGACAAATCAGACTTCGATGTTGTAAAAGAAACTTACGAGAAATTAGAACTTGATGAAAGTGTACTTGACGAAGAATAAATAAATTTCATATTTTAGATTAAATTTTAATAGGGGGAGAATAACCACTCTCCCTATTTTTTAAGTAAAGAAAGGAAGTCCTCGATGATTACTTTTAAAGATCTTTCATTAGTATATCCAAACGGAACACCTGGGTTAAAAATGTTAATGTGACGATTAACGAAGGTGAATTCGTTGTAATTGTAGGTTTGTCAGGAGCAGGTAAATCTACTTTTATTAGAAGTATTAATAGAATGGTTACACCAACAGATGGTGAACTTTATGTTGAAGATGAAAACATTCTAAATTTAAAAGGTAAAGACCTTAGAAGATTACGGACAAAAGTCGGTATGATCTTTCAAAACTATAATCTAGTTAACCGTTCTAGCGTTTTTAAGAACACAATAAGTGGTCGTTTAGGTCATACAGGTACATTTAGAAGTATTTTCAACTTATATCCTAAAGAAGATAAACTAAAAGCATATGAAAATTTAAAACGTGTCAATATCGAAAAATACATATACCAGCGTGCCGACCAACTAAGTGGTGGGCAGCAGCAACGTGTTAGTATCGCTCGTGTTTTAACACAAGACCCTAAACTTATTTTAGCTGACGAACCTGTAGCAAGCCTTGACCCGCCTACTTCTCATCAGGTTATGCAGTACTTAAAACGTATTAATAAAGAAGATAATATTACAACGATCGTTAATCTACACTTTATTGATATGGCTATGGAATATGCTGATCGAATTATTGGTATGCGAGATGGAGAGGTCGTTTTTGATGGTCCAGTGAGTGAAGTTTCAGAGAAAACATTGAAGAAATCTATAATCGTCCGATTCGCGAAGATGATTTAAGAGGAAGTGACTCTGATGACGGAGAAGAATAATAAGCAAAACTCAAATGTTTACTCACTCTACCCTCGAAAACTTAAGATGCAAATTTCTGCCATCTTTATCTTAATTATATTATTCTACTTCTATAGTTTAAGTAAAACCGGATCAGATTTTCTATTATTGTTACTAGATTTCCCAACCATTTTTAATAAACTAGTATCCATGTTCCCTCCAAATTGGGATTATATACCATTGGCTATTGATCCGTTAATTGAAACAATTCAAGTCGCTGTCGTCGCAACGACTTTTTCTATTTTAATTTGTATTCCAGCAAGTCTTTTAGCTGCGAATACTGTTACGACAAATAAATTTGTCTATCAAGCAACTCGTACAATTCTTAACATTTTACGTACTATTCCAGATATTTTACTTGCGACCATTTTCGTTAGTTTATTTGGTATTGGTATTATTCCAGGTATTTTAGCATTAACAATTTTCTCATTAGGATTACTAGCAAAATTATTAAGTGAGTCTATTGAGACAATTGATTCAAAACAGTTAGATGCTATTAGTTCAACTGGTGCTAATAAGATTCAGGTTATTTGGTATGGAGTGGTACCACAAGTGTTACCTCAGTTTATTTCTTATGGTTTATATGTATTTGAACTAAACGTAAGAGCTTCATTAGTATTAGGTTTCGTTGGTGCTGGTGGTATTGGAACGATTATCGATACACAATTAAACTTCTTAAAGTATCAAAACGTCATGGCCATACTAATTGTTTTACTTGTTGCTGTGATCATCATTGAAACAATTAGTAACATGCTGAGAAGGAGAGTTGTATAATGAGTCAAATACTACCACCAAAACCACACCAGAAGAAGAAAAGATTACGAAATTGGTTAATTTTCATCATATTAGGTATCATTTATGTATGGGCCTTTAAAGGGATTTATGAACGTGCAGATTGGTCTGTATTTGACAACCTAGGCGAAAAGTTCAATCGTGTTATTCCAAAACTCTTTAACCCAGATTGGGCTGAAACTGAAAAAGTTTGGGAATATTTAGTTGAAACAGTATTTATCGCTTATGCAGGTACATTAATTGCAGCAATTTTAGCAGTACCATTTGGTTTCTGGGCTGCCAAAAATATGGTTAAATCACCAATTTGGAACACATTAGGTAAATGGATTTTAATTTTAGATCGTACATTCCCTGAGCTAATTTTAGCTATCTTATTTGTGATTACCGTAGGTCCAGGACCATTCGCAGGTGTTCTAACAATTGGCTTAACAGCTTTTGGTATGTTAGGTAAACTATACGCTGAGATTATTGAGAGTATTGATATGAAAGTTGTAGAGGCAATGGAAGCAAATGGCGCTAATAAAATGCAAATCTTGTTTTACGCCATCTTCCCTCAAGTGTTACCAGAATTTTTATCGTTTGCCCTTTACCGCTTCGAAATAGACATACGTGCATCCACTATTTTAGGTTTAGTTGGTGCAGGTGGTATTGGTACATTAATCGTCATTGCAGCAGCTAACCGTAACTGGGAGCAATTAGGTTTAATTCTATTAGGAATTATCATAGTTGTGTCACTGATTGATTTTGTCTCAACTAAAATTAGAAAAACGTTTAGTATAATTAATGAGAGTTGTCTCTTTTTAGAGCAACTCTTTTTTATTTACATATTCTTTAATTAAGTATACTATTTGTAATAACAGCTATTGAGAGGGTGACTGAATTGTTTGTTTTATTAAATAATGATTTTGTGAACCGAAATGAGTGTTTAATTGATATTGAGGACCGCGCTAATCAATTTGGTGACGGAGTTTATGAGGTAATTCGAATTTATGACGGAGAATTTTTCTTACTGGAAGACCACCTAAAAACGCTTAATTTACAGCTTAAATGAAGCGAAAATAAATTATGATATTCACAAACATAAATTAGCGGATCAATTACAAAAATAGTTGAGAAGAATGCATTTCAAGATGGAGGTATTTACTTACAAATATCACGCGGAGCTTCACCGAGATCTCATCCATTTCCGAAAAATACAGAACCTACTTTAATTGCTTACCCAATTCCTGTATCAAAACCAGCCGAATCACAAGAACATGGCATAAAAGTTATTTTACAAAATGATTTTCGCTGGCTTAGATGTGACATTAAAAGTCTAAATTTGCTTGGAAATGTGATGGCTAAGCAAAGTGCACTTGACGCTGGCGCTAAAGAAGCAATTCTTTATAGAGATGAGGAACATGTCACCGAAGGTAGTTCGACAAATGTTTTTATTATAAAGGATGGTGTTATTAAAACTCATCCAGCTAATAACTATATTCTGAACGGTATTACAAGGCTTTATATTTTCTTTTTAGCTAAACAGCTAGACCTTACGATTAAAGAGGAAGTATTTTCAGTCAAAGAACTTAAACAGGCAGATGAGGTATTTATTTCTTCCACGACTTCAGAAGTGATTCCTGTCGTTCAAATTGATGAAGATCAAGTTAATGATGGTAAACCTGGGCCCATAGCTAAGCAACTACTAAATGCATTTTCTGAACATAAACATATTAAACAAATACAATAATTGACTGATTTCAACACTTTTCTTTTTTAAAGAGAAAATTCGTGCTAATATTAGTAGAGAATATACTAGGGAGGGATTTTGAATGAGCGTCATTGCAGAAGCGACTCCTAACCCAAATGCAATGAAATTCACCGTTGATAAAGTAATTTTTGAAGGTGACGACAGCATCTCAGTTATGCAAGGTGAAACTAGTGAACATGACATTTTAAATGATTTAATGAAATTAGAAGGTGTTGATAACGTTTTTGGATACCATAATTTCATAACCGTAAACAAAACATTTGATGCCGAATGGGATCAACTCATCCCAAAAGTAGAAAGTGTATTTGAGGGTTACGGTTACTAAATCAAAAAAAGAGCATTCCTGACCAGCCACTTTAAGGCTGATTGGGAATGCTTCTTTTTCATGGATTGAAATTTTCTAAAGTCACAAAGTGTTGCCCTTTTGGCTCACCAGTTTTCGGCCCATCTACATACAAAATCAAAGTTAGCACACCTGATTTAGGCAAATCCTCTTCTTTTACACTTACATCGAAACTAAATGGCCCCACCCTGGTTCGCCGTTCGTATTTACAGTCTCTTCTTTTATTAAGATGTTATGACCATCCTCTACATTGTAACGAAAAGAGCCATTGAATACTCTGGCTTCACCTTTTACTTGATACTGCCCACCTTCTCCTTCAACTTGAACTTTACGAAAATGAAAATTTTCATCTTTTTGAGCCTGCTCACCATTATTGCTTGGAACCGTAATTGTTTGCTCTTGAGTAAACAGTCCTGCTTTAGGCTTCTCATTATCAATAGTCATTGGTAGTAATTCTATAGTTACCTGATACTCTTTCGCTTCCACTCGCTTACCATTTTGTTTATAATCCCACGTTTGTTCCCAAGTTAAAGATTCGCCAGGTTCAAGTTCTTTTTCTTCAATGGCTTGAGTGAACATCATCCTTCTGAAAATTTATATACCTGTTCTCCTGATTCAGGGTCAGACACCACAATTTCATATTTTTGTCCTGAGCTAAAGGATAATTTAACAGTATTCTCTGTATGGTTTGTTAATTCCATTTTAAAGAGTACCTCATTGGACTTTGGCTCAACTTCTGATGTGAATTCTAACTCATCATGTACCATTTCTGAGTCATTTGAATTTGATCCATCATTCATCTGCTCTTCCTCCTCATTTGGTTCTCCTCCTGATTCTGGATTACCTTGAGTTGTCCCACAAGCCATTAGCACCATTAATAATACAAAAGGTAGTAACCTTTTCATCTTTGCGCCTCCCTAAGAACATCATTTATGACTTAGTCGTATCCATTTTCAGAAAGTTACAATTTTTCGTCATCTTTTCTAAAGAAGCCAAAGATTCCTGTAGTTTGAACGATATTTGTAAATGCATTCGGGTCAACCTCTTTAACAATCTGCTGTAAATCATATAATTCATATCTCGTAATAACCATCATCAACATCTCACGAGGTTCATTAGTGAAAGCCCCTTTCGCAGGTACACTTGTAATGCCTCGAACCATTTTAGAGTGTATGGCTTTCGTTAATTGATTTCCTCTGCCTGTAATTATCATAGCTGTCAGCTTTTCATGTCTTGTATGAATAGCATCAATCACACGTGTCGTCACATATAGAGTGACTAGTGTATACAATGCTTTCTCTGGTTCATATAACCAGCCTGCTAAAAAGATAATGATACTATTTAGAATTAAGAAATAAATACCGATGGGACGATCTTTAATACGAGATAACACCATTGCGACGATATCCATTCCGCCAGTTGAAGCACCCCATTTCAATGTTATACCGACACCAAAACCTGCTAGGATTCCTCCAAAAACTGCGTTTAATAGAATATCTTCCGCCAAATTCATTAATGGAATCGTCTCTAAGAAAACGTCGTTACAGCTACAGAAATTGCGCTATAAACAGTAAACCCTTTTCCTACTTTTAACCAGCCTAAAATAGCTACTGGTATATTTAATAGGAATAATAAAATACCTGTACTAATATCGATATTAAGAAAATCCTGAAATATACTTGATGTCATCTGAGCCACACCTGTAAAACCACTTGCATAAACATTGGCTTCAATTAAAAATAAGTTTAATGAAATCGCGTTAAAAATTGCTCCAATGATGACAATGACAAATCTTTTTAATTCAAATATAAACATGTTAACCCCCATTAATTAAATCTCATTGACGTTTTGTTCATTCACATTTAAACTAATATAAAGAAAAGCGTTAAAATTATTACAACTATAAACATATAACAACTATAATACATTATTTTAGGAGGAAATCCATGAATGTTCAAATTGTAATTGACTCAGCCTCAGATTTACCTAAAGACATCCAAGAACAATATCATATAGAATCGGTTCCTCTCATCGTTCACTTGGATGATGAAGATTATTTAGATGGTGAAACGATTGAGTCGAAAACGGTTTATCAAGCTATGCGGGACGGCAAAAGTCCAAAACAGCTCAAGCAACACCTGACTCCTTCCAAAAAGTTTTTAGTAAACATGTAAAAGAAGAAAAAACGATTATTTATCTAGCTTTCTCTTCTGAATTATCTGGTACATACCAAAGTGCTGTCATTGCCAAAGAAGAAGTCTTAGAAGAGCATCCAGATGCAGACATATACGTGATTGATACTAAAGCCGCTTCTATGGGTTGTGGACTTATCGCATATGAAGCAGCAGAACTTGCAAAGCAAGGAGCTGACGTACAAGATATACTAGATCATGCTAACCATTATGTAAATAACATTGAACATATCTTTACTGTTGATGATCTAGAATATTTATACCGCGGCGGCCGAGTCAGTCGAACTCAAGCCTTTGTTGGTAGTTTATTAAAAATCAAACCCCTTTTACATGTTGAAGAAGGAAAACTCGTTCCTTTAGAGAAAATTCGAGGTTCTAAAAAGGTTTTACGCCGTATGGTTGACCTGATGAAAGATCGAGGTCAAGAGTTTGATCAGCAAACTGTTGCCATTACTCATGGTGATGATGATGAAAATGCCCAAAAACTGAAAGAACTCATTGAAGATGAATTAAATCCTAAAAAAGTTATCGTTCACCAGATTGGAGCTGCCATCGGTGCTCATGCTGGCCCAGGGACGATTGCTCTTTTCTTCCTTAATGAAGTGAAAAATAGAGCTGTATAAAAGGGATACCCTTTTATACAGCTTTTTAGTCTTGTTAAGCTTTATTTTTTCGGTACATCAGTATTGCAAAGATAATAAATATAGCCATTACACCTGCAAATATAAAGATCAATGGCCAATATAAACCAGAATCTTCTCTAACGTTAAATATATTGGAAGACTCTCGATCCACTGCAACAGTATATGTCCCATTATCATTTTGACGCGCTAAGTCATCCTTTAATAAACCTCTTAGTTCTAAACCTTCTTCTAATTCAATATCAACTTTTTGCTGTGTTTGACTCGTATTGATTGCCACAATTGTAGAGTCATTTTGGAAAGTCCTTTTAAATACTAAGTAACTATCGTCTGCGTGTAAGATACTTATTTTCCCTTTTGATAATGATGGAAGATCATCATAAGCATTCGATATTTTTTCCATATGTCTTATTAGTTGATCTTCACCTGCCAAGAAATTCATAAGCTGATGATGACTTAAATCGTCTTTCACACCATCAAGAGGAATTTCAGAACCTTGAAATACCAAAGTGTCATTAGGAATTGTTAATAAATATGTTAGCGCTAACTTCCAATAAGTTATTGGATGGCTCCCCGTTTCCGCAAATTGATGGGTAAATCGATCTGTATCATAAAAATCCATTGATTGAATAATTTGTTCGTTTCGAATGTTTGAAGCATCTAACAAATCTTGTATGGACTTACCAGGCTGTTTGAAATAAGTAGTTAGTTCGTCCTGCGTTGAACGATCGTGGACAAGGTCGAATCCGTTTTCTAAATACTGATCAGCATTTTTATCTGATTCAGCAATTAAAGTGCCTTCAAGTTCGTCACCTGACTTTTTCCAGAAATCATTTGTTTTAGCCTCAGGATTTGAAATGTAATACCCTTCTATTTTTAATTCTTCAGACCAAGTTTGCATATGCTCGAGTAACTTATCATCATTTACATCTTGATCAATTGGAAAATGAAGCGTGACGCTCATTCCTTTTTCATTCAAAGTTTCAATTAATTTCTTAAGGTTTTCCTTTGTTCCAAACGTTTTTTGAATCTGATCGTACGATTCCACTTCTAAACCTGTATAATCCTGAGTGCTAAATATCGGTGACAATATGACATCTGTAACTCCTAATGTATTTAAGTGATCGACACGGTTAAGAATTCCCTGAAAATCACCACCATGGAAGGCTGAAGGATTATCAACGTCTACAAGCTCACCATTTTTTCACCACTTTCAAAACGATCAATCATAAGATAATAATAAACAGAGTGCCCTTCTTCAGCTTGACTAATCACAGGCAAAAGTCCAACCAATAATAGCATTAAAAGAGATATCTTTAACTTCATATTTGACTCACTCTCTTCCTAAATCTGAGAAAACATGGTTCACAGCCAATTAGTTTCTGTAGTGTTCCATGTTCTCATTTAAACTTATTAATATACAAATAAAAAGCCCCACTAATGGGGACTTTTCAATCCTTATGGTAAAATTCCAAGTGGTAAACGCCCAAAACCGAGCGCTAATACTAAAATGATCGCCAGTGCGAACTGTAGCCAGCCAGCAAAGGTTGACTTGCCTTTTTAGTAAAACCAATGACCATTTCCATAGCTCCAATTAACCAAATACCAGCTACTGACTTAACAACCGATTCGGTGAATGTTCCTCCACCTGTTCCCATATAGTTGTTAAACCACAATAATGCACCTGTAACGAGAATGAAAATGTAAAAAAGACGTAATACCATTTGAGTTATTTTAGCTGCTTTTTCGTTAGATTTTTCACAAAATTTAATACGACAAAAAATAGAATAATGCCTATTACCCAAGTGGTAATATGTAAATGAGTATTATAAAACAAAACATCACCCATCATTCATTCCTCCTTTACTTCATATACTACCATTTTAAACAAGCTTGTGCGAATAAATTGTTGACAACTTTGAAACAAAACATACAAAAGGTTATAATGAATGTTAGCGATTACATATTTATGGAGGGATTTCATGACAACTAAAACTAGTCAATCTATTATTGAACAAACTGATCACTATGGTGCTAGAAATTATAAGCCATTACCAATTGTCGTTTCAAAAGCTGAAGGAATATGGGTTGAGGACCCAGAAGGTAACCGCTATTTAGATATGTTAAGTGCATATTCAGCTGTTAACCAAGGTCACCGTCACCCTAGAATTATTCAAGCTCTTAAAGACCAAGCAGATCGGGTAACGCTAACATCCAGGGCATTTCACAACGACCAATTAGGTCCTTGGTATGAAAAGATATGTAAGTTAACAAATAAAGAAATGGCTCTTCCGATGAATACAGGGGCTGAAGCTGTTGAAACAGCTATTAAAGCAGCTCGTCGTTGGGCTTATGATGTTAAGGGTATTGAAGATGGCAAAGCTGAAATCATTGCATGTGAAGGGAATTTCCACGGCCGTACAATGACAGCAGTTTCTCTTTCATCTGAAGCAGACAACCAACGAGGGTTTGGTCCATTGCTACCAGGAATTAAAGTCATTCCTTACGGTGATGTTGATGCACTTAAAGAAGCCATTACTGAAAACACTGCAGCTTTCTTATTTGAACCTATTCAAGGTGAGGCAGGCATTGTCATGCCACCTGAAGGATTCTTAAAAGAGGCTTATGATGTATGTAAAGAAAATAATGTATTATATATTGCCGATGAGATACAGGCAGGCCTAGCACGTACAGGTAAGATGTTCGCTTGTGATTGGGAAAATGTTGATCCAGATGTATTAATTCTAGGAAAGGCACTCGGAGGCGGAGTCTTCCCTATTTCTTGTGTAGTAGCTAATGAAGATATATTAGGCGTCTTCAATCCAGGATCTCACGGTTCAACGTTCGGTGGTAACCCGTTAGCATGTGCCGTTTCTGTTGCAGCTCTTGAAGTATTAGAAGATGAAAAATTAGCTGAGCGTTCTAAGGAATTAGGCGACTACATGTTAAACGAGTTAAGATCCATTGATAGTGATAAGATTAAAGAAGTTCGTGGAAAAGGTTTATTTATCGGGGTTGAATTAACCGAGCCTGCTCGAAAATATTGTGAAGCACTAAAAGAAAAAGGCTTGCTATGTAAAGAAACGCATGAAAATGTAATTCGTTTCGCCCCTCCACTTGTCATTGAGAAGAACGATTTAGAGTGGGCAATTGAGAAAATTAAAGAAGTCTTATAAAGATTATAAAAATA
>NZ_BBCD01000031.1 GCF_001311865.1 Piscibacillus salipiscarius JCM 13188
GAACTGTTCGCATCCGGGGAAACATTGTCCGTATCCTGAGGAGAACTGCCCGCGTTTCGTGAAGAATTGTCCGCGTCATGAGGAAAACTGTCCGTTGTGCACATTTCAACAATAGAATTCTCATTTAATATAAGACTTTTGAAGCATTCCAAAAAAAATTTTCCAAATCCATGATAAAAGTTAAAAATATGGTAACACTATTCCTGAGAAATACAACATAGGAGGTACAAAATATGAAATTACTTAAATTACTAATGGCAGGGATTTTAGTATTAGGTACACTAGGAGCTTGTGCCACTGAAGAACAAGAACCAGATCAGGAGCAGCCAGATGATGGTGGCGGCGACACTGGTGAAGAGAACGGTGACATGGGCGGCGAAAATGGTGACAATGGTGGTATGGGTGAAAATAACGGAGAGAATGGCGACATGGGTAATGAAGAAGACGACATGATGCAAGATGACATGGACGACCCTGAGAATAATAAAGAAGAAGATCAATAAAAAACAGAAGCTTTCGCTCAAGTGGCGAAAGCTTCTTTCTTTAACTAAGCCTTAACATCCAAGCTATTACCTAAATTCGGGTGCGGGACTTGTGAAGATTGCATAAGCATTTGTAACCCCTCTGATTGAACCTCCATCTGTTCCTTAGCCTTACTCATCATCTGCACACCCACTTGTTGTTGCAGCTTAGCTTGACTCATGACTACTGATGCCGCTGCGACATCCATGCACATCACCTCACTTGAGTCTTTCCTCTAATATCGACATAATTTCTAAATGTTTAACAAAACAGGACTATATAACTAGAACAATAAGATAAAAGTTCCTTTATAGAACCAAATTTTTTAAGAAAAAATATTCAAATAATTATAAAATATTGTAAAATAATGTACGTATAGGAAAAATGTGATTCTAATACAAAGGAGGAGTTGTCATGGTAACGATTGAAAAGGTAGACCACTATTTTATAAACAATCATACGATGGTTATTTCACCTCATTATGATCCCATTTATCAGAGTAAAATAATAGAAGTCAACAGAACGATCCTCTCAAGACAAACACCGATACAAATCATTGACTCTTCCTGCATCGCACGAGGCGGGGCTACTCTGGACGGTCGAAAAAAAGCCATCGAATTTGTCACGAAGAAGAAAGTCATGATTCCAATACCCGTAGAACCTAGCAAAGGCATCATCTTAATTCCAACGATGAAAGTGCGCCACCCTGACTGCACATGGATTGCCTACTGTCACGTTAAGGATAGCGTGCCAATAGCAGGTAAAAAGGACGAGTGCAATGTCTTGCTATCGAACAACCAGACCTACAATGTCGACATCCCACCATCACGAATGCACAATCAGGTCATGCTAGCCGCCCACGTTTTCGGCTACTTTCTTAAAGATCGCTTCATCTCATAAAACACCTAACCCCAAACTTTTACTCGTAAAAGAGCGGGGAGGTGTTTTTTGCTTTAAAAGTAAGTATTTAAACTGAAATTGTTTATATGCTGCGCGGAACTGTTCGTATACTCTGTGAAACTGTTCGTATTAGAAGCTGAAGTGTACGCATTCTCTGTGAAATTGTTCGTATTCCTAGGTGAATTGTCCATATTTGAAGCCGAAGCGTCCGCATCTGGAAAGAAACTGTTCGTATTTTTGGTAGAACTGTTCACATTTGAACCCAAAGTGTCCGCATTTCCCTTAATACTGATCGCATTGACTTAGGATTTGTTCATAAACCACGTTCACAACATCTTCACATTTATCTATCCTTTTTGGTTGTATCTGCCATAAATCTTAAGTATATTAGAAAGTGACTGACTGGTCATTCTACGAGAAAAGAGGAGTCATTTTAATGAATGAAAAGAAGAAGCGAATCATTCAGGGAAGCATTGAGCTTTTTGCGAAAAAGGGCTTCCATACGACGTCGGTTCAGGAGATTGCGGACCAGGCGGGCGTTGCGAAAGGTTCGTTTTATAATTATTTTGAGTCAAAAGAAGAGCTGATTGTCTCCATCTATGACTACTACTATGCGACGATATTGGAAAGAATGAAAGAAGCACAGCAGGAGTCAGATTCGAGAGAGGCACTCATGAAACAGCTCCAGATTTACTTCGATTTTATTATAGAAAATAAGCCGCTCATCGTGATGCTTTTAAGAGATCAGGTGCCGCTTGGCCGCGATGCGGAGTCGTTTATCATTCAAACGCGCCAGCAAAATTTTAACTGGGCGAAGAACAATATCCTTTCGATTTATGGTGATTCCATCAAGCCTTACGAAAATGATGTGGCCGTCCTGTTAGAGGGAATGATCAACAGTTACACGAACTGGCTGGTCGTTGATGAAAGGACGATTGACCGCGCCGCACTGCCAAGGTTCATTGTTGGAAGGCTAGACGATATGTGCCAAGGCCTTATCAAAGAACAGAGTAGCCAGCCGATTCAAAGATTACCACAAGTGTTTGAAGAGCGCGCCTTATCGCTTACAAAAATAAGACAGAAAATACATAGCGTCGTGAAAGACGATTCGAATAAAGCCCTTGAAGCGCTGGACGTCATCGAACAGGAGCTGCAAAAAGACACGCCGCAGCACATTATTATCGAGTCGATGCTCGAACACCTGAGGAAATTCAGCGCCATAAGTGAGGAAGTTTTATCATTAGAAAAAACATTGGAGAGTGAAATACGATGAAGAGAACGATGATACTTATGTTGATTGCAATCATCAGCTTATTAGTTGCTTGTAATGATGAACCGGAAGAGGAAGAAACAGAAGCAGTTGCAACACCAGTTGAAGTTGACAAAGTCACACAAGACGATTTTTCAGAAACGAGAACATTTGCGGCACGCACGATGCCGAGCGACCAAATGCCTGTCGTTTCACAAATTGCAGGTGAAGTCGATGAGCTCCACGTTGAGCTAGGTGACACGGTTGAAGAAGGCGACGTCTTAGCAGAAATCGTGAATCCGCAGTACGGTCGCCGCGATTTAGAAGCGCCAATGGACGGTCAAATCCAGAAGCTTAACATGGCAGAGGGACGTATGGTGACAAGTGAAAATCCAGCAGCAGTTGTCGCAGCAATTGATCCATTAAACCTAACGTTTAACGTGCCTGCAGGTGAAGTAAAAACTTCTCTGATGACGATGAGATTAAGTTCATGATTTCACAACTTGAAAAAGAAGGCAAAGCAACAATAACGAATGTTGCAGAAACAGCGGGTGAAACTGGTACATTTGAGGTTCAAGCTGAAATTGATAACATAAAACAAAATATTTTAGCCGGAGTTTCCGCTGAAGTTTTACTAGAAAAAATTATCGCTGAAAATGTGTTGATTGTTCCAACTGAAGCGGTAGTAGACCGCGGTGAAGATCGTGTGGTGTTTGTCGCCAAAGAAGGCAAAGCAACGCAAGTAGCGGTTGAGGTCATCGGTATGCAGTCTAAACAAACGGCGGTTAAGCCTAAAGAAGAAGGTGCCTTAAGTGAAGGTGACCAAATCGTTGTTCGCGGACAGCTGACGTTATCAGATGGCCAAGATATTTCGATTAACGAGGAGGCTGAATAATGCGCCTCGTTAATTCATCCATAAAAAGACCAGTCGGGGTGACGATGATTGTACTTGCGATTCTAGCACTCGGCTTCGTGTCATTCCGAAATTTATCCGTCGATTTATATCCAGATATTGACCTGCCAATTGCGGTTGTGGCAACGAACTACGATGGCGCCGCACCGCAGGAGGTTGAAGAACTCGTCACAAAACCGATTGAATCATCGGTCGCAACGATTGAAGGGGTCGACACGATCCAGGCGCAATCACAGCCTGGGAATTCACTCGTCGTCCTCATGTTTTCAACCGACACGAATTTAGATAACGCTCTATTAAACGTACGGGAAAAAGTCGATCAAGTAAAAGGCTTTCTCCCAGACAGTGCAGGTGAACCGAACGTCCTGCGCTTTGACCCGCAGCAAATGCCAGTTATGTGGGTCGGCTTAACGGGTGACGATAAAGCGACCTTGCAAGATTATGCCGAAAACGAGATCCAGCCTCTTTTTGAACGGCAAAAAGGCGTCGGCTCTGTCGGCACCGAAGGCGGAGTCACCGAAGAAGTTCGTGTTGTGCTTGATCAGCAACGTCTGAACCAATACGGACTCTCGTCCCAGCAAGTTATGCAGGCAATCCAAGGCTCGAACCGGTCTGCATCCGCAGGGGTCATCTCACGCGGAACTCAAGAACTTCAAATCCGAATTTTAGGTGAATATGAATCACTTGAAGATATTCGCGAAACAAAATTCAAACACCGCAAAACGCAATGATCAATCTAGGTGACGTTGCAACGGTCGAGCGTGGCGTGACCGATCCGTCCGGCCATTCGCTCGTTAACGGAAAAGAAGCCGTGGTCATGAACATTTTGAAAAAGACAGACGGTAATACTGTTGCCGTGTCTGATGCGATTCGCGGAAAGTTAGATGAAGCACGTGCTAACTTGCCTGAAGGCGTTGAACTGAACGTTGTCTTTGATACAGCTGATTTCATCCGTATGTCGATTGATTCCGTTGTGCAAAACTTATTACTCGGTGCCGTGTTTGCGGTGTTAGTGCTACTATTATTCTTAAAAAGTTTCCGCGCAACACTGGTCATCAGTTTATCGATTCCAATTGCGGTGATCACGACCTTTACGCTGATGTACTTTACGGGTGAGACCGTCAACATCTTAACCATGGGTGGACTCGCGCTCGGAATCGGGATGATGGTAGACAGCGCCATCGTCATACTCGAGCACATCGTGACGTACCGGGAGCGCGGTTATTCAATGAAAGAAGCGGCTAAATTAGGCGCATCCGAAATCGCCCCAGCCGTGATTGCGTCAACGACTACGACCTTAGTGGTCTTTCTGCCGATTATATTCGTTGAAGGCATCGCATCTGAGATTTTTACACCACTAGCATTAACGGTCGCGTTCTCGCTCATCGCATCACTCGCAGCATCCTTAACGATTATCCCGATGCTGTCATCTAAGATGCTGAAAAAGTTAAGCAAAGGAAATGGCCGCCGTTACTGGTTCGACCGCTTACTTGGAAAAATTATTAACTTTTACCAAGGCATTTTAAAGCGCGCCTTGAAATTTAGAAAAACAAGTGTGATTGCGACGATTGTTGTGATTGCGGCAAGTTTAGCGCTCATTCCAAAACTTGGCCTTGCGTTCATACCTGAAGCGGACCAAGGACAAATTGAAATCTCGGTTGAAACACCATCAGGTACGAACTTAGAGTCCACGATGGATGTCGTAGACCAAGTGAATGAAATTATGTCCAAAGATGAAGAGTTAATCGAATCAAGTTTTACAACGGTCGGAAGCTCAGGCGGACAAATGGGCATGGGCTCAACGACAATAGTGCATCTTACATGATCCAGTTAGTGCCGAAAGATGACCGTGCCGAGTCCACCCAAGAAGTCATGAAAAAATGGGACTCACAAATCCAGGACATTGCCGGAGCTGACATTAATGTGAACGTCCTAGGAGCATCCGTCAGTGCTGGTGATCCTGTTCAAGTCGAACTAACAGGACCTGACCATGACGTGCTCCAGCAGCTCGCAGACCAAGTGGTGACTTTGATTAACGACATCGATGGCGTTCACAACCCGAGTTCATCAGCAAGCGAAGGCCGGCCAGAGATGCAGATTGTCGTGGATGAGAGTGTTGCCTCGCAGTACGGCATGACGCGCTCTCAGGTGATGGGCCAATTTCATCGAAACTAAACGGCCAGGTCGCAACCCAGTTTAGACAAGAAGGCAATGAGCTTGACGTGCGCGTGCTGCTTCCAAAAGAAGAGCGCGATTCATTAGAAGAAATCCGTGACTTGAAAATTGCAACGCCACAAGGAGAGCAGCTTAGACTAGAGACGCTTGCAACCATCGAGCAAGTCGAAGGACCAGCATCGCTAACTAGACAGAACCAGCAGCGCCGCGTGGTCGTCTCAGCAGGACTTGTCGGAAGCGACCTAGGAACTGTGACATCAGCCATTGACGAACGCCTTAGCGGACTTGAATTCCCAGAAGGCTATGGATACAATATCGGGGGGCAAGCCGAAGACATGCAAGAAGCATTTGGAGACCTAGCATTAGCCCTAGTGTTCTCAATCTTCCTAGTCTACGCCGTCATGGCCGTGCAGTTCGAAAACTTCCTGCACCCGTTTATCATCATGTTCTCATTACCAACGATGATCATTGGGGTTATTCTCGGACTGTTCGTGACTGGACTGCCGCTATCGATTCCGGCCTTTATAGGGGTGATCATGCTCGCCGGAATTGTCGTGAACAATGCCATCGTCCTCGTTGATTACATCAACATCTTAAGGCGAAAAGGCATTGAACGATTCGAAGCCATTATCGAAGCCGGCGCCAACCGTCTGCGCCCGATTCTGATGACATCACTCACGACGATATTAGGTATGATCCCGCTGTCAATCGGACTCGGAGAAGGCGGCGAAGCCCAACAACCACTCGCCGTGGTTATCATATTCGGGCTACTATTCTCGATGATCCTAACACTGGTGATTATCCCAGTCGTCTATACGTTGTTCGACGACCTAGCAGCGAAATTTACTAAGCGCAGTTAAATATGGAAACCTCCCGCCGCGGCGGGAGGTTTTTGTATTATAAAGGGAAAGTGTGCGCATCTGGGTGAAGTTTGTTTGTATCTGCGGGAGAAGTGTTCGCATCCGGGCGGAGTTTGTCCGTATCTCGGGGAGAAGTGTTCGCGTCCGGGCGAAGTTTGTTTGTATCTCGAGGAGAAGCTTTCGCGTCCTATCGGAGTTTGTCCGCATTTCGGAGTGAAGTGTTCACGTCCGGGTGGAGTTTGTCCGTATCTCGGGGAGAAGTGTTCGCGTCCGGGCGAAGTTTGTTTGTATCTCGAGGAGGAGTGTTCGCATCCGAGCGAAGTTTATCCGTATTTCGGAGTGAAGTGTTCGCATCCGGGTGGAGTTTGTTTGTATTTCAGATAAAATCATCCGCATTCAATAGGAATTCAAAAAATTAAGAAAATACATTTTTATAAAAATTAAATTTTCATCTTAGGAATCGTCTTGTTAGGTCAAATATCTACTAGAAAATTGAGTTTTTATATTAGAGAAAACCTAATTTTCTATACCTTGTGTCAGACAATTCCAGGTAGTATAACTAAGGTGTCAAGGTTAGTTGAAGGTTCGAGGATTCCATCAAAAATAACAAAACTCGTGTCTATGGAGTGTGAACAACCTGGCTCCGGGGAAGGCTAGGTACTTCTCTAATCTTGACAACTCCCTCTTAGAAAGAAGGCAAATCTGTTGTACGCGAATGATCAGCCGACCCCGATTAAATTATTCAAACAACTAGCAACGAGACGTAACTTAATCCCGAACCATCAAATTCAAACTCATTTAGATGAAGATATTGCAAAGTCAAGCTCAGGTTATTATGGTGAACTATCGATTGATTTTCATTTAAAATATATTTTGGAGAAGATCCCGAAGTTAAGTAACCTTCGAATGAAGTCGGAATTTATTCACTTTGAAATCGATACCCTCCTATTCTGCGTGAAGTTTTTACTCCTGTTACAAGTCAAGAATCTAGCAGGCGAAGTAACAATCGATCACCGAACTGGAATCATGAATCAAAAAGTGAGAAATGATGAAGTCGGCTACCAAGATCCGATTCTTCAGGTCGAAAAACACGCTAGACTTCTTACGAAATGGCTAAAAAGTAGAGGATATGATATCCCAATAGAAACATTAGTCGTCTTCACAAACAAAAATGTCATGATTCAACAAGGACCAATCCCATTAGATCCTAGAATTGTATCAGGCTACAAGCTTAGCCATGCTTATTATGATCTCAAAACGAAATATAAAGATAAACCTGACATTCAGAACAGGTTAAAGCTATATAGAGATCTCCAGCGTCACAATGAAATGTATGATATGAATCTATTAAAGGAATTGAATCTATCTAAAAAGGACTTTATCCCGGGTGCTTTTTGTAACTATTGTCATACAAAATCAATGCAGTATCGCAGGAACGGTTTCGAGTGTAATAATTGTAAGTACAAAAGCCAAACCGTGTTAGAGGAGTTTTTAAAAGATTACTATTTAATCTTTGGTCATGAGATCACTTCAGATACCCTAAGCGAATGGTTGAAAATTGATTTAGTCACCTCTAGAAGACTATTAGCAAAGCAAAACTTTAGAACTAAAGGACGAAACCCAAAACACACATTCTGAATTATGACTATCGAACTGATTTTAATTATTTAATAGAGTATAATAAAAGCTTATATTTAAGTAAAATAAGGTAGGCTCCCGGTTTTGCTGGGAGCCTTTTATATTGATTTTAGAAGGGAGCTTTTGCGCTTGGGCGCAAAAGCATCAGACTTAGATCCTATTTTTGAGGAATATGTCTGTATCAAGCAGTAAACTGTCCGCATTTCTGAGAGAAGTGTTCGTATCCGGGGATCAACTGTCCGTATCTAGTGATTAATTGTCCGTATTTTGGCTTGGATTGTCCGTATCTGAGAGTGTTGTGTTCGCATTTCAGCAAAAACTGTTCACATCAAGAGTAAAACTGTTCGCATCGCGCTTTAGATCTGAAGGTATGGCGCGAAAGTAATGCAAATCAACTACAAAAATTGTCTAAAACATAAAATTTTGTTTAAATTTAACTTAAACTATAGGAAAAAATGCCGATATAAGTTTTGGTAAGGTTAATTTCATGAACCGTTTTACCTATTAATTATAAAAAAGCTCCTTCGATAATAGCAAACCCATTGAAAGGTGGGGGCGCAAAGCCGCGGGTCTAAGGTTAATGAACTAAGACAGCCGGGTTGCCGAAAAGGATTGGATTATTCATAGTCTACCAATCTTTTTGGTGGGCTTTTTTATGTGAAATTTATTAAAAAAGGAGGACCGTCAACAATCAAATAAATTAGGGGGGAATTAAATTGAAATTTAGGACTATAGCCTTAATAGGCGCAATTATTATTAGTTTATTAGCTTTTAGCAATTCTAGTATCGCATCCGAAGACCAAATCAATTTAGAGAGCAATCTTGTTAATTGGACAATGGATGATGCGAACCAGGTTACTTATGCACTTACATCTGAAGGGAAATTACATAAAATCACTCATAGTTCACTAGCAATAAGCAAGACCACAACAGTAGGTACAAACCCTGCTGACCTTTATTTGTTTAATAACAAAATCTACGTTTCACTACCTAATACAAACAGCATAAAAGTGATCGATACCACAACGATGGAAACCACTAATACGATCACAACGAAATTAGAGCCTTACCATATTGCTGTTAATTCTACTCAACTCTTTTACTCAGACAACCATGAAATCTATGAAAAAAGTTTAGAAGATGGGACCGAAGCGGATGTCGTCATTCAAGGTGATACTTGGACGCCATTTAGCGAGCCTGACTTATATCTCGACAAAGAAACAAAAGTCTTATATGCAGCTGAACACGGTACATCAGGTTCTAGTCTTAAAGCTTTCTCAACTGAAGACTATTCATTATTTAGTCGAACGACTTATGGTGGGAGTTACGGTTTTCCATTTCCTAAAGGTAACTTCACCGTGGATGGAAACGATGTTTTTATGCAGGGCATAAATTTAATAAAACGACCTAGCGGAGATTCACGGTTTTTATACGAATGAATTCAGCAAAAGTAATTTAACAGGATCGAGACTTGCCAATATTATTGGCGCGGACGATCACTATGTCTATTCACAAGAAAGTGTCTTTGATCGTAATACATTCCGAATAGTTGGTACAATGCCGAGTAACATCACGCATGTTTTATCAGACGGACAACTGAGGCTCATGTACGATTCACAGAATAAAACGATCTTTAATAACCAGGACAATTATGCGGACCAAACTGCACAAACACAATTTAACAACAACAAACTAAGCCTAAACCAGCCAATAGACAAGTGGGTTTTTGACGAGCCAAATCAAAAAATCTACGCGATTTCCACAAGTGAGAATCAGCTATTAGTTATCAACGCTGGGACCATGGAAGTCATAGAAAGTAGATTTGTTGGATCTGCTCCGACAGATATAGAATTACTCAATAATAAGCTGTACATCGCACTAGCTGGAAGCACTAAAATTGCAACGACGAGCACCGCCCAGGGGTCAGCCGTTAATTACATCACGACCTTACAAAATCCATACGACCTCACAACAGATGGAACGAAAATCAATTATGCAACGTTAGATCAACACGTCACTCTATACCATATTGACCTTCAAACTAACACGGAACAAGCTTTAGAATTCTATGATACGAATAAGAATACGTACTATGAACCAGCCATTCATCTAGATTCTAGTAATAATTATTTATATGTAGGTGAATCAGGGTCTACAGGTTCAGATTTACTTGTGTTAAATCCTGAAACAGGTGAACACATCTCTGTATATGAATTTAGTTTTAGCCTACCAGAACGAGCTATTTTAATGGAAAATAACGATCTCTACTATGCTGGTCATAGATTTGATAAAACGAACATCACAAATAGTAAAGTCCAACTCTTTGAAAACAGAGACAAGCTCATTGCTATTTCAGATTCGTATATCTTCAGCGATCGAAAAATCTACAACAAAGAAACGAACCAGCCTATTTTCGAGTACCCAAGTGACATGACAGTTAATAGCGCTGCTGCTGATTCAAGCGGTAACATTTATCTATCAACTTCAGAAAATAACGCCATCTATAAATTTAAATCATTAGATGAATTACAAAATCGGATTGTTCAAAAACTCGCATTTACTCAGCACGATAATGGCTCATATGAATTCACATGGGATCAAGTGACTGGAGATGGTTACAAAATCTATGCTAAACATGAAGAGCTAGATAAATTTACATCAATAACAGACGCACCAGTAATAGCGCAAAATCTAAAAGTTACAAATGCTCAACTAAAACAATGGCTCGGCCGAGATGTATCATTTGAGTTAAAGCTCAATTCGGTAACGAAGAATCGGTGTCGATGAATACCATTCAGCATACATTTGAGGTCCCAACGCCTGTGATTACAGATTATGGATTAAAAGAAACACCTGAGAATTTAAGTGAATATGGCGCGGAAGCGTTTTTTGTTACGATTTGAGCAAGAGAAACTTATGGATGGCTTTAATGTCTATGCTTATTCGGAAGATCAAGAGGTAAATCAGAAGTTCGAGGTAGAAGAATTAACTCAGCCTGAGTTGTGGTTTGCGGAAGAGACCTATAACAAATGGGCTGGCAAAACAATGAATTTTGAAATCACCTATGTGGTTAATGGTCATGAATCTACAAAGTTCCGAAACAGTGTCACATACGTTTGAAGAAATTGAGGAAGATCCAGAAGAAGAAGGACCTATTGACCTCAAAGTGCCTAAAATAACGTTCCTCGGCTTCGAGGCGACTCCAGAAGAATTAAAAGACTACGGTGATATGTTCTTTGTATTACGATTTAATTTAGATGCCAAGGCAGAAGGCTATAAAATTTACGCCTATTCAGAAGATGGAGAAGTAGAATATTCACATAGATCTGACTATAGAGTCTCAAGAATTTCCTTTTTAGAAAAATTATATAACCGATGGGATGGAAAGTTGATGCACTTCCAAGTTTCCCAAATCATTGACGGTGTTGAATCAGAAAAATCAAAAGTGTCAACTTTCAATTTTGGAAAAGAAGTCGACCCAGAAGATGATACGAATGATAACTCAAGCGATTCAGATCAAGATGAAACAAAAAATAACTCTGACGATTCAGATACAACAGAAGAAGATGATACTAACCAGACAGATGATCGCACATCAAACAATAATAATTCAGAGACCGATGAAGATGAAACTAATCAAACCCCGGAAATAGTGACAGTTAAAGTTTCTAAAGTAAATGACACACATATTGTCACAGACGAAGCATTCGAGAATGTGGGAAGCGGAGATGAGATTAATATTGATCTTAAAGATGATGAAGAGGCGGATTCGAGTGTGTCCTTAACAAAGGAACAAATTGAGTATTTAAAAGAAAATGGAAACAAAATATCTGTTGAACGCGTCACGACTAGAATTACGATCCCGTCATCTATTTTTGAAGGCAATGAGAATGACACCGTCGTTCATGTTAATCGCTTAGAAAACGTCTTTGATGCCTTAAGTGACGTTTATGATTACACGATTAGTCAAGGCGATTCTACGATTAGTGAATTTAGTGAACCTGTTACAATAAGTTTTACAGTCGACCCTGAAAAGTTCAAAACCCAGATAACGTCAAGGTTTATTACTACAATGAAGAACGAGAAGAATGGGAGTTAATCGGCGGAACATATGAGGATGGCGTTGTAACAGCTGAGACAAACCACTTTAGTACTTATGCTGTATTTGAAAAAGAAGACCCATCTGATGAAGAAACAACCTCTGACTCATCTGAAGAAGATAGTCCAGAAGAGAACGAAGTAGCAGCAAGCGAACCTGATCAAGTTAGCAACAATTCATCATCAAGTGTTATTTGGTGGATGGTGTTTGGATTAGTTATTGTGGGCGCTGCATTCATAGTAGTACGAAAAAATTAAGAAACTAACATCTAAGAAAACAGCTCCTTAATAGGGGCTGTTTTCAATAAAGGAGAGTTATAATGAACGAAGTTGAAGTTAAAAAGATCGGTTTAAAAAGTGTATTTAAAGTGACGTTATACCTATTAGCATTACCACTATCTATCATGATTATCATAGGCTTAGTTGCAACTGTTATTGGAATATCAGGAGGAAACACTGAACTCATTGCAGTATTCGGCCCAATGATTATCTCACCATTTTCTTCATATTATTTTATGGCTTACTAAGCATGGTGATCGTGGCAGTATATAATCTCTTAGCTAAAAAAAATTTGGTGGTTTAAAAATTGAAGTAAATACTGACCAGTAACTTAGGGGGGCTTAAGCCCTTCTAAGTTTTTATTAGGCAAGGTCGTAAAAACTTCAATGGAGTGATCGTATCCGACTGTGAATTGTTTGTATTTCGAAAAGAAGTGTTCGTATCTCGTGATAAAGTGTCCGTATTTTCGCCTGAATTGTTCGTATCTTTATTAGTTGTGTTTGCATTTCAGCCGAGTTTGTCCGCATCGTGAGTAAGACTGTCCGCATTTTGCAGATTCTGTCCGGCTCTGTCGTATTAAGCATCTGTTAGACTCATAACTCTTTGACACCCTTCCCCAAATTAACCAAGCCAATATCCCTATTCTCGTCAATCTCTGTCGAACCTCCTCGAAATATTGAGCCTCATTATCTACAGAAAATTCCGACAAAATACATTAAGATAGAATTAATCTTTCATGGAGGTGGTAGGAATTGGTGAAAGCTAAACATGTGAAATGGTTGTTGATTGCATCTACCGTAGGACTAGCTATTGGTACAATTTATGCAAACACCAGCGAGAATCCATCGGTCTCGGCGGATTTGGAGGACAGGCCGGTGGAGATGATGAGCGAACCATCTCAGATTGTACAGTTAGAAGTGCCGAATGAAGAGGCGCTCGATCAGCTTCAAAGGTTAGGAATTGACTTAACGCACCGAGCAGAAATGAAGGATGGGAACTTTGAAGTTGATGCTGTTGTGACAGATTCAGATATTGATAGACTGTCGCAATATGGAATCACGGTCAAAGACACGCTCATGACGAGTGACATTTGGCAAGAGCGTGTGGATGAGCGCGCGCAGGCTTTAGAGGAGAAAAACCAAATCGAAGCAGAAGACGAGGAGCTTCAATTCTTGCGTGCCAATCACTTCACGAATCAATCAGAAACGTTTCTATATTTAGAAGTAAAATCTAGCGCGGGCGAGCTTTCGAGTACTAGCTTAACGGCTGACTGGGAAGGCAATGGTGACCCGATTACGTTAGAACGAAAATCGGATTTGGTGAGTATCTTTACCATTACCTCTCCATACCAATTGATGATGTACCTGAACAAATCACGGTTACGAGTAACTTAGGTAATGACGTTACAGCTGAAGTGACCGAATGGTTAGGTGATGACAAGCCAGGGAATCCGAAAAAGCACTATGCTAAAGAGTTCATCGATCACTACATGGACCCGCATGAACTGAACGAGCGAATGGAACAGCTTGCAGAAGAATTCCCAGACCTCGTTGAAATCGTTGAAATGCCGAACGAGACTAATGGTTATAGGCGCCATGCTCAGGCAACACTAGGATCCACAGCAAACGCCGCTGTTGTCGTCACATCAGAAGCTTGGGGCCATGAAGGCGGAAACGACCTTTCTATTGAACTATTAGCAGATGAAAATTCTACTGATCTTGAAGTAGCCGTAAACGATAATCAAATCACGGTGAACCTTGAGACCGATGAAAACGGAGAAGTCGTGAGTACGGCGCAAGACGTTATTGAAGCTCTTAACGCTGAAGCGGGTGACGTCATCACTGCATCGACATATCGCGGCTACCCAGGCTCCGCACCAGTTGAGCCAGCATCAGCAGACTTAACAGACGGTCTTAGCGCACCAGATCACATTTCACGCGAGCCGCAAACCGTGAAAGTACTCAGATTGGTAAGCATCGTGACGGTTCAAAGCCAGGTGTACTTGGATATGCACAAGAGCACGCACGTGAATGGGTGACACCACTTGTGACCATCGAAACAGCTGAACGCCTGCTTCGTAACTACGCCCATGATGGTGACACGAAGAAACTAGTTAATAACTTAGACATTTTCTTAATCCCAACAATGAACCCAGACGGCGCGACTTACAGCTTTTACGATTACAACTGGCAGCGTAAAAATATGACGAACCACTGCCCAGAGGAGTTAAGCGACTTTGGAGCTCGCGATTACTGGGGTGTGGATCTAAACCGTAACCACTCGATTGGGTCTGTGCATGACGGTTACGTCGGTGCATCGACCAACTGTACGAGTGCGGTTTACGCAGGTCCAGAAGAACATTCTGAGCCTGAGTCACAAAACTTAGTCTGGCTAGCAGATGAATTTGAAAATATTGATTTCGCGATGAACATTCATAGCTACGGAGGCTACTTCATGTGGTCACCAGGAGCTTATGATGAAAACCGAGAGCCATTACCAAGACCAACAGCTGGAGAAGAAGCCTTCTACTGGTCAGCATCTAATCATATTTTAAACAAAATTCAAGACCACAGAGGTACTGTTATTCTGCCAAGCCGAACGGGTCCAATCCCAGATGTACTTTACTCAGCAGGCGGAAACTCAGCAGACTATTTATGGTATGAAAAAGGTATTTATGCTTGGAACTTCGAGGTTGGCGCAGACCTTTGGAACGAAGACGAAGAGCGCTGGGAACGTGTTGGATTCCAGCCGCCTTATGAAGAAGGCCACGAAGAAGCGATGGAGTTTGCGAATGGCTTAATTGGACTTTTTGAAGTCGCGTATCAGCATTCAAAGGATCATCAGCCACCAAAATCTGAAATCAACCCTGGTAAAGGTAATTATGACAACCCAGTTGAAGTCGGATTCGAAACGAGCGAACCTGCAACCGTTTATTATACATTAGACGGCAGCCGCCCAACATTCGAATCTGAAGTTTTACAACTTGGTGGAACACGCGAACCAGCCGAAACCCTAACGGTCGATGAAACCACCACAATCAAATGGTTCTCCGTCGACCCAGCTGGTAATATCGAGAAGAATTACAACCCACTTGGCAGCAGCCAAAACTATAATCAAGCAACAATCAATATACAAGAATAATCCCCCCAATTATTCGGGCCCTGCAGTCGTTGCAGGGCCTTTTGATTAATCAAAGATAGTACAAATGTTTCATAATAATGAAGCGGGGATATAGTATATTATCCCCACAAGATATGATTGAGGTGTTTGTTATACGATTAGACAGGGAGCAACAGATCTATCAACAGATCACAAACTTACGCGCTAGGATGGTTGAAGAGGGCATGGCCAATGGATTAGACCATCCTCTCACCATTCAATTAAGTCAGGAACTGGACCTACTACTGGAGCAGTATCGGAACTTAAAAGAGAACCAAGGCAAATAACAACATCCTCATCACTCCCAACAAGTTTTTAGATATCTTGTGGGGGTTTTTATTTAACTGAAACATTTTTCAGTTAAATACGTCTAATTATTATAGGTATAAAATTACCAGTTATTGTTGAAATAACAATAACTGGTTGCCTCCCCCTAAAAAAATTTAGCTAATAAAACAAAATGACAATTATATTATTCTCATTGTATTTTAATGTTATTCTAATTCTATAACTCATGAATTTGATATATAATAGATAAAGAGACTTAGGAAATTTTGACGAATGAAAGGATATTTTTATGACAACGCGTAAAGAGATAAGAAAACAAAGAAAGTTAAATAAAAAGAAAGTATTTTTTACAATTTTAGGTGTATTATTAATCGGTCTTATTGCTTATGGCATTTATTTATATAATCAATTAAATGAAACGGTTGAGACAATGTATACACCACTTGAATCAGATAGTGAAAAGCAGGAAGAAGTAGAAAAACGTCTTAACAAAAATGATACAATCAATGTTTTATTATTAGGCGTAGATGAACGTCCAAACCAAAAAGGACGTTCAGATACGATGATTTTATTATCGCTAAATCCTGATACTGAAAAAATGTTAATGTTTAATATTCCTCGTGATACGTATGTGAATATTCCAGGTAGGGGCGGGGATAAAATTAACCACGCCTACGCTTTTGGTGGATCAGAATTAGCTGTTCAAACAGTAGAAGACTTCTTAGATACAACGGTTCACTTTTATGGACGTATTAATATGGAAGGCTTAGTAGATGCTGTAGATGCCGTTGGCGGAGTAACCGTTAATAACAATTTGGCCTTTAGTCATGGAGGGCATGACTTCCCTACAGGCGAAATTACGTTAAATGGGGAAGAGGCACTTATTTACTCAAGAATGAGAAAACAAGACCCTGATGGTGACTTAGGTCGTAACGATCGTCAGCAACAAATTATCGATGCGTTAATTGATAAAGGTATGTCGTTTGAATCCTTTACAAGAGTGGGTGATATTTTAGACACCTTAGGATCGAATGTCCAAACGAATGTAAAAATGGATACAATGAAAGATTTATTTTTCGATTACCGTGGAACGATTAGTGAAAAAGAAAAAGCAAAATTAGTGGTGAAGGATTCTGGGGTGATGGAGAAATAGGAGATGAAGACATTTGGTATTATGGAGTCTCAGACCAGGAACAACAGCGCATTCAAACGTTACTAGAAGAACACATGAATGAGAAGTAATAAAAAGCTAGCGGCCTTCCGCTAGCTTTTTTCATTATATATTCTTTTAATAAGCTTTGTACTTGAATTACCATGATTAAATTGATTCCATTCATTAGAGAATTGTTTAATGACACCCATATCAAATTGATGTTTTAAAATAATGTCGATTAGCTCGCTCGTTGTTGTCGCAATTGGGCCAGGCATGGATGTCTCATAATCCTCCCAAAAACCTCTTGTCTTTCGATACTCCTCTAAATCATAAGGGTAGAAAATCATTGGCTTGTTTAACAAACTATACTCAAAAGGAATTGAAGAGTAGTCCGTTATAAGATAATCAGAAACGAATAGTAAATGATTGATTTCAGGATAATCGGATACATCTATAATAAAATCTGGATAATTATTATTATACTTTTTTAAGATGGCAGGATGCAGCCGTAATAAAAGAATATAATCGTCTTTAAGCTCCTGATATAACTGATTAATATTTAGTTTAATCGAGTGTTGCTTTAGTTGTGAATCTCTAAATGTCGGTGCATATAGAATAATCTTTTTGTCATCAGGTAGATTAAAATAGTCTTTAACCTGTTGAGTCGAACTATTTTTAGTTTTCGGTCGTAAAATATATCCGTTCTAGGAATCCCAGTTCTAATAAAGGATTCGTCATTCACATCAAACGCTTCTTTAAAAATCCCTTCCATCTTCTCAGAACCAACAGCAACGTAATGAAACCGCTGATATACTTCTTAAATCTTTTATAGGCGTTCTCAGACCTAAATTGTATAGATGGATCTTCTAGACCGAATTTTTTTAACAGCCCCATTCGCATGCCAGAGCTGAATACACCTCACCTGATCGCGAAAGTTAGTAGCCGATAAAAACCAAAATAATTATCAATAAAAATGACTTTACTAGTAGCTAAATGGTAAATGCCACTAATGAAGCTAAAAGGTCTTTGTAGTAAATGGAATGTTCTAATAACAGTTCTATCATTATTTTCAATATTGTTCTTAAGTCCATTTTGGTTTAAAATAACAGTCTTGTGTTCTGTTAGTTCAATAACCTTCTGCCATGTATAATAAATATTATCTCCGAAAGACGATACAAATGTCGTCTTTTCTCTTAATGGCAATAAATTAAAAATAAAAACCAGAATTTGATATTTATAAGGTATAAAAATACCAATAGCTCTCTAAACATTTTGCACCTTTTCTTTAACATGATTTAGTTTAAAATATTAGCATAAACTACACTTATCATAATGAAAAAGTGAACTCAAATCAAATTAGGAGGATATTATGAAATCGAAATTAATTCTTTTTAGTACAATCATCGCAATTTTTATTTTACCAATCAGTAGTTTAGCTGAGTCATTTGGTCCTGATAACTGGCATCAGTACAGATTAAACAGTGACAAAAATGCAGTATTTGATAACGGTTCAGAACCATTAGAGGAATTAAAGCTTAAAACTGCCGATGAAATTAGAGCCACTCCAGTAGTAGTTGGAAATAAGTTATATGTAGGTAACCATAATTCTGGGGATCTATTTGCCTTTGACTTAACAACTGGTGAACAGTTGTGGAACAGTAAAGCGCCTAACTGGATTCATTCTGAAATGATTTATAATGAAGGTACGTTATATGTTGGGTTTGGTAATCGCTATTTTCAGGATAATGGAATAAGAGGAACTGGTGAGAGTGGCGTGCTAGCAGTAGATGCTGAAACTGGCGAAGAAGTTTGGAAGTTTAATACAGAAGGTGAAGTCATGCCGACTCCTGCATATAAAGATGGGTATGTATATGCGGCGACAGGGGACAAGCACCTTTATAAAATTGACGCCGAAACAGGCGAACAGGTACATCAAGAAGAGTTAGGCTCAACAGTTAGTATGTCGTCCCCTAACATTACGGGTGATACTCTGTATGTTGGTGGAAGTGGACCTAAGCCATATATGTTCTATGCCTACGATTTAGAAAATGACTCAATTAAATGGAAAACTCCATTTAAAGATGTCGTCGCTGGGCTTGATGATGTTCCTGTTGCGGTTTCAGATAATATTGCGATTACGACAGCTGTAGAAGGAAGTTATGAAGATCCAAACCATAAAATTTATGCATTAGACACTGAAACTGGAGAAATCAATTGGGAAGATAGCTTTGGAAAAGGCGATATGGTTAAAAATAATAAATCCGGAGCACCTATTATTTACGAAGGCAACGTATATGTAGGAAGCCCAATTACTAAGACATTCTACGCCTATGATCTTAAGACGGGTGAAAGGTTATGGACATTTAAAGATGAGGTCATGAAAGCACCGCCTGTAGCTAAAGATGGAATCGTATACTTTACCAACACTGTTGGAGTAGTGAATGCCTTAGATGCTGAAACAGGTGAACTGTTAAATTCTAAAGAGCTAGGCGGCACATTAGCTCCATCAGGTCCAATTATCATCAATGATACACTAATTGTAGGTAGTCAGGATTCAAATGTTTATGTCGTGCCTCTTAATAATATAGTGAATTCAATTCAAAACGGGGATGAAGAACCCTCAGAGTCTAATGAAACGAGTGAGGAAGAGGTAGCTCCTGATGCGGATAACAATTATTTATGGTATGCCGTTTTAATCATTTTAGCGATTGCAGTTGTAGCCTTTATAATGAAACGTAAAAAATAAGGAGATGGGCGCTCGCCCGTCTCCTTATTTTGAATCAATCGTATTTAAATCTTCCTTAATTTTTGTAGTTGAAATGCCTTCTGTACGTGGTAAGTAGACAACTTCACAGTAGTCTTTTAAGAAATCAAATTCGCCTTCCCAGTCATGTCCCATAACGAAAAGATCAACATCATGCTTTTGAACATCCTTCACTTTTTTGACCCCAATCCTTTTCAGGAATGACCTCATCTACGTACTTAACAGCTTCTAAAATGTATTTACGATCCTCATAACTATAATAAGCCTTTTTATCTTTAATCGCGTTAAATTCATCTGTAGAAACAGCAACAATTAGGTAATCACCCAATGCTTTAGCACGTTTAAGTAAATTTATATGTCCTACGTGTAGTAAATCAAAAGTCCCGTAGGTTAATACTTTTTTCATTTCAATACTCCTCCTAAAATCCACTGGTGTCTTTTCATAAATATTACCTTTAATTTTATCATTTGTTGTCGATTAAGCAAATTAAATCACAATTACAGAATTATATCAAACATTATAACATGATTAAAAATAATCATATTCAGTTTTGTTTTATAAATAAGGGTTATTAAATAGGGTATGTATTATGAAGTAAGGTGATTAAGGTTGATAAATTACGTAGTAAAATTAAGAGCATACGCCATATTAGCAGTTGTACTTATTCATTCAACTATGACGTTTGTGATTAATGAAGAAATTGGTTCACTAGGTTGGTGGACTGGAAACTTTATAGACGGCAGTGCCAGATGGTGCGTTCCAATATTTTTATGATTAGCGGGATGCTACTACTAGACCGAGAAGAACCTGTGAAGACTGTTCTAAATAAACGAGTAGTCAAATTGTTAATTCCTTTAGTCATATGGTCGTTCTTTTTATTCGTTTTGGGATTTAAGGTTTGGTTTTAACGATTTTTCGTTTAAAGAAGGATTAATTGATTTATATTCCAATGATGCCAAGTATCATTTGTGGTATTTATATGCAGCTATTGGATTGTACCTTGCACTGCCGTTATTTAGGGTGTTTGTAAGGCATGCTAAGAGGCAAGAAATCTTGTATGTTATTCTTGTTTCATTTGGGATTAGTGCAGTAGCAACAACTGTCGATAAAATATATGGCATTAAAGCTCCAGTAGGATTTGAGTATTTCTTGGGTTACGGCAGCTTTTTATTGTTGGGCTATTATATGGCAAAGTTTGAAATTAAATACTCAAGACTCATTTACTTGATGGGGGCTTTGGCTATATTTGTAACGATTATTGGAACATGGTATGTAAGCAGCTTGCAAAATGATTTAAATCAAGTCTTTTACGAGTATTTATCGTTTACGACTCCCATTGCAGCTGGTGCATTATTTCTTTATATGAAAAATCATGATTCCAATAAAGTTTCGAATGTCATTGCAAAATTGTCAAAGTATAGTTTTGGAATTTATTTAATACATCCGATCTTCATTGACCTATTAAGATCGGAAGAGTTAGAAAGTCTGTTCAACTTCTCAGTAAATCAATTACCGACATTATTAAATATATTACTAACTTTAGTTTTAGCTACTATTTTTAGTATATTAATAGCAAAGTTATTAAGTAGAATTCCGGTGTTAAAAAAGTTAGTGTAAATGTATAAATTATTTGAGCGCTCGAAAAGTTCTGTTTTATAAGCTTATAAGAGTGTAGTTTGTTATAATAATATCGGAATGTATTTAATACTTGGAGGTTGCTATGAAAGCGTCTAATATTGAAAAATCATCCCCAAAAATAAGTAACATATCATTTGATAATCATCATTTAATGATAGAAATAGATTTTAAAGAACGTACTGAACAATTATTAGTCATAAATCGTGAGACACAAGAGGAATATTATATAGATCAGACTTCTAATTTCACTTATAAATTAAACCTAAGTATGTTTAATCAAAGTACTTGGGATTTCTATATTAAAAATAAAGATAACCATTATAGAATTAAAACAAGTGATGAAAAACCTTTAGGAGAATCATATATATTTTATAATAACAAAACAAATAGCTTAATGAATATCAAACCCTATAAAACAGTTAAAGGATCATTTTCATTAAGTATTCTAAATGACACAGTTAAGTTAGAAAACCTTAAAACATTTTAAGGAACATACGAACGTTTCAATAGGAGGATTCTTTAGGATCATAAATCCTGATTTTATTGACTTAGATTCTATCAAGCTAAAACTTAAAAGAAATGGCGAAGAAGAGTATTTGGAATTTCCAGTAGAAATGCAGGAATCAAGTATTCAATCTTTATACATGATTAAATCAAATTTAGATTACACTAAATTTACTCGTGATAGCATTGAACCCGATAAGTGGCATGCTTATTTAGAATTAAGTAATGAGCATCTAATACGCTTGCAAATAGATGAAGGAAGTTTTGAAGCAGAGACTTCATATTTATTTACAGATTATCCGTATTATATATGCTTATACCAGACAGTAAATGAAAACTTATCTGTAAAAATAGAAAGATTAAAGATTATGAGAGATGTAAAATCCTTTGAATTGAATAATCATAGATTGGAATTAAGGGGCAACTCTTATTTTATAAATGAATTAAATTCTCAAAGGTTTAAGAAAGAGATTATTATTAAACAAAGGTACTCTAATCAAAAGGTTAAATTCCAGCCTGATTATAATGGAAATGAATTTTACTGTAGTATAAGTCTAAAACATTTATTTATTTTTAACTCGGACAAGCAACCTATATTGGATTTATATATTCGTTACTCTAATGACCATTATTTTATAGAGAGAAAACTTGGAGAAGAAAATTATCAATTTTACAAAGACGGTGTATTAGGTAAAGGCATTATTAGAGATAAATCAACATTTAATTATTTTTACCTAACAAATACTCCTTCTGGAAATCTTAAGCTACAGATATTTTCTATTAGTTTATTAAAGCATTTGTATTTAAGGTATTTTCAGGATTTAGACAGGAAACTTTTTAAACATCAAGATGTATGGTTAGTAGGTGAGCGTTATGATACAGCACAAGATACGGGGTACTACTTCTTTAAGTATTGCCGCGAACACCATCCAAGAAAAAAGTCTATTACGTGATTGATTCGAACTCTAAAGACGTAAAAAACCTTAAACCTTATAGAAAAGTCATCAAATATGGTTCCTTCAAACATTTTAGATTAAGTGCCATTGCGAAAAAATTTATTGGTTCACATGAGATTGAATATTTTCTCCCTATGAAAGCCATTGAATTTTCATCTTATAAATTAGGAAAAAGAATTTTCTTACAGCATGGTGTCCTTGGAAGAAGGAAAGTTGAATATTATAAGAGTGATTATCAATATCCTTTTCATAGGTTTATTGTAAGTTCAGATGATGAAAAACAGTTAGTGACAAATGAAATGGGTTATAAACCTAAAGAAGTAAAGGTAACTGGTCTTACTCGTTTTGATGGGTTATATGATTATAAAGGTACGAATCAAAAATCAATTTTGTTGATGCCTACATGGAGATATTGGCTTAATAATGAAAGGAAGTTTTTGAATTCGGAGTATTTTAGTCGCTATCACCATTTGTTATCAGATCCTAAACTGCATCATCTGTTGGAAGAGCATAATGTGGAACTAAATTTTTATCCTCATTATAGAGTTCAACCTTATATTAAATATTTTAGTCAGGACTATCACAAGAACATTCATTTAGTTGAGTTAGGGGAAAAAAGCGTTCAACAATTGCTTTTAAACCATGGATTATTAATTACTGATTATTCATCTGTTTCGATTGACTTCAACTATTTGAACAGACCTGTTATATTCTATCATTTTGATTTTGATAAGTTTTTTGAAAATGGTATATTACGTGCTCCTGAACATACTTTCATAGGAGATATTGTTAAAGAGAATGAAGAGTTAATTAACCGAATAAAGTATTATTTGGAAAACGATTTGAAAGAAAGAAAAGATTTAGGCGAGGTTAAGAATAAATTGTTTAAATCTCAAGATCGTCTTAATTCAAAAAGAGTATATAAAGTAGTAAATAATGCATAAAAAATTCGGGGCATCAATGCCCCGAATTTTTATTTTCTTTCATTTATAAAGTCACCGTGAACCCATCCAGTATCAGATGTTCCAGGAATATAGACTTTATACCATCCGTTATCTGTAACTAAGTTACCCTTATTTAGCACACCAGCTACAAATTGCGAACTTTCTAATGAACCAATGTCATCAGAATTTGTATCTGGAGATTTACGGATATTTAAGTGAGGATCAACTTCTTTAACCTGTAATAAATTATCTAACTCTACAAAATCACTATGTGCCCAACCTTGATTGCCATCAAAGATGACTTTATACCAAGTGTTATTACCATTAACCGTATCGCCTGTAGCATATCCTAAGACTTGTACCTTACTACCGTCAGGAATACTATCAATAACAGATGAACTAGTTGAAGGCTTACTTCTTAAGTTAAGGTTGTCTCCACCAGAACTTGTGGTACCTTCTACACCTTCAGGATAAGCTACTAAACTATTACCTGAATCGTTCGATCCATCATCACCGGAACCACCACTAGAAGTACCAGTATACTCAGGTATATCGAAAAATAGTACATAGTTATTGATTAGGGCGTATAAATCAGCTATACGGTAAGTTTGTGCAAGTGCCCAGTTTACATCTGTAGCATATTGGTGGTCACCAGGGCTATCTGGATTCCAACGCATTTTATAAAGAGTGTCTTGTCCTGCTTGAATATAATTGACAGAGATGAATTTAGCACCACCGACAATCGCTTCTTCAGGAGTAAACCAACCTTGTTCATATGCGTAAAGAGCACCACATTCTAATGCACAGTTATCATTTGCTCCAATGCCGTACATGTTATAAACAACATGATCAACTTTTGGATCTCCAGTATCTTTAATGACCGTTGGATTTTTCGTATCAGTATCGATACCTACTCCAGTAGAAAGTTTAGCTGTACCGTTACCAGTTTCATGAAGTGCATGTGCTAATAAGTAAACTTCATTCATTGAGTGGGTTTCACCAGCCTGAATGAATGAGGCTCCTGTTCCTCTTAAGATTCCTTTATCATATAGAATCTTATTATTAACTTCCTTAGCCTTTAAGCCGGCTGGTTGCGATAAAACTAAATACTGGAAGAAATTATCTGCATTACGATCTTGGAAGTTTTCTGGATCAGCATAGTATTGTACTTCATCTCTTGTGGCATTTCTAAATCCACCATCGTCCCAAATTTGAGGGCTTTTGCTCATCCAGACGTCCACTAAATCTTCAAATGCAGCGTCATATTCGGTTTCTTCTTCTTGAACTTTTTCTGTGCTGACATCATTAACATGAATGTAGCCATTTTTCCTCTTACCATTCACATAAACTAAAGCCTCGTACCAAGAATCAGAAAAAAGTCTTGAATAGTAGATGTGTGTTCTTGCTATATGATTTTAATACATTGGAAGAACGAGAAGCACGACTGTATATTTTAGTAGGGCTTTTTATACCGACACCTTGTAATGACTCCTGTTTTTAAATGCATTTTCAACATCATTAACATGAATGTATCCAGTACGACGCTTGCCATTCACATATACAATGGCTTCGTGCCAGTTATCAGTTAGGGTTGTGTACCAAAGTACGGAACCTTCCGCATATGACTTTAATACATTCCCATCTCTGGATAATCTAGAGTAAACTTTAGTGCGGTCTTTTGTTCCAATCCCACGTAAAGTTGTTTGTTCATTTAGCTTTGTTTCAACATCGCTTTTGTGAATATAACCAGTTCGACGCTGACCATTAACATATACTATAGCTTCATACCAATGACCTGAGAAAGTCTTATAAAGTAATGTTGAACCTGTTCCATATGATTTAAGAACATTTGAGTGAGTCGATGGGTCAGCATAAATAGGAGTTCGATCCTTAGCAATACCTCTGACTGAAGTTTGATTGTTTACTAGATTATCAACATCACCATGAAAAATATATCCTGTAGTTGCTTTGCCATTAATGTAAACTAAAGCTTCATACCAATTAGAAGATAAGGTTTTATAATACAAGATATTTCCACTATCATAAGACTTTAAGACTTTTGAATCTTTACTAGCTAACGAGTAAATTTTTGTTGGCTCTTTATAAGCAACGCCTTTTAATTGTTCTTGATTTTTTACTATGTTTTCAACGTCATTCTTATTTATGTATACATATTGGCGTTTACCATTGTTGTATACAAAAGCCTTATACCAGTCACTTGTGTAAGTCTCATAGTATAATAAATGTCCTTGTGGATAGGATTTAGCTGTTCCTAGATTTCTAGAGGCTTCACGATACATATGGGTGTTATCTTTAAGAGCTAATCCTTTTAAATTTTAGGATTGTCTGTTGCTGTATCAACGTCTGAGGAGTGAATGTACCCAGTATGACGATCTCCATCTACAAAAACTATGGCTTTATACCAATTTGAAGTGTGTGTAAAATAAAGCAATATAGATCCTTTATCATATGTTTTAAGAGTTTTTGAATCCCGACTAGTAGATTGATAGATGTGGGTAGGATCTTTTAATGCAACACCTTCTAAGGCCGAACTATCTGCTTCTAAAGTTTTTGCAGAAGCATTAAATAAACCAAAAAACAAGACAACTGAAGTTAAAACAACTAACCATTTAAGGTGTTTCTTGTGTGTCAATTGATGATTCCCCCATTATTGTTAATAATTAATGAGGTTAGGCATTTGTTTGTAGAGTGTAAAATAATAGATTAGTAGATTCGTGATCCTTTAAACCACCTCCAAATATCGACATAAATCTACTTGTAATAGAATATCATAGAAATGTAATTTTTACATCCTTATTTTTAACTAGTTTTAATGTTTGTTATCTTTCATTAAAACTGATTCCAATAGTAATAATTAACCACTGGAGATAGCTTAAGGATAGATTATTGATAAAGAGACTGTATTCCATACTTTGGTAAAAAAGAATGCCGATGAAAAAGCAGGCGGACCATGCACCAACATATGTATGGCTATTTTTAAGTAGCGCTTTCCATATGAAAAATAATAATATACAAAAGGCGATTAGACCGAGAAAACCAGTTTCAAGAAAAACTTGTAAGTATTGATTATGAGAAGATAAAGTAAACTCAGTAACTTCTTTTGGTTGTAAGCCTATACCATGTCCAAAAATAGGCTGTTTTAGTCCAACCTGCCAAATAGCTTCCCATAATTCACTTCTACCTGAAAAAAAGCTTTTAGAAAAATACTTGAGAGATAATTCATTAAGTTGTTTGCCAAATGACGTATTAACTAATGTTACGTAAAAATAAACAAAAATTAATACAAAAGGAAGCACAACAAAATAAAGCTTTGAGAACATTGAATTGAAGAGCTTATATGTGAGCATGGAGCTAATACTAGAATTAGTGCTAAAAATACGGCTCTTGATGTCGTTGAGTATAATACTATAAGGTTCATTAAAATAAAAATCATAAAGTAAATTTTAAATCCAAAATGAACATATTTAATTGCAATGATTTGGAAAAAGAGTAAGCAAAACGTTGCGATCCCTAAACCATTAGGGTTCCAAAAAACACTTTTAAATTTACCGATCGGAAAATCTAATACAAACCAATGTAGAAATAAAAATAATACAAAAAAGTTAACGATGTGCCCAAAAGATACAACATGATTTGGAGTCCATTGAACATTTATGAAGATAATCGTTAAAGTAAATGTAAGAAATAAATATAATAAAGTTGTATTTTCAACATAATTTTCATTTTGAAAATGGCTAATGAGATAAATTACTCCCAATATACCTAAACTAAAATAAATGTGTTTGAATTTTATTAAGTTATTGTATAACTTGCCGAAGTAAATAATGGTATATATGAGAAGTATAATAGCACTTAAATATAAAACGTACTCTATGGTAAAACGGCCAACATCTTTAACATCACCAGGGAAACTACTAATTTCTAATAAATTGATTAATAATATAGGAAATAGTAATAGACCAAAGTATTGAAGAAAGTTCATTTCTTTATTGTAGGGCAACATGATTAATAACTCCTTTTTATTCATTCGCATTTTATATTATAATTTTTATATGTTTAAATTGAAAGCCTGTAAATGAAGGAGAATAATATGAAGAGACTCATTAGGAAATTTATGCGTGGAAAGAAAGCTCAAAAATATATCGAATTATCTTTAAAATAGTAGGGCTCTTACCCAAAAAACATAATTTAGTTATCTTTGAAAGCTTCCATGGTAAACAATATAGCGATAGCCCTAGAGCCATTTATGAATATATGAAAAAGCACCATCCAGAAGCAAGATTAATTTGGAGTGTGGATCGTAGGTATACTAGGTTGTTTGAAGAATTGAATCTACCTTTTGTTCAGAGATTTACACCAAAGTGGTTTTGGTTAATGCCTAGAGCTCAATATTGGGTGAATAACGTTAGATTACCTAACTGGTTACCTAAACCTAAAAAAACGCAGTACATACAGACTTGGCATGGAACACCTTTAAAACGATTAGGCACAGATATAGAAGAAGTTCGAATGCCAGGAACAACCACAGAAAAATATAAAAGAAACTTTGTGAATGAAGCTAAAAATTGGGACTATTTAGTGTCTCCGAATGCTTATTCCACAGAGATTTTCAAGCGAGCATTCGATTATAAAGGGCATATGATTGAAAGCGGGTATCCGAGAAACGACTTTCTCATTAACCATACAAAAAACGATGTTGATACGATTAAAAAACAATTAAACATTCCTGCAGACAAGAAAGTCATACTATATGCACCAACTTGGAGAGATGATGAGTACTATAGAGTTGGCCAATATAAATTCGATATTAAATTAGATTTACATAAACTGAAATCAACAATTGGCGATGACTATGTGATATTATTGCGCATGCATTATTTAATCGCTGAGAATATCGAACTATCGAGTTTTGAAGGGTTCGCCTATGATGTCTCGAATCACTTAGATATCCGTGAACTGTATGTGATATCTGATATGTTAATTACGGATTACTCATCTGTGTTCTTTGATTACGCAAATCTGAGAAGGCCGATGATCTTTTATGTTTATGATTTGGAAAAATATAAAGATCAGCTAAGAGGCTTTTATTTCAACCTAGAAGAAAATGCTCCTGGCCCACTTACTAGAACTACAGATGAAGTGCTAAAAGAAATTCAGGAATATGCCGAGCAAGATGAGCCTGCTGAACATTTTGAACAGTTTTATAAGAAGTTCTGCTATTTAGAGGATGGTAGATCTGCAGAACAAGTTGTTAATACATTCTACAAGAAATAGTAACATTCAAGACCTTGCATTGTACCTGAAAATATAAGATAATACAGGTTGTTTGTTTTATGAAATTTTCTTTTGAATACGGAAAGTAGGAATAGTATGCGTGCAGCAATGACTGTGTTAAAAGAACAGTTTAAATATTTTTATTTAGTTAGAAGACTTTCTGTTTATGAGTTAAAAAGCAATGCTTCGGCTAATTACCTGGGTATGGCTTGGGAAGTAATTCAGCCTGCTATTCAAATCGCAATATATTGGTTTGTTTTTGGTTTTGGTTTAAGGGGGAAAGCACCAATTGCAGGTGTTGATTTCTTCCATTGGATGTTAGCCGGAATTGTTGTTTGGTTTATGATCAGCCAAGGAATCTTAAAAGGTACAAAATCGATATTTTCTAAGATTAAAATACTCTCTAAAATGAATTTTCCGATGAGTGTTATTCCTAACTATATGGTTTTTGCACAATTCTATCCGCATTTATTATTGTTAGGAATCGTTATAATTGTGATGCAATTTTTAGGTTATACGGTTAATATTTATTATTTACAGCTACCAATTTACATGTTTGGAGCATTAGCAGCATTATTTAGCATCACACTCATAACTTCTACTTTAGCGACAATCGTTCAGGACGTTCAAAAATTAATTCAATCCGTTATGAGAATGTTGTTATATCTATCACCAATATTGTGGCCACCACAAATATTAGGTGATAAATTTCCTATGATTGTTACTATTATGAAGCTAAATCCTTTTTATTACATTATAGAAGGGTATCGTAGAGCAATCTTAGGTCAAGGTTGGTATTTTATTGATAATTGGCAGTACTCACTGTATTTCTGGTCGTTAGTGATTGTCTTATTTATCATTGGTGCAGCTTTACATGTGAAGTTCAGAAGACACTTTGTAGACTTTATTTAATAAATGGGTGTGACAAAAATGGAAAAGTCCGTAATTGTAAGAAATGTATCTAAAAGGTATAAGCTTTATGGTCGTAAGTTAGAAAGATTAAAAGATTTATTAATTCCACGCAAATCATATGGGAAAGAATTTTTTGCTTTAAGGGATGTCTCTTTTGAAGCAGAAAAAGGAGATATTATAGGGTTTGTGGGAGTGAATGGGTCTGGTAAGTCTACGTTATCCAATATAATTGCCGGTGTTATCCCAGAAACATCTGGAGAAGTCACAGTGAATGGACAGGCAGCATTAATTGCCGTGAATATCGGGTTGGATCGAAAATTATCAGGTCGAGAAAACATTGAACTAAAGCTCTTGATGCTCGGGTTTAATAAAAAGGAAATCAGTGAGTTGGAAGAGGAAATAATAGAATTCTCAGAGCTTGGAGAGTTTATCGATCAACCTGTGAAATCTTATTCAAGTGGTATGAAATCAAGGTTAGGTTTCTCAATTTCTGTAAATGTTGACCCAGACATTCTAATCATTGATGAAGCACTCTCAGTTGGAGATAAGGCCTTCGCAGAAAAAAGTCTAGCTAAAATGATGGAATTTAAAGAGGCTGGGAAAACAATGTTTTTCGTTAGTCACTCAATAGGACAAATGAGATCTTTTTGTGAAAAAGCATTGTGGTTAGAGTTCGGAGAAGTTAAGATGTTTGGTCAAGCTGGCGAAGTATTAGATGAGTATGAAGCCTTCCTCGATAATTATAAGAATATGACTAAAAAAGAAAAGAAAAAATTTCAAAAGAAGGCTGCTAAAAAACGCAGCAAACGTCAAAAACACAGCTAATTGGCTGTGTTTTTTTATGTTTTATGAGTAAGAAGTAAGAGCATTAATGAATTTAATTTAATTGTAAACACATTGTAATGGAAATTAGTTCATTTATAGGATTTAATTTTATACTTGAATACTTATGATTATTACAGGGTATAAATGAATTATAAATATTCTTTCATCATGATAATTATAACTAGCATAGAACATAGAAAGAAGGGTTAATTATGAATTATGTTGTGACGACAACTCTTCCTCCAACATTTGGTGGTAGAACGAAAGCATTATTAAAACGTACAAAGTTACTAGTTGAAAAGAAAATTATAAATTTACATTGGTTACCACAAATTATAACAATGACTATGAAGACATATATCAACATTATTTAGACTCAAACTTTGTGCCTAAATCTGTTGATTTTATTAATATTTATGATTTTTTAAAGAGTGATCAAAAGAAAAAGAAATACCCTATCATTAACCATAAGACTGAAATGCAAGGATACACTGTTCATAAAGTAGAGGGTAAGAAGAGAACGTACAGATATTTCAAAGATGGTGTGTATGAGATGTACAAGCGTTTTAACCATCCAAATAAAAACTTGAAATTTATTGACTATATGTCTCCTAATTCATCTAAAAGAATTAAAAGAGAAGAATTTGATCAAGAAGGTTATCTTCATAGAAAGATTTATTATAAACAAAATACTTTAAATAAAACTCAAGAAATAATGTTCAAGAAAGATGGTAATGCATACGTTAATCGTTTGTTTAAAGGTGACCCAAATAACACGGTTACTTCTGTAGTTTATTTTGATAAGGATGAGACGTACTTCTTTGATAGTGAAAGTGATTTTTATAAGTTTTGCTTTGAGAAAATTATTCAACCAAACAGTCAAGTAATTTCTGATGCTAGGAATTTGGATCAAGCTTTAATAGAGATGAATACTGATAACGTGAAGAAGATAGCAGTTCAACACTCCACATTTCACAAATTAGAAGATACAAGTGAAGTTAGGGGAGCTTATCGGTACTTGTTAGATTATTCTAAGCACATAGATTACATGGTTTTTCTAACTGAAGGTCAAAAAGAGAATTGGGAAAAATTTGTGATTATACAGCTAACACTGTTACAATCCCCCACAGCATTAAGTTAAATGAAACTATTGACAAAAAACAAACAGAGACCCAAATAAATTTGTTATTGTAAGTAGGTTGCATCCTGGGAAGCAAATTGATCATGCGATAAGGGCATTCGCTAAAGCTTCTTCTTCAAACCCTAATATATATTTAGAAATCTATGGTGATGGAGAAGAAGAACGCAAATTAAATAAACTAATAAAAGAATTGAACATGGAAAATCGTATAGAGCTGAAAGGCCGTACGAATGAACCCGACTTAGTATTCCAAAGTGCTCATTGTTCATTATTTACTAGTGGATTTGAAGGGTTAGGGTTGACAATTTTAGAAAGTTTAAATAATGGGTGCCCTGTTATTAGTTACGATATTAAATATGGCCCTTCTGAGATGATCGTAGATGATGAGTCAGGGTACCTAGTTGAACCAAACAACATTGAAGATCTGACTAGCCATATTTTAAAAACAGCCAAACGAAATGATTTTAACCCCAGAGTTCCTAAGAAATATAGCGAAGAAAGGTTTATTAATAATTGGTCTGAACTATTAGGAAGGCCTAACAATAATTTTTTATAGATAAGCTTAAAAATTCTATAATCTTAAATCCTCCATTTGATGGGGGATTTTTTAAATTCAAAAGAAAAATCGACAATTTTATGCTATAATTTACAACGGTATACTTAAAAGATATAATCAACATGGATTAAAGACTAGGAGGTAGATTATGACGCAACTCATAGAAGCTCACGGAGGAGAATTAGTCAACCGTGAAGTCATTGGTGCAGATCGAGAAAAGGCTTTAGAAGAAGCTAAAAGCCTTAAAACATTAGAAGTAAATAATTGGGAAATCTCAGATATTGAGTTAATCGGTATTGGAGGCTTTAGCCCACTTACAGGTTTTATGGGGAAAGAGGATTATGAGAGTGTAATCAATAACACTCGTTTAGCAAACGGAACTGTATGGAGCATTCCAATTACTCTATCAGTGTCAAAAGAGAAAGCGAATGAATTTGAAGTTGGCGAAAAGGTTGCTCTTAAAGGTCAAGACGGTGTCGTTTATGCAACGTTAACAGTTGAAGAAACCTTTGAAGCTAACAAAGAATTAGAAGCTAAAAATGTTTATGGCACAACAGATGAAGCACATCCAGGGGTTAAAAAGCTTTATGAACGTGGAGATATCTACATAGGTGGGCCGATTACATTATTAAATCGCCCAGATCATGGTGAATTTACGGATTTCTATATGGACCCTAAAGAAACGCGTCAAATGTTTAAAGACTTAGGTTGGAAAACAATTGTTGGGTTCCAAACTCGTAACCCTGTACACCGTGCTCATGAACATATTCAAAAAACAGCACTAGAAGCAGTTGACGGTTTATTACTAAACCCATTAGTGGGTGAAACGAAATCAGATGACATTCCAGCAGACGTCCGTATGGAAAGTTATCAAGTTATCTTGAAAAAATTACTACGTTGAAGATCGCGTCCGTTTAGTTATTTACCCTGCCGCTATGCGTTATGCAGGACCAAAAGAAGCTATTTTACATGCGATTGTACGTAAGAACTATGGTTGTACACACTTCATTGTTGGCCGTGACCACGCTGGTGTAGGCGATTACTACGGCACATACGATGCACAGACATTAATTGAGCAATTTGAGGATGAATTAGGTATGACCATCTTCAAATTTGAGCATGCGTTCTATTGCACGGTTTGTGAGAACATGGCATCAGCTAAGACATGCCCTCATGATAAAGAGAACCATGTACATTTAAGCGGAACGAAAGTACGCGAAATGTTAAGAAATGGAGAGAGACCTCCAAAAGAATTCTCTAGACCAGAAGTTGCTGATGTATTGATTAAAGGAATGCAGCAAGCATAAAAGGGGAATTATCCCAATGACTATAGAAATGACTATTGTCTTAGTCGTAACTTTAGCCATGTTGGTCGGGCTACTCTTTGAAGTAGCCAGGCCTGACATGGTTGTTTTTACAGCATTAACTGTATTATTACTACTAGGTATTTTAACGCCACAAGAGGCTCTTAAAGGCTTTTCGAATGAAGGAATGCTAACGATTGCCTTATTATTCGTCGTCGCTGGGGCTGTTAAGAAAAGTGGCATCATTGATCGCTTGATGAAAAAGTGGCTAGAAAATACACGTTCCATGTCTGGAATTACAGGGAAGTTTTTTGCGCCCTTATCCGTATTTTCTGCTTTTCTTAACAATACACCCATAGTGGTGACATTTACACCTGTATTAAGAAGATGGTGCCAGGAGAAAGGTATCGCACCTTCGAAGCTATTAATCCCTTTATCATATATTACGATCCTTGGTGGTACGATTACTTTAATGGGAACTTCCACCAACTTAGTGGTTCATGGTATGTTAAAGGAATTTGGTTATGAAGGGTTCTCTTTCTTTCAATTAGCCGTAGTAGGAATACCCATTACAATAGTTGGTCTTATTTATTTGACCACAATCGCACCAAGAATTCTACCAGCATATAAAACCTTTCAGGATAAAATGAAAGACGACACACGAGAATACATAGCAGAGCTTACAGTCATGAATGATTTTCCGCATATCAATCAATCAGTTAAAAAAGCAGGCTTACGTGACTTAAAGGGCTTATTTCTAATTGAAATCATTAGAAATAATGAAATTGTATCACCTGTTGAACCAGGAACGGTTATACGTACTGGAGACCGGCTGATTTTTACTGGGCTCATTTCAACAATCGCCGATTTAGAAAAGTAAAAGGTTTACAATTGGAAACTGGAACACATCTAAAGCTT
>NZ_BBCD01000032.1 GCF_001311865.1 Piscibacillus salipiscarius JCM 13188
TCAACAAATATATCATGGAAGGTAAACAAAAGTCAATAACTTTTTTAAATGAATTTTCAATTTAAAACCTTCCATATCTATCGGCAACAATTAATATATCACATTTTGATGTTAAAAGTCAATATTTTTGTTATCCGAATTTGTGTTGTCGTTTTAGGGCGACAAGTGACATCATAATACGAAATGTATTACTTCGTCAATAGCTAATTTAATATTTCTTAAGGCGCCGCTTCAAAAGCGACAAGATATATAATATTACGCACAAGCATATAAGTCAATAGTTTTTTCTATATTTTTTAATAAGAATCATACTTGTCGCTTACTGCAGGCATTTAAACAACTAACTTAAGCGATCACATCGCCTTTCCACTCTAGCATGCCGCCTTTTAAGTTATGAACGTTGTAGCCGTTTTCTTGTAAATATTGAGAGGCATTATAACTTCTGCGACCCGAACGGCATACCATGACGTACTCTTTATTTTGATCGAACTCATCTAAACGCTCAGGAATCGAACCAAGAACAACATGCTTAGCTCCTGGAATCATTCCTCCTGCTACTTCTTCGTCTTCACGTACGTCTACGACTTCATATTTCCCTGAATCAAGGTCTTGTTCTAATTGTTCTGGTGTGATTTCGCGAATTTCTTCACTCATCATGATTCTCCTCTCTATCTCTATGTATTTCCATCATATATAAGTTATTTTATCTATGTCAATTTAGACAATTGAAAAACGCCCCAAACGTTTGTCGTCTGAGGACGTTGATATAGTTTCTACTAATTATATTATTAGTTGGCTACAATGTTGACTAATTTTCCAGGAACAACGATGACTTTTCTAACCGTTTTTCCTTCGATCCATTCTTGGACGCGTTCATCTTTAAGAGCTAGTTCTTCTAGTTCATCTTTAGAAGCTTCTTTAGGTACTTCCGCACGTCCGCGAACTTTACCCATGACTTGAAGTACGATCTCCACAGTGTCTTCAACAAGTTTGGATTCATCATATGTTGGCCATTCTTCATAAGTAATCGTACCTTCATGCCCAAGCAGTGACCAAATCTCTTCAGCCATATGCGGTGCTACTGGTGATAGCATCTTGATAAAACCTTCTGCATATTCGCGTGGCAGAATTTCATTTTTATAACATTCATTTACAAAGACCATCATCTGTGAAATTCCAGTATTGAAATGAAGATTAGCAAAATCTTCGGTTACTTTCTTAACCGTTTCATGATAAACCTTCTCTAGATCGCTACTAGCTTCATCTTGGATGCGGGAAGATAGCTTATCATCTTCAACATATAGTCTCCACACACGATCAAGGAAACGGCGTGCCCCGTCAAGACCATTTGTACTCCACGCTACAGATGCATCGAGTGGTCCCATAAACATTTCATAAAGACGAAGTGTGTCTGCACCATGAGAATCTACGATATCATCAGGGTTTACAACGTTACCTTTTGATTTACTCATTTTTTCATTACCTTCACCAAGAATCATACCTTGGTTAAAGAGTTTTTGGAAAGGCTCTTTAGTTGGTACAACACCAAGGTCATAAAGAACTTGTGCCAGAAACGTGCATAAAGCAGGTGAAGGACGGCGTGTTCTGCTCCTCCAATGTAAAGGTCTACTGGTAGCCACTTTTTAAGTTTTTCTGGGTCTGCCAGCATGTCATCATTATCTGGGTCGATATAACGTAGGTAGTACCAACAGCTTCCTGCCCATTGTGGCATTGTGTTCGTTTCAAGGCGGCCCTTTTTACCTGTTTTAGGATCTGTGTACTCAAGCCACTCCGGAATGTTCGCAAGTGGTGATTCACCTGTACCAGACGGTTTAATTTGATCTGTTTCAGGTAGTTCTAATGGTAGCTCGCTTTCGTCAAGAGCTGACATCGTTCCATCTTCCCAGTGCACAATTGGAATTGGTTCGCCCCAATAACGCTGGCGGCTAAATAGCCAGTCGCGTAGACGATAAGTCGTTTTGCGAACACCGTGGCCATTTTCTTCAAACCAAGCGATTGCTTTTTCAATAGCTTCATTTTGTTAAGTCCATTTAAGAAGTCTGAGTTTACAAGCGTACCGTCTTCTGTGTAAGCTTCTTCATCGATATTTCCACCTGATACGACTTCGACAATTGGTAGTTCAAACTTCGTCGCAAATTCGTAGTCGCGTTCATCATGTGCTGGAACGGCCATAATAGCTCCTGTCCCGTAAGTCATAAGCACGTAGTCGGCAATCCAAATTGGCATCTTTTCACCATTAGCTGGATTTATAGCATAAGCGCCCGTGAACACGCCTGTTTTATCTTTTGCAAGATCGGTACGCTCGAGTTCACTTTTGGTTTGAACGTCATTCATATATTGATTGACCGCTTCACGCTGCTCATCCGTTGTAATGTCTTGAACAAGTGGATGTTCTGGTGACAGCACAGCATAGGTCGCACCAAAAATCGTATCTGGACGAGTCGTGAACGCTTTAAAGGTATGGCCTGTATCTGCGATTTGGAATGTGATTTCAGCGCCTTCTGATTTTCCAATCCAGTTGCGCTGCATATCTTTAAGGCTCTCAGGCCAGTCAAGTTCTTCAAGATCTTCAAGCAGGCGGTCCGCATACTCGGTGATTTTTAGCACCCACTGACGCATTGGCTTACGAACAACTGGATGCCCACCGCGTTCACTTTTACCATCGATGACTTCTTCATTTGCTAGAACTGTTCCTAGTGCTGGGCACCAGTTAACGGCGACTTCATCCATATAAGCGAGTCCTTTTTCGTACATTTTGACGAAAATCCACTGCGTCCACTTGTAGTAGTTTGGATCCGTCGTATTAATCTCACGGTCCCAGTCGTATGAAAAGCCAAGTGATTTAATTTGGCGTTTGAATGTCGCGATGTTTTGTTCAGTAAATTCAGCAGGGCTATTCCCTGTATCTATTGCATATTGTTCAGCTGGTAAGCCGAACGCATCCCAGCCCATTGGATGTAAAACTTCGTATCCTTGCATCCGCTTCATGCGGGATACAATGTCTGTTGCTGTGTAGCCTTCAGGGTGACCGACGTGAAGGCCTGCTCCTGATGGGTATGGGAACATGTCTAACGCATAAAATTTCGGTTTATCCGAATCGGCGTGGTTTTGAATGTTTTATTGTTTTCCCAATAGGTTTGCCATTTTTGTTCAATGCTTTGATGATCGAACGCCATATAAACTCCTCCTAAAATTTTAGATTCCACTTCTGAATATATAAGGCTGTTTTAGGTTTACTAACGGCGGACGCTTTCCGTGGGCACGGCTTCAACTTCCTAAAACTCACTACATTCGTTTTAGGGGATTTTCAGCTCGTGCTGTTCCCGCGACGAACTGGACGTTCTAGTGTCGGCGTTGGTCACAAATGCTACTTGCATTACCTCTTTGCTTAAGTTTGCGCCGAGTAATCGCAGGCGCAGGACGTGACCGCTTTTAGCCGACCCGGAGTCGCCGCCTTCGCTTACCATTTTAATTGAATAAAACAACCTAAACTAAAAAACTCCCACCCCAACCGTAGTTGGGACGAGAGTATTACCCGTGGTACCACCCAAATTAGTACAATAAAAGTACTCACTTGAAATCCTTAACGCGGATGAATCGGTCCATCTTACTTCGGTTCAGATGGTCAACTTCAAAGGCGAGTTCAAAAGTTGTAAGGATAGCTCGCACCAACCGCTACCTCTCTGAAAAGCTTACAGAGCTCTTTACTACTCCTTCATTAACGTCGGACTATTTTAATTTAATACATATTCTATGCAATGAACTGGTAAATGTCAACTTTTATTTTATATTATTAACCAATGTGTCATGATATTATAAGTATGAACTTTTATTAAAGGAAGAGATCAATGAAACAAATCATTCCATATGCGCACAGTTTATTAGAAGAAACTATTACAGAAGGCAATATTGTTGTTGACGCCACACTCGGAAATGGGCACGATAGTGTGTTCCTAAGTGGGCTCGTTGGAGAAAGCGGGCTTGTTTACTCTTTTGATGTTCAGGAGGAAGCGATCCGGCAGTCGGAAAAGCTTTTTGCCGAACACGATGTACATAATGTAACGACAATTTTTAACGGTCATGAAAAAGCTGGCGATGAACTCCATAAAAGACATGTAGATTCCATTGATGGATGCATTTTTAACCTAGGCTTTTTACCTGGCAGTGATAAGGCAGTCACGACTAGTAGTGAGACGACGATCCAAGCAATCGAGCAACTTTTCTCTATGCTAAAACCTATGCGGTATATTGTCATTGTGATATATCCTGGGCATGAGGAAGGTCAGGCTGAAAAAGATGCATTGCTAAATCACTTAAAAATCTTCCCTGCTAAAAAAGCGGATATCATTCGTTATCAATTGGTCAATCGAAGTGATCGGGCGCCATTTGTGGTTGCGATTCATAAAAAATAGGTAGGTCATCACTGCACAATTTGTACTTTTTCCGCTTCGGCTTGACCAGGATACGATGCATCCATTCCATCATATCTCACCCGAATATGATCACCTACATCATACTGAGAGCCCGAGTCCACTTCGAACCAAACAGCATCAGGTGGGTTCTCTACCTCTAATAAGGATGCTTCATTCATAGACGTTGCCTCATCTTTAGTCAACCCTGCTACGACAAGCACTCTAGAACCCTTAATCTCTATTATGTGACCATCAAACACGTTAGATTGATGAGGGTCTAATTCTTCATTTGTAATCTCTGAGCACGCTGGCAGGAACAACGCCAGTATGAACATAAGGCTACTAATTGTTTTCATAAATATCCTACCTTATGATTGTAGTAAGTATCTAGCACCTGAAAAGTTAAGTAACCGAGAGATTCCTTCAGGATGATAAGGCATTAACCGATCGCCTTCCTCTAAATCAACCCATTCTACTTTGAGAATATTTTTTCATTTGGAATGACCTCTGGAGTTTTTATAATTTCCCCTCTAAATGTAAAAAAAGTGAACATGGTTTCCATCCATAAAACGCCTCATTTATAGCAATGACTTCATGAACCTCAACGTCATAGCCTGTCTCTTCTTTAGCTTCTCTTATGGCTGCATCCGTTAACGTTTCTTCCTTTTCAACAGCCCCGCCTGGCAAGGACCAGGATTTGTTTCTGTTTAATACCATTAAAACTCTATTCGTTTCTTCATCAAATAATAGCGTATATGCAACGTCAACTCGCTTCATTTACACACTCCCCATTCATTGAAACATTTTTTACTCGCCTAACCCTTTCTTCTTCTTCCACTTTCGATATGCTCGTCCGTTCATAAAAATCATCTGAGCTTTCATCCCGCTATGGCGAAGAAGGTCTTTCCTATTCCGTTCGCCGTCATGAAGCTCATCTGCTTTCAGGTCCGATAAGTATAAGCCGACTAGCCCTGACACAATTAGCTGGTGGAAGTCAGAGTCAGGGAGTTTTTTTCGTCGACATCCTGCTGCCATCGATAAAAAATTTTAACCGTTCTATCGTTTTATGTTCGTCTTCATAGTAATGACAGAAATTCAAATCGCCTTCCTGTTCATCTTCATTCTGATCAATGTAGTAATCCAGTAAAATATGTAGCCCTTGCATGTAAGGAAAATAAGCCTTCATAACCTGTCCGCTATAATCGTAACCGTCTAGTGCATATGAAATGATAGAAAAAATGCCAATTGTCGAACCTGTCACAGCAGAAAACTCATTCCACAAAACAAATTCGTGCTCATTCTCTTCATCGTACCAACCTGTGAGCCTCGGCACGCGTTCATCGAGCTTGACGTGTTTATGAACTTGAAGATCGATATACAACTGTGCGAGTCGTCTGACAGCTGGGTAAACACGCTCATAATTCGGGATTTTTTGAACAACCTCCTGACAAGTATCAACTAATGAAGCTAAATAACCACCATCATCCTGATCTTCTCTAAGTTCGTAATAATTCGGATGTTCATTTACAGGTTCATTTAAAATGGCATTGAGCATCGAATCATGTAAACGTCTGAAGTCATCAGGATCCATCGATGTACTGCGGTCGCAAAGGTTGTCTAAATAATCACTGATGGTCTGATAAGCCACAATAAACTTGACCGCTTCTTTCCACCGACTCTTAGCCAAAGTTGCATAGATCGCCCCGCCTTCACAGTGAAAGGTTTTCGTATCAATGCTTGCTTTTGCCTGCTTGTTCAGTTCGTCATTTGGTACGCGTTCGGCAAAATTCTCCCAACGGTTTAAGTTGGTTCGAACTTCGGGAAAGATATGTCTGTAACATGTGAAAAGTAGTTTTGGCAACGTTTTCGGGACATTAACTGACAACGTAAATCCTCCTATACTGAATCTTCATTTAGGTGTTGATCTATAAATGAGATAACGTCTTTTAAAACCAACTCTCTCTCTGGTTCGTTTAAAATCTCGTGGTAAAGTTCTTCATAGATTTTAATAGATTTATCGGAGACATCGATTGAGTTAAACCACTCTTTAACCGCTTCAACATCGACTAAGTGATCATCCCCACCTTGAAGTAGAATCGTTGGAATGTCTGGGTATTTATGAATCTTTTTAAATGCGAGCGCAATAGCCCTTTCAAATTCATGATACCAACGAACGGATACTTTTCTTAAAAACAATGGATCTGACACATCATGGGCTTTATATCCTTCGTTACGTGTTGCCATATCTGATCTAACGCCCGTTTTAAAACGAATAGAAGGAGTTGCGACATTGAGTAATTTTGATGCAAAATAAACGGGTCTAGCTAAACCATTCTTCATCCCTAAAGCTGGTGAGGATAAGATAATACCATTTACATCGGTTTGATGCTGCTGAACCGTACGAATGGCCGTCAACCCGCCCATACTATGACCAAACAAAAAGACTGGAAAGTCATACTTTTTGGCTTCATCAATCCAAGATAAAACGGTTACGATATATTCAGTAAATGATCTGATATGTCCGCGTTTACCTTTGGTCGTCCCTTGACCAGGTAAATCACCAGCTACGACATGAAAACCGAAATGATTAAACCGGTCAAAGAGCCATTCATACCGCCCTGCATGCTCAAACGCACCGTGTACAGCAACAATTACTCCTTTTGGTTGATCAGCGTGTTTTACAATCATCACAACTCCCCCTATTTTCACAAAAATATCATTAATAACATATTAGCATAATTCACTAAAAGAATAACAACTTGATACTTTCAGCAATTTTATGAACAAAACTTGTCGAAATGTGTTCTTTATCCTAAGAATATGGTACTATATTTTAAAGGCAAACCTTATGAAAGTAAGGGACGCAAAGCCACGGGCCTACGGAATCTACTATGGTAGCCGGGTTGCAATCACTTCTAGTGTTTGCAAAATAGAAGGAGTGATTTAAATATGTATAAAATTTTAATCGTGGATGACTCAAAGTTTATCAGACAAAGCATCAAGAAGACTTTACATAATTCGTCAAAATATCAAGTTGTATCAGAAGCTTCGAATGGAATTGAAGCCTTATCCATCTACCGCAAGTTAAAGCCAGATGCGGTGACGTTAGACCTAACCATGGATCGGCTTGATGGTTTTAAAACATTATCATTAATGGTCAAACTGTATCCAAATGCGAAGGTTATCGTTTTTTCATCACTTTCAAGTAAGTTTAGTCAAACGGAATGCTTTAAGTTGGGAGCTAAAGATTTTATTGCGAAACCTAATTTTAATCTACTACCAAATGCACTCGAACAATATTTGAAGGACAAGCGGTATAACTAAAGGAGGCACACACCATGATCCTTCCTTATAAAGGACAATATCCAAAAATAGACGAAACAGCTTATATCTCAGATGATGTCGTCATTTCTGGTGATGTGACGATTGGAAAATATAGTAGTATTTGGTTCAAAACCGTCATTCGCGGAGATGTGTCGCCTACTTACATCGGCGATCACGTCAATATTCAAGATCAGTCGATGTTACACCAAAGTCCAAACCAACCGCTTATTTTAGAAGATGGCGTATCAGTGGGACACCAAGTGTTACTGCATTCAGCAATCATCAGAAAAAATGCGTTAATCGGGATGGGTACGACGATTTTAGACGGGGCTGAAATTGGCGAAAATGCTTTTATCGGTGCAGGAAGCCTTATCCCACCAGGTAAAAAGATTCCGCCTAATACACTTGCGTTCGGCCGCCCTGCCAAAGTCATTCGTGAGTTAAATGATGAAGATTATCAAGAATTAGAGCGCGTTAGAGAAACTTATATTGAAAAAGGACAAGTCTATAAAAAGCTACAAGACCAAGGAGATACACCATGACTAAAGCTGTCATTTTTGACATGGATGGGACGTTATTTCAAACAGATAAAATTCTAGAGCTTTCATTAGATCATACTTTTAACTTCTTAAGGTCTCAGAATAAATGGGTTAATGAAACGCCAATTGATCAGTACCGTAACATCATGGGCGTTCCATTGCCTAAAGTGTGGGAAACGTTATTACCTGATTTCACTATTCAAGAGCGTGATCAAGTAGATGCTTACTTTCTAGAACGGTTGATTGAGAACATTCAGCACGGTAATGGTGCACTTTATCCTAATGTTGAAGAAATTTTTTAAAGAATTAACCGATCAAAACGTTCGAATTTTCATTGCTAGTAATGGTCTAACGAAGTATCTTGCAGCAATTACGAACTATTACCAATTAAACCGATGGGTGTCTGAAGTTTTCAGTATTGAACAAATCGATTCTTTGAACAAAAGTGATTTAGTAAGTAGTATTGTTCAGAAATATGATATCTCGAAAGGTGCCGTAGTAGGTGACCGGTTGTCTGACATTCTAGCTGGGAATGACAATGGGTTAACGTCAATCGGATGCAGGTTCGATTTTGCTAGAGAAGATGAACTATCGAAGGCTGATTATGTGATTGATGATTTAGCGGAAATTAAATACATAGAGATCTGAAGGCGTTTGGGAACTGACCCAATCGCCTTAAATATTTTCAACGAAATGTTTTGTTTCTATAACATCCCACGCGGTCCATTTATATGTTTCATCTGCTCCGTATGATTATCTTGGTCAATTTCTTTAGTATTAGTTTTACTCCTTGCTCTCTTGTTATAATCAGGCTTTAGATTATGCTTCTTATGAAAGCGATCCACAATAAACGATATCACGTATAGACCACCAAAAACGACTAATAGAAACGTCCACAAAGTTAAAGCATTCAATGACGTTAATATAAATAAACAAGCAATAATCACGCATAATGTAATAACCACTGGTACCCAAGTTCTAGGCATACACATTCTCCTAAAGTATATTAATAATTGTTCAAAATACATTAATCTATGTTTCAAGATGCGACCTTCACTTATTTTCATGATTTCATAGACATAGCAAGTCGCATCGCTAGCCGCACAGGAATTGCGGGGTTTTCCATTTGATTGACATCTCCAATAAAAACATATCCTTTTCTGGATAGTAAAATGCTAGGGAACCTGTTGATCCAGAATGACCGATTAACTCACCTTTTCCCATAAAAAGTGTTGCAAGACCATCTAGTGGAATTTTCATATATCCCGCGCTGTAATGAATAGGAAGCATGGAAGCCTGTAATCTATTATTTACTTTAAGTTCATGAAAGATCGTGTGCCTTTATAAACACCATTAACTCACGAGCCGTTGAAACACCACCGCCACTTGCACGAATGCTTCTTAGTAATTTTGGGCGGTATAGGGCAGTATCTCTAAAGTAAACATATGGGATATAATCATCTTCACCTTTTGGTAGATAAGTATTTTCAAGTCCTAAAGGATCGAAAATTAATTCTTTAAATACGTCATCCAATGTTGAATTAGTAACTATTTCAACTATTCTTCCGAGGATTTCAAAATTTATATTTGCGTAATGAGCCCTTTTACCCGTTCCAGGTGCAAAGTGTGGTTTGATATCCTTCGTCTTTAATATAGTGTCATTAAAATTGGTCTGCACATCTTCATAAATTGCACGTTTTTTTCGACTCTTTACTACCCTCTTCAATGACATCTCTCAAACCACTTGTATGAAACAATAAGTTTGAGAGAGTAATTCTATTAGAATAGTCTCGACCTTTATAAACATGAAGATTCCTTAGTGTTTCCTCATCTAAATATCTTGCTATTTCATCATCAAGTTGAAGCTTCCCCTGCTCTCTCAATATAAAAATACAAGTGGTTGTGAAGAGCTTTGTGATACTAGCCATTAAGAGTGGCGTATCTACATTTTTACCACCATACCCAAAGCTGTATGATACATCTCCAGTAGAGTTTTCTACAAGAAGAACAAATTCATGTATTCGCTTTTTCTTTGTAACGTTGTCGAAAATTTTTTGGACCTTTGTTTTGGATATCCATATATATCCCTCCTCCCTTTCTAGTTCAACTTATGCCCATAAACGTACTATGCGAGTTCGCCTCAATGGTTTAAGTGAAATTCTTCGCTAGAAACATTAATTTTTTTAAAATAGAAAGAACAGAGCGAAAAACAACAAGAGCGTCCAAATATAAGAAATATGTACTGACTTATCATTTCGTTGCGTGAATTGATGCCTTTTATGTTCTATTGAAAAAATAAAAAGGAAAATCAAAAACAGAAAATAAATTAAAAATACATAAAGTAGTGATCGCCATTGTTCTACCCAAGCCATAACAGGCCCAACAGTTCCACCTATTAAAAATAAAATGACAGATAAAATTCCTACAGTAACACATATCTTTGGCATCTTAGCCAGATCGAATGGTTAAGTAAACTTTTTCTTTTTAGACTCAAACAAAAAAATGAGATAAAAACACGTTATGACTAAAGCCATAATAAGAAAAGTAACAAATGCAGAGTTTATAGCAGACCAACCGTTAGGTGAATGTTGAATAATTCTTATTTCATTTATATATTCTAAAAACCACATCTGAAAGAAAATTAAAAATAACATCAAGATTTGATATATTGTCCACTTTTTCATAATTACCTCCTATCTCATTAGATCTTGTAATCACAACAACAGTAGGATAATTATCTAATCCAATGACCTGGTCTCTCTAAATAACTTGGTAATTTAGTAGAACCATCACCAATCGCTGAATTGATTTGAGACTGCGTAAGAAAGAGAACATCCCTCAAGTCAGCACCACATAAATCTGCGTCTCTAAGGTCGGCACCAATAAAGTCAGATCCTCTCAAGTTACTATGACTTAAATTTGATGCAATCATTAGTTTCCCGCGGAAGTCTTCGCCTTGTAGATCTAACCCTTTTAAATTAGCTCCTAATAAATGTGATCTATCTTTCAATTTCCTTTTGTCTTTTTTACTCCAGTAAGCTCTATACATTTCACTTGACTCTACTAACAAATCGTTCACTTTACTTCTATGTGCCACGATATCTATTTTTATAATCTCATATGGTTTTTTATAGTAAGTTCAAATGTTTCATCATAAACCTTTTGCAAACGACTTTGGATCGATTGTGTTTCGACTAACGTAAGAGTTTGCTCTAGATACCAAAGCATCTCATGCAGTTGTTGAACAAGAGGAAATACAGTAAACATTTCTTCTGCACGTTCAGCATCTTCACGCCAATCTTTGCCATTATAAAGTGATTGTGAAACGTGTTGACCGGCTCCAAAACATTCATAAGAAACACAACCTTGAAAGCCCTTCTGCCTCAATTGGTCGTGTATCGCACACAAGTTATTTGAACATAAATGACGGCATGGATCTCCACCATTTTGTTAAATGGAAAGTCAGCAGATTTTCCATAAGGCAATGCTACACAACATAATCCAAAACAATTACTACAATCCGATTTAAAGTCAACAGACATTACTAGGCACTTCCCAAAAATAATATTTTAATTTATTTTACTTTCCCATTTTCTAAGTTTTTGACTGAGTAGTTTTTGTAACTCATCCTCATCACTAATTTGATAGAACAACGACAACGTAACGAGTAATACATCCACACATTCTTCTTTCACATCCTCCAGGTTTAAACCTTTATATCCGCTACCACTTGCTTCTTGATAGGATAGTACGGCTTGCGCTGTTTCACCCGCTTCTTCTGCCAATTTCAGTGCCATTTGTTCGATTGTCTTTGGTTCTCTTTGGCTTAATTGCTGAATCTCATTTAATAAGAGTTCCATATCACCACTCCTTAATCACTACCTAAATGTTAACACAATATTCCAAAAGAATATGATAAAATTTAAATTATTCTAGGAGGATCACCCGAGTAAGGAGTGAATGTATGACGTCAATTAGAATCATGATTTTGGTTTAAGCTTAATGATTTTCGGCTCAACTATTGTTGAAGGTACTTCTAGTCAGAACTTTTTTTATCATTATTGGATTTTTACTAAATATTATTGGGCTAATTGCAGCCATCCCGAATAATAGCTCAAATAAAAATGAGCATTGAGTTTGTTTCTTACTCAATGCTCATTTCCCTTATGATGACATCCTTTGTTGCGTAAAGCTTTGATCTTGAACGAGGTCTTCTTGTTTGTATACACCTTCTACAAAAATTTGGTGCCATAGCATAAACATTAAGACAGTCCAAATTTTTCTGCTGTAATCTAATTTTCCAGCGCAGTGTTGATCCAGTAAATTAAGGATGTACGTTTTATTTAACAAATGGTCTGTCTGGCTATCTATAATTAGATTGCGCGCCCAGTCATAGAGTTCATGTTTTAACCAATGACGGATGGGTACTGGAAATCCTAATTTTTTACGATTTAAGACGTGTTCTGGAACGATTCCTTGAACCGCTTCACGTAAAATGGATTTCGTCGTTCCGTTCGCAATCTTATAGTCAACTGGTATTTGGCTTGCGACGTTCATAACTTCTTTATCTAAAAATGGCACGCGTAATTCTAATGAATGAGCCATCGTCATTCGGTCGGCTTTTAGTAAGATATCTCCGCGCATCCAAGTATGCATATCGACATACTGCATTTGTGTGACAGGATGTTGATCTGCCACTTGTTCATATAAAGGCTCCGTAATTTTTGATATGGAAATGCGCTGTTGTAAGTTTTAAGTAATGAAGATTTTTCTGCTTCTTCAAACATTTTTGCGTTACCAATATATCGCTCGTTTAACGGTGTTGTTCCTCGCATTAAAAAGCTTTTGCCTTTAACCCCTTCAGGTAATACATTCGCGACTCTTCCAAGAAGATCTTTAGCTGGTTTAGGAATCGAGTTAAACACTTCAAGAGACTGTGGCTCCCTGTATATATTGTATCCGCCGAATAATTCATCTGCCCCTTCACCAGATAACACTACTGTTACGTGTTTACTAGCTTCGCGGCTAACAAAGTAAAGAGGTACACAGGCTGGGTCAGCTAGTGGATCATCAGCATGCCAAATAATTTTCGGTAGTCTTGATACGAATTCATCTGGAGTAATCGTATAAGAAATATTTTCTACACCTAATGCTTCAGCTGATTCTTTAGCTACCTCAACCTCTGAATACCCATTTCGTTCAAAACCAACAGAGAACGTCTTAAGACCAGGATTCACCTCTTTTGCGAGTGCGACCATGATCGTCGAATCAATACCTCCAGATAGGAATGAACCCACCGGAACGTCACTACGCATATGCTTATTCACAGAGTCTACTAATGAATCTTGAATATTAGAGATTAGCTTCTGTTTTTCCATGTTAACTGGTTTAAAATCAACTTGATAGTATTTATGAAAAACTGGCGTCTCACCTGGATTGAGCTTAAAATAATGACCAGGCTCAACTTTATAAACGTCTTTCGTTAACGTATAAGGTTCAGGCGCAAATTGAAAGCTTAGATAGTGCTGAAGACTTTCCACATTAAGTTCGTGGTCATCATTCATTAAACTAAGTAAGCATTTTTTCTCAGATGCAAAGTAAGTCCCTTCTGGTTTAGTTGAATAAAATAATGGTTTAATACCAAACGGGTCCCTTGCTCCAAACAGGACTTCTTCCTGCTTATCCCATATTAAAATTCCAAACATCCCTCTAAGCTTATTAAAGGCTTCCTCACGATGTTTAGAAAATAACGCTAAAATCACTTCTGAATCAGATTCGGTTGAAAACACGTAACCTTCTTCTATTAATTGTTCTCTTAATTCTACATAGTTATAAATCTCACCATTAAACACCATCCAATATCGCTCATCTTCATAGGATAATGGTTGGTGCCCACCTTCTAAATCAATGATACTTAATCTTCTAAAACCAAATGATACATACGAGTCAACATAATAACCTTCATCATCTGGTCCTCGATGAGTCATTAATTGATTTGCGCGCTTTAGCTTTTGTTTAAAAACGTCCTTCGGTTCACTAGGTACTTTATTTACTAGTCCAATAAAACCGCACACAGACAACACTTCCTTATAAAGTCATATTAAATTCATTATATAGACGTTTATAAGGTAAGTTTTGTCACAATATGCGTTAATTATTTATAAATTTTTTTAAATCTTCAACGCGGTCAGTATGTTCCCAAGTAAAATCTTCATCTGTTCGTCCAAAATGACCATAAGCTGCTGTCTTTTTATAGATTGGTCTTCTTAAGTCTAACATCTTAATGATTCCTGCTGGGCGAAGGTCAAAATGTTTCACGAATGGCTTCGACCATAACGGATTCTTTAACCTTACCCGTTCCAAATGTGTTCACTGAGATTGATACAGGCTGCGCAACACCAATAGCATAAGCTAGTTGAACTTCACACGCTTCTGCAAGACCCGCAGCTACAATGTTTTTCGCAACGTAACGTGCCGCATAAGCTGCTGAACGGTCTACTTTCGTTGCATCTTTACCACTAAATGCTCCGCCGCCATGTCGAGCATATCCGCCGTAAGTATCAACGATGATTTTACGTCCAGTTAAGCCAGCATCACCTTGAGGACCTCCAATGACGAATCGTCCTGTAGGGTTGATGAAGTATTTTGTGCCGTCGTCGATTAAGTGTTCTGGAACAACGGGACGAATGACATGTTCAATTAAATCATCATTAATTTGTTTAAGTTCAATTTCCGGATGGTGTTGTGTAGATATGACAATCGTATCCACTCGCTCTGGCCTGCCATCATCATCGTACTCAACAGTAACCTGAGTTTTCCCATCTGGACGTAAGTAATCAAGTTCGCCCGATTTTCTCACATCGCTAAGACGTTTTGAAATCTTATGTGATAATGAGATCGGTAGTGGCATTAATTCCTTTGTTTCATTTGTTGCATAACCGAACATGAGCCCCTGGTCTCCAGCTCCAATTGCTTCAATTTCTTCATCAGTCATACTGCCTTCGCGTTTTTCGTATGCTTCGTTGACACCTTGCGCAATATCTGCTGATTGTTCATCAATAGAAGTTAGCACGGCACAAGTTTCGGCATCAAACCCGTATTTGGCACGTGTATAACCAATTCCCTTAATCGTTTCTCTTACAATAGACGGGATGTCCACATATGTCGTGGTTGAGATTTCACCTGTCACTAGTACTAAACCTGTCGTAACTGTGGTCTCACATGCCACCCTCGCATTTGGATCTTCTTTTAAAATTTCATCTAAAATGGCATCCGAAATTTGGTCACAGATTTTGTCTGGATGCCCTTCCGTTACGGACTCGGAAGTAAATAGTCGACGTTGATGTGTCATATAATCGTTTCCTCCTCGATTAGATCTTCTTCAACGGCTCTCTTATTATGTGAAAAGCAACATTTTATCCGTTTACTTTTTATTCTAACCAAAACAAAGAAAAAACCTTTCCACTTTGCGAGGAAAGGTTCATCGTTCATGGCCTTTCACTCTTATCGTTCAAGGGACTACTTCCCCTGCATCAGGTTAGCACCTGTCACAACATGTGATGGTTGCTGAGTTTCATAGGGCCTGTTCCCTCCACTACTCTGGATAAGAGATATACCGTTCTGATTTATAATAACTTGAAACGCCCCGAGTGTCAATGGATATTGCCCCAACTTCACCTCGCTGCATAATTTATAAAATATAGTTTATTATTGCTTATATTTTAATGTTAAAAAACAGTTCACAAAACTATAACCTTATCACTATGACAGGCTTAAGTTTTAATTTATAATAAAGGACGTCAAAAAGAAATTTTGAAAAAATGTTTAATTAGTATGGTTTATTAAAATAAATGTGTTATACTATTAAACAAATAAACTTATAAAATGATAAATTTTGTATTGTAAAGGATGGTTAGGTGTGAAAACGATGAATGTTCAAGCGTCCGTATCCCAGCTTACTCAACATAAAAATAATCAGGCGAATTTGCCGATTGCCAGTTTAGTAGAACGTATTCTTTCTAGAGAAGAAGGTCTTCTAACATCACTGGTGCTGTGCGTGCTACGACTGGTAAATATACAGGTCGTTCGCCTAAAGATAAATTTATTGTCGAAGATGAAGAGACAAAAGATCAGGTGGATTGGGGTTCTGTTAACCAACCAATCAGTGAAGATATTTTCTTAAACCTTTTCAATAAAGTAACTGATTACTTATCTGAACAAGATGAAATTTTTACGTTTAATGGTTTTGCAGGTGCTGATGAGAAGTACCGTTTACCTATTCAGGTTGTGACTCAATTTGCATGGCATAACCTGTTTGCGAATCAGTTATTCATTAGACCTACTGAACAAGAACTAAGTGATCATAACGCAGAATTTACAGTTGTATCTGCGCCTCACTTCAAAGCAGACCCTGAAGTGGACGGCACGAATTCTGAAGCGTTTGTAATCGTATCATTCAAACATCGCATTGTACTAATTGGTGGTACAGAATATGCTGGTGAAATTAAGAAGTCCATCTTCTCTGTGATGAATTACATGCTACCAACGAAACAAGATGTGCTACCAATGCACTGCTCAGCAAACGTTGGTGCAGAAGGTGATGTTGCGTTATTCTTCGGCCTATCTGGTACAGGTAAAACAACGTTATCAGCTGATCCAAATCGTCGTCTAATTGGTGATGATGAGCATGCATGGTCACAAAACGGGATCTTCAACATCGAAGGTGGCTGTTATGCGAAATGCGTGAACCTATCTGAAGAGAAAGAACCTCAGATTTATAACGCAATTCGTTTCGGAGCTGTTTTAGAAAATGTTGTTGTTGATGAAGAGTCGCGCTTACCTGATTATGATGACACAAGCTTAACTGAAAATACGCGTGCAGCTTACGCGATTGACCATATTGATAATATATTGAACCTAGTATTGCTGGCCATCCAAATACAATCGTATTCTTAACAGCTGATGCATTCGGAGTATTACCTCCAATCAGTAAACTAACTAAAGAACAAGCGATGTACCATTTCTTAAGTGGTTATACGAGTAAATTAGCTGGTACCGAGCGTGGAGTAACAGAGCCTGAAGCTACATTCTCAGCATGCTTTGGTTCACCATTCTTACCTCTTCCTGCAGCTGAATATGCAAAAATGTTAGGTGAGAAAATTGATGAGCATGACGCTCAAGTATTCTTAGTTAACACTGGCTGGACTGGTGGTTCATATGGCGAAGGAAGCCGCATGAAATTAGGATACACACGTGCTATGGTTCAAGCGGCATTAGAGGGTGAGTTAAATAACGTTGAAAACGACTAAAGACGAATTCTTTGGTTTAGCCATCCCAACGCACTGTCCTGGTGTTCCAAGTGACGTGTTAAATCCTAAGAAGACTTGGAATGACAAAGACGCTTATGACCATAAGGCAAAAGAACTCGCAAGTAAGTTCCACGACAACTTTAAGAAATTCGACCACGTGACAGACGATATACGTCAAGCTGGTCCAACATATAAATAATATTTCTTGAGACGTTCCAACTTTGGAGCGTCTTTTTTATGTCAAAAGTTATATAGTTCGAGACACTAATTATTGTTTTGGGACATTTAATGTTCAATTTAGGAATCGAACCTTGTCGAAAATGGGCATTGAGTTTAATTTATGAGACATTCGGGGCCATTTATGAGACATAAGCAATATTCTTTGAGACATTGCCCAAATAAAAAACACCCGATATCATCGAGTGCTATGATAAAACCGTTTTTTAACTATTTTCATCGCTTTGACCAGAACCTGGTCTTTCATCATAAAGCTAAAAACGCTTGTCCTGCTTAATGTTCTTAGGGAGCTGGTCCAATAACACTGGACCTTCCGTCTCGAAGTAGTGATCTTCGTTTTCTAAAACATCCACATCGGCGAAATAGATGTTTTTAATAATTCGCCTCCTTTACCATCGACATAGTACTGGCCGATAAAGTAAAGTTCGGAAACTAAACCACCTGTTTCTTCTTTAACTTCGCGAATAGCTGCTTCTTCAGCTATTTCTCCATCTTCAACCTTACCGCCTGGAAACTCAATTCCGCGGTCACCATGCTTGGTTAAAAGCCACTGGTTTTTATGACGGGCAATCACCCATACATGCTTCGGTTGTTTAGAGAATGCTTCTTTTCCAATTACTAATTTGACTGTGTTGTTATAATAGTCCTTGAATACTTCCACGCAATGGTTCCATTCCTTTGTGTTCGAGAATTATTGGTATTGTACGTTTATTATATACGGTTCGCCGTCTTCATTCAATTTTAGATCGACGATAATTCTATAATTCCCGTAAAGGTCTGATTGGTTTGTTTGAGTAATGCGATAAGTGTTGTGATCTAATGACTCTTTACTAAATTCTTGTTCCTCTTCGAACCATGGTGGTAAATCCATTCCTTTAAGGTAAAGGGCTTGTCCTTTTTCATAATAGATTTCATCAACATAGAAATCTACTACCTTTGAATTTGCCATACCTTTAAAACTAGATTTGTATTCTTCAAGTGACTGATAGTTTACCACTTGATACTGATCATTTGTCTCTTGAATTAAATGATTCATAAATTGGTTTAATACTTGTTTTACCTGTTTATTTGTTAGTTCCTGCTGTTCCTTAGTAATTTTAGCTTGTCCTAAAGCTACTTTTGAAGAAGTCTGATGTGTTGTATAATCATTTGCATGATAAGTATTTGATTCTGCATTTATATCAGATAGTGAATATGGAATAGCTAGTAAAATGAGTGCTGATAATGTGATTAAATATACGACTTTCTTCATGATGCCTCCCACCTTTTCTATTAAATTAACTCTCATAAATGGTATTCCACTTTCGAATACTATATAAACACTATATTTGTTTATAGATGAAAATAGAACCAATGAACTATTAGGGGGAATATTAATGAGACAATTTTTAACATTTTTTTTTTTGTTTTAATCTTTTTGTTTTTAACTGGTTGTAATAGTGACGAACAAAAGATGAAAAAGTTACAGTGAGTAGCATTTTTAATCAAACAATTTCTAATTTGGATGAAGTCGAGAACTACATGATGGATTATTCACTTGTACAAGAAGTTGTGGTGCCTGAGGTAAACGAGCCTATTAAAGTAAAACAGGATGAAACGACATACATAGAATCAGATCCTTTTCAATTTATTACTGACTTAAATTTAAATTCGGAAAAAATCACGCTAGTATATAAAAATGAACAGCTTTATGAGAAGTCTAGTAATGAAAAATTTCAAACGAGCCGTTCACTCGTTTGCCGGATTTAATTAACGAACAACGACATCTACCTGTTCTACTAGAGTTGTTTCAAACCATGGAAGATCAATTTGAGTTAAACGAGAAGGAAAATTCGTATGTTTTAACCATGAGTGGTAAAGGGGAAAACTTTAAGTCATTTGTGAAAAATCAAATCGAAACGGCTACTTTGAATGGATCTGAATTACCTATCAGTCAATCTGATCTAAAAATTAATGAAGTTAACATCGAAATTAAGATTGATGAGGAATCAAAAACGTCCAGTCTATCCACACAAGCTTTACAAGTGATCAAAACAAAACATCCATTGATCAACAAATCTCACGAAACTATTACGACTTTAATAAACAAGCAAAAAGATATCTAATTAATTATACTCACCTGCAGGTCATGAACCTGCAGGTGTTTTTAATCCAGTTTATTTAATTCGTCATAAAAAGGCATTTGTTCAACATGTTGCTTAGCATTCTCATCTCCGAGATCGTGAATCATTTTATAAACCTTTAACAGGCATTGGTCAAACTCATCATTATCCTCGTCACGATGATATTCTTTAAACGGCATATGAGATCTCCAGAATGTTCCCATATCAGCATGCTCCATGTCTTCAAAACACTCACGAAGCTCTATAATCTGCTCTGGTGTTCCGTAGATTATAAATTCATCATTGTTACCTGCTTTTAGCTCAGAAATCTCACGCGACTCAACATTGACATAAAATTTACGTTTTTCCATCTTATCCACCTCACTATTAATGTGGACAAAACTAATAATCATATACAAAAAAACTCTTAAAGCTTAGTTAGCCTTAAGAGTTTGGGTTACACAGTTATTTCTAACGCCTGTTTTCTCAGCGTGAGCTTCTGCTAGTATGCAGCGTCCTCTTCCGTGTGGAATGCACATTGGCGTTCCAAATAGCGGGTCATATGTCACGTCACAGTTCATATTGAATACATTATAAACAAGATCACACGTGATGATATCTTCAGGTTGACCTGTCTGATATACCTTTTATCTTTAATCGCAACAATATGGTCCGCGTAACGACAAGCTAAATTCAGATCGTGGAGCACCATAACGATCGTGCGATTATCTTTTTCATTTAACTCAAATAATAAATCTAAAATATCGATTTGATGAGTCATATCTAAATAGGTTGTCGGCTCATCTAATAAAATTAACTCCGTATCTTGTGCTAACGTCATCGCAATCCAGGCACGTTGACGCTGTCCACCAGATAGTTCATCAACTGATTGATATTTAAGATCCATTAAGTTTGTATCTTCTAACGCTTTATTCACGGCATCTTCGTCATCTTGTGACCATTTCTTAAAAACACCTTGATATGGGTAACGACCCATTTTAACTAACTGATAAACCGATAATCCTTCTGGAGTCGATGGCCCTTGTGGTAAAATCGCCATTTCTTTTGCAACTTCTTTCGTGTTCATCTTAGCGATTTCATTACCATCTAACACTACCTGCCTGATTTCGGTTGTAGCAATCTTGCCATCGAACGTAGTAATGTAGATTTTCCGCAACCATTACTTCCAATTAAGACCGTCACTTTCCCTTTAGGAATTTCTATATCTAATTCATCAATTATAACCTTTTCTCCGTAACCAAGCGTTAAGCTATTCGCCGTTAGGGTTTCCATATGTCAACGCTCCCTTTATTTCTTACATTCGCGAATCCTTACGTATCTACTCTTACTGTAAATGAAAATCATTATCATTTCAAGATGTAAAGCTTGTATTTTTTAAAATGTATGCGTGAATTCACGAATTGTTCGTTTATTTAAAAGCTTCTCATTGACTGCAACACCTATACCAGGCTTGCTTGGAACACTTACTTTACCATCTTTAACTGTAAAAGGTTTTTCTATAATATCTTCCTCCCAATAACGGGAAGATTCGGATAAATCCCCAGGAAGTGTAAATTGTTCAAGTGAAGCAAGCGCGACATTATGTGCGCGACCGATTCCCGTCTCTAACATGCCTCCGCACCAAAGTGGCATATTTGCTACCTTCGCAAAGCGATGAATTTGTAAGGCTTCTTGATAACCTCCAACACGTCCTAGCTTCACATTAATATGATCGCACGCCTCAAGTTCAATTGCCTGAAACGCATCATGTCCCGATTTTATCGTTTCATCTAAACTAATTGGTGTAATCGTCTGCTTTTTTAATTGATGGTGGTAATAAAAGTCATCGGTTCTAAATGGCTGTTCGATCATTAATAAATTGAGATCGTCTAATTGAGTAAGATATAACATGTCCTCGGGTTCATACTGTCCGTTTCCATCAAACATTAACGGCACATCACCTACAACATTTTGAACGCGCTCGATCGTTTCTTTTTCCTTGCCCTTTTGGACTTTCAGCTTAAACCGTTTATAGCCTTTTTATTATATTCCTCTGCTTGCTTCTCTATGTCATCCATGAGTGACAGCACCACGCCGCTTTCAACCTCATCACGAACTCCGCCAATGACTTCTTTTAAAGATTGGCCCTGTTGCTTGGCAAATAAATCCCATACGGCGGTTTCAATTCCGGCCTTAGCCATTTGGTGGCCTTGAATGGATGAAAATATCGCATTTAGCTCACTCGGGTGTTCGATTCTTTTTATTTAACATAGGCAGTAAAAAGTTTTTTAGCTGATCCCAAGCAGTCGTCGTGGTCTCAGGTGAGTAGAAGGGATCTGAGAAAGCCACACATTCTCCGTAGCCGATTCGTCCGTCTTGATCTTGCGCTTCGATAATTAATGTATCACGTACTACGACAAGACCATTGACTGTCTGAAATGGCGATTTTAGTTTCATTGAGACATGTCTTACTTTGACATGATCAAGTTTAATCATATTACTTTTCACCCTTTATGAATTCGAGTAATTTATGGCGCTGAAGTTTCCTTGATGCATTTCTTGGAAGTTCATCGATAAAATAAACTTGTTTAGGCACTTTGTATTTTGCTAGTTGTTGTGTGGCGTAGTTAATCACGTCTTCTTCCATTAATGATTGATCTTTTTTTAACGATAAACGTAATTGGCACCTCACCCCATCTGTCATCTTGAATGCCTACAACACCTGCGTCCTGGATGTCGTTATGCCCTTTTAATACAGATTCAATTTCAGCTGGATAAACATTTTCGCCACCAGAGATGATTAAATCTTTCCTTCGATCTACAACATAAAGAAATCCATCATCATCTAAGTAACCTAAGTCACCCGTTTTGAACCAACCATTCTGGAAGTCCTCACGATTAGCTTGCTCTCTTTTCCAATAGCCTCTGGTCACGTTCGGCCCTTTCACGACAATTTCGCCAACTGTATTAGCTGGGCACTCGTCCTCGTTTTCGACAACTTTCAATTGCCCAGGAAATAGGGGCTTACCAGAAGAGCCAATTTTCGCCAACATATGATCTTCATCAAGTGTGCAAAACTGTGAAGCTGTCTCCGTCATTCCATAAGTTTGGAAAACAGGAACTTTTCTATTTTGGCATTGTTCAACAAGTGTTTTTGGAGCAGGCCCACCGCCAAGAAGCATGCATCTGAATGTATTAGGATACTGCTCTTGTCCCAAACGATCCATTAGTTGTTCTAGCATAAGTGTCACGACTGATACGATGGTCACGCCGCGCTCCATAATATCACGATGAATTGCTTCAACATCAAATTTTTCATGTAAATGAACGGGCATTCCATAAATTACGCTGCGGTATAAAATCGATAATCCACCAACGTGGAACATCGGCAAGCTTAACAACCAGCGATCATCTTGATGAAGTCCTAAGTTCAATGCAGATGAAGACGCATTCCAATAATGGTTACCATATGTCAACTGAACTCCTTTTGGATTGCCGGTTGTACCAGATGTGTATAAAATATGGGAGACTTCATCTAAGTCTATTTCAGTTTCATAGTCCGTGATTTCCTCTTCCCTAGGCGCACTCATTGTTATTAACTGTAGGTGAGCTTGTTCACTTAAGGTGTTCGCCACTTCTTTATATTTGGAATGATAGATAAGACCTTTGACTTTTCCGTCTTTTAACTGAAACAAAAGCTCTGGTGCTGTTAATCTCGTATTGAGTAAAAATGCCACAGCGCCAATGTAGTGAAACGCATGGATGACAACTGCAAATTCGTAGCAGTTGCTTGAGAGAAGGGCGATATGATCACCTTTATTGAAACCCTGCCGCTTAAGGTAGGCGGCGTAAGATTTGGCATCATGCTGAAGCTGTTTGAATGTATATTTGGAGCCATCGTTTAAGACGATGGCTTCCTTATGGGGTGTTAAGTAAGCTCGTTTATCTAACCAATTAGGCATAACGGTCATATGGATCCCTCTTTGTCTGAAATTAAGTACGGTTCGTATCGGTCGGTTTTCTAGATTTATCAGTCAATTTTCTAGATTTATCAGTCGGTTTTGCGAATTTATCAGTCACTTTTTGGATTTTATCGGTTGGTTTTTTAAATTTATCGGTCGGTTTTTTAAATTTATCGGTCGGTTTTGGATTTTATCAGTCAGTTTATTAATTTTTATCGGCTTCTTTTCGGAAATTAACGGCCAGTTTTTAAATTTTTACGGCCTCTTTTCAGAAATTAACGGCCCTTTTTTCAAATCTTTCGGCCTGTTTTAAAAACTTTTCGGCCTCTTTTGAGTATTTATCGGCCTGTTTGAATTTTACCGGCAAGTTTATCAATCTCACCTACAATTCCCCAAAATCAAAACATAATGAAAAGATCGCGTCTAAAACGCGATCTTTAACATTAAACTTATGGGAAACGTGGGAACTGCTTGAAGTCTGGTTTGCGTTTTTCTTTGAATGCGTCGCGGCCTTCTTTGGCTTCTTCAGTTGTGTAGTAAAGAAGTGTTGCGTCTCCGCCCATTTGCTGTAGTCCAGCAAGTCCGTCTGTGTCCGCGTTGAATGATGCTTTTAAGAAACGTAAAGCAGTTGGTGATTTCTCAAGCATTTCTTCGCACCACTGTAATGTTTCTTCTTCTAGCTTGTCAACTGGAACGACTGTGTTAACGAGGCCCATTTCTCTTGCTTCTTCCGCATTGTACTGGCGGCATAGGTACCAGATTTCGCGCGCTTTCTTATGACCAACGATACGTGCAAGTAATCCTGCACCATAACCAGCGTCAAAACTACCTACTTTTGGTCCAGTTTGACCGAAAATCGCGTTATCTGCCGCAATAGTTAAGTCACATACGACATGAAGAACGTGACCTCCACCAATTGCATAACCTGAAACCATCGCTACAACTGGCTTCGGAATAGTACGGATTAAACGTTGTAAGTCTAAAACGTTTAGGCGAGGGATTTGGTCTGTCCCAACATAACCACCGTGTCCTCTAACTGTTTGGTCTCCACCTGCGCAAAATGCTTCGTCACCTTCACCCGCAAGCACGATAACGCCGATATTTGAATCGTCACGTGCGTCTGCAAAAGCATCGATCATTTCTTGTACGGTTAATGGCGTAAATGCGTTACGCTTCTCTGGACGGTTAATAGTTACTTTCGCTACACCATTGTATTTTTCGTAAATAATTTCTTCGTAATCACGAACTTTTTCCCATTGTACTGCCACAATGAATGCCTCCCTTTTCTATGTAATCGTTTTAATTATAAATAATTCAACACTATTTTACCAAAAAAACTCGAATTTTCTAAGTGTGGTGCATGGCCAACATCTGGAATGACCTCATGAATCGCGTCAGGTAGGGCTTTTACGACTTTTTGGTTGATGTCGAAAAATTTCTCATCAAGCTCACCTGTTATTAGTAGTGTGGGCACCTGAATGTCGTTTAACTTTGGCCACATGTTCGGCTGCATGCCTGTTCCCATCGTTCTTAAGGACATGGTCAAACCTGATGGATTCTGGCTTAATCGTTCTTTGCGAATGCTGGCTTGCTCAGCTTCAGCTAACTTTTCTTGTGATTTAAATAAGGGGATGGTTTCCCAATAATCAACAAATTCTTCGATTCCTTTTGTTTCGATAAAATTCGCAAGTCGGTTGTCTTGTTCTTGTCGGTCCACTCGCGCCTTGCCTTCTAAGCCAGGGGAGGCACTCTCCAGAATCAATTTTTCCACCCGATCTTGAAACATCGATGTGAAAACTAGCGCTGTTCGGCCTCCCATAGAATAACCTAACAAATGAAAGGTCTCGACTTTTAGTTCTGTTAAAACTTCAGCAATATCTTCACAAGCCTGTTCCATACTCGTGACCTTTGCGCGAGTTTGTCCATGGCCTGGTAGATCAATCACAATACATTGATAGTGATCTTTTAATTGATTAGTAGTCTTTAACCATGTATTTGTTGAGCCAGTGAAGCCGTGAAGTAGCACAACTGGCTCCCCTTCACCATGAATGTCCACGTGATACTGATTTTCACTAATCGTGATGATCATGATAAACCATCTCGCTTCAACTGTTCATATACCTTCTGCCACTGCTCTCTGTGCCAGTTTAAATTTTCTTCTCGGTTCGTTTGGACTTCGATAACTTCAAAGTGAATCGGCTGATCTAATAGTTCTTTTAAATGGTTTAAATCATTCGCCATTTCATACGGCACCTCTAGCCCTTGAACCATTGACTGAATTGGCGGGTTGAATGGCGTTCCAAACAATGCTTCAAAGTGCTTATTATCTTTATTTTGCGGTAAAAATGAGAATATGCCGCCTCCGTTATTATTCACAACTATAATTCGAACCGGAAGCTTATACTGTTTAGCAATAAAAAAGTGCCGTATAATCATGTAAGAATGACACATCTCCAATAACTAATGTCACAGGGGTTCCCGTTGCGGCAACGCCCATCGCACTTGAAACCACACCATCAATACCGTTTGCACCACGATTGGACATAACCTGGACTGATTTATAATCATTTAAGAAAAAGGTATCTAAATCACGAATCGGCATGCTGTTACCAACAAACACGACTGACTCTTCTTGGATGGTTTCCGATAATGCTAAAATAGCTGTTCCTTCAGTTAGTTCATCTTGGTTTAACGTGAGAATTTCCGTTGCTGTCTGGTTGTTTTCAAACCAAAAATTAGACCACTTACGATCAATTTCAGGTAAACTTTCAGCTTCGTTTAATTGTTTTAATAGTGAAGCTGGCTCGCTAAACACCATCGTCGTTTCGATACTTGTTGGCTCACGATAACCTTGATTTTCATCCACCACTATATGGACCTCTGGCCTCTGTGCGGTAATCCACTGCATATATGGCTTCGATACAGGCATGGATCCAAAGCGAATGACGAAGTCGACGTCAAGGTTATTTCTGATTTCCTCTTGTTTTAAAATGGCGTCGTAAGTTGAAATCACCCATTCGTTCGTATAAGGATGTTTTCTTAAATTCGATAATACATCAGCTAAAATAGGGACTTCCCACTTTTTCGCTAACTGTAATAAGTGTTCTTTTGCCTCATCAGAATGTAACTCGCCGCAGACAAACACACCTCGGCTTTGCCCTTGTAACAAATCAAGTACCTGACTGGCAGCTGATGCGTCAATTTGTTCCTTACCTGTGATATGGTTCACAAATGACTGCGTGCTAGATCCCCATAAATCCGAAAGCGTTAAATCAGGGACGAGCGGATCTTTAAATGGAAAATTCAATTGAACAGGACCTTTATTAGGGTGATTCGCAATGGAATAAGACCTGCTTGCTTGACGTCTTGCATACCGCTTCATTTGTTCCGTATTTTCCGGTACTGCCATTTCATGAAAATATTTCGTATAAGCACCGTACATTTTAATCTGATCAATCGCTTGTGGTGCCCCATTATCTCTTAGTTCATGAGGCCTATCCGCTGTTAACACTAGTAATGGAACTCGGCTATAGTAAGCTTCAACAATTGCTGGATAATAATTCGCCGCAGCCGTCCCTGATGTACAGACCAGTGCAACAGGCTTTTGAGTTTTCTTAGCCATCCCTAACGCAAAAAAGCTGATGAACGTTCATCAAAATGAACCCATTCTTTAATTGATGGATGTTCAGCAAACGTCATCGCAAGTGGGGTAGATCTAGAGCCTGGAGAAACGACGACATGCTCTAATCCATTCTGATATAATTCATCAATAAAATGACTAACGTAATATGTGCGTTCTCCCATATTCATTGAGAGGTGCCCCCTAAAGCCTCTAACATTGGCGTGAATTTTAACTTTGTTTCTTCATATTCTGCGAGAGGATCTGATTCCTCAACAATGCCGCAACCAGCAAATAATGTCGCCTTATTTTGATTGATAAGGGCGGAACGAATAGCAACGGCCATTTCACCATTATCATCTGCATCTACCCAGCCAACTGGTGCCGCATACCAACCGCGCTCAAATGGTTCATTTTCTTCAATAAACTGCATGGCAACGTGACGAGGCTCCCCGCCTAATGCCGGAGTTGGGTGAAGTTTTTCTATTAAATCAAAAATCGTTTGCGATTCTTTTAACCTTGCCGTAACAGGTGTGTAGAGATGTTGTAACGACCTTAACGGTAAAATAACTGGGCTAGTAGGAATGTCGATTGAATACGTAAGCGGTTCAATCGCTTCTTTGATCATACTCACGACGTATTGGTGTTCGCTGCGATTCTTTTCATCATTTAATAACTGATGAGCTAAAAGTGAATCTTCATCAGGCGTCTCGCCTCGTTTGATTGTTCCAGCTAGACAAGTTGATAGCAGCTCATTGTCATCCGCCTTTACTAGTCGTTCTGGAGTTGCGCTAATAAACGCATCGTCACCTTGATCAAATATATAAATAAAACTATCTGTTTGATGATTAACTAAATTAACTAACACATCGTTAATATTAATAGGCTGTTTAAATTCCGCTTCAAGCTCACGAGCTAACACGACTTTCCCTAACGTACCATTTTAATTGAGCCTACCGCTTTTTCAATAAGCTGACTCCAATTACGATAATCTAACTATTTGTTGATTGTAATTGTTGATTTGAATTTTGTTTTCCGTCATGTGACCGACTTTTATAGGAATACAGTTCCTTGTAAAGTTCATCGACATCAGTATTCTCAGTCAACGTTACATTATAAGTCATATAATAATCATCTTCGTTTACAGTCAGTAACGTCTTAGGGATTATCATTTGCCCTGAATTAAAAGAATCCCACTTCTCTCCATAAATGGTGTCATTAAATGAAAAACCACCCAGCATGACTGGGCCTGTCCCTTTCTCAGCACCGTTAGGAGAATAAATTTGATTTAATAGTTCTTCTCGCTTCTTTTGGATAGCGTCAAAGCGATTTTGGCTTGTTTCGATTGTTTTAAACTGATCAATTCCAACTAAATAAAAGGAATCCTCAGAGTCTTTCCAGAACAATCTAATTAGGTCCTGATTTTGAAAATGCGAAAAGAATTGGATTGGATCTATATAATCGACTTTCTCAACTAACGAAACCATTAGCTGAGAAATACCTAAATCATTCATATGTTCTTTAGCATTATTAAGTTGTTCAAGTATAGTAAGTGGCTTTGTTTGTAACATGGCATACGCCTCCAATAAAAACATACATGTGTCAAAAACACTCTTTCATTATTGTATGACTTTTTTCCTCATGAGACAAGGTATAAGCAGTGTGAGCGTTCTTAAGAAACCTTTATTGACATGATTACTTCGTTTCACTAAACTATGTTTAGGTTAATTGTACTAGTATAGAAAGGGATGACAATCGTGTCAAATCAAACAACTAAAGAAGCGCTCGGGGAGAAGTCCGGCTTTCAAATATGGTGGAGAATGCTACGCCCTCATACGTTAACAGCATCTTTTATACCTGTTTTTGTAGGGACGGTAATTGCGAGTATTGATTCATCGATTCATATTGGACTATTTTTAGCTATGTTGATCGCGTCCATGCTTATTCAAGCGGCTACGAACATGTTTAATGAATATTATGATTTTGTGAAGGGACTCGATACTGAGGATTCAGTTGGTATTGGAGGAACTATTGTCCGTGACGGCATTTCTCCTCAAACAGTTAGGAATTTAGCATTCACCTTTTACGGGATTGCCATATTATTAGGATTTTATATATGTTTATTAACGACATTTTGGATTGCCGTAATAGGATTAATATCGATGTTATTCGGTTATTTATATACTGGAGGCCCTTATCCAATTGCCTATTCTCCATTTGGGGAACTTTTCGCAGGATTTTTTATGGGGACTGTTATTATTGGGATCAGTTATTATATTCAGCTTGAATCGCTATCAAGTGAACCACTTTTACTATCGATACCAATTGCGATCTTAATCGGCGCGATTTTACTGTCAAACAACATTCGTGACCTTGAAGGCGATGAAGAAAATGGAAGAAAAACGTTAGCCATTTTAGTCGGCCGTCATAACGCGATTAATGTACTCGCTGCCTTTTTCATTTCGGCTTATGCGATTACCATTTATTTATTATTTTAGGTATTATGCCTGTGTGGGGATTACTCACGTTGTTAAGTGCTAAGAAAGCTTTTAATGCCATTAGCGTTTTCAAAAACAACAACACTCCACTCGAAATGATGCCAGCTATGAAATTTACAGCTCAAACCAATACGATTTTTGGCTTTTTATTTGGAATTGCCTTTTTGCTAAATCATTTGTACGCGATTCAAACGTTATAAAGAATAATTTAACGGTCCATAAAACATGATAAAAGGAGAGGGAACCATGAAGCATATGCAATTGGAGAATACACTTTTTGAGGCCTTGGGAATTGAAATTGTTAAGTACGAGAAAGACGAAATTATTCTAAAAATGCCGGTCACACCTAAAGTTCATCAGCCATTAGGCTTTTTGCATGGCGGGGCATCCGTCGCTTTAGCAGAGTCCGCAGCTAGTATGGGTGGATTTTTGCATATTGACCCTGAAAAGCAAAGCGTCTTTGGCATCGAAATTAATGCTAACCATGTGAAAAGCAAACGAGACGGATATGTGCAAGCCAAAGCGACGCCAAAACATGTTGGACGAACAACAATGGTTTGGGAAATTAATATCGTTGATGAAAACGAGAAGCTTATTTCAATTTCACGATGTACTTTAGGAGTTGTCGACCTGAAATCATGAGGTGATTTTATGGATCAACAATTAATGAAAGAGTTAAAACAGGAATTATTAAACGAAAAGAAACGTGTTCAAGAGGAACTTGATTCATTTGAAACAAATGAGTCGTTTATTGAAGATAGTGTAGGCGAACTCAATTCAGCTGACCAGCAGCACCCAGCTGATACTGGTACGGAGATGTTTGAGCGTGAAAAAGATATGGCCTTACATCGCCGGGCTGAAGAAGAGTTAAGCGAAATTAACCATGCTTTAGAAAAAATGGAAGAAGGAACTTATGGAATTTGCGAGAAAACAGGCAAACCAATTCCAGAAGAACGTTTAAAAGCTATGCCAACAGCTCGATATGTGATTGAAGCTACCGACCAACCTGAATAAGGTTGGTTTTTTATTTCTCTGGGTGTGATGCAAGATTATTACGCTTTACGGGGAAGACAGTTCGTATTTGGGGGAATTCTGTTCGTATTCTCGGGCCAACTGTTCGCGTGCTGGGGAGATC
>NZ_BBCD01000033.1 GCF_001311865.1 Piscibacillus salipiscarius JCM 13188
AAAAAGGCGAGGGTTATCATTATTAATCTTTATGATCTGAGTCATCAATTTCCGAATCATCATCTTGTTTCTTTTGAATATTCACTTTAACGTCTTGTTGTGAATCTTCCTGCGTTGATTCTGATGGTTGTGACTCTTCGCTTTCAGTTGTATCTTCTTGAGAGTCATCCGTCGTTGCAGATGTTTCATCATCAGTCGTCTTCTCAGGTAAGACTCCTTTATAGAATAAGCTGTTAATTTGGGCTGCATCTAGTGTTTCAACTTCTAATAGTGTTTTAGCGATTAATTCTAACTGTGATTTATTTTCAGTAAGAATTTCTTTTGCACGCTCATAACAAGATTTAATAATGGATTGAATCTCTTGGTCGATTTCATAAGCAATTTGATCACTGTAATTTGGATCATTTTGTATGTCGCGACCTAGGAATACTTGACCTCCAGTGTTACCAAATTGAAGTGGTCCAAGCTTGTCACTCATACCAAATTCAGTAACCATTTTTCGAGCTATACCAGTTGCACGCTGGAAGTCATTGTGAGCTCCTGTACTTACTTCGCCAAATATGATTTCTTCAGCCACACGTCCACCTAATAAACCAGTGATTTTATCAAGTAATTCAGGTTTAGTCTGGAAGTAACGGTCTTCTTTAGGAAGCATAACCGCATACCCTCCAGCTTGGCCGCGAGGAACTATCGTAACCTTGTGAACCATGTCTGCTTCATCAAGTACTACACCGATTACTGTGTGACCACTTTCGTGATAAGCGACAATGTTTTTCTCTTTTTCAGAAATAACCTTACTCTTCTTAGCTGGACCTGCAATGACGCGATCAATCGCTTCATCGACATGCTCCATAGCTATTTTGTTAACGTCATCCCTTGCTGCTACTAATGCAGCTTCATTTAACAAGTTCTCAAGGTCTGCACCTGAGAAACCTGGCGTACGCATCGCAATCGTTTTAAGATCAACTGAATCATCTAACGGTTTGTTCTTAGCATGAACAGCTAATACTTCTTGACGACCTTTAACATCTGGAGCGTTAACCGTAATTTGACGGTCAAAACGTCCTGGACGTAGTAATGCTGGGTCTAAAATATCTGGGCGGTTTGTAGCCGCAATCATAATAATACCTTCGTTAACACCGAAACCGTCCATTTCAACAAGTAACTGGTTAAGTGTTTGTTCACGTTCGTCGTGACCGCCACCAACACCAGCACCACGCTGACGACCTACTGCATCAATTTCATCAATGAAGACGATACAAGGTGCATTTTTCTTCGCATTCTCGAATAAATCACGTACACGTGATGCACCAACACCAACGAACATTTCTACGAAATCAGAACCACTGATTGAGAAGAAAGGAACGCCAGCTTCACCAGCAACAGCTTTTGCTAGTAATGTTTTACCTGTACCAGGAGGTCCAACAAGTAAAATCCCTTTAGGAATTCTTGCACCAAGTTCAGTAAATTTACGAGGATCTTTTAAGAAGTCAACTACTTCAACTAACTCTTGCTTTTCTTCATCAGCACCAGCAACATCTGGGAACTTCGTTTTCTTCTTATCTTCTGTGTACATCTTTGCCTTACTCTTACCAAAGTTCATCATACGGCCACCGCCGCCTTGCATTTGGCCAAGTAAGAAGAAGAATAAAATAAACAGAATAATAAACGGAATTAACGTTGTAAAGAAACGCGCCCATGCACTAGGCTCTTCTGCTTTGACAGTTGAAAAGGTATCAACTTGCTCTTCTGCAGTACTCACAATCTCACTTACGATTTGCTCGTTTGCAGGAAATTCAGCTTGGAAGTTAGCACTACCTCCATCACTCGACATCTCCCCGCGAGCTTCATACGCTTGATTTGTATATTGAATGGTCAACTCAGTAATTTGACCATTTTCTAATGCACTTCTAAATTCTTTATAATTTAGTTGTTCCGTGTCAGGGTTCGGGTTATTTAACATCCCGATAATAGCGATTAACACTAGGAATATAATAAAGAAAAAGAATGTATTTCGGAACACTCGGTTCATTACGTACCTCCTCCTAAGCGACAAACTAAACTTATACTACCATAATAAAAATAGGTGCCTCAACTGATAGCTACTTGAACATTTTCTGAACAAATCGTACAAGGTGTATAGTTCAACTTATGAATAAATTTCAGGCTTTAATACTCCGATATAAGGAAGGTTACGATATTTTTCTTGATAATCTAACCCGTACCCTACAACAAAAGCATCTGGCACTTCAAACCCGACTAAATCAGCTTTAACATCTGATTGTCTGCCTGATGGTTTATCTAATAACGTCACGATCGTAATTGAATTTGCATTACGATATTTAAATAGATCTACTAAGTAACTGAGTGTTAATCCACTATCGATAATATCTTCAATGATTAACAAGTCACGACCTTTTTACTTTTGTATTTAAGTCTTTAATAATCTTAACTTCGCCAGTAGACCTCATTCCACCTTCATAACTTGACACATCCATAAAATCCATCTCGATATGTGTATCCACTCGTTTTAATAAGTCGCTCATAAAAGGCATAGCACCTTTTAACACACCGACAGCAAGTGGGAATTTGCCGTCAAATTGTTCAGTGATGACAGCCGCTAACTCTTTAGTTTTCTTTTGAATGTCTTCTTCAGAAATTAATATTTCTTTAATCTCATCGTGCATGGAGATCCCCCTAATCATTTATGAAAAGTTATTTGAATTAATCTTTGACCGCTATCTTCTGCTAAATGACTTTTACATACGAACGGAATCCAAATGATTTCACCATTAGACTCAACAATCGGCCATTCATCCCGTAAATACTTAGGAATTTTTTTGATCAATAAAAATATCTTTTACTTTCTTACGACCTTTCATTCCTTTAGGTTTAATACGGTCACCATGTTTTCTTGTTCGCACCATGAGTGGAAGTGATATGTGATGCTTATCACATAAGAATGTGTCATTACCTGTATCTTGAACAACATCAACCTCAGCTACTGACACCGACCAACCATTTGGAAGCTGTAAAGTTTCACCAACATTTATAATGTTATGAAACGACTCAACAGCATTTGAACCTTTTAAAATTCGGCATTCATCATAAGCTTTAATCAATGTAATCTGTTTATTAATTTGATACTGGCTGTTCTTTTGATCAGACTGTATCCACTCTTTAAAAGTATTAAAATAATCCTTATCCATCATCTCATGTGTATAAAGATAGTTTAATATTAGATGAAAGATTCTCCTTTGTAAAGGTACGGGTATCTCATTAAACTCAGTAATTGAAAAAGTAGCATAATTTATATTCATATCTACCATTTTACTGAACTGTTCATGAGCCAATGATTGCATTAATTCTTCTTCTTCATTCAATTGTACCTGCAAGCCTGCAAGGCTATGAGTTAAGCTTGGATTTTCTTTTTCTAACAACGGAATCACTTGATTACGAATTCGATTCCTAGTATAAGTATCTTGCTCATTTGACGGATCCATTCTTGGATTTAAGTCATGTTTATGGATAAAATTTAAAATATCGTCTTTAGTAATACATAAAAAGGCCTTATAATCTTATGTTCGTCAAAATCTCTCTTAATTGGTAACCCTTTTGGCCGTACGCCTTTAATAAACTGCATGAACATGGTTTCTGTTAGATCATCTTGGTGATGACCTAATACAAGCTTACTATGATTATACCCGTTCATACAGTCAGCAAAAACTGATACCTTTTTTCTCTTGCAGCAACTTGTGTACCTACTTGTTGATCCTTTTTATAACCAGAAACATCGACTCGTCCTATTTTGCATGGTATTCCTAAACGTGCACATTCATTTTGAACAAATTTGACATCATCTAAAGATTCTTGTCCTCTTAATTGGTGGTCGACGGTAAGTGTCATTAAATTTAGATTCCATGATTCTCGAATGGAGGCAAAAAATGGAGTAAAGCTAATGAATCTGGCCCGCCAGAGACTGCCAGAAACAATGTATCACCTTTTTCAAACAGACGATGTTCTTGGTTAAAGTTGAATACAGCTGATTCCATATTGTTCGCACACCATTTCATAAAATTACTATTCTTTCATCGTACCACTATCTATTTTTATAGTTCAATAAATGTACCTATATTCTATAAAATAAAAAGTAGAATAAACCTGCGTGCACTAAAATAATGGAAGATAACCCAAGCGCTTCTGGCCAAAAATCAATTTTAGGATTAGTAGCCGTTTTTCTGTTAGATTTAGTTGGTTGTAATTGTTTTCTGTTGATGACTCCAAGTTCACTTTTTAACTCTAGTGCATTGTTATATTGACCACTTAGTGCCTTTTTTAAAATGGGAGTGAGTGGTTTAAGCGATTTAGCCTGGTTTAAGACTTTATAGATGTCACGTTCTTTTGTGTTGTGTATGGTGACATGAGGATCCAAGCTAAGCAAACAAACAGCAAAAGCAAATAAATCGTAAGTCACGTCAGCTCGCCTGTCACCTAACCTCCAGTAACCGCGGTCAAACCAAGTTGTATATTCTCGGATTGCTCGGCCAAGAGCAGTAACCCCGCCCACGTCCACTAATCTAGCTTGTTTAGTCTTTCGATCGATTAAAATATTATCTGGCTTAAGATCTCCGTATATGTATCCTAATTGATGGATTTTGTGTAATTTCTTTAATAATTGAAAACTAATCGGAAATAACCAAGATAATCCTTCTCTCTTAACCCAGTCTGAAACAGGCACACCATCTATATATTCCATTACATAAAATGCTAACTTTAAATCATGAGAAATATAAGCATCATCCACATCCAATAAAAGAGGCCCAAGCGGCGGGCCTTGGACCTTTTTGAATTCCTTTAACACATTGACTTCTGCTGAAATCACACTAGAATCCTGGCTTATTTTTAATGCCACATAACGGTTTCCTATACGGGCTAGATATATAGAACCTCTTGCTCCCTCGCCAATAAGGCGAACGATTGTGTAGGTTCGCTTGTTCCAAATACCTTCTAGACGTTGCTGACTAGTAAGACGAACCGTAGGATGAATCGATGATGTCATCCGAATCGTCCCTCCATTCCTCAGAAGACGGTACGTTTTGGAAAGCTTTCACGGTTTGCTTTAAAGCTGCCCCCGTAGGTGTGATCCCACCTGCTGCTAATTTAGGAAATACTTTGTTGACTCTTTTTCCGTCGTTTGTCCACGGAAGTAATTCTTTAACGACTTGATTTCTTGCAGGGAATTGGTAAATAGAGTAATAGTGATCACCCGTTCTTGCCTGTAAACTTAAAATAAAGTCATCAATCGCATCTTTTACCGCTTCCATTTTATGTTGCATAGATGCACTCGTATCAACCAATATTAACACTTGTAAATTAACCGTTTCGCCTAAATCTTCTACGACCTTTTGAACTTCACCTCTCGTCTCAGGTGGAAGATCTTCTTCATTTGTCTCTTGTCCAAAAATCTGACTTAATTCTTTAGAGACAAAGCCCTGAATCGTCTGTGTCATTGCCTGCCTCGTTACTGTTTGCACAGTTTCTGAAAGGACATCAGCATAGACAATTCGGCTAATTCCATTTCCTGAATTAGCAATATCATTGACTTCTGATAGTCCAACTGGTTCTTCGGTTTGATCATCATCTAGTACACCTATTACATTAACTGCAATTCCTTTTTGAGCAATCATTGAACTCACCTTAATAGGATCTTCCCCTTGATTCGAGCAGCCATCTGTAATTAATAGAATTTGACGGATAGTTCCTGTATGCATGATATGCGCCTCCTTCGTCTTTTTAACCATTGTTGACGATTTTTAGGCAACATATACTATCAATCATATGGATTATTAAACTGATTTTGGGTACGCAAAAGATGCCCACTTCGGTTTACTTTTCTCAATTCTCGTTACTAATACCGTCATATCATCTAAAATTTGATTATGGTTACTACGAACAACCTCTTCTAAGATGATGTCCGCAATTTCCTGAGGGTTCTCTGTCTCAAGTTCTTTCAATTTACGCTTAAGCCAAACCTCTCTATTTTCTTCAAGCCTTGTCGTCTCAAGAACACCGTCACTCACCATAACAAGAATGTCTCCATCTTTTAGAGATTCATTAACTGGCTCAACATCGAACTCATCTAAAATCCCAATAGGTACATTGCTACCTTCAACCGGATAAACAGAACCTGACCTGATAATATAACTGATCGATGCACCAATTTTTAAGAAATTGGCTCTTGGTTCTTGTAAATCTATGATGGCAAGGTCTAAGGTGGCATAGATTTCATCTGATGTTCTTAGCGATAAAATAGAATTAATCGATTGAATGGCAACACGTTCATTTATGCCAGACTGTAAGATTTGCTTAAGTAGTTTTAATGTCTCAGAACTTTCTAAGTATGCTCGCTCACCATTCCCCATACCATCACTAATCGCTACTGCATATCTACTTTTTCCAAGTTCAAGCATGACATAACTATCTCCAGATAAGAAATTACCGTTTTTGGCAGCGTGTGCAACACCCGTATCAAGCTGATACCTTTTAATCGATGCGAAGTTAAATGTGCGATAACCACTTCTAGCATCAACCGGGTCCTCTGATTCAACGACGATCGATTCTCCAAACAACTCAGAAAGCATCGGAGCAATGAGCTTCTCACCTTCTCCATGATATTCATTGAAGTGTAAAGTCATTTCCATATCCACATTGCCTTGATCGATCGAATATAATTCTAAACGGTCTAAGCTTAAATTAAGCTGTTGAATAAGCCGTTTAACTTCTTCTTCTTGCCAGTCGTGTTCTTGACGCTCTTTTAAAATTTCCTTTGCGAAGTTGTTCATGACTTCAGATACGCCATTTAATTGTTCGGATACAAACTTTCTGCTTTCTTTTACCTGCTGTTTTAATCGTTTATTAGCCTGATAGAACGAGAGTTCATATCGCATCTGATCAACCATTTGATCCTGTTTAATACAAAAGTTTTTAAGCTTTCCAACGTTTAAATTTAACTGCGACACGTCGTGATCTTCAATTGACTGCATTGTATCGTGCAATACATTATAGGTTCTATCGAAATTATTGACCCAGCATTGATGTTTCTTAAGACAAGTCTGGCACGTTTTTTTCAGACACTCTGCTTAAATATTCATCTACTTCTGTTGTCGCTTCTAAATTCTTCTGTTCCAAATCATAATAAGCAAAACTATGAGATAAAGCTTGAAACATTTCAGAAAAACGTTCAACACGTTCAGCCGTTGCATTTCTAACTTTTTTTTACATATTGCTCTTGTGCTTCTTTCTCTTCTTCTGTACCCGGAACAAAAGCAGCCATCTTTTTATTAACGACTTAGGAGTCAATACAAAGACCCCAGCTGCAATACTTGCCTCAATTAGCAGCTGCTGAAACGAAGTACATCTACCTGGTACATTCCAATTAACACGGTCGCAACAAACATACCAAGTATGACCCCATATTTATTGGTAACCTTAAGCAGCCCACCTAATAAGCCAGCTAACGCTAGCAAACTCACCTGATAGAGATGAAACGTACTCACTAAACTGAGCATTAAACCTACAATTACTCCAATAGCTGATCCAACGGTCGCACCAGCTATAAAAGCACTTAATAAAACAAAGTATTTAGAACCAACTTGCTCTAAACCTACTCCTGTGACGGATAAACCTACGAATCCAGTAATAACTGCCGTTGCTAAAATAACTAAACAAATAATTTCTTCAACTTTCACCTTCAACGCTGGCCTTTTATTAGACAAGTAAGGGAATGATTGTAAAAAATCATAATTAAAAAGGCACTCAGTACAGCTTCTGTTGCTAAAATGGCTGCATCATACATGACAATGGACCCTTCAAGTACATAAAAAACACCACGCCCGATGACAGAACTGACTAATGTAGCTGCAATGACTGGGCTTGTAATCCTAGCCATTTTATTTAAGAAGAGTTTATAAATAAACATGAGAATAATACCAGAAACAACAATGTACATCGTTTGCTGTATACTAACTGTTATGGCACCCATTGATAAAAACATAAACACGGTGAAGGCTGATTGTTTTCTCGTAATAATTGTTGTTGCTAAAAACGCCAAAGCAAATGGCGACAAAGAAGATAATATGATGGCTCGTCCAAGGAAAAACCCGATCATGTATAATAACCATCCTTGGTCGAATAACTTGCGTACAACGATTTGTTTAATAGATTGATAGAATTGACTTAACTTAGGAAATTTAGGTTGCTCAGTCGTCACTGCTCCTACTTTAGATAATATTGCCATACTCACGACCACTCCTTTAACTAAATTCAACCACATAATCTATTAATTTTTTTGTCAAAATAGCGTGACTATTTCAAAAAAGTTTTCGACGTTTAGCTTCGCTTATTCTCACTATTTCAACAAAATATGGTTTGTTAAGAGGACTATTATGAAAAAAGTTGTAACATCATAAAAACTTATTCAAAAAAATTGTTGACACATATGAAAACCTGTATTATTATAAATTTTGTGTTTAAAAGATTTACTTAACTGACCACAACTTGGCGGTGTAGCTCAGCTGGCGAGAGCGTACGGTTCATACCCGTGAGGTCGGGGGTTCGATCCCCTCCGCCGCCACTCTTAATAAGGCCCGTTGGTCAAGCGGTTAAGACACCGCCCTTTCACGGCGGTAACACGGGTTCGAGTCCCGTACGGGTCACTAAAGCAAAAAGCCGTTCAAACTGAAATTAGTTTGAACGGCTTTTTTTGGCTCTACATTATTTGTTGGGGTAGAGGTTATTTTCTGATAAATCCTTTAAGTCTTTAATGTTAACCTTCCAGGTTAGGCCTTCCCTTTTCGCGGGCGATCCGCGAGCCTCCTCGAACTCCACTAACGTTACGTTCTGTGGGGTCTCGCCTGGCTCGCTCTCCCGCTGGAGTGTCAGGCCTACCTTTGGATTTAAATGATTTGATCGTTTTAGATTAGTTATAGCATCATCAATATAAAAGTTTAAAGGTTGGTTCGTTTTAATTAAATTAGGAGTGAGCGTATGCTCAACAAAACTTTTGACTTAGAACCCTTTTTTCTCGTGATTTTATTACCACTGCTAGCCAAAGATCTAATATATCTACCCTTAATTCAGTTTTATCTACCTCAATTTGAGATTTATCTACCCTCTTTAAAATTTTATGCATTTCTTCTATTTAAAAAAAGACGCCCAATATTGAGCGCCTTTTAGAAAATGAATTTATATCCAACATTAAATGTTTTATTCACACATCTTTTTCGACAGCAAGTTATCCTCTCTTAGCACCTCGACCTCCACGACGGGACTCCGTATGCTTTTTAAGAGACGCTAATTTATCTTCGCTATCCTTTAGAAATTTGTTCATTTTGGATTCGAAGCTTTCACTGCGTTTCTTTTGAGCTTGCTTTTCATACTTTTCATTAGCCTTCTTAATTGAAAGACCAATTTTCCCGTCATCTTCAACGTTTAACACTTTGACTTCTACTTCGTCACCGACTGATAGATGTTCATTAATGTCTTTAACGAATTTGTTAGCCACCTCACTGATGTGAACTAACCCTGTAGAGCCATCTGGTAGTTCTACAAATGCTCCAAAGTTTGTGATGCGGGTAACCTTACCACGCAACTTGCTGCCTACTTCAACTGACATAAAAGAAATGCTCCTCCTTAAAAAATTAAAAGATATATTCTTATATATTATATATAAGCAGAGAAATAAGTGTCAATAAGAAGGGTCTTCATCTGGTAATTTAAAAATAATTTCCCCATCTTCTGAAAAGAAATAGTCTTTCCTGGCGATCTTTAGTAAATAATCAATATCGCCTAAAAGCTGTATTTCTTTATTAAGCTTATTATTTTCTGCTTTATATTCTTCTAAGGTGGCGACTTTTTCATCGTATTTTGTTGCTTTTCTTCCATCACTGCACGCTGATTAATATGCGTAAACACCAAGATTCCCATGATTAAGGAAAATAGCACACCAAAAGCTAGTAACCTGCGGAATAATAGCTTCTTCTGTTTTGCCTTAAAGTCCCTTTGTTCTTCGTGTTCTTGAACATATTCAGTTTGGATTTTCGCAACATTACGCCGGCTACGAGTCCGCCTCGTCATTTTTACGCCTCCTAAATTTTTAAAAGGTATAGCAAGTCCTTTTTTAGCTTATTTATTATTCTACTACAGATTGAAAGTAAATTCAGCAAGTAATTTTGGACGAATTTAGGGATAAAAGGTCGAATAAAGAAGGCTATCACGCGATAAATAATCGTTATTATCTTCCAAACGATCGAAAGAACGCCTACAAAAATAGCTACCACTAATTGAATAATCCATATAACAGGCCTAATAACCAATGTTTGAATGAGACGACTGATTAACTGATATACATGAATTGTAAAACGGATAAAACTTTTTAAAATAGGTATATAAATAGTCTGGAATAAGGCGTAATACGATGAAATTCCTAGTAGCACTGCTAAAGCTAAATAAAACGGATAATGCCGCCATTCGCTAAAAATAATAAATAAAAATGAGGCAGCCTTGTGTGAGGAAAAATAACATATCGACGATCACACGATTCCAGTAAGCTTGAGGTCGCAATAACAGCTTGTACGTATCAAACATAGCTGACATTACAACCCCTCCGCTTACCATGGTTAACATGGTTAAGAACTGAGTATCTAGGTTCATTTAAATAACTTATTAAAGAAACCTTTACTCTTATTGCCCTGGTGATCATCGATGTAACTGAAGGCTTCTATTTTCCCTTGAATCGTTAATAGTCCTTCCTCCACATTTAGGTTTTTCATGTGAAGGTTCTCACCTCGAACGACTAAGTATCCTAGTGTCGTTTGAAGCAGAAACTCTTCAGTATCAAAGCTGTCTACATCCTTTACACCTGTTAATTCCAAGCGACGACGGTTCGTAAGTTTAAGTTCGTGGTTTTGCTCTCTTTCACGTTCATTCTTATATAGGCTTTGTTCATATTGCATGTCCGATCCCTCCTATCATATACCTATGATAGAAAGGACAGGTTTATCACACTATTTTTAATCGATTCTCTCTTGCTCAACCTTTTCTTCATTAACGACCGTATATAGTGTCGTCGCTTCGTCTTTCTTGACTTGCTCACTTAATCGTTCGACCCGAATCGTTAATAATGTATGGCCGAAACGAATTTTGATTTCGTCACCAACTGTTAATTCAGAAGAAGCCTTTGCTGGTCGTCCATTGACTTCAATCCGACCTTGGCTAGCCACTTCCTTAGCAACCGTCCTTCTTTTAATCAACCTTGATAGTTTTAAGAATTTATCAACTCTCATAATGACACTCCCTATATTATTCATTCTCTGTTTGTTTAGCCTTCTCCCAATAATGATCCATTAATTCCAATGATGCATCATCAATATTTATTTGATCATGCTTTAACATTTCCTCAAGCTTTTTAAACCGTTTTATGAACTTTACGCTAGTTCGATGGAGTGCTAGCTCTGGATCTAATTGATAATATCGGCCAACATTCACAAGTGAGAACAGCACGTCTCCGAATTCCATCTCTGCATCACTAGTTGACTCATTCGACAGCGCTTCTTGTAATTCCTTTATTTCTTCCTCTACTTTAGAGAACATAGAAGTAGGTTCATTCCAGTCAAACCCCACTTTTGATACTTTTTTCTGAATTTCTTTAGCAAATAATACCTCGGTAATGATTCGTTTAATTCATCTAAAACAGACTCCGTTTTGGGACGATTCTTTTGTTTAATTTGTTCCCAGTTCTTCTTCACTTCCTCTGCAGAGTCAACGCTTACATCTCCAAACACATGAGGGTGACGTTCAATCATTTATCGGTGATCGACCTAATCACATCATTCACGGTAAAATATCCGCTTTCTTCAGCAATTTGACTATGAAGCATAACCTGAAGTAGTACATCTCCAAGTTCTTCAGCTATATGAGCATCATCTTCTTCCTCAATTGCATCGATCACTTCATAAGCTTCTTCAATTAAAAAACGGCGAAGTGATTCATGGGTTTGCTTTTGATCCCACGGGCAGCCACCAGGCCCCCTTAACCTCGCAACCACTTCCCTAATTGTATCAAACTGATGGTGTAGTAAAGATGAATCAGCTGGTTTTATGTAAAGAGTCGTTAGGTTTGAAAATTGAAACTGACGATCTAATTGATATAACGGAACAGTGTTAACCTTCTCATTTTCTATATCACCAGCAGAATCCACAATCGTGATCGGATAGTCATATGGTAAGTCTTCCATTAACGTTAACTTAACTTCTGATGCCGCCATCTCATCATAAACTTGAGCAATAAATATATGCTGCCTGTATTGAATAAGCTCTCGCTTTAAGTCTGTACCATCAAGCAGTTGAAACCCTTCTATTGGGTCAACTTTAACAGCTGAAAATAACGCATCTATAAAGCTTTGCCCACCGATGACATCAACCTTTACCTCTTCATTGTTCCGTAGTATTTTGACGGTCCGTTCGGCAACCATTGGATGTCCAGGCACTGTATACAAAACATCTTCAATTAGGCTTTTTGAATTAGTTGATTCGAAATGGCCTCATATACTTGTTCGAATTGATCAAAGGATTCATAAACATTGTCCATAGATTCAAATTGAACCCCTTCATTTGCAAGAACTTGTACGACAGGATGTTCTTTTGTTCTTGTGTAGATTGTTCCTTCATGCTGAGTGAGTTTTCTATAAATCCCCAATGGTAATTGGTCAATTGAACTAGCGCCTAGCCCTACTACAGTAATGTTACCCATCATGATCTCCTTTCAAACCGATGACCAACCAAAGCCATCCATTCATTTTTAGAAAAAATCTTGAAGACATATAGCCCGATTAAAATGATTAATATTCCTAATACACATTGGGCTAATACAATTGGAATTAACACTAAACGGTCCACTATTAGCCACTGATTAATAGACCATACGGCCCCTAGCATAATTACACTTAATAATAAGATTTTGATGAAAAATTTAAACGGAATACTAACCTTTGTTAATTGCTTCCATTTTACGATAAACACAAGCAATAGAAAACTAACAGCCACTAAATAAGCCATACTAGATCCGACTAGTCCAAACTTAGGAATGAGCAAAATATTTAAACACCACTTTATAATAATCATCATCAAGACCCATTTTAATTGTTGAATGCGATAGTTATATTCTTGCAAAAAGACGGAAATAACAATGGTCATTGATAATAAAAAGACTAACCCCATCATTAATTGGATTGAATATGTCCCTTGTCTTGTTATAAACAAAAGCGGATTTAGATTAGGCATTACTGCTACTAATCCTAATGAGGCAGATAATGATAGTAAAAAGTCCACTTTAAAGCTAGTAACTGTTGGTTTAAATCCTTATTTAGAGCCGGAATGAGTGCAAGCGCTAAAGATGACCCAATGACTAAACCAAGCTGCACCATTGAATGGCTGCGATCAAACACTCCTTTAGCGATTTTAGCTTCTTCGAATGCCAAACCATATTTTCTTAATAAATCAACTAGTGAAAAGACGTCTACCACTTGTAAAACCAAATGCAGGACATACGTGATACTATACACTGCTATACCAATAAGCAACGATTGTACAAACGTTCCTTTAAGCTTTTGATGCTTTGAAAGCTTGTAGGCTGTTTTCTTGCGGCGAAACATTAAGGTTAACCATAGACCTGCTATAACTGCCCCTATTATTGTTGCAATTGATGTTAAAACACCAATGGAATAAATCGGCAAGTGATTCACCGCTACGATTGTCACGATAATAATCCCAAATACGCGAACCATTTGCTCAACCACTTGAGAGATCGCGACATACTCTGTTAAATGAACGCTTTGGAAAAACCCTCTAAATAGAGCTGTAAAGGGAATTATTAAAAACATTAAACTTGCAGCTTTTATTGAGGGAGCGAGTGATGCGTCGCCCATAACGCTTGATAAAAAATCTGACGACAACCAAATGCCTAAAAATATTATAAATCCTAAGCCAAATAACCAATAAAAACCGCCCACGTATTTGGAAGGCGTGCGTCAATTTGCTGATCTTTGTCTTTAAGTGTGTGAGATAATGCACCCGGAATGCTGTACACTGATAAGAGAATCGCAATTGATAATATCGGATAAACTTGCTGATAAATGTACAACCCTTCATCACCAGCCATGTTTTGTAACGGTACCCGATAAATCATGCCTAACACTTTACTTATAAAACCCGCGATAGTCAGTAAAAGGGCACCTTTAATCCAAATTGCTTGCCTACTCATATTAAACTCCGTTCAACCTGTTTTTTTACCATTATAGCACACTAAAACTGACAATCTTTTCTCTTAACATAATAAAGAACAGTAAGGTAGTCTCCTCCTTACTGTTCAGCTTAATTATTCCATTTGTCTCGCCAAAAGTTTGCGGCTGCTTGACAGACTTTAACTTCGACGTCCGTCAATGAACCTTTGTCCATAATCATTATGACACTTCCAACTGGGTCACCATTCGATACAATTGGTTGAATAAGATAAGATGAGACCGATTCCTCTTTGCCTTCAACGATTTCAATCGTTGACTCGTTTTCTCAACTTTGTTTTCCCGCTTATCCATCGCCGATTCAATCTCTTTGCCTATGTTTTTATTTAAGTACTCTTTCTTGGATGCACCCGCGATTGCAATAATTTCATCGCGATCTGATACTAAGATTTTTTGACCAAGAGAATCGAATAAGGAATGTGCATACTCTTGTGCAAATTCACTTAATTCATTTATCGGTGAATATTTCTTTAAAATAACTTCACCTTCTCGGTCGACAAAAATTTCTAATGGATCCCCTTCTCGAATGCGTAATGTTCTTCTTATCTCTTTAGGGACAACAACTCTGCCGAGATCATCTATTCGGCGTACAATTCCTGTTGCTTTCATTTCTTGAAATCCCCGCTTTCTATGGTGTACTTGCATTGGTAACGATGGCTACCCGCTCGTCACCTGCTAGTAATTTTTAGTATGAGACAAGAAGCACAATCTATTCATTTATTGGTAATTTTTGTTTCATCTAATTTTGATAAAAATTCTTCGAGTACTTGATAGCGTTTTACGCGGTTCTGCCTTTGAAATTGAAACGTTATTTTTAGTTGCTTGCCTTCAGTACCAAGCTGAACCATTCGTCCATATTCATTCGCAAGCGTAAACAACTGCGCACCGTCAACTTTCTGACTTTCATCTGCATCCATTAATAACTCCATTTTATTTTTACGTTCATCAATATTCTGAATACGTTCCTTCTTAGCTAATATCCGAATGCGAGAGACTTGTAATAAATCTTCAACCTCTTGAGGGTATTCACCAAAACGGTCTAATAATTCATCCTTTGTATCATAAATATCTTGAAGATCATCAGCAGCTTGAATCTGCTTATACATTTCGATCTTTTGAGCTTCATCCGTAATATACTCACTAGGAATATAAGCATCTAAAGCTAATGACATCTCAACCTCAAATGGTTTCGTTTCTTCATAAGTTTTACCTTCTTTTTTCGCCTTTATAGCATCATTAAGCATTTGAGAATAAAGGTCAAACCCGACCGAATCAATAAACCCGTGTTGCTCTGTGCCTAGTAAATTTCCTGCTCCTCGAATCGATAAGTCACGCATGGCAATTTTGAAGCCAGACCCTAGTTCAGTAAACTCTTTAATGGCCTCTAATCGTTTTTCAGCTACTTCTGAAAGGACTTTATTTGTTGATAAGTAAAATAGGCATAGGCTAAACGATTAGAACGCCCAACACGGCCTCTTAATTGGTACAACTGGCTCAGTCCCATTTTGTCACCGTCGTATACAATTAACGTGTTAACGTTTGGAATATCAATTCCTGTTTCGATAATTGTAGTGCTGACTAATACATCAAAATTACCTTCTAAAAAGTCGAAGATAATCCCTTCTAGCTGACCTTCACTCATTTGACCATGTGCATAATTAACTCTAGCGTCTTCAACTAGCGCATCAATCTCTGCCGATACTTTTTCAATAAGATCGACCCGGTTGTATAAGAAAAACACTTGGCCGCCTCTTGCTAATTCACGTTCAATAGCTTCTCTAATAAAAGCAGGATTATATTCTAATACATAAGTCTGTATTGGAAAACGATTCTCTGGTGGCGTTTCTATGACAGACAAGTCCCGCACCCCCACCATAGACATGTGAAGTGTCCGCGGAATTGGAGTAGCTGTTAATGTTAACACATCCACATTAGCTTTTAACTGTTTAATCTTTTCCTTATGTTTAACCCCAAAACGCTGCTCTTCATCTACGACGAGTAATCCTAAATCTTTAAACACAACATCCTTTGATAGGACTCGGTGCGTGCCAATAACTACGTCGATTAACCCTTTTTTAATTTATCTAACGTTTCTTTTTGCTGTTTAGGCGTTCTAAAACGGCTAAGTAAACCAACATTAACACCAAACTCTTGAAAACGTTCCTGAAATGTTTCGAAATGCTGCTGAGCTAATATAGTTGTCGGTACAAGCACAGCTACCTGTTTATTATCCATTACCGCTTTAAATGCTGCACGAATGGCCACTTCCGTTTTCCCATAGCCAACATCACCGCATAATAAACGGTCCATAGGGCGTTCACGTTCCATGTCATGCTTAATCTCATCAATACAGCGCAATTGGTCCTCAGTTTCTTCATAAGGAAAAGCCGCTTCAAAATCGCGCTGCATTTCAGTATCTTTAGAAAATGCATGACCTTTAGAAGCTTCTCGTTCTGCATAAAGCTGGATTAAATCATCCGCGATATCCTCAACCGAAGATTGAACGCGAGACTTAACTTTCTTCCACTCGCTTCCTCCTAGACGATATAGCTTAGGTGCTTTACCTTCTGAACCAACATATTTCTGAACCTGATCAATTTGATCGACCGGAACATATAACTTATCATTTCCTGAATAGTTAATGACCATATAGTCTTTATGAAGATCATTCACTTCTAACGTTTCAATGCCTAAGTATTTACCGATTCCGTGATTAATGTGGACGACGTAATCGCCTACTTTAAGTTCCTGATAACTCTTAACTCTTTCAGCATTTGAGATTTTTTGACGTTTTTCGCTTTTTAGGCTTTTGCTTTTTAAACAGTTCTTCTTCAGTTAAAACGGCAAGCTTAAAAGCTGGCATCTCAAAGCCCTGGCTTAGGCTCCCTTGAATAACAATTGGTTCATTGACTGGAAGCTCTGTGTCTGAATCAACTTTGTAGGTTGTCATCTTATAATCATCTAACACACTTACAATTCGGTCCATTCTCTCTTCATCTTGAGCAACAATTACGACAGAGAAATTGGCGTTCGTCCATCGATCAATCTCACTTTTAAGCATTGGCATTTGACCATGAAATGTTTGCATTTGGCGACTAGATACATTAATTATATTTTCAGGCTTTGTATTTGGGATATGCCTTAAAATAAAGAAAAATATATTTTGGCTGAGTCATTTTTGCATGACAGTAGCCCAGTCAAACGTTAGCGTAAGCCCACTAACTAAAGACTGGGTCTCCAACATATCGGTATACCAATTTGCTTCCTCTTGGTCTAACTGCTCAGCTGTCTCAATAATTCGACTCATCTCATCAAATACAATCACGGTATCATCGCTTAAATAATCTATTAAACTATAAACATCATCATAGAGTAACGATAAGTACTTGACTAAACCTGGAAAATGTTCACCCTGTTCAAGCCTTTCAATATCATAGCCAATGGATTCTTGAAGCTTTTCTTGCTTGTCAGGCTCTTTAATCTTTTTAAGAGATTTAGATAGAAGCTGTTTTAACTGATCAGCAGCTGATAACATCTGGTCAGATGTCAATAAAACTCATGTACAGGTCCGATATGAACTTGATTAAGCTCTTTGTCTGACCTCTGATCTTCAGCATTAAAATACCTAATTGATTCAACTTCATCATCAAAAAATTCAATGCGTAATGGATTGATCTCCGTTAAAGGAAATAAATCAATTATGCCGCCTCGCCGGCTCATTTCACCAGGAGCCGTTACCATGTCAGTCTGTTTGAAACCCAGTTTGACTAACTTCTCAATCGTCTCTTCAAATGGATACTCCTGACCTACTTGGAAATCTACTGACGCTCGTTCACTAACATCAGATGGGGGCAGCACTCTTTTTAATGCCGCAACAGGCACAACCAAAATTCCTTGTTGATTCGTTTGCCATTTTTCCCAAACCTCTAATCGTTGAGCCTTTAGCTCAGGGGAGGCTGTTTCTGTCTCAGCTGCTAGTAATTCGTTAACTGGATATAACAAAACTGAATCAGGGTCCTCAGAGACCGACCCTAATTCTTCGTATACCTTTGTGCTTGCGTTAGATTATGGGTTATATACAACATTGGACGACTTGTTTTTTCCTGTAGTGCACCAGCTAGTAGCTGTCTTGTTGACGTAGTCAGGCCGGCAACTAACTGTTCACTCATTCCGCTATCAAGACCCTCGAGTAAATTAACAATGTCATCTTGTGAAGTTAAATATGACTTCAAATTCTGCAACAAATACTCCCCCCTTGCACCTACAATGCCTAATCAGTCATAAACAGAAAAATGCCTTGGTTATCACCAAAGCGGTAAATTCTATTAATGAATAAATGTATCATTTTCAAAAAGATTTGGATTTTGAGTTAAAATTTCTTCACAATGTTCACAAACAAGTTGAACAAAAGTCTCACCATCGTCATTTAGCTGCACAATATCTAAGGCAAGAGGCTGTTGTCCTAATAATTCATAAACACGGTTTTCATCCTCTATGACACCCATTGATTGTCTACAGTGTCTACATTTCATTGTAACTGACACACGAAAACCTCCTTCAGCAAACTATTAATTAGGTTTGCCAAAAATAAGGAGATTTATGCAGCATTACTTAGCATTATACGTATTCATAACTTCTAAAAATGGTTGACGCATCCAATCTTCACAAGCATGCGCTGACTGTTCAATTGCTTCATCAACAATTGTGCGGTTTGACTTTGCAAATTTTCCTAATACATAATCTACAACTGGTAAATCTGTTTCAGGTCTTCCAATTCCAAAACGAATTCGATTGAATTCTTTTGTTCCTAGTTGATCAATAATACTTCTAATTCCATTGTGACCCCCGTGACCACCTTTTTGTCTAAGACGGATTCGTCCAGTTGGCAAGTCTAAATCGTCATACACAACCACTAGATCTTCAGGTTTTAGATCATAATAATCAACAACCTTTTTGACAGCATTCCCAGATAAATTCATGTACGTTTGTGGTTTGAGTAAAATGATTTTCTCACCATGCCAGTGTTCCTCTGCATAATGAGACTCAAAACCACTTTTACTTAGCTTCCAACCGTTTTCTTTCGCAATGTGATCAACAACCATAAATCCTATATTATGCCGAGTTTTGCGATATTTAAAACCTGGATTCCCTAAACCAACGATACACTTCATAATATGCGACTCCTCTATTCATTAAGCTAATTTATGTAATAAATTTTAATTTAGGATGTACTAATAATATGGATCTTAAACTAAATAAATAAAGATCGAAGCCGAATAGATGTGTGACTTCGATCTTTATTATGGTTTAAATTAATCAATTAATTATTCGTCTTCGTTATCGTTTTTCTCGTTGATTACTTCTGGCTCAGCACCTTCTTCTCCGCCTTCTTCTCCTTCTTCAGGAACCTCTTCTGCTTGTGGCGGTAAGATGGTAATGACTGTTGTCTCTGCATCATCTAAAATCTCATAACCTTTACCTGCATTTAAGTCACCAACGGTAATACTATCACCAATGTTCAACTCTGAGATATCAATTGAAATCTCTTCTGGAATGTTATTAGGAGTTGAGCGAACGTTAATGGTGTGTAGCGCTTGTTGTTTAACACCACCATCTTTAACACCTTGTGCTTCACCTTCGAAGTTAATGTTAACTTCTACGTCAACTTCTGTAGACATGTCCACTTGATAGAAATCTGCATGAACAAGTTTGTCTTTAATAACATCTGACTGATACTCATAAAGCATCACATTTAATTGATCTTTGCCTTCAACTTCTAAAGAAAATACAGCGTTACGACCTTCGTCGCGAACGTTTTTAATTAATTCAACTTCCTCAACGGCTACCGTAACAGGTTCCTTACCTTTACCGTAAACTACCGCTGGAACGTATCCTTCTTTTCTTAATCGTTTAGTTTGTGATCTGCGTAGATCTGTACGATCTTGCGCTTGTATTGTTGCTGCCATGATTTTCAACCTCCGTAATTTTTAAGTCTATTATTTTCCCTTCCCTTTATTATACCTTTTTAAACGTAGAAGTAAAATTATAGATAAATTACGCCGTGATCATTAATCAAATAGTGAGCTAATTGAACGATGCTCATGAACACGTTTGATGGATTCTGCAATAAGCTTTCCTACCGAAAGCTGTGTGATTTTGGTGACTGCTTTTCTTCTGATAAAGGAATACTATTTGTCACTGCCAACTCTTTAATTTTAGAATTATCAATACGCTCAATAGCAGGACCTGATAAAACAGGGTGTGTACAACATGCGTAAACTTCTTTTGCGCCGTTTTCCATCATCGCGTTTGCCGCTAACGTAATAGTACCAGCCGTATCAATAATATCATCAATTAGTATGGCTGTTTTACCTTCAACATTACCTACAATATTCATCACTTCTGCAACATTCGGGCGTGGACGACGTTTATCAATTATTGCAATCGGAGCTTTAAGTCGATCAGCTAACATTCTTGCTCTGGTTACTCCACCGTGATCTGGAGATACAACGACGACATCTTCTAGGTTCTTTTCAATAAAATGTTCACTTAAAATTTTAACGCCTACTAAGTGATCAATCGGAATATTAAAGAAACCTTGAATTTGCGCTGCGTGAAGGTCAAGCGTAATAACACGATCGGCACCTGCTGTTTCTAATAAATCAGCTATTAGTTTGGAAGTAATCGGTTCTCTTGAACGGGCTTTACGATCTTGACGAGCATATCCATAATAAGGCATCACGATATTAATCGTTCTAGCTGATGCGCGTTTTAGAGCATCAATCATAATTAACAACTCCATTAAATGTTCATTAACTGGAGCACTTGTTGATTGAACAACAAACACGTCACAACCACGTATGCTTTCTTCAATATTGATTTGCACTTCTCCATCACTGAAGCGTTTAACAGAACTTTTCCTAATTCAACTCCAACATGATTCGCAATCTCTTTTGCTAATTCTGGATTTGAATTCAGACTGAAGACTTTTAAGTAAGGGTCATTGTAATGGTTTGACATAATTTAGAGAACCTCCAAAAAGATATATTTATTGACGTTTGTTCAAACGTTCTACATAACCTTCTTTGTTTTCCTGACGAGACCTTGCAATAGAGAGTGCTTTTTCAGGGACATCCTTTGTAATGGTTGACCCAGCAGCGACATAAGCACCTTTTTTTAACTGTGACAGGTGCAACTAAATTAGAATTACAACCGATAAAGGCTTCGTCTTCTATTATGGTTTTAAACTTGTTTTTACCGTCATAATTAACAGTGATTGTACCACAGCCGATATTAGCATCTTTGCCAATCTCAGCATCGCCAATGTAAGACAAATGCGAAACTTTACTATTGGTATCAATTTCAGATTTTTAATCTCAACAAAATTACCTATCTTAACTTCATCTGAAATGCTGCTTTCTGGTCTAATATGGGCATACGGTCCAATATTTACGTTTTGACCAACTTTGCTTTCAGTTACCACGCTTTGTTTAACAACCGTATGTTCACCAATCACGCTATCTTTAATTTCACTGTTTGGACCGATGACGGCATCACTTTTAATAACAGTCTGACCTGACAGCTTTGTACCAGGCTCAATGACCACATCAGACTCAATTTTAACATCTGAGCCGATGTAAGTATTTGAAACGTCAATAATAGACACACCATTTCGCATATGTTGTTCATTAATTCGGCGCTGCATGATTTTCTCTGCGTTTGATAGTGCTACTCGGTCATTAACACCGATCGTTTCTTCAAAGTTAGGTGTCGTATAAGCTACTACTTTTAACCCGCGTTCTTTCGCAATCGATAATACATCAGGTAAGTAATATTCACCTTGAGAATTATCGTTTGAAACATTATCTAATGCGTCAAATAATAAGTGGTTGTCAAAGCAATAAACGCCCGTATTAATTTCATTAACGGATAATTCATCTTCTGATGCATCTTTATGCTCAACAATTTTTTCAACTTCATTATGTTCATTACGGATGACCCGTCCATATCCAGTTGGGTCTTCTAATATAGACGTTAAAACAGTTACTTGGGCCTGCTGATCCTCGTGATAATTCATTAACTCACTAAGTGTTTCACCTGTTAATAATGGTGTATCACCGCACACAACAATCGTTGTTCCTTGTTTACCTTTTAAATATGATTCGGCCATCTGAACCGCATGACCTGTTCCTAATTGTTCTTCTTGTAAAGCATATTTCGTTCGATCTCCTAGTTGATCTTTAACTAAATCAGAGCCATGTCCAATAATTGTAATCATATCTTCAAGTTCTAACTTAGATAACTGATCAACCACATGCTCTACCATCGGCTTACCACACACCGGGTGTAGTACTTTATATAACTTCGATTTCATTCGTGTTCCTTTACCAGCCGCTAGCACCACAGCATATCTATTTGACATATTCATTTCCCTCCAACACATTCATCCACTATGAATATATCTTAAATTATAAGTGCTTGCAACTTAACTGGGGTTAAATCATATTAACAATTTTTGAATAATGAAAAGACGGAAAATGTACATTGAGAAATTAGGTCAAATAAAAAGAGTCTAACCAATACTTTTGGTTAGACTCTTAAAGCATATTAAGAAGCACCTGCTTCTTCGTATTCGACTTCCTCACCGACGCGGTGGTATTCTTCTAAGACTGCATCTTGAATTTTACCACGTGTGTCAGAATTGATCGGGTGAGCGATGTCTCTAAATTCACCGTCCGGCGTACGCTTACTTGGCATAGCTACAAATAAGCCGTTGTTCCCGTCAATGACACGAATATCGTGAACGACAAACTCCCCGTCTAATGTGATCGATGCGATCGCGCGCATACGACCATCCGTGTTCACACGGCGCAATCTTACGTCAGTTACTTGCATTATGTCTCACCACCTTTAAAAAGTTACTAGCTTAAATAGATTAGAAATAGATTGAATAATGGCAAAAATCAATCTAAAAATAAGGACTTAATTAATCATTTCCACAAGCTTTTAAATAATCCTTCAAGATTTTGAAAAAATTTAAAAAAATATTAAATTTTTATGTTAATTAAGAGACTACTAGAGATTTAATAGGCATGCAATAGTCTTTAGACAAAAAATAGACAAATTTTAAAAAGGTTACGTGCCATTATTTTAAAAAAGAAATGCCCTTCATCTCTGCATGGCATGCGCAATATGCAGGAGTGTCGGGCATTTCTTTTATTATTCAGTCCGGGCCACTTAACTATTAAAGTAATTCCCTTTCTCAACTTTAATGGTTTGATTTTGCTCATCAACTTCCATCATCTTGATAAGGGAAATATAATCTTGTACTTTACGTTCTTCATCTTCATCCTCAGCTTCAGCAAGGACTCCAATTCCTTTAACATTAGCTTCAAATTCATCCATTAAGCTAATCATGCCTTGAATTGTGCCGCCAGCTTTCATAAAATCATCGACAATCAGAACATTAGCATCTTTTTTAATACTTCGCTTAGCCAAAACCATTGTTTGGATCTTTCTTGAAGAACCGGAAACATAATTAATACTAACCGTTGACCCTTCTGTTACTTTTGGGTCTCGTCTAATAATGACAACTGGAACGCCGATTACTTGAGCGACTGCATAAGCAAGAGGAATGCCTTTTGTTGCAACTGTAACAATATAATCGACCTCAGAATGATCAAATGCTGAAGCGAACACTTTCCCTATGTCTTGAACGTATTTAGGATGGCCTAACAAATCACTCATGTAAACATAGCCACCTGGTAAAATCCTTGAAGCATCCTCTAAATGGGTAATCAAATGAGTTACAATGGATTCAGCCTCTTCTTTTGATAAATCAGGGATATATTCGACCCCACCTGCTGCACCTGCAACAGTATGTAGTTCACCTATACCCATTTTCTTGAACATGTCATTTATAATATCAATATCTTCACTAATTGATGACTTTGCAGCATCATACTTTTCAACAAAGTATGGCAGTGAGCTTAACGTTTTTGGATTCTCCAAAAAATAATGGGTCATGGCAACTAACCGTTCACTGCGTTTCATAATCGTTCACCTCAAAACCGAATATTCTTTGTAGACTATACCATTAATGAACGGATTTATCCATTTATTAGCGTAGCATTCGGACAGCATAAACCTCTGAACAGAACCCTCGTAAACTGTTATATATTCTGTTTGCCTTTTCTTCCTTAGCTACAAGAGAATAAACCGTAGGGCCGCTTCCGCTCATTAACACTCCATCGCCACCGGTTTTCTCCATACGGCTTTTAATTTGTGCAACTTCACGATGCATTGAAGCTGTAATAGGTTCTAACACATTACCTAAATTCTCACAAAGACTTTTAAAGTCTTGAGACTCAAGTGCTTTGACCGCTGCTTGTGTTTTGGGTGGGTTATGTTGGTAAAGTCGACTTTTTCGTAAATATCTTTCGTAGATACACCTATATTAGGTTTTGCAAGCACAACCCAACAGGCAGGTGGTGAAGGAAGTGCCGTTAACCTTTCCCCACGTCCTTTCGCTAAGGCTGTACCACCCATAACGCAGAAAGGTACATCTGATCCGATTTCAGCTCCGATTTCCTGAAGTTCTTGATTCGTTAACCTAAGATCATAAAGCCGGTTTACACCTCTAAGAGTCGCAGCCGCATCGCTGCTACCTCCTGCAAGGCCCGCAGCTACTGGAATATTTTTGTCTAAATGTATACGAATACCTTGCTTAATATTAAAACGCTCTTTTAATAAAGTTGCAGCTTGGTAAGCTAAATTTCGCTGATCATTCGGAACAAACCTGTTCTCTGAAGCTATTTCAACTTTATTTGAGTCGATTTTTTCAAACGATAACCGGTCGGCTAAATCAATCGTTGTCATAATCATTTCAACTTCGTGATAGCCGTCATCACGTTTATGTAAAACATCTAAAGTTAAATTAATTTTTGCCGGTGCTTTCTCATAAATCATGTCATGTTTCACCTGCCTACGTTTTTCTTTACGATTGTACCATAAGATTTCCCATGGGTATAAATAATATAAGTAAGAAAAGCGCAAGGCGCCCGTTTAACCACACAGTGACTGGACCAACTAAACTGAGATAAAGGAAACACGGCGAGCATCGCGAGCCGATGGTGACTTATCGTAGGTTTAGTTGGGAAGTCACCCAGTGGTTGGGTACATTGCGCTAGACATTGCTAATCAAAATAAATAGCTGAGGTTTGAAGTGAAAATTTTTTATTTTCCTAGCCTTTAAAAAAGGATAGGTCATTACGACCTATCCTTAGACATTTGCTCTTGAGCCATTTGTACAGCTCTTTTAACCATATTTCCGGCGTCTCGAGACTTAATGCCTCCCCATCCTTCTTTTTGCACCGTGTCGTAAAAACCTAATTCCTTTGCGATCTCTTCCTTCAAACGATCTGACATAATGCCACGTCGTCTTCCCATCGGTTGATCACAACTCCTTTTGTCGTTATTTACGACACTCTTAGTATATGTAATTGCTAAGAAAGAATAATGGAAATGGATGGGGATTGGTTATTATTACGCCATCTTGGTGACTTCATCTGTGAAGGTAATTTCAACCGTCTCAGTTAATACATCCGTATAACTGTAAGACACTCTTTCAAAATTGTGCTCTTCTTGGTCTAGTTCAACGATAAATACGGAAGGATATGTTTCTGCTAAAACGCCTGAGCGTTCAATTGTTTTACGTCGTCCTCCATTAGCTTTTAACGTTAAACGTTCGCCAATTCTGTGATCTAATACTTGTTTGATTTCCGCTAAGGTTTTTCCCATTAGACTCCACCTCACTATTAGTAATCATACCACACTAACCGCCAAAAGTCAAATAAAGTTAAATATTATATCAACTGGCATGTCAATATGTCAACAAATTTTCGTCTTTTTTTTAATTTTACCTAGAATTGTTTATTCATACATGATATTTCCAAAAAGTTTGAAGTGTGGTTACTATAAAACCCAACTATGATATACTATTCATCTTTTGACTTTTCGTTCGTAATTGGTAATTCTTTCATATATGGGAGTCCAACTCTAAATAACCCTTTAGTCTCAATCCCACCAATACCTTTCTCACGTGTTATTGTGCGACTGACAACATCGTAAATATCCACTTTTTCCATAATGGTGTATAGCCTACTTTTGCAACCACATAAACGGGATCTAACGCATGAATATTTATTCGTGTTGGTGAACTTGCAAAATTAGCTCCTGCTCTAATAATCGACTCGAAATGGGACTGGCAAGCTCCAGCGAAGATAACTAATTGGTCTAAACTTGGCTGAAATTTTCGTGCTTCTCTTACCGCTTCAACAAAGTATTTACTGTTACGGTAGGCTCTGATATCTTTTTCATCGCCTTTTTGTTTAGAGTAAGAATCGTGACCAGTAATAACCAAAATGTCCGGTTGCACTTTCTCCATTAAAATTTTAACTTTTACCGGCATTTCTGCTTCTTCAACATACATTCCATGTACTTGTAGCCCTAAACGTTTATAAAGCTGAATACATTTTTTTAAAAATAATGAATCACCATCAATATGAAGCACTTTTGGGCAGATTCTAAATTGTGAGATGGATTGTTCTTTTTCATGAGTTGGTTGTGCATAATCACGAAATGAACGCAAATAATAATCTTGACGAAACATTCGATAAGAAAGGTCTTCATCTTGTTTCATTTCTTTTCGGCGCAAAAACGATCACTTTCGGTTACTTTCTTTAAATCCGATAACGGGGCATCCGCCTTTAAACGAAAATCTTCTCCAAATAATATAGCCTGATTCTTATTAATATTTTGCACACGAAACAAAAGATCGTGATCATATGAATGTCTTGTGACAATATCTCCTTTTGCCAGTTCATAAAAATTCCCCTTCTCAAATACCTTCTCTTATACGATATTGATAAAGGGGTGTAAGTGTGCCTATTGGCTTATGATCTTGTGGCATACGTTTGACAAGATGGCAAATTCCTCTATGGATAAGGACTCCCCACGACGCGATGGTTCAATTCCAGACTCCTCAAATAATTCTATGAATTGATCTTTGCTAAGCCGATCTTTAAATTCTCGCTGCAAATTATTTTTAATGGTTTTTCTTCGTTGTCCAAAACTGGCCTGTACTAGCTCAAAAAATAGAGCTTCATCAGCGATTCCAACTAATGGCTTCTCCCGCTTTACTAATTGCAATATGGCAGAATCAACGTTCGGCTGTGGAATAAAACAAGTTTTAGGAACTGTCATGACCACATTCGATTCGGTATAGTACTGAACAGCAATTGACAATGAGCCGTATTCCTTCGTGTTTGGCCCTGCTGCCATACGATCAGCAACTTCCTTTTGCATCATCACCGTCATCGAATGAATCGGTAGCTCGTCTCTTAACAGCTTCATCAAAATAGGTGTTGTAATGTAATAAGGTAAATTGGCTACCACTCTTACCTGCTCGTCAGCGTTCACCTTATCCTGTAAGAACGATTTTATATCTGCCTCTAATATATCTTGATGATAAACAGTCACATGCTCATAAGGAGCTAATGTATCTTTAAGGACGTCAATTAAACGTTGGTCAATTTCAAATGCATAAACATGTTTAGCTTCAAAAGCTAAATGTTCTGTAAGTGCACCAATTCCCGGTCCGATTTCCAATGCAATGGTGTTTTCGTCAACTCCAGCTTTTGCAACAATCTTTTTTAACACGTTAGGGTCAATTAGAAAATTCTGACCAAGACTTTTCTTAAAGCCTAAACCATGACGTTCCATAATTTCTTTTGTTCGCGTAATCGTTGCGATTGGCTTTGTCACGATGTTTCCTCCTCAATAATCTGACGCATCACTTCTTCAAATGTCGTTAAGTTTATTTGGAACATAGAAAGTCTTTTAGCAAGCTGTTTACCGTTAGCATAACCAATTTTAAGCTTGGCACCAAGTTTTTGGCGGCGATCTTTAGCATTTGGCCCGCCTATTAGTCCGTACTTCACCAAATACGGTTGCCAATCCATATCTTGGTTTTCTTCTTCAACAAGTTCATACACTTGACTTAAGGCTTGTCTTATATCTTGTACTCGAGCATGCTCAATCCCAACACCATGTTTACCAAGCGCTTTTTCCTTTGGTAAAAATGCATGCTTACAACCCGGTACGTGTTCATCTATTAACCTGCGTAATCGTTCGCCAGGATAATCGGGATCAGTAAACACAATAACGCCTCGCTTTTCTTTAGCAAGACGAATTTGATCATAGACATGATGATTAATCGCTGACCCATTTGTTTCGATGGTATCAGCATCAACAGCTAATTTAATTTTTACGGTATCATCTCGCCCTTCAACTACTATGACTTCTTTTATTTTCATGTTCAAACCTCTCTATAACCAAAATAAAAGGATAATCCTTAGTATAACAGGATTATCCTTTAAAATTAATTAATTTCCTCTGCGTATAATTTTCACTTGCACGCTTCGGTTACCCCAATTGTATGCTTCAGATTTAGAGCTAACTAAAATATCGATCTTACGACCATGAATAGCTCCACCTGTATCTTTTGCTACAGCTCTAAAGCTTCCGCTAGGCGTACGCACTTCAACTATGGAATGAAGTGGAATAACTCCTGGGTCAACAGCAATAATTCTCATGCCATTATAGTAAATCGTGTTGTTGACATTAACACCTGTTGCCGTATAACCTGAACAACCTGTGCAATCTGCCGTATACTTAGTCGATCTAAAGGTCATCCAGCCACTTGAGCTAGAACTTGAATCTGAACCCGAACTTGAGCTCACCTGTTGTACAGGTGCTTTCGTTCCTTTAGCGACAAGCTGATTAACACTTTCTTTAACAATTTCTTCGTCAACTAACTCACGAGATACTTCTTTACCATTTTCTTTGGTGATTTCGTAAGTTTCAACCTTTTTTCCCTCTTCACCTTTAGTTAGGAGCTTGCTTTTTCCTTGTAATAGGCTTGAGTCTTTTTTTAGTTTCAGTTTGGTAAGGAATTTCTACTTCCTTTGAAACTTTTTCTTTTGTTACACGTACTATTTCTATAGAACGATTTTTTTCGACACGATCGTCTAAGTCGGCGTTTAGGCGGTCGTGTTTATTTAAATTAATATCAAGATCTTTAAGCAAATCGCCTACCGTTTGATTGGTAGCCATGGTAGTTTTTGTTTTACCACCATCATCGATTTTTACTTCAAACGCTTTTTGAATCGTAAAAGCTAAACCATCTTCAATATCTTTATTTAAATCAACCGATAATTCGTCATGTTCTGAGAGGTTAATAGATTCATCCTCTAAAAACTGTTTGACGTTTTCTGTCGTTGTATAATATGTCTTAGTTTGATCGTCAATTGTTACCTGGACTTCTTGGGCCTGAGTGTATTCAATGACCATTCCGTCTTTAACTTGATCGTTTAAATCAACGGACAAGTCATCGTGTTTCGATACCTCTATGCCTAATTCGTCCATAACTCCACTAACTTCATTAGCCGTTGTTAATGTACTAATCTCTTCACCATCCTGAATAACTGATACTTCAGCGGTGACAGTCTCGAATGCTATGTAACTCACTGTTGCGACAAAAACAAAAACGGTTAATAACGTTAGCATAATCTTTTTGAAGCTAAAGCGCTTCTTGTGTGGGTTAGCACCCCATTTGACGCTCATACATCACGCCTCCTTTTAACTCGCATTTGATTATATGGGTGATTGTTTACAAAGTCAATTCATTCTAAAACTATTTAACTAGTAAACTAGCTCTTATAGCCCACGCCAACTACGATTAGAGTAAATATTAAGATTTTATTACAAGGGTTGAAATGTTCGAAATATTAAAAACACGCGCCCATATAAAAGCATCTTGGCCAAAGTTAGCCTCTTTTATACGTACGCGTGTTTAATAAATTTTATGTCCAATTTTAATTAATTGAGAAGAGTTTTTAGCATTTTCTGTCGTATGCTTAGCGACATCCTCTAAGGATATTTCCCTAATTTCAGCAATTTTCTCAGCGACTAATTTCACATACGCAGGTTCATTACGCTTTCCTCTATTAGGGTGGGGTGCTAAAAAAGGACAATCCGTTTCAATTAAAAGTCGATCTAACGGCACTTCTTCAGCAACTATTTTAGGATCTGCTGCATTTTTAAATGTGACAGGGCCACCTAGTGAAATATAAAACCCTAATTTCAAGCATTCTTCTGCGTAATCAATCACATCATTGTAGCAATGCATAATCCCGCCACATTCCTGAGCATTTTCTTCCTTCAAAATCTGAACGATGTCTTCCGTTGCCTCGCGATTATGAATAATGATAGGCATACCTACCTTTTTAGCAAGCCTGATTTGTTTACGAAAAACTTCTTTTTGCACGTCATGAGGCGATTTATCCCAATGATAATCAAGTCCCATCTCACCAATCGCTACGACTTTGGGATGATCACTTAACTCTTCAATCCAATTTAAGTCTTCATCAGTCATATCAATTGCATCAACAGGGTGCCATCCTACAGCCGCATAAATAAAATCATATTGTTCTGCAATTTCAATGGCTAACGGGATTGTCTTTCGGTCAAATCCGACTACCACCATGTACTTGACACCTTCATCCAAGGCACGCTTAATGACCTCATCACGATCTTCCATAAATTGATCGGCATTTAAATGCACATGTGTATCAAATAACATTAAGTTCACTCCTAGGTTTGTTGATTTTTTAAAAA
>NZ_BBCD01000034.1 GCF_001311865.1 Piscibacillus salipiscarius JCM 13188
CAATAGAGTTGGCAATAACAATAAATGCCAACTCTATTTTTTCTGATGTTATGTTAAAATAAAGTAGCGGAGAATGTCATAACCAAGGAGTCGATAAGGTGAATGATCAAGAGTATTCATTACAAGAAGCAATCCTTTATTCACATAAAATGGCTCAATTAACTAAAGGAATTTGGAAAGCCATTGAGAAGGATTGGCAAGACTGGGTCAAGCCGTTTAACCTTAATTTAAATGAACATCATATATTATGGATTGCGTATTATTTACGAGGAGCAACCATTTCAGAGATCTCAAAATTCGGGGTTATGCATGTATCAACAGCTTTTAATTTTTCAAAAAAACTAGAACAAAGAGGATTATTAACCTTTTCAAAAAAAGAAGAAGATAAGCGTAACACTTACGTAAAACTTACTAATGAAGGTATTAGTTTATTTGAAGAAACTATAGATGATCACGATCCTGAACGTAATAGTGTCATGAACGCTTCATTGCCATTAAAAATCTCTATGGTAAATTTCCTGAATTTCAAGAATTGGAATCCATTGTAAGGCAATTATATGGTGACGAATACATTGAAATACTAGATCGCTCACTAAAAAGTTTAAGCGAAGAAACCAAGCCATAACTCTTGCTTATAGGCGGTTATCATGGTACTTTGAGCCCTTTTTTTAAAAGGTATAAAAATTATAAAAAAGGGTTGGAAATTTTCCTCTAATCAGCGTATTATTCCTTGAGAGCTATTAAATTAAAACAGTTAATGAACTGAATATTACAGCTGAGAAGGAGGCCCTATTATGACATGCTGGAAATCTATCAATGTAACTAAAGAGCTTGGTTATAATAGGTTAGTCATTTTGTCTACCTTACTAGGTCTCGTTACCTTTTTAATTATGTATGTACCATTTTCAATTATTTATTCAGGTGTTACAATTAAAGCGCCTAGCATATATATTGTGTTAAGTAGTCTTATATTAATACCAATTTTGCATAAATTAACGCATGCTATACCAATCATGTTTACAGATAAAGAGTTTCATTTTAGATGGATTATTAAGTATAAATATATTCCTTTCTTAAAGATTCAAATGAAATCAAATCTATCTAAGAGAACTTCAATTATTACGATGCTAGCTCCTACATTAATGATTACATTACCATTAATGTTGGCTCTGATAGGGTTTCCTGTATATTTCCCTATTATTATATTATGCCTAGCATTAAACATTGGTATTTCTTTAAGAGACTGGATTGCTTTAGGGTATTTTGCTAAAGCCCCACGTCATAGTGTGATAGAGAAATCTAAAGAAAACTATGATATTCTCATAAAGTCACCGTAATTAACCGAGGAGGAGATACTTTGCTATTTGTTTATGTACCGTTTGCATTGTTTATACTTTATGCATTTAACTCATTAGCGCAGCGTTTCTGCGAAAAATCTGAACTATCATCAGAAAAAAGCAGCAAAGTATTTAGAACAATTAACGTATCAATGCTAATATTACTCATTGCATCTTATTATGAAGTGAATTATCTATATTAAAGATTAAGGTTGTTCCGAATTCGGAACAACCTTTTTTAATCTCTAAATTTAATGTTGGGCACACCAACATACTTATTCTAGTACCAAGACGCACCTACGATGATTAATAGGATGAACAAAACAACAATTAACGCGAAACCTTCACCATAACCTTTGCTTCCCATAATTCTCACCTCCCTAGTCATTTAACTACAGTATCTTATGTTGTGATGTCTACTTTCGTTTAGGCAGTTTTAAAAAAAGATAGTTCAAGTATAACTTTGTATGGTATATTATTAGTTATAAAGACAACACAATTTTTAGGGGTGAATGCAGAAATGAAGAAAGTATTATTACTCGGGTTCGCTGCACTTTTAATGATTCTTGCTGCATGTAGCGATGATGAAGGACAAGACTCTGAAGTTGTTGCCGAAACAACTGCCGGTAACGTTACTCAAGAAGAATTTTACAATGAATTGAATGAACTTTACGGTGAAGAGGTATTAAAAAATATGGTCACGCGTAAAAGTCTTAAACGAACAGCTTAAAGAAGAAAATAAAGTAACTATGGAAGATATCGATAAGGAAATCGAAGAAATTAAAGGAAATATGAACGAACAACAATTTAACATGGCTATGCAGCAACAAGGATTTAAGAGTGAGAATGAATTCCGATATGCGTTACTATTAAGTAAGATCCAATATCAAATTGCCGCTCAGGACATTGAAGTTACTGAAGAACAAATTAAACAGCAATATGATCGTATGAAAACGGAACTAAAAGCTAGTCATATTTTAGTTGATGAGGAAAAAACAGCTAAAGAAGTGTTAACAAAATTAGAAAACGGCGAGGAATTCGCTAATCTAGCTAAAGAATATTCGAAAGATGGCAGTGCCCAAAATGGTGGTGATTTAGGTTACTTCTCAGCAGGTAAAATGGTAAAAGAATTTGAAGATGCTGCTTATTCATTAGAAGTTGGAGAAGTTAGTGAACCCGTAAAATCACAATTTGGATGGCATGTTATTAAATTAACGGATAAGCGTGAAAGCGAACAAGAACTAGAACCATACGAAGATATGAAAGATCAGCTTAAAGAACAACTAACGATGAAGCAAGTTGATAATGAAGCTCTAAAAGAAGAAGTTCAAAAACTATTAGATGAAGCTAAAATTGATGTAAAAATTGAGGATTATCAAAATTTATTTAGTGAAGAATAATAAACACCCAATAAGATGAAATTCATCTTATTGGGTGTCTTTTTTGCTTTCGGTAATATATCGATCTTTCAAAACGCTTTTTAATTGGTTTATTTGATCAAAGTAACGCTTTTTATAATCAGGTTTGACTTCTCGCTCACCGTACCTCACATCACGATAAATATTAATGGCTTTCTCATCAATCATTTCTGTTAACTCATATCTTCTAAGCCAGTCTTCAATTGATTCATCGAGATAACGCCCCAACTCATGATCAGTTGCCCACTTTTCCAACTTATAAAAAGCCTTCCGAATATCATTATTCGGCGCTTTAGTAATCGTTTGCCTTCTCCATAACCTTCGATCATCTGTCTACTCGAATTAGACACTAAGTCACCTTGATCTTTATTAAAGTTTATCTTACTCAGTAGCTGCTCCCTATTTTTAAAAACGACTATTAAAATAATAATCGCTACCAACATAAGGAATACTACCAATATATGTTCACTAGTAATAACAGGCTCGCTGTCTAAAGTAGTATATTCTTGTTTCTCTTGTCCACGATCTTCCCAATCCTGTTGCTCTATTTCGCCATCTTTTTGTTCAGGTTCAATCGTTTCTACCCAGTTAAAAAAAGGGGCTAGAAGAAATGTAAAAAGTGAGATAATACCATTAATAATTAAATAAAACACCTTCCTAATTAGTGGAAATAATACCAATAACAAGCTCGATAAACCGAATGTCAGTGCAATCACGCCAGTCACTGTTATGCCGTTCTTCTTAACGTTTTGGTCGTTGTTAAAGGCGTTTAAATTATGTAATAAATTTCCCACAACCAAAATGAATATTTGAATAATTAACATCCAAATAATCTGATCTCCATTATCTAACTCACCATAATGTGCTGTCATATAGGTTATAAATACAACTAAAACAGAAATGCCTATAAAAAAATGTTTCCGTCTCACTATCAGGGTCCTTCTCGTGTTTTACCATACGCCAAGCTATTATGCCGCTTAATGCAGCCGACTGAATAAGCGTGAACCCAAGCAAGACTCCAAAAAACGCTAATGGAAACGCTAAAAATAATAAATAAATATACTTCAGTTGATGCTTGAAGTAAATACGGACCATTGCGTAAATACCTATCGCAATGCCTAGCCAAATAAAGAAACCAACAATATTTGGTTCTGTTCGACTAAATATACTGCTGGCAACCATCACAATCCATACTGTCATGATCTCTACTAAAATTTTTTGCCACTTAAGGATGGCACTATCCTGATTTTTCATTAATAGCCCGCCCTCCTTTCATATGGAGAGGCGCTAACTCAGAAGCACCTTTTTGGTATCTAAGTAATAACTGAGTGACCATTTTGCTCCCAACGTTTAAAAAACGGATGATGCTGTTGACTCATTTCACCGATTTGAATGATATAAGGTGGTTTAGGTTGCTGATTTAAATGATTTAGGGTATGAAGTAGTGGTGCGGTTAAACCTAATGGATTCACTCTAGCCAATAATTCTAAAGCATTCATTAAATGATGATGACCTTCTCCTAAAGTTAGATGAACATATGGCGCTCCACCTCTACCACGTACATTCATATAAATCTCAAATGGAATTTGTCGTTCCGTTGCAAAACGACACATATATGCTGTCTGTTCCAATAATTGTTCTGTTTGTTCGACCATAGATGTCCCATATTCTGTCTTAACATTTATGATAAAGCACCATGACAGCTGATTAACCTTCTCAACAATTTTAGTTTGTAATTCATTACGTTTAGCCGTTGCCTTCCAATGAATTCGGTTAAATGGATCACCTCTATCATAGGCTCTTGTTCCATACTGTAATAACGGTTCTTCATATATAGAGTGCTTTGCTTGATGATCTCCATTACTCCTTGGATCAAGTAGATTTAGTCCTTTTACTTCAGATAATGATGGATAGATGACGACTTCTTCTTTATGATAACGATTATATAATAAATCGATTTCACTAAATCCAAGAATATTTGGTACAACTAATCTGATCACCCTTATTCTCCCAACACCTCGGCGTTTTGCTAATACCGGCAGTAACAATTCTTTCTTTTCAAAACTTAATAATGTGATGGGAACTTCAAGAGTATTAGTCATTTTTTCTTCAGAAAATTTATAAGATGATTCTAATACAATATCGTACTTTACAACTAGCTTGGCATTTAATATTGGGAGAATTCCCTTCTGCATGATGGATAATTGAAGATTTTCTTCGTCACCAGGATAGCACCTTATCTTTCGGTTCGGGTAGTCAATCGCCAAATAATCATCTAAATGGTTTTCATAAAAAACGACTCCCAAAATATAATACAAAAATAATAAACCGATAAAAGCCAATATGGGAAATGTTCCTAATCTCGGAAAAAAGCTTAATATGATAAAAATTCCACCTGGAATCGTTAACCAACGGTATAAATTCGAACTGCGAATAGTTTTTCTAAACATTACCTTTCAGCCCCGATTTCAACCGGCACTTCGACTGATTGAAGTATTGCCTCCATTACATCTTGTTGTGATTTCTTTGTTGAACCTTCTAACGTTAAAACGAGGCGGTGTGGTAACACATGTAAAGCCATTTCTTTAATATCTTCAGGTGTTACATACTCTCTGCCTTTTATGGCCGCACGGGCCTGGACTGCACGCATAAGTGCTAGCGTACCACGAGGGCTAACCCCTACTTCAGTCCATGCACTATCTCTTGTGGCTCTAACAACTGATAATAAATATTCTTCAACTTCTTTTGTTAGGTAAACCTCTTTAACTTCTTCCTGATATTGAACTAATTGCTCCTTAGTAATAGATGAAGTAAGGTCTTCTATCGGATCAGAGTAACGATATGTTTTCATAATGTTGTGTTCCTCTTCAAACGAAGGGTAACCCATATTAATTTTCATAAAAAACGATCCATTTGGGCTTCTGGTAATTCAAATGTACCTTGCTGTGACTCAATTGGATTTTGAGTTGCTAACACAATAAAAGGTTGTTCAATTTTTACTGTAGTTCCATCAATCGTTACCTGTTTTTCTTCCATTACTTCTAATAAAGCAGACTGAGTCCTTGGTGTCGCACGGTTAATTTCATCAGCTAATAATACATTAGTTACAACAGGGCCAACCCTTAACTCAAACGATTGCTCTTTCGGATTAAAAAAGTGGATACCTGTTATATCTGACGGAAGGACATCTGGGGTGAATTGAATACGTTTAAAGTCACCTTCAATAGATTTAGCGATACTTTTAGCTAGCATAGTTTTCCCAGTACCTGGTACGCTTTCTAAGAGCACGTGACCTTTATTTACCATGGCATTTGTTATTAATTCAACAGTTTCTGCTTGTCCTATAATGACTTTTCCAATATGGTTCTTTAGATTGTTCGCAAAATCCTTTAAACTCATCGTCCAAACTCCCCCTATAAGTTAGTCCATAACTGGTTTATAAAAAGCACGGTTCTCTAATGGATATATACGTTCAGTAAACTCTCCTGGTTTCACTTTATCTAATGCTCGGTTCATCATATTCATTTTGGCATCTATTAAATCGATTAGATGTAAAAACTTCCGCTTCTCTAATTTGTGGAGGCTTAGGACTCCCCCCATTCAGCTTTACCATGATGGGATAAAATCATATGTTGTAATAACATCACTTCTTCACCTTCAATTCCTAGCTCGTTAGCGGCTTGTTGCACTTCATCAACCATAATTGTGATATGTCCTAGTAATTTACCTTCAAGAGTGTAGGAAGGTGACATCGGGCTTGAAAGTTCTTTCACTTTACCGATATCGTGTAAAATAATTCCTGAATATAACAAATCAGGATTAAGATCTGGATAGAGTTCGGTTAGTTGTTTACCAAGTTTCAGCATCGAAACTACATGATGTGCTAGTCCACCAGCATATTCATGATGATTTTAGTCGCAGCTGGGTATGTGAATAATTCGTGTTCGTACTTCTTAATAAAATAACGAATAATCCTTTGAATATTAGGGTTTCGCATATCAAATATAATTTTGTCATGTATTCTTGCATCTCTTCCACAGGAATCGGTGCCTTTTCCATGAAGTCCTCTGGGTGTATACCATCTGCCGCTGTCGCAAGCCTAATCTGTCTAACGTTTAATTGAGCTTTACCCCTAAACTGTCTAATATCCCCTTGAACATGCACAACACTCTCAGGTGTAAAAACCTCTTCATCATCCTTTGTGATCTCCCATAACTTTGCATCAATTTCACCTGAACGATCTCTAAAAATAATCGTTAAAAAGGGCTTACCATTACTGGCTACCCCTTTCTCAGCTGATTTAATTAATAAGAAACCTTCAAATTGTTCCCCAACAGACACATTAGCTATACCTTGAGTCATTCTCACTTCTCTCCTTTTCTCTCCCTATTTAGCCAACCTGTAATGGTGATGGCTTAATATTTAATATTTGGCTATCCTGATCTTCACAAGTTAAGTAAATGATTTGTTGATCATTAGATTTTTACGAATTAGTTTGAGTACTTGTTCTTTTCTACTTTGATCAAAATGTACAAATGCATCATCCAAAATAAATGGAAGATGTACATAGGTACTTAATGAATCATTTAAAGCAAATCTGAGAGCGATATACAGTTGGTCGGCAGTCCCTTCAGAAAGTTGCGAGACATCAAACCATAAACCTGATGTTGACTTAACCATTATAGACTCATCTTTATTAAATTGAATCGTATCATATCGTTCATCTGTGATAGCATAAAAATATTCACTAGTTTTTCCATGATATCAGGTAAATAGACATTTTGGTACCTGTTTTTAGTTTCTTTTAAAGTACTATAAGCAACTTTCTTAACAGCCCACTCTTTGGCAAGCTTGACTACTTCAGATTCAATCATTGCTTTTGGTGGACTAAATCTGACAAAACACCGCTAGACTCTAAATGATTAATTTCAACCTGTACTTGAGCTTTTAATTTTTGTTGATTGTCTATCTCAGCCCTATTACGTTCTATAGTTTGTTTATGGTCATTAAATTGACTTTCAACTTCTAACCAATTTATATTTTTTGAAGGATATATTCTGTCTCTGAATTAAATACTTCGTATACCATTTCATAGAGATCGTTTCTTTGCTGCGATTTATTTTTAAGTTGTTTATATTCCCTGGCTTTTTCTAGGAAGTCGTCCTTCGATTTTGCATTCACTTTGCTTAAGAGACTATTAAGATCATCTTGAAGTTGTTTAGTTGATTCAGTTAATCTTGATTTTACGTCTTCTTGTTCTTTAAGCCATTCCCGTTTTGTTCTAAATTTTGTAACCAGGACTTCTCTTTATCAATATAATTCAACGCAAGATCACAAACCAATCTGGGCTCAGTTAGGATTCTATCCTTTTCGTAAAGCTGAATGATTGTGTGAAGAATACTTAATTCATGTTCCATTTCTCTTTTTGTTTTCGTTATATTCTCCTCTATATCAGTTTGCGCTAATGCCGTCTGCTTACCTTTTTTAAGCCAGTCATACACACTTGGCCAGTGGAATAAATCAAAGCGCTTCAAAAAAGGATACTTATAAATGTGTTCTTCGATTTCTTGTTCAAGCTCTTTTTGACTTTGTTGAACATATTCTTGCTCTTTTTTCAATTCATCTATGGAACTAATAGTACTCTGGGTGTAGTGCTGAATCTGATTTAATTGCTTTTCTAATTCTTCCTGATCGTTAAGCTGCCGTTTTAGTTCTGACATTTCTGCTTCATAGCTACTTGATCGTGAACCTGTCGACTTAAGTCTCTTTAGCGTCCTCTTAATGTGTTGATCAATTTTATTAAGCGTATAAAAATTGTAATAGCTAAGATCAACCCGACAGCAAGCCCTCCGTAAATCGTTAACAGCTCTACATTCACTCTCATCAATAACATAGATGTTAAAAGTAAAACCATAAAAGGTAATAACCATTTACTCGTCGCGACAAACCCCTTAACTTTATTAATTGTGGTCCTTTGATATTCCATTTGCTGTTGGTACTGTTTTTCTAACTGTTGTTTTTGCTCATCTAGTTTTATTTGGTCATATCTTTCTTGAATTGATTGTAGATCAGATGAGCTCATCTTCCATTTGTCAATTTCATTTCTTTGTCGCTCCAAATCATTCAGTTCTTCATACTTATGATAGAGTTTTAATTTGTTAGATTGAATTTGTGACTTAAGTTGATCCCACTTAGCAGATAAACGTTTCCAGTTCTCATTCGTGTAATGATGAATATCAACTGATTTAATTGAGTTTAGGTCAATTTGAAATCCTAACTCTTCTTCAATTTTTTTTTGTAGTCATACTTTAATTGTTTTAATTGTTTCTTCACTTCTCTCGATGTCTGTATGAAATTGCTCCACCTTTTGAACAATGTGTTGTGCTTCAGTAATTGTAACTGGCCATTTATCAACTTGGCTTGCTTCTGTCAAGTCATCGATGTCTTTTTTCACTCTTTGTACTGAATCTGTTATTTGATTCAGTTGCTCTCCCTGTGCTTTTATTTGCTCTGTTAAATGATTTAATTGGTTCTGTCCATCTTCAGGAAATGATTCTGCGTCTTTTAAATTGATTCATTTCGTCAGTTAAAATCTGATGCTTTACAACAGGCGATTTCACTTGATTTAACTTTTCATAATAATTTAAATCAGCTATGATCTCATGTTCTTGTACTTTTAATGATTCAATTGTTTGATCAATGTCCTCTAATTGTTTATATAAGTGCTGGTGCTCGCGTTCTTTTCTTTCAGTTTCATAAATCTCTTGTTGAATCTTTTGAAGTTCAGTTAATTTCTCATTCAATGGTGGCCTTTTACCTTGTTTCTTAAAAAGTTCATCAGACTCTTTAATTAATTCCTTTTCAAGTTGAGTAATTTGATCAGACCCTGTTAGACCTAAGTTAAAGAGAACCGTTCCAATATCTTCTTTTTATGTTGTCTGATTGACTGTAAATCTCGATCCTCGAAAGAGAAGATGGATTCAAATAAGGGCCGGTTAATTCCTTTTAAAACTTTATTAACCTCGTGTTCAGACAATTTGATTCCGTTTTTTGACACAACAAGATGACCACGATTCTTATGTAAAAAGCGTTCTAAGGTATATGTTACATAGTTTACCTCTATTAAAAGCCTTCCTCCTAATTGACCATCAACCTTTGATAAGTATTGCTCGCGTTCATCAGACTTTAATCCAAATAGGATGTATATTATAAACATTCTAATAGATGATTTACCTGCTTCATTTGGGCCATAGAAATAAGAAAGTTCATCTGAAATAGGGATTTTTTATGACTCCACTTTCCAAATGAAACTACATCTAATTCAAGAATTTTCATCTTTCCACCTACTTATTAATTTTGCTTAAGATTAATTTTTCCGCTTCTGTCTTAATCTCACTCTGAAGTTCATCCAAATTCAGATCAACATTTTCTGTATAACGGGTGTCGTTTTAAGTCTAATAAAAAAGAAGACAAGTCATCTGTTTCTTCTATTGTTTTAAGCACTTCTTTGATAAACGGATTAGACTCAATTATTTCATCCCAGCTTATTTGTTCCTGTCTTAATTTCAACTCACTAAACCAAATCCAGTTCTCTTCATCTTCTTCTGATTCATTTAAAGTATCTAAAAGATCTTCGACTCGATCCTCACTAAAATCATTTTCTCTAATATTTAGAATCAACCTAACCATCATCTTTGAATGCCTTTTTCTCAAAGAATCTTTAAACTTTAGTAGAAATTCAACGAGCTCAGATGGTTTTTGTATGTCTTCTACTGCAACTTCTTCTTCACTAAAAACTATATTCTGAAGAGGATAGAATTGATAAGTTGGTTTACTTCCATTTAATTCGACGATATAACAGCCTTTTTCTCCTCTTTCTTTCATATGTCTACCCTGGATATTCCCAGGATAAATAGCTAAAGGTTCATGACTAATAATTTCGCGTTGATGTATATGACCTAGTGCCCAGTAGTCAGTTTCTATCTTCTTCAAGTCCTCTATAAGAAACGGTGCATAATGGTCATGTATTTGATCGGTCTTCAAACTACCATGTAATGTTGCAATATGATACGAGGCATCTGTTACTCTTTGATAGGAAGCCACCATATTTTCCTTAATAGCCTGTTTACGATAGCTGAAGCCGCTTATTTCAGCAAGAGGTTGTCCGTGTTTATGATAAGTAGTGCTGTTAACACCATCTGATGGAAAAATATATGTATTTTGAGGGAATATTAGTTTAGCTTTTTCCTGCATCATATAATCGTGGTTTCCGTAACTGATATAAGCATTTATGCCATTAGAATTAAGTTTCTCTAATCCTTTTTTAACTCTAGTGATGACTTAATTGAAGAAGATTCCTGGTCGAATAAATCACCGACAATTAATACAAAGTCAACATTTTCTTTTATAGCTAAATCAATTAATCGCTTAAATGCTACAATTGTACTGTTTAAGACATCTTTATAAATGGGTTCAGGTAAATGACTGAGACCTTTAAATGGACTATCTAAATGTAAGTCCGCACTATGTAAAAAACGTAAATTAGGTTTGAACATACAATTCCTCCATTAAACCTTGTTACTTATATTTTATCAAAAACTAAACACGAACGCACGTTCTATATTAAGTTTTTTCAATTTCTTTTCTATTTACAAAAATCAAATAAAACTCTATAGTAAAATTAGAGAACAAACGGGAGGATTGCGACATGAAAACATATTTTTAACAGTATATTCTAACAAAGGAGAAGCTCTTTTAGACGAGCAAATTGAAGCAGCTAATGATCAGGAAGCAAAAGAGATTGGATTTCAAAAGCTTAAAGAGAACAATTATGAAGATACAACTCACAGGCTCGTATCACCCGATGCTCGATTAGTGTTATTTCATCGTTAATTCAACCTTTTAATGAAACAAACCCCGAGTCGGAATACACCGAACTCGGGGTTATTTAAATGGCTAGAGCTTATTGCTGCTCTTCACCGTATAAGTCTTCTAATGGTTTTGTGATAATTTTACTAACGTCTGTGATTAATGTATTTAAACGTTGCTCTTCTTCCATTAGTTTTGCAATGTCTTCTTGCTGCTGAACAAGTTCAACCACTTGTTTTGCTTTGTTAACTTCTTCTTCAGTGATCTCTTGACCTTGCATTTGCTTTTGTTGTAAAGTCATTTGAGTTTCACGGAAATCATCAAACATTTTCTTCGTTTGAGGATCATTCATTACTTTTTCATATGCTTGTTTTAAATCTTGAAATTCATCGCTATTGCGTAAACCTTTCTCAAGATCATAAGCTAAATCATAAATGTTAGCCACGATATACCTCCTAAAATTTCATTACTTTCTTACTGTAACAAAGATTAAACTCACTGTATAGTGATATAACTACTATCACTATGTCAAAAACATCACAATCAAACCTTGCAGTAATCCGATTAACCCACCTAATAAAGCGCCTAAATATGTAATCATATTCATTTCACGCTTTGTTATTTCTAAAACAAGCTGTTCAATCCTTGACACGTCAAACTTCTCAACTTCTTGTTTTACTAAATCGAATAAATTTAGTTGCTCAAGTAGACTTGTCATATTTGTTGATAATGCTTCAAATGAAACTTCAATCATCTTGGGGATCCATGTAGTTTTAAGCTTAGACAAATAATTATCAAATAATTCATTAACAGGTTGATTTAAATAAAATTCAATATTGATTTCCTTTGTAACGAGGGATGCAAAACGTTCTTTAATTTGAATTTCACCAAACATGTCTCGTACCTCTTTAAGATCTTTTTCTTTAAACTGCTCCCACTCTTTTCGTAATAACTCTTCAATAGATTCTTTCGTTTCGTCTGAATTTAAAAACATACGAACAGCTGGTGTGACTTTATCAGATAGACCTTCTTCTCCTAAGTATGATGATACCATGTTACCTAAGAACCCTTGCGTCTTTAAAAAGTTAGATGCGCTTTCAGATATTTTGCGCTGCCCTTCTTCACTCGTTAAAAATAGCTCAATTTTTACAATAAGATAGTTCGTAAAGTCAGGTAGCTTTGATTCAAGATTTTCATTAAGATCATTTGGTAATATTTCACGAACTTTTAGATACTGATGTTCCGTATATAAATCATTTAGCTTTCTTTGAATGGATCGTTCCATATTAGCATTTAAATTTCCTATACTAAATTCAGGATTGACTTTCAATATTAAATCATGAATAGAATAACCTTCATTAACTACTCGATCAACTTGTTGGTTAATCATACCTGCCATCTTCCCTTGAAAATCAGGCTCAAGCACTTTTTGCTCAAGTGCATCACTTGTCACCAAATAATCGGTTACAACGCGACCTAATTGTCCGGCTAACTCATTTCTCCTTTTAGGTATTAAACCAGGCGTAAAGGGTAGTTTGAATTTCCCAATATAAACCGCTTCATATGGCCTAAAAAGCATTTTAATGGCTAAAAAATTCGTCATTCCACCTATCAGTGCGCCGATCATGATCATGAAAATTATTAGAAATGCCCAGTTCATCTTCTCACCCTTTTGCAGTAAATGTTAACACTATATTTTTAGCATTAATATCGATATATTACCAGTATTGACCTTAAAAAAGTTACACAAACTAATTGATAAAGTGAAGGGAGGTTTTAAGTTGGCTAAACCAGGACGCCGTGAAGAAGATAGCAGAAGTAAATATGATTTAGATGTAGATAGGATGCTAAATGAAGGTTTAGCAGGTGGTTATGTACGTCCGACGTATAATAAGGTTCAAATAGATGAAGCACATGAAATTAGAAAAAATGACGAGCCTTTCAGCCCAGCAGAAGAAACTCGTGATGAGTAAAAAATAGATTAAAGGCCTTCCTATAAGGAAGGTCTTTTTAACTATAGGATGGTTAAATAAAGAAAAGAGGGCCTAAAGACCCTCTTTAATTTTATGATGCAGGCAAGAGTTTTTTTGATTTGCTCTTACCTGCTTTTGAATTTTCGTCTTTGATTGTTTTTAGAGGTTATCAAATGACGCTGTGTTACTTAGCTCCACCTAATTGTTGTTCTGCCATTTGTACTAGACGTTTAGTGATTTCACCACCAACAGAACCGTTAGCGCGTGAAGTTGTGTCTGGGCCAAGCTGAACACCAAATTCTTGTGCAATCTCAGTTTTCATTTGGTCTAAAGCTTGAGCAACACCTGGTACTACTAATTGGTTTGAGTTGTTGTTCTGTGCCATTGTATCTCACCTCCTGTGTATCCATATTTTCTACAGGAGGTGAAATCTTATTTACGGTAATTTTTGCTACTTTTTGGTTATTTTTTGGCATTTGGTTTAGTCATTTCTTTTGGTACGACTAATTTGTCAAATTCTTCACCAGATAGAATGCCAGTCTCTTCAGCTGCTTCACGTAAAGTAAGGTTATTTTCATGAGCATATTTAGCAATTTTGGCTGCATTTTCATATCCAATGTGAGGATTTAATGCTGTAACTAGCATTAATGAATCATTTAAGTATTGTTCAATTTTACCCTCATCTGGCTCTAAGCCAACTAAACAACGATCTGTGAAGGATTCCATACTGTCGCCTAACAGCTGGCAGGATTGTAGGAAGTTATAAGCAATCATTGGTTTAAATACATTCAATTCAAAGTTACCTTGACTTGCCGCAAACCCAATTGCTGCATCATTTCCCATGACGTGTGCAGCAGCCATTGTAATGGCTTCACTTTGTGTTGGATTAACTTTTCCTGGCATGATTGAGCTTCCTGGTTCATTGGCTGGAATTGTAATTTCACCAATTCCACAACGAGGACCACTTGCTAACCAGCGAACGTCATTGGCTATTTTCATTAGATCAGCCGCTAATCCTTTTATAGCTCCATGTGTATGAACTAATTCATCATGGCTTGTCAAAGCATGGAATTTGTTTTCAGCTGAAACAAATGCACCGTTCGTCTCTTTATTAATTTTTTTAGCGACAACTTCTGCAAAATCAGGATGTGCATTAATCCCTGTACCTACTGCAGTTCCGCCTAATGCAATTTCACGCACATACTTAAGTGAATCCTTAATCATGGATTCAGTTTTAACTAGCATACGATGCCACCCGCTAATTTCTTGACCCAATGTTAGTGGTGTTGCATCTTGTAAATGTGTTCGACCGATTTTAACAATCTCACTGTAAGCCTCCGATTTTTCTTTTAGCGTTTGTTTCATTTTTGCAAGTGATGGCAATAAATGTTCCTCAACTTTTTTCACTGATGCAATATGTAAAGCCGTTGGGAACGTGTCGTTAGAGCTTTGGGATTTGTTCACGTCATCATTAGGATGTAAACGTGTTTCTTTACCTTGCTCTTCTAACCACTTGTTACCTACAAATGCAATAACTTCATTCACGTTCATATTAGACTGAGTTCCACTTCCTGTTTGCCATACAACTAATGGGAAGTGTTCATGTAACTCACCTGCTAAAACTTGATCTGCTGCATGCGCAATAGCATCTGCCTTATCGGATTCTAAAAGACCTAACTCTTCATTGGCACGAGCAGCACTTTTCTTAAGGATTGCAAACCCTTCAACAATTTCTTTTGGCATCTCTTCGTTACCAATTGGGAAGTTCTGTTTACTACGCTGCGTCTGTGCACCCCAATATTTATCACTAGGAACTTTAACTTCACCTAGCGTATCTCTTTCAATACGAAAATCCATGTAATAATCCTCCTTCTAAGCTTGTATATCATCCAATATTATAATATCAAAAACGCTCGCGAAAACGAATAAGTCTACAGAAACAAATAAAAAATGCAGCCTATAGACTGCATTTTAATTCACATATCCAAAATATTCTTCAACTGTTAAACCAGATTCGTAAATTTTGTTGCTAATTCTTTGCCAAAATATCTAAGGTGCCATGGTTCGTAATTATAACCTGTAATATCACTTTTACCTTCAGGATAACGAATCACAAATCCATATTTGTGAGCATTCTCAGCTACCCATTGACCGGGTTCCGTATCCCCTAATGCTTCTTCTAGCCCTAAGAATCCACCAGCTTCTAATGGAATTGTAATATCCATAGCCAAGCCTGTATTATGTTCACTATGACCCGGTGCAGCTGAATATTGATCTGTCCATTCTTGTCCCTTAGTTGCAATATTGTTGTTATAGATCGAAGCCTGCCTTTCAACTGAACGATAACCTGATTGAGCTACTAATGTGTAACCTGAGTTTTCAGCGGCTTGGAATAACTCTTCTAGTGCTTGAGCAGCTTCTTCTCTCATATTTCTTTTTGATGACCTTCAGGGGCTCTAAATGGCACATTAGGCTCAATTAATTTTGGGTTCATATCCTTCAGGTAATCTTCTTTCTTTATTTACTACTACATCGATTGCATGTGGATTATGAACAATGACTTTACCATCTTCAGTCACTTTCTCTTTTTCTTTAATTTCAATTTGTTCTTTTGACTTCATTCCACTTTCAACACCTTTAGAAGTAGATGCTTCGTATGTTTCTTCTTGTCCATCTTGCATACAACCAGTCATTATTAATAAAACACTAATTCCAATGATTATTTTTCTCATATTATCCCCTTATCTCTCTAGTTGTCTCTTTATATATATTAACACGAAGATTACGTAAGCAAAATGCCATTTCTATAAAAACAAAAAGCTACCTCCTTATGAGGCAGCTTCTTGCTCATATTATAAATACTTTGCATATTTTTTACTCAACTCATCGAAAGCGCGTTGATCTCCTTGATCAATGGCTGTATTAATTTGCTCTTCTAGAGCATTCTTGTTCCACATAAAACTAACTCATCTAAAACTAATCGTGCTGCTAATTTGATTTCATATGGAACTTCTCTTTTCGCTTTTATCGCTACCCGTTTTGGAAATTGATATTTAATGAGCACATAAGAGGTCACTTGTTTTTTCATCTTTTCTCCCCCTTACTCCCTTTTTCTATTATAATAAAAATTACCGAAAAATTGCAACAATATTCAGAAAATATGCGGAATTTTGTGTTTGGGCTTGTGAGATTAGTATGATTCATACACTTGCCTATTTTGATTATAATTGAGTAAAAAAAATCCCTGACCATTCTGTCAGGGAAAGCCTCTGTTGGGAGAGAGGTGTATATATGAACCTCGCCAAATATAGCGAAGAGTTCAACGAGTTTAATTAGTTATTAGGGCCTTTTCCATTTCCTTTTCCTTTGCCCTTACCTTTTCCTTTGTTTCCTTTTTCAGATGCTTTACTTTTTGCTTCTTTGGCTTTTTCTTTACCAAAGTTTGACTTACCTTTTGATTTTTGATCAGAAGATTTTACTTCATAATTCTCTTCACGATCTTCCTCAACTTTAACTTCATCAACTTCTTCTTCTACTACCTCATCTTCTTCAGTTGGTTCTTCTACTTCTTCAGGTTCTTCAGTAGGTTCTTCTGTTGATGAGTCTTCTTCTGTTTGCTCTTCATCAGATGTACCTTCTTCAGGTGTTTCCTCTGAATCTTCTTGAGCAAATTCATCTGTAATACCATTTAAACGCTCATATAGAGCGGACAATTCTTCTTCACCATATTTAGCTTGTAAACGATCAAGTGATCTTTCAATATTACGTTTTAAAGAAGCTTGAGCATTAGGGTTTTTAACTTTTTCCATAGCTAAAGCTAATGAAATAACGTTTTGACCTACTACTTCATTTTCCTCTTCTTCAGTTTCTTCTTCATCTTCATCATCTTCTTCAACTACGTCTTCTTCTTCAGAAGTTTCATCTTCACTAGCTTCATCTTCGTTCTCTTGTTCTTCTTCATTAGTTTCTTCATTTTCTTCTTCAGAAGACTCTTCTTCATCTGATTCTGCATTTTCTAGTATGTAAAGAGCTTCTTCTAGAAGAATGTTAGCATCTTCTTCAAGACCTTGTTGATAAAGCAATTCTGCTTCTTCAATTTGTTGTAAAGACCAGTCTAGAATAAGGCCAACTCGTTCAGTATCTTCCTCTTCTAAAGCTAGAGAAAGTTGGTCTGTTACTTTTCCATAATAACTAAATAACTTCTCTTCCAAAGTAGTTTCTTCTTTTACAACTACTTTAGTTTCGTCAGAATCTTTTGTAGATTCGTGATTGTCTGCCGAAATACTCATCGGTGCAAGGACCATTGATGCAGTTAATGTTGCTGCAGACACTGAATGGATTAATTTACGACGCTTCATTGAATCACCTCATCTTTTGTATTCACTCATACCTTACGAATTACGGATCATGATTTTGGGGGTTTTTATATTTTTGTTAAAAAAAATTTCGTAAGTTATTAAATTAAGTTAGTAATAACAATGAATTTAGCGTCTAAAATAAAAGACTGAGGTAACCTCACCTCAGCCTTAAATGTTAACTTGAAATTTTATTTGTAATGTCGTAAGTTCGTTTTGCTTGATGTTCTACCGCTTTTTGAATGTCATCTTGAATATTACCTTCGCCATCAACAGTTGCACTTGTACCGTAAGGGTTCCCACCAGATGCAAAAATCACATCATCTGTATAACCAGGACCTGCAATAATTACACCCCAATGGAACATAGACACATAAAAACTCGTTAATGTTTGTTCTTGACCACCGTGTGGATTTTGTGCCGTTGTCATGGCACTACAAACTTTATTAACTAACTTACCTTGTGCCCAAAGACCACCACATTGGTCCATGAAAAGTTTAACTTGTGAAGGAACATTACCAAAACGAGTTGGGATGCTAAAAATAAATCCATCCGCCCACTCTAAATCCTCCGGCGTTGCTTCTGGAACATCCTTTGTTGCTTCATAATGTTTTTGCCAAGCAGGATTTTGGGAAATTGCACTTTCTGGTGCTGTTTCCGGTATTTTAATAATTTTACCTCAGCTCCAGAATCCTTTAACGCTGCTTCAGCCCATTGTGCCATCTGATAATTTGCACCTGTAGAACTATAATACAATATTGCCATTTTTGGCATATCATCACTCCTATTTCTTTAAACTTCAGTTAGAAGTTTTCCCAAATCGAATGAAAATATAATAAAGCCAGCTCGACCGTTTACCCACCCAATGAGCTGATCTAAGATGCTGGCATGCTCCGTATTTCTGAGTGAAGTGTTCGCATACGAGTATTTTCAAGCAGACTGTCTGTATTTTCGGAGAAACTGTTCGCATCCAGAAGAAAACTGTTCGTATTTTCAAGTGGACTGTCCGTGTTTTCGGGTGAAATGTTCGCACCTGAGTGAAAACTGTTCATATTCGGATGAGAACTGTCCGCGTTCACTTCAAAACACTGGGCCGTCAAAAGAAAATAAAAAACATGATAACCCCGGTTAATTGAACGGAGTCGTTGGGTGAATAGCGCTTTGCCTATATAAAAAAAGCGCCGATGAACTCGGCGCTTAAAATTATAATGATGCTTGCATGAGCTCTTGTTGTAGCTCTTTTAGATTTTTCCAGCCAAATGCGGTTTCTTCATAGGTTCCTGAACCGATTGTGGTATTCTCTGCTTCCACTTTCCTTGCACCGTAGCGTACATAAAAGCGGCCAAAAGGATTTGCTGTTAAGATCCAAACTAATAGCGATTGATAACCATCTTCTACACACTTTTTAACAAAATGTTTTAACAACTCATGCCCAACCTTTTGACCTTGAGCTTTCTCTAAAACATAGATGTCGTAAATTTCAGCATCAAATTCAAATTGCTCAGCTCGTTGTTTACCGCCTGAAATAAATCCTAATAACTGACCATCTTGTTCCGCTACATAAACATATTGTTGTACTTTTTGAGATGACAAAGTGGTCTCCCACATTATTTTCCTCGTATCGTAAGTCATGACTTGCTCTAAATCTTCATCTGCAATGATTGGACCATATGTTAACTTCCATGTTTCATCATGGATTTTAGCAATCTGTTCCGCATCACTTAGTCTTGCTTCTCTTACGGTTAACATGGTATCCCTACTTTCTCTACATCGTTAATAAAAAGACTGTTAGAATAGCTCCTATCACAGCAAATATAACATTTACATTAAATGATGCAATCATCGCTGCAATGACTCCACCTGCTACACCAACTAGCGGGCGGTCTTCAATCACATTCATAACTCCTGGGAAAATTAGAGCACCTAATGCTGCGAAGGGAATGGCATTTAACCACCTATTCACCCAAGGCTTAAATGTTGTGTCACCCATAAAGAAAGCTGGAATAAATCGCGGTACGGCTGTTACTATAGCCATTCCAATAATGGTCATCATAATCATGAGGTCTCATCCTCCTTTAGCAAAAACACACCTAAGAAACTTCCAATTACGGTAGCTAGTACAATCGACCATCCACTTGAAATTTCTAGAACCACGTGAATAAATAATTTAAGATCATACTAAATACAGCAATGATGCCTATTCGCCATTCTTTTTTATAGATGGAACTAATAGCCCAATAAACATTGCATATAAAGCTATACCCATACTAGTACTCAGAGCCCTAGGTAGGACGTCGCCTAATAAGGCACCGGCCAAACTTCCGAATACCCAGCCACAATAGGCAACGACAATTAGACTTGTATAAAAATATGGACCGTACATTTTATTCGCTTCTTCTTTATGTAATGATGAAACAGCAAATGTTTCATCCGTTATCCCTAAAGATAAAGGAAATCGCCACTTTAGAGGGAACTCTTTTGTTGTATTCATAAATGACATGCTCATAATAAAATGCCTAAAGTTTAACACGAAAGTTGCAATAACTATTTCAATAAACATTGTTCCTGCCGCAAACATTCCTGCAGCCATTAGTTGCGCAGCTCCTGCAAATACAAGCACACTCATCATAGTTGTTTCAAAAGTTGTTAATCCGGATTCCTTGGCTAAAACACCATAGGCAATCGCAATAGGTAAATAACCTAAAAAAATCGGAAAACCAGCTAACATTCCATTCTTAATGACTGCATGTTTAGTTATTTGATTGGTTGAATGGACTTGCTCCAATGTCTCCCCTTCTTTCTTAATTATCTTAGAATAGATGGATGAAGAATCTTAAATATCTTTTCTAATCCTTCTATTAATCTTGGTGATGGTCGACAGTATAAATACTCTTCTAAAACGTGAATTCGATTGTTCTGTATGGCTTTAATTTGATATGAACCTGGCCGGTTTCGTACTAAATCAGGATTCATCTTCTTCTCTTGAACACCGACCCAAACCATACAGATCTCATCTGGATCCCGTTTAATCACATCTTCCCAATCCGTTTGAACGCTTGCTTGATTGATATCACCAAAGACATTAACTGCACCGGCTAATTCACTAATATAGCTTAACCAATTTAGTTTGCCTGGTGTAAATATGGGCTTTGGCCACCATTCCCAGTAAACTCGTTTCGGCTCACTAATTTGTTTTGATAGTTCTTTATAATGGGTTAATTGACGATAGTACCAATCATAAACTTCTTGAGCCTTATCCAATTGTCCTGCATATTTCCCTACTGTTAAAAGATCGTCTGCAATTTCATCTAATGAATTTGGATTAAGTATAATATATTCTAAACCCGCTTCATCTAATTTTTCAATATTCTTCTCCATTCCAGGAACACTTAAAGACGCTAATATTAAGTCAGGATCAAGCTCCTTAACCCGCTCTACATCAATGTTTAAGTCACGTCCTAACTTAGGAATGTTTTCTACCTCTTTCGGCCAATCTGAATCATCATCGACACCTACCACATGTTCCATTAACTCTAAATAAGCTAAAATTTCTGTATTACTGGGGCAAAGAGATACAATTCTCATCTTAAAAACTCCTTTATAGTAGAGTTTGAATAATGACGTATAAAACTACAATTATTATAACAACTAACCAAGCTGGTCTTTTCCAAAAATGGAGTAAACTAAACCCTACTAAAGCAACTGCGAAGTCAACGCCATCAGAGATCGCACTTGTGAAAATAGAATCATAAAATGCAGCTATTAGAATCCCAACAACTGAGGCATTAACACCAATTAAAGCTGATCTGACAGCCTTGAATTGACTAACAGATTTCCAAAACGGCAAAATTCCAATTAACAATAAGAATGATGGCAAAAAGATTCCTATTGTAGCAACTAGCGCACCCATTAATCCAGAAGAAGCTTGACCTAGAAAACTTGAAAACGTAAATAATGGTCCAGGAACAGCCTGTGCTGCTCCATATCCTGCTAGAAACATCTCTTCTGATAAGAAACCATTTGGCACCAACTCACGTTCTAATAATGGTAAAACAACGTGACCACCACCAAATACTAACGAACCTACACGGTAAAAAATATCAAACAGCTGTATATAAATATTATTGGCTGCTTGACTAATGAAAGGAAGTGCAATTAATAATAGAAAAAATACCGATAGACTAACGACACCTATTTTTTAGGCAAGTCTATATTAAGACTAGTATGAGTATCTAGTTCCTTATTTTTAAATAAAACATACCCTGCAAATGCGGCTAAGCCAATTATAATTAATTGCATGGAAGCCAGTGGAAAAAGTAACAACAGCGATGCCGCCACAATAGCAAAAGCAATTCTAGGTAAATCGGGAGTTAACTTTTTCCCCATATTAACAATGGCATGGGCAACGACTGCGACTGCTACTACTTTTAGCGCAGCAATAAAACCGAATCCATTAAATCAGCTTGGACCACATACATCGCAAACAAAATTAAAGCGATGACAGAAGGAATAGTGAAGCCAATCCAGGCTAATATCCCACCTAGAATGCCTCCTCGAACCATACCAATCGAAATCCCTACCTGAGAACTCGCTGGGCCAGGTAAAAATTGACATAAGGCAATTAAATCAGCATACGTTTTATCATCCAACCATTTTCTTCTCTTAATATACTCTTCTTGAAAATAAGCTAAATGCGCGACAGGTCCTCCAAACGATGTTAACCCTAATCTCGTAGCGACCAGTAAAATTTCTAAGTAATGTTTAAATGAGTACAATCATGACACCCCTAACTAACATAAATATAAGGAACCACTTATATAAGTGACCCCTTATATTTTAGCATATTACATACTAAATTGGTTGACCTGATTATTTAATTTTTTAGCTAGATTATTTAGTTCACTTGCAGAGCGTGATACCTCTTCCATTGAACTATTAGCTTCTTCTACTATTGCTGCTGTTTCTTCCACTCCTGCAGCTGATTCTTCCGAGATGGACGCAATCTCTTCAACAGCTTGATTCATTTGAACACTATCACCCAAGACATCTCGTAAGCTTGATGAAATCTCTTGCACTTTACTAGTCACTTGGTTGATGGACTGGTTAATGTTTTCAAAAGTTTGCCTAGTATGTTCCATTTGCGCTGTACCTTGTTCAACTTCTTCATAGCCAGACTCTAACTGCACTGTCACATTAGAAGATTCTTCTTGAATGTTATGTACAATTTTAGTTATATCTCCTACTGAATTAGCCACTTGTTCCGCTAATTTTCTTACTTCATCAGCTACAACGGCAAATCCTTTACCATGCTCTCCTGCACGCGCAGCTTCAATTGCCGCATTTAAAGCAAGTAAATTCGTTTGCTCTGCAATTGATTGGATTACTTCAACTAATTTAGATATTTCTTGTGACTGCTCGTCTAAGCCTTTTACTTTTTGAACAGCCCCCTCTACAATATGGTGAATTTGCTTCATTTGATGAGTAGTTGCAACCATTTGTTTTCGACCTTCTTCGGTTAAGGACAATACCGAATCAGATTGCTCAGCTACGTTCTCACCATTTTGATAGGACTGTTGAACCTTTTGTAAGAAAGACTCCATCATTTCATTAATACTTGAAGCACTTTGTGCCTGACTTTCCGCACCAGAAGATAATTCTTGCATGGTTGATGCGATTTGCTCACTGCCTTCTTGGACTTCATTTGAAGCCTGAGTCAACTGTTGACTTTGTGCTGATACGGATTCTGAAGCCTCAGATACATTCGAAATCATTTGTATTAAATTAGATTTCATACTGTTTAAAGATTGAGATAGCTGACCAATTTCATCTTTTCCGCGATAGTCAAGATCGTGAATGTTTAAATGACCTTTCGATATTTCATCTGCCATTTCAACCGCCCTATTAATATTCTTACGTACAGGACGACTGATTAAGAATAAAAGTATGCTAGCTAAAATAATAACCACAATCAACCCAATCACTAAAGCTGATAAAACAGATGCAAAAGCTGTTTTGTATTTTGGTACGCTCTGTTATAATCAGACACAACTGTTTCCCTTAAATTACTCGAAACCTCCTGTGTCTCAGTTCTTAATGCCGCAAATTGTGAACGGGCAGAAGTAGCTTCTCCTTCTTCTCTTGCTGAAACAGCTGGAACTACTTCGTCATAGAAAATAGAGTCCATTTCTTCATTGTTTGCTTCAATTTGACTCATTAATTCAAGTTGAGAAGAATCAAGCCTAGGTTTAACTTGACTTACTAATTCACTATAGCGATTCATTAAAGCATTGTAATCTTCTCGATATGAGTTAGATTTGTATTCAACATAATCGACAACCGTTAAATCCTTCTCAAGTAAAATGGCATTAATTTCATCAATTAGAATAGCACGCTCACTTCTTCGATCTTGCGCATCTAATTGACCATCAGCAGTCTGTAAACTCATATACACAACACCAGAAGCTATTAAAATAATAGAATTGTTATAACTGATACAAGTCCGTATTTCTTAGCAATTCCAATGTTGCGCCAGAAAGGTGATTTATTCTGTTCCCTTTCAACTTCAGAATGCTTTCGTTTGGTACGTTTATTTTTTGTCTAAAAACTTCTCACTCTCTCCCCCACCTTTTTCCAATAACTCATAGATAAAAAGTATCACTAAATCGGGTAATTCGCAATACGAATAATTTAAATTTTGACACAATTTTAATTATTGCTCATATTTTAGGGTCAGATATTGTCGAGTTTTTAGAACCTTTGTCTAATCTATTAACATTCATAGAAAAGTCGTTTATGATAATCCTTGTGTGTTTGAGAAAAATAATAAAAAGGAAGGACGACTTAAGATGGAGAATGTTGAATTACCTAATACTAAGAAACTAGAGGTCAGGATTAAAGCGTTGAAACAATACATGATCTCTACAGCTTACGAAAAAGGCTTTAATCATCCGCATACGGTTAAAATCAGTCAGGAATTAGATACCGTATTAAATAAATATCAAACAGCGAAATCAAAACTCTGTTCATAATATAGATAAAATAAGCGTCTGA
>NZ_BBCD01000035.1 GCF_001311865.1 Piscibacillus salipiscarius JCM 13188
AAAAAGCTCAAAACATAGCTATGCTATATTTTGAGCTTATGTTGATGCTTTATGTTTTTGATATGCTTCATGTAAGGCACTTAATTCTCTTTCTAAGTTCTCAAGTATGCTTTTGCCAGTTGATTCGTTAATTAATTTAAGTCTAACAGCAAAATCAACTTCACGAGATAAGCCATACATCTGTGTATCTAAAACCTCTTCATAAAGAGGACATTGAGGCATTGTTAAGTTATCCATCTGTACTTTAATTAATTGCAAAATTTGATCCGCATCCGCCTTTAAGAGGGCTAGAGCTTGTTGATCTTCTTCAAGCGCTACATTGGATGACACGGTAATTCCCCCTTACATTTGAGCTCCTACTTTAATATATTATAGGTTATACCATTAAATGCAAGGAAACTTGTTTAACCTTAAAAGATTGACCAACTTTTCTCTTCTGCTAAGTTTTCTAAAAAACGTAACCCAACGACACTATTACCCTTTGCATTTAATGCAGGGCCAAAAACGGCTATACCTCCACTCCTTCTAAGAATTCCCATTACTGCACCTGACACTCCACTTTTAGCTGGTATACCTACATTAATAGCAAAAGTTCCTGACTCATTATACATGCCACAAGTCACCATAAACGTTTTGCATATTCTAGCAACTTGATCTGGAATTAGGACTTCATTTGTGTCTGGGTCACGTCCATCATTAGCAAAGACTGCACCCATCCTCGCTAATTGCTGAACATTCATACTTATAGCGCACTGTTTTGTATATACATCTAACAATTCTTCAACACTTCCAGTAATGACTCCGTGTTGTTTCATAAAATAACATAACGCTCTATTGAGAAATGAGGTTTCATATTCTGATTGAGCCACTTCAGGGTCATAAGTGACCGTTTCATCATTGGTTAATAAGCGCACTAATCTTAAAATTTCATTAACCATTTCCTCAGAATTTCGACCACGGATCATATTCGTTACAGCCAATGCACCAGCATTAATCATTGGATTGAAAGGTTTTGCAGGCTTCTCAACTTCTAATTTTGCAACAGAATAAAATGGGTCACTTGTTGGTTCTTTATCCACTCTTGAAAAAACCGCACGCTCTCCGTGTTGAATTAAGGCTACCGCAAGGGTAATGACTTTAGAAATACTTTGTATGGTGAAACAATATTCTGATTGACCTGAACAAATTAGATCACCTTCTAATGGATAATAAGCAACGGCATTTGTTTCAGGCTGTTGATTTGCTAAAGCTGGTATATAATCTGCAACCTTTCCGTTATTAGCGTAAATACGAACATGCTCTAGCCATTTCGATAAATCATCTTGAGTAATAGTTATCATTTATAAAACTCCTCTCGTGCATTGTGAAGAAATCTTCGTTATACTCGTAATGGACTAAAGATTTATAAGATGAGGTGACAGAATGTTAATTGTACAAATTGAAGGGAACGTTAAACACCCTATAACCTTAGATCCAACCGTATGGATATTTGATGACCGCAAAGTATTATTAGATGATGCTTTTAAAAACGAAGATTCTAATCTTAACGGTGCTTCTGCAGATAAAGATACACCGTTTAACCGCGATCAATATCAGCAACAGATTAACCCACCTATTAATGAAAGTATAAAGCGCTTTGATAAGAAAAAGGTACTTGAAAATAGTTATCTAATGCCGTTAAGTTACTTTCTACCTAATTCTGAACCGAACGAAGATGCTGCGAAAGCCATTTTACATACTGATGACGATTCAGTTGAAATTAATTTTACCCAATTAGAGAATTCTTACTTATTATTTGCTTTAAAGGGGAAAACCATTAACAGAAGATGGCCCGGTTCATTTGTACTTCGGTGATGGTAGCAATCAAAGCAATCCAATTAAAAATGTTAAAAAAATCTCAGTTGTATAGCTTTACCCAGTTAACTGTTCATGTTGAGCAGTTAACTTTTTTTATAACTTTTTTCTCATAATTACTCCTTTTCTAAGCAAACTAAAGAAAAAGGAGTATGGTTTTTATGAAATATAAAGGTTTAAATATAGCGATGCTGATTATTTTATTTTCAGCTGGATGCATGTCTCAGCAACAAGGGAATGGAAACCAAATAAATACCGATGCTGAAGTTGAACAATTAAGTGACTCCGAAATTGAGCAGTCTAATAAGCATTCGAATCGCGAAGCAGCTCAGCGTTTAGCGAAATTAGCCACACAAGTACCTGATGTTAACGACGCAAGAGTATTAGTGTTTGGTTCCTATACAATCATTGGTATTGACGTTGATGATGATTTAGACCGATCCCGCGTCGGTTCAGTAAAATATTCTGTAACGGAAGCTGTTAAGCATGACCCATTTGGTCATTATGCATTTGTGGTCGCCGACGGAGACATTATGGAACGCATTAAAAATATGAACCAAATGATTAGACAAGGGGAACCAGCTGATCAAGTCTTAGAAGAGATATCTAATATTGTAGGTAGATATCTACCGGAAACCCCTACAAAAGAAAATAACCCTAAAAAAGAAAGCCCATCACAAACGCGTGGTGATGCTAATGAAAACACAAGAAATATTCAAAAAGAACAAGATCAATCAAAAGAATAAAAGGAGTTTTCAAAATGTTTATCATGTAAAAGAATTACAATATCGAGCAAAACCAGACAAGCCTGATCCAGTTTATGCTAAAAAGTTACAAGAGGTTTTAGGGGGTCAATACGGAGAAATCTCCGTCATGATGCAGTATTTATTTCAAGGTTGGAATTGCCGAGCAGAATCTAAGTATCGAGATATGTTGTTAGATATAGGGACAGAAGAAATTGCTCATGTCGAAATGTTAGCTACGATGATAGCTCAACTCCTTGATAAAGCTCCAGTTGAAGAGCAGGAAAATGCAGCTAAAGACCCCGTCATTGAATCCGTCATGGGCGGAATGAATCCGCAACATGCTATTGTTAATGGTCTAGGTGCAAGTCCTAACGATAGTGCTGGCTACCCTTGGAATGCAAGATACACGATTGCAAGTGGGAATTTGTTAGCTGATTTTAGAGCTAACTTAAATGCTGAATCTCAAGGGCGCCTTCAAGTCGTTAGATTATATGAAATGACTGATGATGCTGGAGTTAGAGATATGCTTTCCTTCCTCATTGCTAGAGATACGATGCACCAAAATCAGTGGTTAGCTGCAATCGCAGAGCTTGAAGAGAAAGAAGGAAAAGTTACACCGAGCACATTCGAAAGACAATATGAGAAATCTGATGTTGCTTATACTTTTATGAACTGTTCTGAAGGTCAAGACAGTCAAACTGGTCGCTGGGCATCAGGTCCATCAATGGACGGATTAAGTCAGTTTAATTACGATCCTAATCCAAAAGCCCAAGGTCAAAACCCAACTTTAAATCCAGCACCTGGTTATATTCACGGAACACCAAAGTTTAATCAATAGATAAAACAAAAGAACCGCTTAAACACGGTTCTTTTGTTTATTTTGTATGCGTCTCTTCTTTTTCGTCATCTTCTTTCACTTCATTATAATATTGAACACCAAATTGGGCACCTTCTGAAACCATTTTTGAATCTTCATGATGACTCACTTCCTCTGGTTTACCTGCTTTTTCGATTGGATCTGTTTGTTCACCTAAAAGTTGGTTTTTCACTTTTTGGTATTGACCTTTAATTTTACTTTTGCGATTTTCGTCACTAAAAATATATGCGCCTACTGCTGCACTTCCAGCAGCAACAAGTGTTGTCATAATACCTTTTCTCATTTTCAACACTCCTCATTTATGTTTTCTTACTAATTGTTTTCCCTATCTTTTTATTTTAAAACATTTAAAAGGACAAACATGTTATAATGTGTCTCAAGTAGAGGTGATTAACATGCGTGTGAAATGTGTATTATGCGAACAAATTGAAAAGGTTAAACCTTATTCTTTACTAGCAAAGAAATTAAGAAAAAGACGGATTCAAACGTATATATGTAATGAATGTTATGAACGTATTAGTGAAAAGACGATCGAAAGACGTAAGAATGAAAAATTTTAAACTATATGAAGAACCAAAAGGTGACCCTCACCTATAAATAAAACGTTGCCTATATTGGCAACGTTTATTTTGCATCACGTTCACGATGGAGTCTATATCGATATATTCCTAAAACGATTGAGGTTATTATTAATACTTCTGCAATTGGCAACCCGCCAATAGCAAATATGACTAACATAAAACAACCGAAAACTAACAAAACATAAACCACAATTGATTTAAGCAAAGGTAATTTCTTTGCAAAACCTAATTTATATGTAAGCATAGCCAATAATGCTACCGTTATAAACAACAACCAAAAACCTTCTGTTCCACCTATGTCCATTAAGAAAATTTTCAACTGGTAAATAAAATTGATCTTCTAATGCATTTCCATTTTCATTCATAAAAAAATCCTCCTCTTAATCCCCCATCTATCATACATGATTCACGAAGGATTATCTAGATAGAAGTTATATGTTTTCAAATTTTGTCACATCGTGTAAACTTTAAATTGGATGAGGTGAGACTATGAATCATAGTAAAAAATGTTTATATTAGCTGTGCTCGTTATATTGTGTTTCGTTGCCACAGCCATCATGATTAGCTATCAAAATTACTTACTAATCGCATTAACTCTTTTAGCAGGATTTGGATTAATGGGTTATGGTTTTAAATTAAAACGTGATTATCAAAACAAAATTAATCTGTTCCTATAAAGGAACAGATTTTTTATTCTTTTTCTTGAATAAACGTCATAAGCGACTCATGAATAGCTTTATTCGAACAGATCACTGTATTACCTGTTAATAAGTCAAGTGAGCTTCCATCGACTCGCGTTGTCACTCCTCCAACTTCATCCACAATAATTTTTCCCGCTGCAATATCCCACGGCTGAAGCCTCATGGTAATATAAGCATCAATGATTCCTTCAGCAATGTACGCAAATTCTAATGCTGCAGACCCGTAAGAGCGGGTTCCTTTAACCTTTCTAACCAGTTCATGAATCTTTTTTCATTTAAACGTCTATTAGGAATTGCCCAGAAGTTATTTAAGCCAACTAATGCATCCGTTAATGTTTTATTCGGGTCAATTGGATCTAAACGTTTAGCATTTTTATAGGCTCCTTCCCCCTTGACCCCTTCGTACATTGTGTTGTTCATCACATCGTAAATAAGCCCAATTTCTCCGACACCATCGTGATAAATACCTACTGATATAGCAAAAAAGCGTTGTTGATGGACAAAATTCATGGTTCCGTCAATCGGGTCAATAATCCATACGGTACCGTCTAATGAATGAACCTCCTCACCCATTCCTTCTTCGCCTAATATTTTATGGTCAGGATACTTTTTTGAAATGTGGTCTACAAAGAATTGCTCAGTCTTCTGATCAATCTCCGTCACTAAGTCTTTCCGATCTCGTTTCGTATCTATTTTATAAGGTTTTTGCATTTCGGTTTTTATGAGTTCACCTGCTTCAATAACCCATTGTTTTGCTTCGTTTAAAATATGATCGCGATTTCTCATTTCTATTCCATCATCCTTTATCTTATAATCCAGTCAACTTTGTATATTATTATAAACTAGTTTGAACTTATGCTAAAATAATTTACAGACAAGTCATAAAAGGAGCGATTACTCGTGGCTAACTTTACAGGATTTAATCAAAAAGACTTTGACGTATTTAAAATTGATGGCTTAGATGAACGTATGGAAGAACTTAGAGGTCGTTTATCACCTAAGTTAGAAACCATTGCTACAGAATTAGAACCAACTGCATCTTCCCTTACAGGAGATGAAATGTTTATTCATGTTGCTAAACATGCACGCCGTACTAAGAATCCACCTAACGATACCTGGGCTGCTTTAGCAAATAGTAAGCGCGGATATAAGAAACTCCCTCATTTCCAGATTGGAATGTGGGAAACACATGTCTTTATCTGGTTTGCGGTTATTTATGAAAGTCCAATAAATCTGATTTTGCTAAAGAACTTAAAGCAAATAAAGAGCATATTTTATCTACTATTCCTGACGATTTTGTTTGGTCTAAAGATCATACGGAACCAGACACAATTAGTCATAAAGAGATGAAAAACGGTGAATTTGATCGTTTAGTTGACCGCCTTGAAAATGTCAAAAAGGCAGAAATACTTTGCGGTTTAACATTAGATCGTAAAGATTCACGTTTAAAAAATGGTGAAGAATTTATAAAACTATGTGAAGATACCTTTAAGAATTTATCGGTGTTATATGATCTTACAAAGACCATTCAATATAACTAGAACTCGGTGAAATCACCGAGTTCATTTTTAAGAGATATATTCTGGGAGCCGTCTGATTCTTTTGCTGCTTTTACGACTTGATACGGTACATAGCTTGACTGCTTTTCAAATTGTTTAAAAAGCGTCTTCTCTTCAGCTTTAGAAGGAATAACGGCTTTAAACTTCTTATACTGTTCCATTACTTTACTTGCTTTAACTTGTTTTTCGTATGCTTCTTCGATTAATTGAAAGAACTCAACCACATCGATTACTTCATGGGTTGACCAATCAGGGTCAATCGGATAATGATATTCCATCTATTTTCACAACCTTTTATTGATTCCATTTCTGCTTAATCATATGAATCTCTTTTGTAATTTGATCAAACAACTCTTGTACGGTTGGTATATCTTTTATTCTCATACTGACTTGACCTGCCCACGCAAATCCTTCTTCTTGTTTTCCCTCATAAATATATCGTCTATTCGCTTCTCCGCTAATATAATTTTTCAACCCTTCATACCCAACTTCTTTTTTCTTCTAATTCAAGTATTTGATCAGTCCAAATATTTTTTAGTGCCCTAGCAGGTGTACCTATTGACCTTTTAATTAATACCGTCGAATGCTCATTTGCATCTATCAAATTCCTTTTGTACACTTCATTTGCATGAACACATTCTTTGGTCGCAATGAACCTTGTGCCCATTTCAATACCTTCAGCCCCTAAAGCTAATGCTGCCATCAAACCACGTCCATCACTTATACCGCCAGAAGCAATGACAGGAATTTTAACTGAATCAACGACTTCTGGAGTTAAGACAAATGTTCCGATATCATCACGACCTAAATGGCCACCACCTTCATGTCCTACAACCATGACACCATCAGCACCCAGTTCTTCTGCTTTCTCTGCTTGTCTTTTGGCAGCAACTAATACTAACTTTTTCGTATCTGTCCCTTCGAACTTCTCTAGTACTGGCTTGGGGTTACCACCGGTTACGGATATGACAGGAACCTTTTCATCTACTGCAACTTGAACCATATGTTCAAATGATCGTCCGTGCTGACCAATTGCAAATCACTCCAAATGGCTTATCAGTCATTTCTTTTACTTTATGTATTTCGTTTCTTAACGCCTCTTCATTAGGTAAACTCATTGCTGTAATCTGTCCTAGCCCACCTGCATTAGAAACTGCTGCAGCTAAGTCAGCATAAGCTAAATAAGCTAACCCACCTTGAACAATTGGCAATTCGATATTTAATAACTCCGTCACTTTTGTCTTCATTTCACCACTCCCTTATAAATAATCTTACCACTATTCCTGTATTGAGAAAATCAGGAAACTTTAGACAAAAAACTCAAACGCCATTAAGCGTTTGAGTTAGATTCTTTTTCTTTTTGACAACAATCACAATTATGACTATAGATTTTTGTCACTTTAATGTGATCGAAAAAATCGATAATACGTTGGCATTTGGCGCAAACAATTGTACCCATTCATACCACTCCTTCAAATAGGATGTATTATTTAAGTTATTAATAGTATATTATGTCATACTAATTATTGCAATAGGATATTTTATTTTCTTTATAAAAATTAAAAAGCCGCCACTCAAAGTGACGGCAATCTATATTATTCTTTTGTCAATTGGATAAGATCTGGATCTAAAAAGTCATAACCTTTTTTCTTTTAAACCTTCTAAAATACCTGGTAAAGCAGCATTTGTCCATTCTCTGTCGTGCATGAGTAGATTAGCACCTTTGCCTAATTGAGGGGCATTAACCATTATTTCTTCAAGTGCTTCTTTTTCCATATAATCTGCCATAAAGTCATATCCATAAGACCAGTTCATTAACAACATACCTTCGTCTTTAACTAATTTTTCAGCATAATCGGTATTAGCTCCATGTGGTGCTCTGAAGAATTTAGGCTTTTCACCTATTACTTCTTCAATTATCTTATTAAGTTTTAAAATTTCTTTTTTTTGTTGTTTGTTTGATACTTCTCGCAAGTTTTGATGGTTATATGTATGATTTCCAATATGGAATCCCATGTCATGTATTTGTTTAACTACTTTTCTCTCTTCTTTAGTATCCATGAAATGTCCGTTCACAAAGAAAATAGCCGGTGCCTTTAATTCTTTTAAGGTTTTCGCCATCTCTATAGCATGTTCATCAGGTGCATCATCTATTGTTAATAAAACTACCTTCGGGTTAGCATCATCAATAGGTTTAAAATACCCAACATCATTCAAAAAATATTCTGGTTCTTTTTAGCTTTCTTTTCTTCTTTTGCTCTTCACTATGACTGTCATCATCTTCAGTTTTTGTATCTTCCTTAGTCTGTTCCTCTTGTTCTTTTGCTTCTATATCTTCCGAATCTTCATCAACATTTTCAGCTTCATTTTTCTTTTCTTCTTCTCCAGTTTGCCCTTCAATCTCTTCAGGCTGAGCCACTTCCTGACCATTCTCAGCACAAGCTACAAGTGCCCAACTAATTAATAAGAAAATCCCCAAAATTTTATGTTTTTCACAGATGTTTTCCCCCTTATGTCTATATATAAATTATAAACGATGAGACTTTCATTTTGAATTAGAAGTTGAAAATTGGGCAAAAGAAATATAGGAACTTAATACGTTTGGAAGGGAATGAACCGTACTCATGAAACAAAAAGTAACTAAAGTATTTTATATATCATTAGTGATTGCTATTTTATTCATTATATGGGGTATGATTTCCGAAAATACACTCCCAGAATGGAATTTAGGAAAAGTAACTGGCAATATTCAAGGATTTTTGGTTGAGAAATTCGGGTGGTTTTACTTACTTTCTGCAACCTCTTTTTTAGTCTTTGCTATATTTTTAATTGCCTCGAAGTATGGAAATATTGTCTTAGGTAAAGACGGAGATAAACCAGAGTATAATTATATTACCTGGTTTGGTATGTTATTTAGCGCTGGAATGGGGATTGGTCTAGTTTTCTGGGGGGCCACAGAGCCGATTTATCACTTTAACACACCACCATTTGCAGTTGATGGAGAAAGCGAAGCAGCTAAAGTCGCTATGCGTTATAGTTTCTTCCACTGGGGATTACACCCGTGGGCGATCTATTCTATTCTAGCTTTAGCTCTAGCATATTTTCAGTTTAGAAAAGATGCTCCTGGACTCGTTAGTAGTACATTAAAACCTTTATTTGGTGATCGAATGAATGGCGGATTTGGTACATTAGTTGATGTCATCGCTGTATTTGCAACGATATTTGGAGTTGCCACATCACTTGGTTTAGGAGCTCAACAAATCAGTAGTGGTTTAGGCATTTTATTCGATGGATTAACCAACGATTTTTCACTACAATTTATTATTATAATCGTCGTCACCATACTTTTTATGCTCTCAGCCATTACAGGCTTAGATCGTGGGATCAAATACTTAAGTACAACTAATATTGTTTTAGCGTTTATTTTGCTACTCTTTATGTTGTTTGCAGGGCCTACGAATTTCATAATGAATTTCTTCACAACTACACTTGGAAGTTATATTCAAAAGTTACCAGCTATGAGCTTTAGAATGGCTCCGTTTAATGAAGAAAATACTGGTTGGTTAGAGGGTTGGACCATATTCTATTGGGCTTGGTGGATTGCCTGGGCACCATTTGTTGCTATGTTTATAGCTCGCGTTTCAAGAGGACGTACAGTTCGTGAATTTGTGGTCGGAGTATTATTAGTACCTACTATATTTGGTGCCTTATGGTTCGCTGTATTTGGCGGCTCTGCCATTGCACTTGAATATAATAATGGAATGGATTTATTTTCAATTATTTCAGATGCCGGACAAGAAGCAGCTTTATTTACCGTATTAGAGAATTATCCATTAACGACATTAAGTTCGTTATTAACCATTCTGCTAATCAGTACATTCTTCATTACATCTGCTGACTCAGCAACATTTGTATTAGGTATGCAAACGACTGGAGGAAACCTTAACCCTGACCTAAAGGTAAAGATTGCTTGGGGGCTTGTTCAATCAGCTACAGCTGCTGTTCTATTATGGCAAGGTGGTTTAGGTGCCTTACAGACCGCATCAATTATTGCAGCGTTCCCATTTGCCTTTATTCTAATTATGGTCATCTTTTCAGTTGTGAAAGAGTTTAAAGAAGAAGCTAGAAATTATCCATTAAAACGAAAAAACCTGAAGATCGATAATTCTACCAACTGACCCAAATCATAGGGTCAGTCTTTTTTTGTGATAATTATTTAGAGCCAAAAAAGAGACTATAATCATTACGATTACAGTCTCTTTATTAATAAATAATTATTGGTTACGCAGTATGAATTGGCATGCCAAGTACCACTTCAGCAGCTTCCATAACAGCTTCACCTAATGTTGGATGAGCATGAATTGTAAGTGCTAAGTCTTCAGCAGTCATACCTGCTTCAACTGCTAATCCTAATTCAGCAATTAAATCACTTGCATTAGGTCCAGCCACTTGTGCACCAATTACTAACCCGTCAGATTTACGTGTAACTAATTTCACGAAACCATCTGAATCATTAAGTGATAACGCACGTCCATTTGCTGCAAATGGGAATTTCTTAGCGACAACTTCAAACCCAGCCTCTTTAGCGCTTTCCTCATTGTGACCAACACTAGCTAGTTCTGGATCTGAGAATACGACAGCAGGAATACCTAAGTAATCAATCTCAGATTTTTCACCACTGATCGCTTCTGCTGCAATTTTACCTTCATAAGAAGCTTTGTGAGCTAATTGTGGGCCTTCAACAATATCACCAATAGCATAGATGTTATCTAAGTTTGTACGACATTGCTTATCAATTTTAATTAGACCTTTATCATCAAGATCTAAACCAATATCTTCAAGACCCATTTCATCAGTATTTGGACGACGACCTACCGTAACTAATAGGTAATCTGCTTCAATTGTTTTCTCTTCACCTTTTACCTCGTAAGTTACTTTTACTCCGTCGTCAGTTTCCTCAACACCTTGAGCCATTGCTTCCGTAACTAACTCGACACCTTTTTTCTTAAGACGCTTCTTAACTAATTGCGTCATACCTTTTCGAAACCACCTAAGACATCTTTAGTTCCTTCTAAAATAGTAACTTCACTGCCGAAGCTAGCATATGCTCCGCCTAGCTCAGTACCAATGTATCCTCCACCAATAACAACTAATTTTTCAGGAATTTCTTTTAGGTTAATAGCTCCTGTAGAATCTAATACACGGTCTGAATAAGGGAATGGTTTAAGTTCAATTGTGCGAGAACCTGTAGCAATAATACAATTGTTAAATTTATAAGTTTGCGAATTCTTTTCATCCATAATTTTTACAGTGTTTTGATCAACAAAGTAAGCTTCACCTTTAACGATGTCTACTTTATTCGCTTTTAATAAGCTTTCTACACCGCCAGTAAGTTTATTCACAATCTTACCTTTCCATTCTTGGGTCTTATCAAAGTTTACTGAGACATTCTCAGCAACAATACCCATTTCTTCTGAATCCTTTGCATGTTCATAGCGGTGTCCTGCAGAGATTAGTGCTTTAGATGGGATACAACCTACGTTTAGACATACACCACCTAAGTTACCTTTATCAACGATAGTAACTTTTTGTCCCATTTGTGCAGCACGAATAGCTGCTACATATCCACCAGGACCTGCTCCAACGACAAGAGTATCTACTTCTTCTGGAAAATCTCCTACTACCATTATCTACGCCTCCATCATGATTAATTGTGGGTCATTTAATAAACGTTTCACATGGTTCATTGCTAGTTGAGCTGTTGCCCCATCGATCATACGATGGTCAAAGCTTAATGAAATAGCTAATACTGGTGCGACAACCACTTCACCATCACGAACAACTGGTTTTTCACCAATTCGGCCAATACCTAAGATTGCTACTTCAGGGTGGTTAATAACCGGTGTGAACCATTGTCCGCCTGCTGACCCAATATTAGTGATTGAGCAAGATGCACCTTTCATTTCTTCTGATGATAGTTTACCATCACGAGCTTTTGTTGCCAACTCGTTTACTTCGCTAGAAATATCAAAGATTGATTTACGATCAGCATCTTTTACTACTGGTACTAGTAAACCTTTATCAGTGTCCGCAGCAATACCAATGTTATAGTAATGCTTCTGGATGATCTCTTCGGTGTCATCATCAAATGAAGTATTTAATGATGGATACTTTTTAAGCGTTGAAACTAATGCTTTTACCACATAAGGAAGGTAAGTTAGCTTAATCTCTTGTTCAGCTGCAACTTCTTTGAATTTCTTACGATGGTTAACAAGTTCTGTTACATCAACTTCATCCATCAATGTTACATGTGGTGCTGTCTGTTTAGATTTAACCATTGCGTTAGCAATAGCTTTTCTAATACCACTCATTTTCTCACGAGTTTCTGGATAATCGCCAGCTGGAACGGTCTGTTTAGAACCTTTTTGTTCCTTATCTTCAGTTGATTCTTTAGCTTCTGTTTCCTGACTAGCTTCCTCTTGACCACCATCAAGATATTGATCTATATCTTCTTTTAAGATGCGGCCATTTTTTACCAGAACCTTGAACTTTACTTATATTAACATCATTGTCTCTTGCATATTTTCTTACTGATGGCATAGCAATGACACGTTTATCTTCAGATTCGTCTGTATCAGACTCAGTAGAATCCGTTTTAGGACTTTCTTCTTTGGCTTCTTCTTTTGATTCTTGTTTTGAATCATCTTTTGACTCTTCTTGTTCAGATTCTTTTTCCGATTCTTCACCATCACTTGTGTCTTCTTCATCGTCAGAATCATAGCCTTCAGCGTCAATTTTAATAATGACATCTCCAACGACTGCTGTTTCACCTTCATCTACAAGTACCTCTAAAACAGTACCTTCAACCGGTGATGGAATTTCTACAACAGCTTTATCGTTTTGCACTTCACATAACACGTCGTCTTCTTTTATTTCATCACCTTTATTGACAAACCATTTGGCTATTTCACCTTCGTGAATACCTTCACCTATATCAGGCAGTTTGAATTCGTAGGCCACTTTGTTTCCCTCCTAGTCATTAAAAGTTAATCGATTGCTTCGCTTTCTCAACAATATCTTCATAATTTGGCAGCCAAACTTCTTCTGCTTGAGAGAATGGGTATACCGTATCTGGAGCAGCTACACGTAATACTGGTGCTTCTAAATGTAAAATAGCACGTTCTTGGATCTCAGATACTACACTTGCTGCAATTCCAGCTTGTCTTTGTGCTTCTTGTACCACAACTGCACGATTGGTTTTCTTAACAGATTCTACAATTGTCTCAACATCAATTGGTGATACAGTTCTTAAGTCGATTACTTCTGCATCGATGTCTTCTTTCTCTAATTCTTCAGCAGCTTTTAAAGCTGAATGGACCATTGCACCATATGCAATTAGGGTAATATCTTTACCTTCACGCTTCACTTTTGCTTTACCAATCTCTTCAGTAAACTCATCTTCAGAAACCTCTTCACGGAATGAACGATAAAGTTTCATATGCTCTAAAAAGATAACAGGGTCATTATCTCTAATGGCTGAGATTAATAATCCTTTCGCATCATGTGGGTTTGAAGGAATAACTACTTTGAGTCCCGGTTGTTGGGCCATTAAACCTTCTAAACTATCTGCGTGTAATTCAGGTGTGTGTACACCGCCCCCAAAAGGAGAACGAATAGTAATTGGCGCATGCCATCTACCACCTGAACGATAGCGCATACGAGCAGCTTGACCACTCACAGCATCCATCGCTTCATATACGAAGCCGAAGAATTGAATTTCAGGAACAGGCCTAAACCCTTGTGTCGATAGACCAACTGACATACCGATAATTCCTGATTCAGCTAACGGCGTATCAAATACACGTTCTTCACCGAATTCTTCTTGTAAACCTTCAGTCGCACGGAATACGCCTCCGTTTTGGCCTACGTCTTCACCAAACACAAGCACATTTTCATCATTTTTAAGTTCCGTACGAAGAGCATCAGTTATTGCTTGAATCATTGTCATCTGTGCCATTGCTTACTTCGACTCCTTTTCTTTATATTCTTCCATTTGCTCTTGTAAGTTATATGGAAGTTCTTCATGCATAATATTGATTAAATCAGTCACTTTCTGTTTGTCCTGACCGTCAGCTTTCTTAATGGCTGCTTTAATTTCTTCTTTCGCTGTATCGATTACTTCATTTTCTTTTTCTTCAGACCATAAGTCTTTGCTTTCTAAGAATTTACGGAAACGAACTAATGGATCTTTTTTCTCCCATTCATCATCCATATCTTCTGTACGATAACGAGTAGGGTCATCCCCTGCCATTGTATGTGGACCATAGCGATAAGTATAAGTTTCAATAAGTGTCGGACCTTCGCCGTTAACAGCACGCTCACGAGCTTCTTTAGTAACTTGATAAACGGCTAAAACATCCATTCCATCTACTAAAACCCAGGAATTCCTGCACCGGCTGCTTTTTGTGCAACCGTTTGAGCAGCTGACTGTTTCTCAACAGGTACTGATATAGCAAATTGGTTATTTTGCACAACAAAATGGCCGGAGCCTGATAAGCACCTGCAAAGTTTATACCTTCGTAAAAGTCACCCTGTGATGCACCGCCATCACCTGTATACGTAATCGCAACATTTTTCTTACCTCGACGTTTTAGCCCTAGTGCTACACCAGCTGTTTGTGTAATTTGTGCCCCAATGATAATTTGCGGGCTCAATGCATTAACATCTTCAGGCATTTGGTTACCGTGAAAATGCCCTCTTGAGAATAAGAATGCTTGATATAATGGTAGGCCATGCCAAATTAATTGTGGTACGTCACGATAAGCTGGTAATACAAAATCTTCTTTCTCTAATGCAAAATGCGTACCAAGTTGAGATGCTTCCTGTCCAGCAGTTGGTGCATAGAAACCTAGACGTCCCTGACGATTTAATGCAATCGAACGTTGGTCTAGAACTCTTGTGTACACCATGCGACGCATTAATTCAACTAAATCATCATCTGATAAATCAGGCATCGCATCCTCGTTAACGATCTCACCATCTTCATTTAAAATTTGAATCATTTCAAACTTTTCATCGATTCCTTCAAGTGGACTTTTAAAGCTCACTATCGTCACCTCTTCCTTTCAATTAAATTCCTCATTATAGTTTGCCAAAACTGCCGAGTACTAATCGTAATTCTATACATTATGTACCCTAATATTACCTATCTTAATCATGACTGTTACAATTAAATATAAAGTAATGACTAATACAACTTCGTACTAATTGGTAGTTTATATCATACTGCAGCAAATCGTCAAACACTTTTAACTAATAGCTTTTAAGTCTAAAAACAAAAAATCTTAACCTCAAAAGATTATGCATCTGTTACATTGTATTTTTAATTCTGTAATATAACAGTTAATCATTATAAAATAAAAAAGAGCACATACCCTAAAAGGATGATGCGCTCTGTTTTAATACAATTAAGTTTAATTTTCATATTCTACATTCAAGCCTGATGCCTCATAGAATTGTTTCTTTAAATCGTTAAACTCTTGAGTTAATTTATTAAATTTCTCTTGTGCTTTTTGAACTTCATTATAACTATTATTAACTTTTTCTACCTGTGCATCTAGGTCTTTCTTTTTCAATTCCTCGTTTTTTAACATCTCATATAATTCTGCATCTAAATCTAATGAACTATTATAAGCATTGTAAAGTTCGTTAAACCCTTCGTAGCGTTCATTCATTTTATCTACCATATTAATGGCAATTTCTTTAGGCTCTTCATCTAATTCTTCAATATACTCTTGAACCTGATCAAACTCTTCTTTAGCCGCATCAATACTTTCTTTCTCTTGTTCCATTAACTTCCTGCGTTCTTCAACTAGACCAAGAGCTTCTTTAATTATAGGCTTTATTTCATCAAGTTCATTCATATTAATTTCCATCATTTTATTATATAGTTCATTCTCTTTTTCTTCTAGTTTGACTAATTCTGATTGTGCTGATTGAAATGAGCTCTCTAACTCAACAGACTTCTCTAAATGAGTGTACATATCTTCTGCTGGATTATAATCTTCAGAACAAGCTGCTAAAAAGAACATGATAAGTAATATGAGTGCTGAAGTCATCACGCGTTTCATCGTATTCCCTCTTTCTTAGATCGTATTTATATAATAAAAGTATAACATAACCAGGCATGAAAAAATAACATCAAAATATTAATATATCATAAAAACATATGATAAAATGATGATGGTATTAAGGAGAGCTGAAAGGATGAATGACATGATAACGATGGATCAAATAGTACGAGAAGGTGATCCAGTTCTAAGAGAAAAAGCTAAAGAAGTAGAACTTCCTGCATCAACAAAAGACCAAGAAACTCTTGAAGAAATGCTACAGTTTATTAAAAATAGCCAAAATGAAGAAATCGCTAAAAAATATGATTTAAGGCCTGGGGTAGGTCTAGCTGCACCCCAAATTGGACTATCGAAACGAATGCTCGCTGTACATTTTACCGATTTTAATGATCGTGAATATAGTATGGGGTTATTCAATCCCAAAATCATCAGTCATTCAGTTGAAAAAACTTATCTCAAAGGCGGAGAAGGCTGCCTAAGTGTAGACCGCGATGTGCCTGGAATTGTTCCTCGCTATGCAAGAATTACGATAAAAGGAACTAATTTAAACGATGAAGAAGTTAAGCTTCGTTTAAAAGGGTATGCAGCGATCGTATTTCAACATGAAATAGATCACTTAGACGGTATTATGTTCTATGATCATATCAACCAAAATGACCCTTTACACCCGCCTGAAAATTCAACACCAGCAGATGAAATGTAAAGTTTTCATGAGTACTGATTACAAAAATCAGTACTTTTTTATATAAATCATTTTAAAAACATAGGATTGCAGTATATAATAATAAAAGAAGATGATAATGTTAATAAATGCCTTAGTATTTTTTGTTTAGCAAGTATAATCAACTTAACTATGCATTTCATACAAATCTTCTATGAGAGGATGTATGATTCATGTTAAAAAAACTAAGAGATCGCTTAAAAAAACGTTTAAAAAAAATGGTTAGGCAATAAAAAAAACTGCCAACACATAATCATTGTTCTTTAATGCTCATTTGCATTTAGATATAGCTATACGGATAGGTAATGAACGGAGAAATATTGACAGTAAGGAGAGATAATATGATATTTAAAGTACTTTATCAAGAACATGCTGAAGAAGCACCTGTTCGAGAAGAAACCAAAACTCTTTATATTGAAGCGGAAAATGTAAGAGAAGTGCGTTCAAAGCTAGCTGATCGTAACTACAATATAGAATATGTCCAAGAATTAAGTGAGGCTCATTTAGCTTATGAACAACAATCCGAAGATTTCAAAGTGGAGAAAATATAGGAGTCGTTACGCAGATGAAATTTGTTAAAAACGATCAAGTAGCAATCTTCGCTTTAGGTGGTCTTGGTGAGATCGGTAAGAATACGTATGGAGTTCAGTTCCAAGATGAGATCATTCTGATCGATGCTGGAATTAAATTTCCTGAAGATGAATTATTAGGGATCGATTATGTCATTCCTGATTATACGTATTTAATTCAAAATCAAGACAAAATTAAAGGATTGTTTATCACACATGGACATGAAGACCACATCGGTGGTATTCCGTATTTATTAAGAGAAATCAATGTACCTATTTATGCAGGTAAGCTAGCAATCGGTTTAATTCGTAATAAATTAGAAGAACACGGATTATTACGAAATGCCGAGTTAAACACAATACAAGAAGATGACATTATTAAATTCCGTAAAACTTCCGTTAGTTTTTTCCGTACGACACACAGTATTCCAGATTCGTACGGTATTGTCGTAAAGACGCCTCCAGGAAATATTGTTCATACTGGAGATTTCAAATTTGATTTTACTCCTGTCGGGGAGCCAGCTAATTTAGCAAAAATGGCAGAAATCGGTTCAGAAGGTGTACTATGTTTGTTATCTGATAGTACAAATAGTGAAGTACCGGGCTTTACTTTATCTGAAAGAGTTGTCGGAGAAAGCATACACGATATATTCGGTAAAGTTGAAGGCCGAGTCATATTTGCAACATTTGCATCCAATATTTATCGTCTACAACAAGTCGTTGAAGCTGCTACGAATAATGGACGAAAAATATGTGTATTTGGACGCAGCATGGAGAACTCCATTCGAATCGGACAAGAACTAGGTTATATTCGTGCACCGAAAGACACCTTTATTGAACCAAACGAAATTAATAAATTACCTAGTGATGAAGTTTGTATCTTATGTACTGGTTCCCAGGGTGAATCATTAGCAGCTTTATCAAGAATTGCTAATGGAACTCACAGACACATACAAATTCAACCAGATGACACAGTTGTTTTCTCATCTTCTCCTATTCCGGGGAATACGATTAGTGTTAATCGTAGTATTAATAAACTATACCGTGCCGGAGCTAACGTTATTCATGGATCATTAAATGACATTCATACCTCTGGTCACGGCGGACAAGAAGAACAGAAATTAATGCTAAGACTGCTAAAACCAAAATATTTCATGCCAATCCACGGTGAATATCGCATGTTAGCTGAACACACTAAGTTAGCTAGAGATTGCGGAGTTAACCTAAATAACTCATTTGTCATGGACAATGGAGATGTTCTAGCCATTGGCAATAAACACGTTGGTGTTGCTGGTAAAATTCCATCAGGTTCTGTTTATGTTGATGGTAGTGGAATTGGAGATATTGGTAACATCGTCTTACGAGACCGTAGAATCCTTTCTGAAGAAGGTTTAGTAGTTGTCGTTGTTAGCATTAATATGAAAGAATTCAAAATTGCATCAGGACCTGACATTATTTCTAGAGGGTTTGTCTACATGCGAGAATCTGAAGACTTGATTAAAGAAGCTCAAGTACTTGTTTCGAAGCATTTAGATAAAGTGATGGAACGACGTACATCTCAATGGTCTGAAATCAAAAACGAAATCACAGATACGATTCAGCCGTTCTTATATGAGAAAACAAAACGTCGTCCTATGATTTTACCGATTATAATGGAAGTTTAATAAAACATTACCTATCCAAAATAGCCAAAAAACTCGCTAATGAATTAGCGAGTTTTTTC
>NZ_BBCD01000036.1 GCF_001311865.1 Piscibacillus salipiscarius JCM 13188
AATATTAGGGATTGATCTCTCCTCTAATATTCGTCTTCTTCTAGATTAATTAATATTTTGTCCCAGCCTCTTTTTTTTATTATGCCTTTAACAATTTTGCGTTAATGGCAACTATAACCGTACTTAAACTCATTAGCATCGCTCCAACAGCAGGACTTAGTACAATTCCGATTGGTGCTAGAACACCTGCCGCTAATGGAATAGCAATGATGTTGTACCCTGATGCCCACCATAAATTTTGAACCATTTTACGGTAAGTCTTTCTAGATAATTCAACTAATGAAACAACATCTTTTGGATTACTTTGCACTAATACCACATCGGCCGTTTCCATAGCAACATCCGTCCCTGCTCCAATCGCAATACCCAGGTCAGCTGTTGCTAGGGCAGGAGCATCATTAATTCCATCACCAGTCATTGCAACTTTCGCTTGTTTCTTTTGAATTTCTTTAATATGCTCTGCTTTATGGTCAGGGAGCACCTCTGCATGCACTTCTTCGATACCAATTTCTTTTGCGACCCAATCCGCTACTTTTTGATGATCGCCCGTTAACATAACTGATTTAATTCCGTTATCTTTTAGCAACTGTACTGCTTCTTTAGCTTCATCCTTAATCATATCTGCAAGTGCAACCATACCTAATAGTTTCTCGTTCGATAATACAAAAACAACTGTTTTTCCTTGTTCTGATAAATGGTTAAATGTGTCACGGTCAATATCTATGTTGTTCTTTTCTATATATTTAGGACTAACAATCTTGATGTGTTGACCGTCTATTTTACCTTCTATCCCCTCACCTGTGTTAGAGTTGAAATCTTGTACGTCTTTCAAGGTAAGATTCTTCTCTTCTGCTGAATTTACAATTCCTTTTGCAATAGGATGTTCTGACTTATATTCAACACTAGCTGCTAGCTTAAGTAAATCGTCTTCATTTGTATCATTTGGAATAACATCCGTTACGCCAAATTCCCCTTTGGTTAGAGTTCCTGTTTTATCAAAAAACAACCGTATCTATTTGACGAGCATTTTCAAAATTTACTCGATTGCGTATTAATAAGCCTTGTTTAGCAGATAGTGCTGTTGATACTGCTACAACTAACGGAGAAGCTAACCCCAAGGCATGCGGGCATGTAATAACCATCACCGTTACCATACGTTCTAATGCCACATCAAATGAGTAACCTAATGCTAACCATACAGCTAATGTAACCAGCCCAGCAGAAATGGCAATGTAAAATAACCATTTAGCTGCTCGGTCGGTAAAGTCTTGAGCCTTTGACTTAGAAGCCTGAGCTTCCTTCACTAGATTAATGACTTGTGTTAAATATGAATCGTTACCTACCTTTTGTACTTCAATCGTTATTGAGCCTTCTTTATTAACCGAACCCCCAATAACTTCATCCTCTTTCTGTTTTTCTATCGGAACCGATTCGCCTGTTAACATAGATTCATCAATCGATGTATTTCCATCGATGATCCTACCATCAACTGGTACTTTTTCTCCAGGCTTAACTAGCACACGATCATTAACAGCTAATTCCGATACCGGGATCTCTTCAGTTTCATTATTCTCATCTAATTTATGAGCTGTATTGGGCATCAATTTTACTAATTCTTCTAATGCATTTGAAGCTCCCATGATCGAACGCATTTCAATCCAATGCCCAAGTAACATAATGTCTATTAAAGTAGCGAGCTCCCAAAAGAAATTTCGTCCTTCCAAACCGTAAACAGTTAATGAGCTGTATACATATGCAACAACGATTGCTAGGCCAATTAGTGTCATCATGCCTGGATTTTTCTCTTTTAACTCATCAATACCACCAGTTAAAAATGGCCATCCACCATAGAAAAATATGAACGTAGATAGTCCAAACAAAATATACTGATCATAATTGAAGCGTAAATCCACTCCAATAAAGTTTTGGATCATTGGAGACAGAATCAATATAGGAATGGTAATAAATAATGAGATATAAAACCTCTTTTTAAAGTCTTGTACCATCTGTTCATGATGCGCATGGTGATCATGATCTTCATGATGGCTATGATCATCATGTCCGCCTTGTTGGTTGTGATGGTTATGATCTTGACTATCATGATGTTCTTGCTTATGGCTTTTATGCTGGTCGTGTTTGAAGTCTTGACTCATCACATTCACTCCTTTTTTATTTCCTATTAACTTAATATGTATTTTTTAAACACCACGAATGTATTTAAAAAGAGACAGGTTATTTTAACCTGCCTCTAAGAGTCTTCTTAACCTGCCATGTTTCGACACTGCTGAGCACATTCCCTACATATTTGGGCACACTCTTTACAATGTTCATCCTGCATATTTTCGCATTCCACTGCACATTGATCACACACTTGCGCACATACACCACAAAGATTCATCGCAAAAGAACTGTTACGAGACATATATTGGGCTGCTTGTCCACAAATCTCAGCACAATCATTTAACGACTGAAGACATTTCACTCTTGCTTGGACATCTGGATCTTGCAAACACGCGGTAAAACATTCTTCGCAGGCCCTTAAACATTTTAGGCATGACTCAATACAACTATCCATATTTGTAGGTGATGATGATAATACTCCCATTCTTCTACCTCCTTTAGTCATTTCGACTTTTATCTTTTCCAAAAGTATACAATTTATCCTTAATTCAAAAAATTGTTCAATGTTAGGAATCGTTCATCTGAAATGCACAAAATCTGCATACTTACTGGGTATAACCTTAAGTGAAGGAGGGAAATCAATGAAGAAAAAAATAATAGGAACTCTAATAATTATTCTGCTCTTATTTATAGGATATAGTAGTTATAACTGGTTTTCGAAAACGAATCCGCTAGTAACCCTGAACTCTCTCATGGTGAAGTTAATATCGAAAATTTATATAATACTGAGGAATTTAATGGCCGTCAGTTTACTGAGTATAATTTAACTGCAAAAGAAGTTGAATGGTCACTTGGACAAGGTCAACTGATCAATGCATGGACTTATAACGGCACTGTACCAGGAAAACCACTTCGCGTAACAGAAGGAAATGTGCTAAAAGTTAATTTAAAAAATGAATTAGATGTCCCTGTTACAATCCATTGGCATGGCGCGATATTACCTAATGTGATGGACGGGGTACCTGATTTAACACAAGAAGCCGTTCAGCCTGGTGAAACATTTACTTATCAATTTGTTGCTAAGCATCCAGGAACATATTGGTACCACTCTCATCAACAAAGTTCTCTTCAAGTAGATAAAGGTCTATATGGTTCACTCGTTATAGAAGATCAAGATCAAAAAAACACTTATGACAATGAACAAATCCTAATTTTAGATGAGTGGTCTACAGATGGAAACCGAGAAAGTATCACAAATATGCCTGGTATGATGATGGGTAGTATGAGTGGAGATGGTGAAGCTGATACAAAAGAGATGTATGATACGTATTCAGTCAATGGAAAAACTGGAGACGAAATAAAACCTATCGTTATTAAAAATAATGAAAAGGCATTAATCAGAGTCATTAATGCGGGGTACCAAGTTCAAAAATTAGCCTTTCCAAATGGAACTGCTAGTGTTGTCGCATATGATGCTTCCAAAACAATAGAAGAAAAGAACAAGACTAATATTGTAGAAGTAGCACCTGGGGAAAGGGTCGATGTCGAACTTACCAACAATCAGTCTGAACCATGGTTGATTACAAATCTTACATCAACGGAAAGTGGGACCACTTCTCATGTACCGGTCCTATCGAACCCTCAACAAAATCACAAAAGTGTTAAACCTAGTGAATTAACAAAAGAAAAAACGGTTGACGGGTCAACACTTGGTAACAAAGAACTCATTTTCAACCATACTCCTAACAACGTTGATGTTAATTATGAAATGGATTTAAGTATGGGAATGGAGATGGGTGAAGGAATGACGTTCCAAATTAATGAACAAGTATTCCCTAACACACCGCCAATCAAAGTAAAAGAAGGGGACATTGTTAAGGTAGAGATTAGAAATAACGGTCGTTTAAATCACCCAATGCATTTACACGGTCATCGGTTTCAAGTCGTATCTAAAAATGGAAAAGTATATAAAGATCCCATGGTTAAAGATTTAATAAATGTTAAACCAGGAGAAACCTATGAAATATACTTTAAGGCCAGCAACCAAGGAGAATGGCTATTTCATTGTCACGATAATAACCATGCAGACCGTGGTATGATGACCATTGTTGATTATGAAGGCGTCTTCTCGCCATATGTAAAATAATAAAAGGAGTGAAACTAATGAATGGTGGAATGATGAATGGTGACATGGGAGGAAATCTATTTGGTGGTTTTTTCTTCAGTTTAATCATGATTGTATTAATTGTATTGATCATTGTTGTGCTAATATGGATGTTTAGAAATCCAAGTGACAATCACAAGCAAACTAATCAATCTCAAGATTCATTAGAAATCCTCAAATCAAGACTTGCTAAAGGTGAAATTACAGAAGAAGAATACGAGCGTTTGAAGGATAAAATAAACCATTAAAAGAAGCTGATATTTCATCAGCTTCTTTTAACATAATTTTATTGGCCGCATAAAGATAAAGAAAAAGAGGTGGCCATTTTGGAAAATTTACCGTCCGTTGACCTAGGGTTAATGGCAGAGCATTTAGCTGCCCATGAAGGGGTTATTAACAAGTTATTTTATATGAATCGATCACAACACTTCCAAAACTAAAAGAACTCTTACAACTACAAATTTCAATCATGATGAGTCACGTTGATGTCATGCTAAAGTTGATAGATTCTGATAACAAGCAATCAGTGAATGTCCCTCCACTAACCACATATGAAGATGTAACATTTCAACATCATTTTCAGCCTTTAAATGATTATACAAATAAATGGGTAACGTTAGAAGCCCATAATACAGCTAAGTGTATGTCAGAGCAAAATTATATATCGTCACTAAATATGAAAAATCCAAACGTCAAAAAAGCGCATTCTGATATGGCTTTACAACAAGCTCATATTCAGAAATTATATAATGAGCTGATCTCAATTATGAATTGGTCGTTTGTGCCTCACTCAACTATAGAGACTCAATATCAAACCTATCAATTTTATAGCGAGGTTTATCATGAGTAGCAAGAAAATCATATTCTTGCTACTTTTTTTGAAAACTAATTAACCCACTTATAACCAATCCCCCATACGGTTACTAAATGAGCGTCGACTGGAAATCCTACTTTTCTAATTTTATCTCTAATATTACGTATATGTGAATCAACGGTTCTCCCCTCAACATCCGTTGCATAACCCCAAATTAAGTCTATTAGTTTATCCCGTTCATAGACTTTACCAGGATTTTTATTAAATATCCAATCATTTTAAATTCTTTTGGAGTTAATTTGATTACTTGATTGTTATACGATAATTCAAAAGTATCTTCATTCCACATTAAACCATTTGATTCTACAATTGATTGGGGTTGTGTTCTTCTAAGAAGAGCTTCCATTCTTGCAACTAGCTCTAATTCATCAAATGGCTTTGTAATATAATCGTCTGCTCCTAATTTAAAACCTTTAATAAGGTCCTCCTGTTGGTCCCGTGCAGTTAACATAATAATAGGAACACTTGAGAAGGATCTTATTTTTTGACATAATTCAAACCCACTCATTTCAGGCATCATTAAGTCTAAAATGACAATATTTATCTCTTTTGCTTAATAATATCTAAACCGTCTCTTGATTGAGATATCTTAATACATTCATAACCATGTGGCTGTAAATAGACTTCAATTAAATCCAGCATTCTTATTTCGTCATCCACAATTAGTACTTTTTTCATTTTTAAACACTCCTCGGAAGGATAACTAAGACGGTCGTTCCACGGCCTAGTTCACTATCAACCTCTATTGAGCCACCATGTGACTCTACTATTTCCTTTGCTATTGTTAAGCCAATACCCGATCCGCCACTTGATCTAGAACGTGATTTTTCAACTCTATATAAACGATTAAAATATACGGAATTTCTTCCTTAGGGATACCTTCACCTTCATCAGTTATCTGAATGGTAATTGAATTTTCAGACTCAGTGACATTTAAAGTTAGTTTACTTCCATCAGGGGAATGTTTTTTGCATTATCTAATATATTAATTAACACTTGCTGAATGCGAGGCGGGTCTATAAAAGCTTCTAAGTGATTGGGACAATCAGCCTCTACCCTCAACTTTTTATCAAGAAAAGCTGGTTTCAATCTACGTATAACTGTCTGAATAATATCACATAAAGGTACCAATTTTTGATTGATGACAAACTTATTCTGATCAACTTTGGCCAAATCGAATAAATTTTTGATCAAAATCGATAACTGTTCTGCTTCTTCTTTAATAATTGAACTGTATTTGCTGATTTCATCGGTTTCTATGCTTGGACGATTAATAATATCTGCGTACCCTTTAATATAGGTTAAAGGAGTTCTTAATTCATGTGAAATATTAGATAAAAATTCACTTCGTTCAGCCTTTAATTGATCCAAATCTTTAGAGAGCCGTGTAATAGTCCTTGCTAAACTACCTAATTCATCCTGCCTTTCTGTATCTAAATCTATTTGATTATTATCTTCATCAATTTGTTCTGTTGCTTCTTTGATTTTGATTAAAGGAGCTGTGATGAACTTAGATAAAATGATAATCGTAATAACTGTAAGGATTAATGTTATTAAGCCAATCAGTTTAAATTGATCCTCTAACTCTGCAAGCATATCTTTAACTTTTTTCGTCTTTGCAAACATTAAGACATGCCCTTTAGTTCGACCATCAATTACAATTAAACTGTCTGATGCAATATACTTCTTTGTTTTCCATCTATCTTCAATCATCATGCCACCAGAGTCAATCGGTGTCCTGACAGCTCTATTAATCACCTGTCTTATTTCTTGTTCTATTGGATTGGAATTAACAAGTACTTGTCCATTTTCATCGGTGATAACGACAACAAAATCAGATGCAGACTCCATAATCCCAACATGTTCCATGGTCGACTCATTGTAATGATCCTCAAGAACATCCCGATGTGTATTTCCTCTAGCAAGTAAACTGTCCATAACTTCTTCAATTTGGTTATTAGCTAGGTTCGTATATAAGATAAAAAATAATGCCACCTCAACTAAGACGATAAATATGAAAAATAACATTCCTACCTTGAATGAAAGTTTATTCATCATTTATTGAACACGACCACTCTTGGATAATAATGTCCATGTTTTAGTACTATCCTTTGTTAAATATACATCTCCACTGGAGTAAGTATGGATCGCTAATTCATTAGGATTTTGGGGTTTGACTTATATCCATGGGTGCATCCTTACCTAGTTCAGGCAAGTTATTAACCGTTTTCTCTTGATTCTTCAGACCATAACTGACCAATGATGGTGAACCATCAAATGTGGAATAATATAAAGTATTTTCAGTAAAATAAACCCCGATTCCTTGTTTTCGTTCCGTTAATAACTTGAAGCTTTGTCCACCATCCTCTGACAAATATACGCCTCCTACTGATGTGACCGCTAATAAATTAGAATTATTCGGATGAACAGCTAAATCTATGTATTTACCGTCTATACTTGAACTGCTCACTTTTTTCCAATCTTCACCTTCAGAATTACTTAAGTATAACCCTTCATCCAAAGTCGAATTAGATTTAGGATTGTATAAAAAAAAATGTCATGACTCTCATACCCAACGGACAACAAGTGAAAATCTACTTCACCAACAAACCCAACATTTTCTAATGTTTTACCACCATCTAAACTTCTCTGAATGCCAATAGGATTCGGTAAATCAGATTGAGCACCTGGATGCCCAGAAGTATAAAACCCTTGATCTACTACATTGAAACCCATATAATCATTGATATTTTTAGTGGTTTCAAACCACTTGCCATCTTTGTAATATTTAAGCCCTGCGTGCGTACCGAAATTTAATTGACCATCCTTGTCATAACCCATACCGTGAACATGTGTCAATTGGTCACCTTGCAGTTCCTTCTCAAATGAATCGCTTTGTAAACTAGAACATCCAATTAAGAACAATAAGAACGTCATACTCACTAAGATAATTATTTTTTCATCATCGTAACCTCCACTATCTATATCACTCGATATCATATCAATGAATTATCAAGTTTCTATGCAGAAAATTTATTGAACATGTGAACAAACGAAATCTTTATATTAGTCATTTTATCCATATCTTATTATGAGAAGCCACCATCTGCACATTTTTTGCATAATTTTAGGGAAAAGCTATAAAAACGATTTAAAAAGAGGTGAATAAATGACTCAATACAAGAAAAATAGCATTACCCTAATCGGTGCCATCGGTTTAGGTACAGGAGTTATGATTAGTGCCGGGATTTTCGCCCTATTGGGTCAAGTTGCCGAACTAGGAGGAAAATGGTTTCCACTTATTTTCATTCTAGGGGGAATTGTGACTGCATTTAGTGCTTACTCTTATATAAAACTAAGTAATACTTACCCCTCTGCAGGTGGCATCGGTATGTACTTAGTTAAAGAATATGGTAAAGGAACTTTAACAGCATTTGCAGCATTACTCATGGCTTTTTCAATGGTCATTAATCAAAGTTTAGTTGCAAGAACTTTTTGGAAACTATACCTTACAATTAATTAATGTGGATTCCAATAGTTTTTGGATTCCTGTTTTAGGTGTTGGTCTATTAATTTTTGCTTTTATAGTCAATATTTCAGGCAATAAATTCATTCAAACCTTTACATCATTCGTTTCGCTACTTAAAATCATTGGATTACTTATTTTTGCAGGTGCGGGTTTGGTAGTCGTCAATTTTACATTTAGTCCTGCGGAAAGTACTAGCCAAGCACCAGAAACAAGTATCGCAGGTTTTATTGCGGCAATTGGTTTGACTGTTCTATCTTTCAAAGGGTTTACTACCATTACGAATCAAGGTGAAGAGATTGTAAAACCTAAGAAAAATGTTGGACGAGCCATTATGTTTTCGATCTTGATTAGCCTAGTCGTTTATATTTTATTAGCGTGGGCCGTATCGAGTAATTTACCTTTAAATAAAATTATAGAGAAGAAGGATTATGCACTTGCTGCAGCAGCTGAGCCAGCTTTAGGGAATTTAGGTGTTTGGTTCACTGTCATCATAGCTATTATTGCTACCATTTCTGGGATTATAGCTAGTGTATTTGCTGTTTCAAGGATGCTAGCTATGCTCACAAATATGGATTTGATTCCACATAGCCATTTCGGCATGCCAGGTAAAATTCAAAGACACACGTTGGTTTATACCATTGTTATTGCCATGGTTTTAACCGTTCTATTTGATTTAAGCAGAATTGCTTCATTAGGTGTCTTCCTTTATTTGATTATGGACCTAATCATTCATTGGGGGTTACTTACGAAGTTAAAAGATCAAATTGATTTCAATCGCATCATTGTTATAGGAGCCATTGTACTTGACTCCATTATATTAATAGCCTTTACCTGGGTTAAAATCAAAGCCGATTCCCTTATTGTTTTAGTAGCCATTGTGGTTATGATTATAACTTATATTGGTGAAAGATGGTTTTTAAAAATAAGTAAAAAGTAATGCTTAACACTTCATAAGCCGCTAACTATAAATGTCAGCGGCTTATATTCTCTAGTTTTGTACAGGTTTTTGTAACGAAACAACCGTATCGCCCGCTTCAGGCTTTACTTCATTATTCGGTGTGAAGAAATCAAGGTTTCCTGACTTTCTTAATATAAACAATAAAACACTTTCAGAATCTAAATCTTTTAAGAATTGATTGTACGTGTATTGCTGAGTAATCCCCGTTCTCTTAAACAAGAACCCTTTATTAATTTTATCGTTTAATGCGCTCCAGTTAGCATTTTCTTCAAATAATAAGCGGCCACTTAAGTGTTTGCTCACATCTTCTAAATGATCTCCTTGATTGACTTGAAGTGGTAACTGGAATAAATGCTCCCTGCCAAATGCAGGCATAAAGGTCGAACTCACTAGCGTATTATAAGAGTCATATTCCGTAAGACCTATCATATATTCATAAGGCGTAAGGTCTATTTGGTAGTCCGTTTGTTCGGACAAAATCTCACCATGCTCATAAGGGACGCCAAGTCTCCTTGCGTGAGATAAGCGACTCCATGATGAATCTGTGACTAATACCGGTATATTAAGATCCTCTAAAACTTTGGCTAAATTAACCGAAAACTTACTAGCCCCGACAATTAATACACCCGGCTTACTTTCTGTAGATAAATTAAGATGTTTTGCTACCCAGCTAAGTGAAAACCCATGGACCACAACTGTTGCAAAGACAAGTCCGAATGTAAGAGAGGTTAGGATTTCAGCATCTTCAAAGCCTGCATCTAATAGTACACCCGCAAAATACCCTGAAACAGTTAGCGCGACAATCCCGCGAGGCGCAATCCAGCCAACGAGTAACTTTTCCTTAAATTGAAGATCCGTTTTGATCGTCGATAAAAATATACTTAATGGTCTTGTGACAAAAAGCATAATTAAGATAAAGACGATAATATGCCAATCAAAAATGGATAGTAGCGTTTCACGGTTAAGCGAAGCTGTCAGCATAATGAAAATTATCGAAATGAGTAGGATTGATATATTTTCCTTAAAATGCCTCATATCGCCAATAGATGAGATATGCATATTCGCTATGGTCATCCCCATGACCGTAACGGCAAGTAATCCCGTTTCGTGCATTATAGTGTCACTTAATGCAAAAGCCATCACAACACTAGCTAATACGACGGGTGATTTCAAAAATTCTGGTACATAACCATTTTCGAACATCCACCCAATTCCGTACCCGAAAAAGGCACCAATGACCGCAGCTAATAATGAACCAGCTAAGAAAGCTAAAACCGTTGCAAATGTGACGGCATCCATTGTTACAAATTTAACGAACTCATATGCAAACACGGCAACGAGTGCGCCAAACGGATCAACGATAATACCTTCCCATTTAAGGATAGCTGCTGGTCTAGGTTTTAATTTTGCCTGCCTTAAAAGTGGCAAAATAACAGTTGGGCCAGTCACGATGAGAATACCACCAATCACAAAGGCAACCGCCCATGATAAGTCCGCGATATAATGTGCTGCTAAAGAACCCAAAATCCAGGCAAGAAATGCACCCAACGTTGTGATACGAAAGATTGGTTTTCCAAGTCCTTTTATTTCACGAAAATCTAAATTCAGGCTTCCTTCAAATAATATAATACCGACGGCAATTGAAATGAGCGGGCTATACATTCCGCCCAAATCTTCTTGCGGATTTATGATTCCTAAAATCGGACCTGCGAGTAAGCCCATAACAGACATCACAACAATGGCTGGCATTCTAAAACGCCATGCAAGCCACTGGGAACTTACTCCTAGTGCTCCGATTAACATTAAGATAAATAATAAATTATCCATATAAATACCTCTCTCACTCTACGAACCATATGATTCAAAATGTCTGCTTGTGGTATATTGTGTATAGGACATTCGATATAGAGCGTTCCATTTAATTTCACGTTTGAATTATATATATTTTTAGGGGGCGAGTCAATGACAGAATTAGCTTCATTATTTTTATTAATTATTATCTTTCTACTATTAATTATCCCAGGAGTTTTTATGCTTTATGGCTATTTTATCGATCGGAATCAAAGACGTCATTCTGTGTTAAAAAACTATCCATTAATAGGTAGAGTGCGCTACTTTTTTGAAAGTATAGGGCCTGAGTTAAGACAGTATTTATTTACAGAGGATAACGAAGGCAAACCTTTCTCACGAAAAGACTACCAAAACATTGTGTTACCGGCAAAGTATAAAAAGAGAATGGTCGGCTTTGGGTCGCAGCGTGATTTCGATCAACCTGGTTATTACATAAAAAACACGATGTTTCCTAAATTAGAAGAAGAATTAGCCATCGATCAGCAAGAAAAGATTAAGACTTATGCTTATTATATTGAAAAAGAGTACCTTTTTCACGTAAAGAGTATCGAATCAAGAAAGAAGTTGATCCATACTTTTTAGATGAAAAGCATTCAGTGGTTATTGGACCAAATTGCCCGAAGCCTTTCGTCGCTAAAGGACTCATCGGAATGTCTGGCATGAGTTATGGCGCACTTGGCGACCGTGCTGTAACTGCATTATCCTTAGGACTAGGCAGAGCTGGCGGAACCTGGATGAACACAGGTGAAGGAGGCGTGTCGGATTATCACTTAAGAGGAAATGTCGATTTAATTATGCAAATTGGCCCAGGCCTATTTGGCGTCAGAACAAAAGAAGGCGAAATGTCTTGGGAACAGCTGCAAAACAAAGCTGGGATTGAACAAATTAAAGCGTTTGAATTGAAGCTGGCTCAAGGTGCTAAAACGCGTGGTGGACACGTTGAAGGCGAGAAAGTCACTGAAGAAATTGCAGCGATTCGTAACATTACGCCTTACCAAACCGTTGACAGTCCGAACCGTTTTAAAGAGTTCGATGACGTCTATGGCATGCTCGATTTGTCGAACGTGTACGTGAAGTAACCGGCAAACCAGTCGGGATTAAAATTGTGGTCGGCCAGCAAGGCGACATCGACACACTAGCGCGGGTAATGGCTGAGACCGGCCACGCTCCAGACTTTATTTCCGTTGATGGCGGTGAAGGCGGAACGGGCGCTACTTATCAAGAGCTTGCAGACAGCGTTGGCTTGCCGATCAAATCAGCGATCCCGATCTTGCACGGAGCCCTAGTGGACCATGGCGTCCGCGACCGAGTTAAAATTATTGCATCCGGCAAACTGTTCACACCTGACCGAATAGCTGTCGCCTTAGCATTAGGTGCCGACCTCGTTCAAGTTGCCCGCGCGTTCATGGTCACTGTTGGCTGCATCATGGCGCAGGTCTGCCACACGAACCACTGTCCAGTAGGTGTTGCAACCACAGACCCTAGTTTACAAAAAGCCCTTAATATAGAAGAAAAATCTTATCGGGTAACGAATTTTGTGATCTCTGTACGCGAAGGCCTGTTTAACATCGCGGCCGCTGCAGGCTTAGAGTCTCCTACCCAACTGAAAGACGAGCACGTTTCTTATAAAGATCTGTATGATGTCGTTTATGAGAATCATTTAATGACGAATCAGAAGTAAAGCTCCTCTAGGTGAGGAGCTTTTTTTGTGAGTTGGTTAGAACCTTGGGCTAGATTTACCGATCAGTTTTTTTAAACCATATTCGTCGGTTCTTCAGCACCCCCCCTCCTTCACTTTCACTGCTTCAACCCCTGTTTTTGCCTATCAATTATAAAATTAATTTTCATTTATGTTAACTTTCCTTACATATTTTGTTGAAAAGGTTGATTTTTCACAAAAATAAGCATATTATAATTAATAATTACATTTAGTGTTAAGAAAGTTAACAATAAAATTTAAAGGAGTGATTTTTTGAAAAAGATTGAAGCGATTATTAGACCTGAAAAGTTCCAAGACCTTAGAGACACACTTGATCAAAAAGGGGTTAAAGGAATGACAATCTCTGAAGTTGCTGGGTGTGGGCAGCAAAAAGGGCAAGAAGGCATGTTTAGAGGAACAAGATACGAAATTAAACTTTACCCAAAAGTAAAAGTCGAATTAGTCGTTGATGACCATGAAGTTGACTTACTAGTGAACACCATTCTAAACATTTGTGCCACTGGTAATGTGGGTGATGGGAAGATTTTTGTCACACCTGTTGAAAATGTATATCGCATTCGTACAGGTGAACTTGGAAAAGAAGCATTAATATAAGGGGGAATACAAATGGTTAAAAAAGTTTTATCGTTAATAATTGGTTTAAGTTTAATTCCTACTGTATCTTTTGCTGCAACATCAAATGAGATCGCCCCATTGATTTCATCAATTGATATGGTATGGATGATGTTAGGCGCTTTCCTAGTATTCTTTATGCACGCTGGATTTGCGATGGTTGAGACAGGATTTACTCGTTCAAAAAATGCATTGAACATACTAATGAAGAACATGATGACCATAGCCATAGCATCTGTTCTATACTTTTTAATAGGTTTCGGACTGATGTTTGGTGATTCGCTTGGTGGTTTTATTGGCACATCAGGGTTTTTACTCACAGGACAAACCGATCAAATAGGGTTCTTTGTCTTTCAAGCTATGTTTGCCGCAACATGTGCGACAATTATTTCAGGTGCAGTTGCCGAAAGAATCAAATTAAGTTCTTACTTAATCCTTACTATTTTCATGACTGGAATCATTTATCCAATCGTCGGACATTGGATTTGGGGTGATGGCTGGTTAGCTGCACTTGGTTTCGTAGACTTTGCTGGTTCATCAGTTGTTCATTTAACAGGGGCAGTTGGTGGACTAATAACGGTGTTAGTGCTTGGTCCTCGTATAGGTAAGTATGCTAAAACTAAAGTCAACGTGATCCCAGGACATAATATTCCAATCGGAGCCTTAGGCGTATTTATCTTATGGTTCGGTTGGTTCGGATTTAACGGAGGGAGTACCCTTGCCGCAGATCCTACATTAATCCCATCAGTGATTGCGACGACACTTTTATCTGCATCAGCTGGTATCGTTGCATCAGCCTTATACTCACACATAAAGTTCAATCGAATTGACGCCACGCTAACATTAAACGGTGCACTCGCTGGGCTTGTAGGAATCACCGCTGGTACAGCAAACGTTACACCAATTGGCGCTATTTTCATCGGCTTAATAGCAGGTATTATTTTAGTCGAAGCAGTCCAGTTACTCGATCGCGTATTAAAAATTGATGACCCAGTCGGCGCCATTACCGTTCACGGTATTTGCGGAATATGGGGCACAATCGCTGTTGGATTATTTGCGGTTGAAGGCGGACTGTTTTATACAGGTAGCTTTGAATTACTAGGAATTCAAGCGCTCGGTGTCATCAGCGTCATTTTATGGACACTTGTTACAACTGCGGCCGCATTATTCATCATTACTAGCACCGGTTCAATCAGAGTTTCGCGAGAAGATGAAATTGCAGGTCTCGACTTCTCAGAACACGGATCATCCGCCTACGAAGCAACGAACAGTATCTATAACGAAAACTTAGACATGAAAGGCGAATTCGGCATCGGATTGTTGAAACGATTAGATCGGCTAGATCAGAAATCTCCTGACTCAGGAGAACAACCTTCATAAAATAGGAAAAGCTCCTCGTTGGTGAGGAGCTTTTTTGTTGATAATGAGGGGCTTTACGGCCTGTTTTTGAGATTTATCGGCCCGTTCTATCAGTCAGTTTTAAGGTTTTATCGGTCAGTTTTTTAGATTTATCAATCAG
>NZ_BBCD01000037.1 GCF_001311865.1 Piscibacillus salipiscarius JCM 13188
ATAAGGCTTGTGAGCTTTTAAATAGAGTCTTATTATTAATTATTTCCTTTTCCATTTTTGTTATCATATATAACCCTGACTTCTTCCCATGTTTCATTCCCAAATGTATCCTTCGACCAGATCATAATGATGTTTTCACCATCTTCTAGTTTAACATTTGTACGGAATGAACCATTTTTTACTTTCGTATCTTTACCATTCACACGTATAAAGTCTAGGTTATCTTCTGAGACTTGCCCCTCTACTTCTACAGATTTTTGTGAACCGTGTCGCCATCTTCTGGTGATTCAATTGTGATTATTGGCGCAACCGAGTCTACATAGACTGTTATCGTTTGCACTGTTTCATTTCCAGCTTGATCAACAGCCTTAACTGAAATACTATTTTCGCCTTGTTCTAGTGTTATATCGGCTTCATAGTTACCGTTATCAAGAGTTGCTTCTGATCCATTTATGTTAACACTCTCTAGATTTTCTTCCTCCACTTGCCTTGAACGGTAACCGATGTTTTATTAAACTCTTCTCCATCTTGCGGTGAGTTAATGGATACAATTGGAGGTGCACTATCTAATATTACCTCCACTTGATTGGACGGACGTGTAAGACTTTCTCCTTGTGCGGCCTTTGCTGTAATGGTATTTGAACCTTCCGTTAGGGAGATTTCAGCACTAAAATCTCCATCTTCCGAAGACGAAACCACAGCTACTTCTGATCCATTTTTATACAGATAAATTTCTTTATTCGGATTGGCTTGACCTTCAACTGTAATCGTGTTTTCAGCCGTATATGAATTATTTAAAGGTGATGTAATTTCCGGTACGGCTTCATCATATGCTACTTCAGCGCGAATCATGTAGTTTCCATCGGAAGTTGAAGTCTGCTTCCATTCACCATCAATATAAGAATAGTTTCTTCCAGAAGACTCAGAACTTGTGTCCCTATTAATAGCTGGTGTATATGGATATTCATCTTTTTGAATATAAGCAAGGTAAAAATCACCTTCAACAATAATTTCCTCACCACTTAAATCTATAAATGTCCAGTCTGTTTCAGAGCGGATTGCTTCAGCTTCAAGAGGACCGGCAATTTTCTCCCCAGGCAAACCATTTGGACCGGTTGAGTCATACACTTCGACTAAAAATTCAGTTCCACCTGGATCTGGACGATCACCACCATCAAATTTGTAGTAACCTCCTGTTAACACTGCCCGATTTTTTCCATCTGCAAGTGACATTTTCACAGCCCATCCATTTCCAGCAGAATACATATAGTTTAGGGCTTCTGCGGTACCATCATCATAAGTAATTGTTTCTGATGTACCAACAATTGGCGGTAAAACTATATTTTGAACCGATTCTTCATTACCAACCACAGTCACTTCTGCTGTATTCGGGTAATGCATTGGATCGGACACTTTTAATGTGTATGTTCCTTCAAAAGCTGTTAAACTGAGGACCCATCAGCATTTGTTTCAACAGGTTCGATATTGGCATCTTCGACTAGGTAGACTCTTGCTCCTTCAACTGGTTCTCCTGTTAATTCATCTGTAATAACACCAGTAATTGTTCCGCTTTCTTTCTCCTCAAGCGTGAAATTCGTCGTAACCTCTTCGTCATCTGCAACTTCAATCGTTTTGGTTTGAGAATGGTAACCATAGGACTCCGCAATAACACTGAATTCCCCAGCTGGATGGCGTAAAGCATAACTCCCATTTTGAGGGTTAGTTACAACTGACCTACCTGTTTCTAATACACTTACTTGCGCTTCAATTGGTAATAGTGATAATTTGTTGTCCGTTTCCACCTTGGTATCTTTACCAGTAAAGTCAGATGTATTGATTGTTTCTAGATCTGAACTTGTATTATCACTCTCACCATTATTTGTAGCGCTTAAAGCAACATCATCAATATACCAACCTGGTTGTTCTGTACTAAAATCCGAATAGGTATAAAACGCAATAAAAATTCCTTGACCGGCATATTCTGAAAGATCTATTGATGCATCAACCCATGACCTTGAATCTCCTTGAACCATTGAAAGTTCCGTCCAATCTTGCCCATTTGTAGATACCATGACATAACCATAATCATAAGCAGCACCTGTATATTCTGACTGTTCAAAACTATACCATTGTTTAAAGTGTAAAAAGGCTTCTCCTTCAGGTAAAACAATTGGTGGCATGACGAGCATTTCTCTCATCCCACTCGAATAGTCTCCTGAAAGATTAGTCGCATATACCTTTTCACCAGATGCTGCACCATTAGGACCTGACGTTGGAACACCCCATTCCCAATTAGGATTTTCACCGACAATTGTCCAGCCAGTAGGCTCTGTTTCAAAGTCTTCAGAGTAACCAATCGTTAAACTTTCTAACACCGTGACTATATATTCCTCACTCGTAACTGTATTTCCAGCATAGTCAGTAATAGTCCATTTATAAGTTAGCGTTCCTGCTTCGACAACACCTGCTGGAATTGTAGCGAGGTACTCTCCATTTAAATAGTTGCCATTAACACGTTCTGAATCGACATAATTCCATTCTCCATCGTTCATTTTATACGCTAACTCAACAGATTCAACGCTAATATTATCACTTGCTTGAACTGTTAGATCAACTTGTAACCCCTCAGATGCCTCAGAAATAGGTGTATGTGTATAATCTGGATCCTCTGTATCTTCTCCTTCAATCGTTACATTCCCTTTAATCATTCCCATACCTTGTGTTTCTGACAATACGGCATCATAAGCGTTTAAAAGTCCATAACCATAACCTTGGTTAGGAGACTCGGGGAAATTTCGATCGGTTAAGGGAGTAGCTGTTTCAATAAGAATTTGCTCGATTTCATTTACTGTCACATTGGCATTAGCTTGGCGTAACAACGCAACCGCTCCAGCAACGTGTGGTGCCGCCATTGAAGTACCACTCTTTTCTCCATAACCTCCATTAGGTAAGGTGGAACGAATATTAACACCGGGTGCTGTTAATTCAGGCTTAATTTCATCATATGGAGATGGTCCTTGAAAAGAGAAATCGGCTAAAGCATCTTCCTCATCAACTGCACCAACGGCAAAAGATTCTGGATAATTAGCCGGGCTTGCAATAGTACCGGGACCATTTGGATATAAAATTGATGCATTTCCTGCTGCAAATACCGGGAAAATGCCATAGGCTCTCCAAGTCTGAACGACCTCTAAAAACCATTCATTGACACCTGGTCCACCACTCCATGAATTATTGACAACATCTGGAGCCATATCAACTCTACCCCCAGGCGCCATAATCCACTCTGCAGCCTCTAAAATATCAGAATCTGAACCGCTACCCTCTGTATCAAAAGCTTTCGCCGCAATCCACTTTGCCCCAGGAGCAACACCAATTTTGTTCGTTCCATCAGGTTCGCTTCCGACCATTGATCCTGTTACATGGGTTCCATGTCCATTGTCATCATAACTTTCTGCTTGTCCACTTACCGCATCAAAAAACTATATTGATGATCAACTGTTCCGTCTCCTGCATTATAGCCACGATACTTTTCTTTTAGGGCTGGATGGTCCCATTGAACACCAGAATCAATGCTGGCAACAACAGCTCCTGCCCCATCAATTCCTAACTCCCATGCTTTTGGTGCTAATACCTGACTGACATTCCATTGTACATTTTCATCGCTTGAAGCTCTCTTTAAGTCAGAGTCTGTTACCAAATTTCGTTCTTCATCTAAATAAATTTTCTTCACTTCCTTAAAGGAAGCAACCTTTTCAATGACTTCCTTTGAGCCGGTGAAAGAAATGGCATTCATAACATGATAGGAATTGTATTTTTTAACTGTTCCCTTTTGTTGCTCTTGGCTTAATAATTCTAGCAAAGGCGCTTGCGTTTGGTGTGCATTTGCCTTTAATTCTGTCAAAATTTCTGAACGCACCATATGCTTCCTATTTAATCCTAGTGCTTTTTTCTCATCTGCATTATTATTTGCTTGTTTCATTATGTTAGCAGCATCAATTTGTTGATTTAATATAATGATAAGCGATAGTTCATCACTGCTATCCATCTGTTCTCTAACTTTGTTGTCAATTTTATGAGTTGATGATTGCTGTAAACTGTCTTGAATGGAATTGTTTTGAGATTCAGCTATAGACATTGTCGATAAAGAAGTGCTCAAAACTAACACTATTGTCGAAACAAGAAATAAAATGCTCCGTAATCGTTTTGTCACTAAGACCCCTCCTATTTCTATTAATTTAAGATAGCTTCGTCTAGTAAACTATCAAATTATTAATAGATTACAGGATACGACATAAAAATCTTGTCATTATTTGACTATTTTCATGAGCAAAATGTTCTAATTTTTCGACTTTTATATTATCTAATAAAAAGAGCCCTTAAACCCATATATTCAGAGTTTAAGAGCTGAAATGAAGGAAGTAACTACCTGTTATTACTTAGATCACTCCCACTTAAAGTATCGGTTGGATATTAAAACAGATACTCCAGCAAACGATACGAGTGCTAAGACACTAGTAATGTCTGAGAAAGAAAATGCTCCTCTCCACACGAGCTGTAATACATCATGTACATAATATAATGGAACAAATTGTGCAATCGTCTGAACAGTTTCTGGGTATATTTCTAAAGGAATTGTGACGCCAGAAAGAAATAACATAATATACATGAGAACGAAAGCTATTCCTAAACCTGCACCAGCTGTTTTGGAAACACTTGTAATGATTAAACAGAAACTACAAAAGCCCACAGTTACAATAACAAGCATTAAAAAATAAGACATTATGTGTTCTGTCATGGGGACTTTGAATAAAAAATAGGCAATGACCATAATTTCAATTGCACCAACAATTGCCGCGATAATTGCTTTCATTAGGATACTTAAAAACATAACCCACGGACGTAATGGAGTACCTTTTAGCCGCCTTAAAACACCTTTTTCCCGATCAATCACTAGTTGAAGGCCAATAGTAAACAACCCGATATTTAAAATCATGATTGCTATCATAGCAGATATGTATAAATCGAAATATTCCACTCCACCATATGATTCATTTCCAAATATATTTCCAAAGATAATAAACAAAACTGCAGGTAATACGAACGTAAAGCCCAGAGCCATAGGATCCCTCAAAAATAACTTTAAGTCTGCAATCATATGGTTCGTTATCATTTTACTCATGCACGAGTCTCCTCCCTCATCACTCCAGTCAAGTTCATGTATACATCTTCAAGATTTCCTTGTTTACTTGGAAGCAGTTTTTCCAGTTCTTGCTTTGTTCCACAGGCTACCATTTTCCTTTTTTTAATACACCTATTCTGTCGCAGAGGGATTGTGCTTCTTCCATATAATTAGTCGTTAAAATAATAGTTTTTCCTTCTGACTTTAGCTTCTGAATGATACTCCATATATCTCGTCTTATTTCGGGGTCAAGTCCCGTGGTGGGTTCATCTAATACTACGATGTCGGGATCATTAATTAGAGCCAAAGCAAAAGATACACGTTGTTTCCAACCACCAGATAAGTGCTTAATATATTTATTCAAGTACCCTTCCAATCTCAACATAGAAACCAACTCTTCTATAGGGCGATTCTTCTTGTAGTAAGAAGCAAAAAAGTTTCAGTACCTCTTTTACCTTGAGTTTTTCATATAGACTTGCTTGCTGGAGCTGCACACCAATTTTTCCCGTAGTTGATAAAAAGTCGTTTTGTGAGTCTAGACCGATTACTTGTGCACTTCCATTATCCGGTTTTCTAAATGCAGTAATCATCTCGATGAATGTTGTTTTACCTGCCCCATTCGGACCAATAATACCAAATACTTCACCTTCATATACTTCTAAATTTATATGATTTACAGCTATATGACTCCCATATCTTTTCGTCAATTCATTGGCGTGAATTATTACTTTAGACAAGACTACCAATCCTTTCACCTATATTGACTTTCAATTCAAACATCATTATTTCTCATGACTACACATACAAAAACACCCATAAACATTAATGTAATAATGCTCATGGGTGTTTAAAGTGTCTTTTAAATTTGTTCTACAAAAAAGTTATAGTACCGGTGGTCGGGTTCGAACCGACACTCCGTGAGGAACACGATTTTGAGTCGTGCGCGTCTGCCAATTCCGCCACACCGGCATGTGAAATATTTACGACAAGAATAAATATAACATGATTTAGTTTGTTTAGTCAATCTCTAAAATTAGCGAAGAAGGCAGTTCCACCCTGCCTTCTTGCTGTTTATAATTCATCAAATCCATTGGTGTCAGATACCTTCGTATATTGACGGGATTTTTGCTCGAAGAAGTCTGACTTGCCTTCGTCCACTTCTTTATAAGCCTTGATCCACTTCATTGGATTCTCCGTAATATGAGGGTAAGGTGCATTGACGCCTAATAGCTTACATCGTTTATTCGCTGTATACTTAATGTACTCCTCTAGTTCATCCATGTTAATGCCATCAATTTTGTTCCCAATAATATGCTGACCCCATTTGACTTCAAGATCAACAGCCTTTTTAAAGGTATCCGTCACAAACTGTTTATTCTCTTCTGTATTTAATCCTGGGTTCTCATTCAAAGTTTCTTTAAAAATATGCGCAAACAAATTCACGTGAATAAGCTCATCACGGTTAATGTAATTAATCATCGTGCTCGTTGAGACCATCTTCTGGTTTCGGGCAAGGTTATAAAAGAACGCAAAGCCAGCATAGAAGAATAAGCCTTCTAACACGACATCATAGACGACGGATTCAATGAATGCTTGAGGCGTTTGTACCTCTACAAATCGGTCATAGCCCTCTGCGATAAACTGATTTCGTTCCAGCAGCACTTCATCATGTTTCCAGTATTCAAAGATGCGGTCTTGTTCATCTTTATCGACTAATGACGATAGGACATAGGAATACGACTGATTATGAACCACTTCTTGGAACGACAGGACTTGCATCAAGGCTGACAAGCTCGAATCCGTTAAGTAATCCGCTACTTTAGCTGAATAGTCCGTTTGAATCGAATCTAGGAATGCTAGTAGCCCGATGATTTTCTTAAATGTTTCTTGTTCGTCGTTAGTTAATTCTGGCCACTGCTTACGGTCATTAGACATATTAATTTCAAATGGTGTCCAGAAGTTGGCGAGCATATTTTTATACATCGGGTATGCCCAGCTAAATCTGACATCATCCCAGTTAAGCACATTGGAGCTTTCTCCATTAATGATCCCTGTTGATGCATTCGGTGCTTGATAGTCATATAACGTCGTTTTTGTATCGTTTCAGTCATAATAATTCCTCCTTACGATGCGCAGCTTTCGCAGTCTTCGATTTCTGATGACGTTGATCTTGTGTAATAGGTCGTTTTGAATTTGGCTTTCCAGGCTGACAGATGCATCGCTAGTAATTCTTTAGCTTTAATATGATTTTTGACGTAAAAGTTAAACGATATCGACTGATCAATATGCTTCTGGCGTGCTTCGTTTTGTTTAATCGTCCAGCTGTGGTCCATGTCATAGGCTGATTTATATAACCAAAATGTTTTCGCGCTTAAATCGGGTGCGTGACCGGAATCTTATAATCTTTCTTTTCTTCTGAGTAGAATTTTTTAAAAATCGGATCGATACTTGCGGTACTTCCTGCAATTAGGCTTGTACTCGAGTTCGGCGCAACCGCCAATAAGTAGCCATTCCGAATGCCGTGTTTTTGGACATCTTGCATTAGTTCTTGCCACTCAGAAGAATGGTAGCCACGTTTTTCAAAATAATGGCCACTCTCCCATTCCGACCCCTCAAAATAAGGATAGGCTCCCTTTTCTTTGGCAAGTTCATGGCTTGCCTTAATCGTTAAATAAGCAATTCGTTCATATAGCTCGTCCGCAAATTTCACCGCTTCTTCTGACTCCCAGCGAATGCCTTTAAGCGCAAGCAAATGGTGATACCCAAACGTACCGAGTCCAACAGCACGATAGTTTTGGTTCGTAATTTGCGCCTGCAAGACTGGAATTGTGTTTAAATCTATCACATTATCTAGCATTCTAATCTGAATCGGAATGAGCCTTTCTAACACATCTTCTGACGCAGCCCGGCCAAGATTAATGCTTGATAGATTACAGACGACAAAGTCACCAGGCGATTTAGTTACGACAATTTTGCCGTCCTTTGTTTTCTGTTCTTCAACCGTGGTCGGACTTTGGTTTTGCGTGATTTCGGTGCATAGATTCGATGAATAGATCATGCCTTTGTGACTGTTCGGGTTCTTTCGGTTGACCTCATCACGGTAAAACATAAAGGGAGTCCCTGTCTCAAGCTGACTAATCATAACCCGCTTCATAATCTCAATGGCCGGAACTTCTTCTTTGGATAAATCAGGTTGCCTCACACATTCTTCGTATTTGTCTCTAAACGAAACTTCTCCATCTTCCTCATCATAAAAGTCTTCTAAACTATAGCCCATCACGCTTCTAACTTCGTGTGGATCAAATAGATACCAGCTTTCTCTCGCTTCGACTTTTTCCATAAAGAGATCTGGGATGCATACGCCTGTAAACAAATCGTGTGTACGCTGGCGTTCATCCCCGTTATTTAGCTTAGCGTCTAAGAATTTGTGTATATCCTTATGCCAAACGTCTAAGTAAACGGCAATGGCTCCTTGTCTTTGGCCAAGCTGATCAACACTAACTGCTGTATTATTCAGCTGCTTCATCCACGGCATCACGCCGCTCGACACACCTTTAAATCCTTTGATTGAACTTCCATGCGAGCGAATTTTACCTAAATAGACACCGATTCCGCCGCCATTTTTAGATAAATTCGCAATATCCGTATTCGAATCATAGATTCCTTGCAAACTATCATCGACCGTATCTATAAAACAACTAGACAGCTGCCCATGAGCTTTTCCTGCATTAGACAGGGTTGGAGTCGCAACGGTCATATATAAGTTGCTCATCGCCCAGTACGCTTCTTTAATGAGCTGCAATCTCTTATCTTTCGGTTCATGTATCATAAGTGTCATTGCAATCGTCATAAAACGTTCTTGTGGTAGTTCGAACACGCGACCTTCGTGATCTTTTGCCAAGTATCGATCGGCAAGCGTCCTGATCCCGATGTAAGTAAATAGTCGATCACGTTCAGGCTCTATCACAGTTTCAAGCTCTTTAAATTCCTCTTCGTCATAGTGAGTCAATAACTGATCACTATAGATGTTGATCTTTGATAAGTGCTTCGTAAGCTCATAAAAGCTGCCATATGGCTCTGCCTTTGAGTAACCTCGATTACCCGCTGCCTTTTGATATAGCTGATCTAAGTACACGCGTGCGCAGACATATGTCCAGTCCGGCTCGTCAGGACTAATGTTCTCAAGGCCTCTTAATAGAATTTCATTGGTCATCTGTTCTTTTGTGATTGTTTCTTTAGATGTGACGGCCTGAATGATTTTTTCCGTAAAGGAATTAGATTCTAGATGACCGAACTGGTTTAAGATCGATGCTAAGTAGTTTTTTAAATGTTGTCCATTGAACTCCTCAGTACCCTCTTCCGTTTGTAGAACTGTTTTAGATATAACCTGCATCTTTTTCCCTCCAAAATAAAATTCGCTTCCCGCGGGGAGAAGCGAACAAAACGATATGTATAGCTATACTGAATATAAATCAGGTAAAGCTAGCGTATATCGTTTCATTCTCTCAATCCCCGAAGAGTGTGAAACTTTTTCTCATTAAGGCAGGTCTCCTGACTTGCGCATCAGCCTACTCTGAACCTTCCCTTACAGGCACCCAACTATTGAGTGATCCTGCAAAGTGGTCATTCATTTCGTCCGCGCTTACAGTTGCGGGGGCAGTTCTGGAGTTACACCAGATTCCCTTTTAAGCAAATAGCACCTTAACAAGAATACTATATATAGATTTTGATTAACACAAATACAATATATTGTGTTAATTTGCATTATAGATGATTTAATCTCATAACACAAGAGGGTTTAAATTATTTTTCATTTAACCTTTGATTGCACCTTCTGTCATGCCTTTTGTGATGCGTCTTTGGAAAATCGCATACAGAATAATGACTGGAATGATCGCAATCGCTAGGCTTGCGAATAACGTTCCCCAAGCATTGGTGTACTGCGCTTCATTACTAATGTAGTCAATGGCTAGTGCTAGTGTATAGTTGGTTTCTGTCTGCAGGAAAATAAGCGCCATAAAGTATTCGTTCCAGACTGAATCGTGTTCATGATGGTGACGGTAATAATCCCGGATGTCGTAAGTGGCGTGACGATTTTCCACAGAATGCCGTATGGCGACATACCATCGATCGCCGCTGACTCTTCTAGCGATTTTGGAATCGTACTGATAAAACTTGTTAGCACGAAAATCGTAAATGGTAGTTGTGATAACGCATAAACGATCGCAAGGCCTATTAAACTATCTAGCATATTCAATTGAGCAAGTAAGAAAAATAATGGAATCCAAGCCAGCACCATTGGGATCATCATAGCTGAAATATAAAGCGTGAATAAGAAGTTACTCCCTTTAAACCGAACCCTCTCAATAGCATATGCTGTTGGAATGGCTAACACTAAACATAAAATCGCGCCTAATGCTGTTACGATTAAACTATTGAGTACGCTCGTTCCGATATTATATTCTGTCCACGCCGTGATGAAATTTTGATAATTAAACGTTTCAGGAAATCCCCAAGGGTTCGCATAGATCTCAGCGTTTGTTTTAAATGAGCCTAGGAACATCCAAAAGATGGGGTATAGCACGGCTAACGTCCAAATCAATAATGGTATTCTAATACCGAACCTGGCAACTCTCTCTCCGATTGATAATTTCATATGCTCCCCCTCCTAGTACTCTACTTTGTCTCTACGAAGCAAGAATTGTAGTAATAGTACGGTGATTAATGAAAGTACTAGAATCATAACCCCAATTGTTGCCCCGTAACCAAAGTTGTATTGTTTAAAAGCTTGTTGATATAAATAAGAACCCATAACGTGCGTTGCGTTATTAGGTCCCCCGCCCGTCATTACTTGAACAATGATAAAGGAACCGTTTAACGTGGTAATCACTATGTATAGAATCGATATTTTAATTTGAGGCCAAATTAATGGTAGTGTCACATGCCAAAATTGTTGCCACTCATTTGCCCCGTCAATACGAGCTGCTTCGTAGGTGCTTTTCGATATGTTGGCAATCCCGCCCATGAGTAATAACATGAATAGGCCAATCCCAGCCCAAACAGATGGTAATACTAAACTAGGCAGTGCCCAATCTTCACTTCCTAACCACGGTTTAGCCCATTCTTCAAGGCCGATTTTCTCTAAACCTGTATTTACAAGCCCTAAGCTTGGGTTATAAATAAACATCCAAAGAATCCCGATCACGACAACTGACATAATATTTGGAAAGAAGAAAACCACGCGATAGAACGGTGCTTCTTTAATCTTCAACTGAGTTAAAACAACCGCAACAAATAACGCTATTATCATAATTCCAATTACTTTTGTCACAACTAGAAAATAGTCATGCCAAATGGTCATAGGAATAATGTCATCAGTAAATAATTTTTTGTAATTATCAAAACCGACAAATTCTCGGGTGTTGGATGCACCTGACCATTCGAAAAATGAAAAATAAAGACCATTAAATAATGGATAAAGTGTAAAAATACTAAACATGATAAACGTAGGAATTAAACAAAAGGCAAGAAATATATATTTTGTTTCTTATTTGTACCATCGTGATCACTCTCTTCGCCTAAATAGTATATGGAATGCAGAAAGGATCCGCATTCCATATATAATTCTACTAATATTAGTTATTGTGCATTTCGATATTCTTCTGCCGCTTTCTCAGCTTCTTCAACAAATTCTTCTGCGGTAATATTACCAAGCATGAGTGAGACTAGAGCGTCACTAATAGGTGTTTCTAAATCAGCACTCATTGGGTGCGGCTTATGATAAATCTGTACCTGTTCAGGATCATTAATCATTTTGTTAGCTTCGATTAAATAATCAGGCACTTCTTCACTTTGCGATAAATCCACACCTGAAACGTTCATAATCGCACCTGTGTGCTCAGAGAACGATTTCGCATACTCTCTTGTAAAGACAAAGTCTACAAAAGCTTTAGCAGCTTCAGGGTTCTCAGCTTCCTTAGCAATCGCTAATGGACGTAAGTCAGGAACAATGGCCATTGGCTCTCCTGCTTTGTTCATTGGTGATGGAATAAAACCATACTTGAAGTCATCTGGTGTATCACCTGACATTTCATTCGGAAGCCAGAATCCAACTGGAATAAACGCATTATCATGTAGTAGGAAATTCATTTGTGATTGTGTATGGTTTAATGCACCAAATCCTGGGTCAACATAGCCTTCTTCAGCCATTTTCTGTACGTTTTGCATGATAGATAATATCTCTTCACTTGACCATGCGCCTTCTTCACCTTTAATCGCACTTGCGAGTAATTCATTACCACCATAAGCCGAAATAGCTGGATATAACATACCTCTTAAAAAGTAGTATGGATATTGACCAGTTGTTACGAATGGTGCAATTCCTTCACTTTCTTTAATGTTACCCATTGTGCTCATAAACGATTCAAAGTCTTTTGGTACTTCATAGCCTTCTTCATCGAACCAAGCCATGTCATACCAAGTACCCCAAGTATCGAATACTAAAGGTAAACTGTAAAGCTCACCATCATAAGAAGCTGGTTCAGCAATAAAGTTGTCTACTAGTTTGGAACCATCCTCAAGTTCAATCTCCTGAGCCCACTCTGTTAAATTCATTAACTGATCATCTTCAACCATTTGAGTTTCACTTGAACCTGCACCATCAATGTATACTACATCAGGTGGATCGCCAGAAACCCAACGCGATCTCATTTCTTCATTGATGTTTGGCCCTGCGTGTTCTACGATTTCAACATTTGGATATTCTTCTTGGAAATCCCCAATGACTTCCTTCCACCAAGAATCTCCATATCCACCGACAAATACTGAATTTCAAGCTGTCCAGAAATCTCACCATCGTTAGCGCCTTCATTGCTTTCACTGCCTGTCTCTTCACCACTGGATTCCTCACCAGACTCTGGTGACTCCTCATTTCCTGGAACCTCTTCTGGCGCACACGCAGCAATGAACACTAACAAGAACAACGCTAACCATAACGTTAATCCATGCCACTTAATTTGCTTAACCAAGTTCCCATCCCCCTATATCAAATTTTATTTAAAACCAAAATCTGAAGTGTCAAAAGTATGTAATCGCTTCCAGTGACAATTCAGAAAATTTATTTTAATTATAATCCGAATGATTTTTTATGTCAAATTCATTTAGCAAAAACGTAATAATATTTCAATATAATTAAAATAAAAAAGTTGATAAACAGATCGACTGCTTACCAACTTGGGTATGTAAGTAAATGAAATTGTTTGGAGGCGGCAACCGGATTCGAACCGGTGATAAAGGTTTTGCAGACCTCTGCCTTACCACTTGGCTATGCCGCCACATAAAAATGGAGCGGAAGACGGGATTCGAACCCGCGACCCCCACCTTGGCAAGGTGGTGTTCTACCACTGAACTACTTCCGCTTAAATGGCTGGGCCAGCTGGATTCGAACCAGCGCATGACGGTACCAAAAACCGTTGCCTTACCGCTTGGCTATGGCCCAACAAAGGGCGACCGGTGGGAATCGAACCCACGAATGCCGGAGCCACAATCCGGTGCGTTAACCACTTCGCCACGACCGCCATATGACAGGGGTAGTAGGAATCGAACCCACATCAAAGGTTTTGGAGACCTTCGTTTTACCATTAAACTATACCCCTATATATTATGTTAAAAATGGTGGAGGGGGAGAGATTCGAACTCCCGAACCCTGAGGGAGCGGATTTACAGTCCGCCGCGTTTAGCCACTTCGCTACCCCTCCAAAAAGATGGTGGCTCGGGACGGAATCGAACCGCCGACACACGGATTTTCAGTCCGTTGCTCTACCGACTGAGCTACCGAGCCAATGAAATGATGCTTATTTAATTATGTAGTGGCGGTCCGGACGGGACTCGAACCCGCGACCTCCTGCGTGACAGGCAGGCATTCTAACCAGCTGAACTACCGGACCAATTTGGTTGCACTCTACGAGCACTCCATATTCCATCTCGCAAAGAAGTAAATTCGACGTAGTGTCGATGAATAATTTGGTTGCGGGGACAGGATTTGAACCTGCGACCTCCGGGTTATGAGCCCGACGAGCTACCAGACTGCTCCACCCCGCGGTATTGTCAATCGCTCTATTATTAGAGCCCTGACTATAAATGTTATTAATTTTTTAAACTGCTCGTCGCGTTGCAAGCCATTTCGGCGAAGCTTACGCTCCTCGCAAAACCTACGCAGATGATGGTTCAAGATGTTTACGGTCTTGCTCCACCCCGCGGTATTGTCAGATCCTCTTATTTAGAGTTCTGATTAAGTTATTGAAAAATTACATTTGGGTCCCTTATAAATGGTGGAGGATGGCGGGCTCGAACCACCGACCCCTTGCTTGTAAGGCAAGTGCTCTCCCAGCTGAGCTAATCCTCCAGGGCATTAAGTATAAAAGATGACCCGTACGGGATTCGAACCCGTGTTACCGCCGTGAAAGGGCGGTGTCTTAACCACTTGACCAACGGGCCATAATTAATCATTATGGCGGAGAGCGAGGGATTCGAACCCTCGAGACCGCGGTAGCGGCCTACACGATTTCCAATCGTGCTCCTTCGACCACTCGGACAGCTCTCCAAAAAATGGCTCCAGCGGCAGGATTCGAACCTGCGACCGATCGGTTAACAGCCGATTGCTCTACCACTGAGCTACGCTGGAATATGTTTTAAACTGTCCACGAAGGAGAAGTAAAAGATAATGCCCGGCAGCGTCCTACTCTCACAGGGGAAACACCCCAATTACCATCGGCGCTAGAGAGCTTAACTGCTGTGTTCGGCATGGGAACAGGTGTGACCTCTCTGCCATCGCCACCGGACTATTTAGTTGTTATATGTAACTCAGAAAATTTCTGAGACAAATAATATTATATTCACCTTCGCTGAAAAATGCAAGTGAAAATTAATATTTTAGGTTAAC
>NZ_BBCD01000038.1 GCF_001311865.1 Piscibacillus salipiscarius JCM 13188
CTCCTACGGGAACAGCACGAACTGACAATCATCCAAAGTGAACGCAAGTGAACTTTGGGAAGCCTACGCCGTACCCGTGGAAAGCGATGTGTATTTCCATTGCGATATACGAACTACTTCCTTGATAAAGCGTCCTAGTTATAGGGACTTTTTTAACCAGTCCACTAATTGGGGAATAGTTACACAACGTCTACTAGGCTTTTATTATATATCGCTTTTTTTATAAGAACGCTTTAGGATTAAGTATTGTTCAATTTCATTCAAAAGTAAATACAAATTAGCTCTTTCTTCAAAACCTTGACGGTCTTTTGGTAGTTCTTCTTTATTAAATTGCTTTCTAATATTGCTTAACTGTTCTAAATATTTTATCGCTGTGTTCTGTGGTTGAACATTTTTGAAAGATTTTCAAATAGCTCTCCGATATAGTAATATTCATCCTCAGTTGCATGAATTCGGCTAATTAATGGTAACATTCGTTCTAAAATCTCAAATTGCTTTTGCCTCATATGAAAATAATGATAATAAGGATGATGGCTCCTTAATAAATGGTTTTCAACATCACGAGAAGCAAGTTCGCTTGCCTGATCTAATAATTGTGATACCTTTGTAAGTTCTGCCCCTGTCCAAGAGTGATCACCCGTTTTAAGAAAATGGGCAATTTCTTTTAATATGACTGAAAAATTCTTCTCGACATCTTTCTGAACCTCTTCTAAATTAGATTCTAAACTTGGCATGTATAAATTTAATACAAGTGCCACACCTATGCCGACAAGTAGCAATACAATCTCATTAATGATTAAACCTAATGTCACTTCTCCTGCCCCATATACATGAAGGATAATAACAGAACTGGTAATGACACCTTCAGTGATTTTTAACTTAACCGTGATTGGAATGAATATTAATAATACGATTCCAACCGTAAGCGGGAAGTAACCAATTAATTCAAACATGAATGCGGATACGGCAAGCCCAATTATACACGCATAAAACCGATACCAAGCGTTTAATATAGAACTTCTTCTAGTTATTTTAATACATAAAATAGTTAAAATAGCTGCAGAGATAAAATTATCTAAGTTTAATAGTTGTGCTATAAAGATAGAAATTGGAGCACCAATAGCTGTTTTAATCGTTCTTGAACCAATCTTAAACATGATTGTTCCTCTCTAATTTCTTTTTACTAACACTATAACGCATAATATCGCTTATGAAAAAGAAAAAGGTGGCTGTAAACCACCTTTTTCTTAATATTCTTCGCAGTATTCATCAAATAATGTTTGTAATTGCTGAACAACTTCCATTGGTGTTGAGCTTTCAATTTCATGGCGCTCAACCATTTTTGAATCTTACCATCTTTAATAAGTGCAAACGATGGAGATGAAGGTGGATATCCTTCGAAATATTCTCTCGCCTTCTCTGTTGCTTCACGATCTTGTCCAGCGAAAACCGTAACTAAATGATCTGGGCGATGATCATGATGAATGGCATTAGCAGCAGCTGGACGAGCAACGCCCCCCTGCACAACCACATGTTGAATTCACCATTACTAACGTTGTACCTTTGCGAGAAAAAGCTTCATCTACCTCTTCAGGTGTTGTTAGGTTTTCGAATCCTGCTTCGTTAATCTCAGTACGAGCTTGATTAACGAAATCTTGCATATAAATGTTAAAATCCATTCCGAATGGCTCCTTTTTCTAAATATTTAAGTATTCAATAATATCCTATCAATATTATGTATTCCTTTCAATTATATTGCAAATATTCATGTCCGTATGAACCAAAAAGTTCATTGTGACAAACCATTTATCTAATGTTATAATATGTTAGATTTTTCTAGGATAAGGAGATAAACATTAAAACATGATTAAGACATTTTTCTCATACTACAAACCCCATAGAAAACTATTCGTAATTGATTTTACAAGCGCTGTCATCGTCGCCATACTAGAATTGGCCTTTCCAGTCGCTGTCCAGTGGTTTATCGATGATTTATTAAAAGGACCAAATAAAGATTGGAATATAATCATAACTGTCAGTATCATACTACTGCTAGTTTACTTACTGAGCACCTTTCTTCAGTTTGTCGTTAGTTACCTAGGTCACAAGCTTGGGATCAATATAGAAACCGATATGCGTGAAGAGCTTTTTACACATGTTCAGCGTCAATCATTCCGTTTTTGATAACACTAAAACAGGCCATATTATGAGCCGTATTACGAATGACCTGTTTGATATAGGAGAATTAGCTCACCACGGACCTGAGGATGCTTTTATTGCCATTATGACATTCTTCGGTGCCTTTAGCATTATGTTTTACTTTAATCCTACTCTTGCCTTAATCGCACTTGTTATGGTTCCGCTTTTAGTTGCACTCGTAACTTATTGTAACATTGCTATGAATAAAGCCTGGAGTAATATGTATGGGAGAATAGCTGACGTTAACGCACGGGTTGAAGACGCTGTATCGGGTGTCCGTGTGGTTCAATCTTTCACAAATGAAGACTTTGAGATTAATCGATTCCGCAAGGATAATGGATTGTTTCGTATAGCTAAAATCGGTGCCTACCGCGTAATGGCATGGACACATTCTAGTATTTATATGATGACTAGACTGCTGACATTACTCGTGTTAGTCGTCGGATCTTGGCTTGTTTTTAACGGACAATTAACCCACGGAGAATTAGTACTTTTCGTTTTATTTACTAATGTTTTAATCAAACCTATCGATAAAATTAGTGCCTTGTTAGAGTTATATCCTAAAGGAATGGCTGGTTTTAAACGTTTTTCGTAACTTAGTAGAACAAGAGCCTGATATTGAAGACGCTCCGCAAGCTAAGGGTGTTCAAAACCTTAAAGGGGATATTAAATTTCACAATGTGGATTTCTCTTATGATAGATATAAAACAGTATTAGAAAATATTAACCTGAACATCCACACAGGTGAAACCGTTGCGTTTGTTGGACCATCTGGTGCCGGAAAGTCAACTATTTGTTCATTAATACCAAGGTTTTATGATGTGAACAACGGTTCCATCACAATTGATGGTATCGATATCAAAGGTATGACAAAAATCACTAAGACAGCAAATAGGTATTGTGCAACAGGATGTCTTTCTATTTACCGGAACAGTGCGTGAGAATATTGCATACGGTAAACAAGATGCAACTGAGCATGAAATTCGTGAAGCAGCTAGAAAAGCTCACCTAGATGATGTTATTGCCAACTTACCTCAAGGCTACGATACACAAATAGGAGAGCGCGGTTTAAAGCTTTCAGGTGGACAAAACAAAGGCTTGCGATTGCGAGGATGTTTTTAAAAAATCCTCCAATTCTTATTTTAGATGAGGCGACATCTGCTTTAGACACTCAGACTGAGAAAGTCATTCAGAAATCACTAAATGAATTGGCTGAGAACCGCACAACATTAGTTATAGCACACAGACTTGCTACCATTCGAGGTGCGGATCGTGTAATTGTTGTGACAAATGATGGCATTGCAGAGCAAGGAACATATGAGGAACTAATATCTGCTGATGGCATATTTGCTAACTTGCATAAAATTCAATTTGATATAAAGGAATAACTAAAAAAGGCTCGGGATTTGTCCCGAGCCTTTCAACTTAATATACTGACGTATTATCCTTCGACATATTTTCTAAAATCTCTTTAACTCGCTGCAAGAAATTTCCGCATACGAGTCCATCTAAAATTCTGTGATCTAGTGATAAGCATAAATTTACCATATCACGTGCAGCAAACATTCCATTCATATAAACCGGCTTCTTCACAATGGATTCCACTTGTAAGATCGCTGCTTGAGGGTGATTAATTACACCCATAGATTGAACGGAACCAAACGAACCAGTGTTATTAACTGTAAACGTTCCGCCTTGCATATCATCATTTGTTAATTTACCTTGGCGCGCTTTATTAGCTAAATCGACAATGTCTTTTGCAATGCCTTTGATACTCTTCTCATCCGCATTCTTAATTACTGGGACAAATAACTGATTCTCATTAGCTACCGCAATGGATAGATTAATGTCTTTTTTCTGGATAATTTTATCTCCAGCCCATGAACTATTGATCTCAGGAAATTCTTTAAGCGCTTGTGCAACAGCCTTTACAAAGAAAGCAAAGTAAGTTAAAGAAAACCCTTCTTTACGTTTGAAATCCTCTTTCAATTCATCACGTAAATTAACTAAATTAGTAACATCCACTTCAACCATCATCCATGCATGAGGAATCTCAGTCTTAGACTTGACCATATTTTGGGCAATAGCCTTACGTACGCCTGATACTGGAATCTCAATATCACCAGCTTCAGCGGATGGAACATCAGCTGGTTTATTTGACTGAGCAGGCTGCTGAATGGCCTCTGTTGATTTATCTTGAGTGTTTGATTGATCAGTTTGAGATCCGCTTTGAGGGATATTACCAGAATCAATTATTTTCTCTAAATCTTTACGAGTAATTCTTCCACCTCGGCCAGAACCTTCAACCTGATTTAGATCAATACTGTGTTCTTGGGCTAATTTTAACACTGCTGGAGAATAACGTTTCTTCATTGATTGATCTTGATTAGTTGATTGGTCTTCTACTGGTTCTTCTGTTTGTTCTGGTGATTCATCTGAACTTTCACTTGAACCACCTTCAACCTCAATGTAACAAATTAATTCGCCGACTTGAATGGTGTCACCTTCGTTAGCCACTAAATCTTTAATCGTACCAGTAAAAGAAGATGGTACTTCTGCATTTACTTTATCTGTCATGACTTCTGCTATTGGGTCATATTTATTGACTTCATCGCCAACACCAACTAACCAAGAGCTGATTGTACCTTCAGTAACACTCTCGCCTAGCTGTGGCATTGTAATTTTTTCTACACTCATTATTTAACCTCCTTATCCTTAGAATTCTGCTAAATCACGCATTGCTTCTTCTACTTTATCAGGGTTTACCATGAAGAATTTCTCCATTGTTGGAGCATAAGGCATTGCTGGAACATCAGGTCCTGCCAGTCTTTGAATAGGAGAATCTAAATCAAATAAGCAATTCTCAGAGATGATCGCAGCCACTTCACTCATGATACTTCCTTCTTTATTATCTTCGGTAACCAGTAACACTTTACCAGTCTTCTTAGCCGCTTCAATAATCGCCTCTTGATCTAACGGATATACGGTACGTAAATCTAAAATATGTGCAGAAATACCTTCTTCTTCTAATTTTTCTGCTGCTTGAAGAGCGAAATTGACACATAAACCATAAGTGATAACTGTAATATCATCACCCTCGCGCTTTACATCCGCTTTACCGATTGGTAATACATAATCGTCGTCTGGAACTTCACCTTTTAATAAGCGATACGCACGTTTATGTTCGAAAAATAAAACCGGGTCTTCATCACGAATTGCTGCTTTTAATAATCCTTTCGCATCATAAGGGTTTGAAGGCATAACGATCTTTAGTCCAGGTTGATTCGCAAACACTGCTTCAACTGATTGTGAGTGATAAAGGGCTCCGTGCACTCCACCACCATATGGAGCACGTATCGTAATAGGACAACTCCAATCGTTATTAGAACGATAACGAACTCTAGATGCTTCAGAGATGATTTGGTTAACAGCAGGCATAATAAAATCAGCAAACTGCATCTCAGCAATCGGTCTCATACCGTACATAGCAGCTCCTACACCAACACCAGCAATAGCCGACTCTGCTAACGGTGTATCAATGACACGTTCTTCACCGAATTGATCGTATAAACCTTCTGTTGCTTTGAAAACTCCGCCTTTTTTACCGACGTCTTCACCTAAAACAAATACTTTGTCATCACGTTCCATCTCTTCACGCATCGCTTGAGTGACCGCTTGGATATAAGATTTAACTGGCATGCTTATTCCCCTCCCTTATCAGCATAGACATACTTCAATGCATCTTCCGGTTCAGCGTAAGGTGCATTTTCAGCATAATCTGTAGCTTCATTTATTTCTTTATCTAGTTCTTTTATAAGCTCTTGTTCTTTTTCATCTGTTAGAATATCATTATCTTTTAAATATTGTGAGAAAATATGAACACAATCGTTTTTCTTCATTTCTTCAATTTCTTCTTTATCACGGTATGCTGTGTGATCATCGTCACTCGAGTGAGCAGTTAGACGGTTAGTAATGGCTTCAATTAGTGTTGGCCCTTCTCCGTTAATGGCTCTTTCTCTTGCTTCTTTAACCACTTTATAAACTTCTAATGGATCATTACCATTCACTTGGTAGCCTGGCATCCCGTAACTTTTAGCACGATCTGCAACTGTTTCTGATGCTACTTGCCTCTCAAGAGGTACTGAAATCGCGTACTTGTTATTTTCAACCATTGTAATAACCGGTAATTTATGAACACCTGCAAAGTTTAGTCCTTCATGGAAGTCGCCTTGGTTTGAAGACCCTTCACCTAAAGTGACAAATGAAGCGAAATCCTTCTTTTCCATTTTACCTGCTAAAGCTACACCAACTGCGTGTGGCAATTGGGTTGTAACAGGGGATGATCCTGTTAGAATACGGTTCTTCTTCTGCCCAAAGTGCCCTGGCATTTGACGACCACCTGAGTTAGGGTCTTCCGCTTTAGCAAAACCAGATAAAAATAGTTCTTTTGGTGTCATCCCAAATGCTAGCACCACACCCATATCACGATAATAAGGTGCTGTATAGTCCTTATCACGATCTAAAGCAAACGATGCCCCAACTTGCGCCGCTTCCTGTCCTTGACATGAAATTACAAATGGAATTTTTCCAGCACGGTTTAATAACCACATACGTTCATCAATTTTTCTAGCGAGTAACATGGTGCGATACATATCCAGTACTTGTTCATCCGTTAATCCAAGTTCTTCATGACGCTTCTTTCCCATTTTAAAACCTCCCCTTTTTATCCATGAATTTGTTTTCCTTCAACAGCTAGAGCTGCTTCACCCATAACCTCAGATAATGTAGGGTGTGGATGCACTGTATGTGCAACTTCCCAAGGTGTCGCATCTAAAACTTGAGCTAAACCTGCTTCAGAAATCATGTCTGTAACATGAGGACCAACCATGTGCACTCCTAAAAGATCCTCGGATTCCTTGTCAGCAATAATCTTGACAAAACCATCCTTTTCTCCATAGACTAATGCTTTCCCGATTGCTTGAAACGGGAACTTACCAACTTTAACATCATATCCTTGCTCTTTCGCTTGATCTTCAGTTAACCCGACACTTGCAACTTCAGGGTTAGAGTAGATACAAGTAGATATATGTTCATAATTAATTGGTAATGGATCCTCATTTGCCATATGTTCTACAGCAACAATACCTTCATGTGAGGCAACGTGAGCTAGCTGCATACCGCCAATGACATCACCTATCGCATAAATATGAGATTCTTTAGTTTGATAGTATTTATTCGTATTGATTGAGCCTTTTTCAACAATTATATCTGTATTCTCTAGACCAATGTTATCAACATTTGGTGCACGACCAACAGATACAAGCATTTTTTCTGCTACGAATGACTTTTGTTCACCTTTATGTTCTGCCTGAATCGTAACCTGTTCACTTTTTTCAAGTGTGTCAGGTAAAACTTTAGCTCCAGTGACAATTTTAATCCCTTTTTTCTTTAATAACCTTTTAACTTCTTTTGAAATATCTTTGTCTTCTGTAGGTAAAATACGCTCCATGTATTCTAAAACAGTGACTTCAACTCCAAAATCATTGAGCATAGATGCCCATTCGATTCCAATGACGCCGCCACCAACAATCACAACGGATTTAGGAAGCTCATCTAAATTTAGAGCATGATCAGATGACAGTACCATTTCACCATCAAGTTCTAAACCAGGTAAAGATTTCGGCTTTGATCCTGTTGCAATTAATACATTTTTAGGAATAATGATGGTATTCTCCTCACCATCGTTACGTTCAACTGAAATGGTTCCAGCTGTTGGTGAGAAAATACTAGGGCCCAAGATACGGCCAAACCCTTCAAAGACATCTATTTTCCCTTTTTTCATTAACCCTTCGACACCTTTATGTAATTGGTCGACGATTGAGCTTTTACGTTGTTGTACTTTTGTAAAATCTAAAGATGTATTTTCAGTTAGAACACCGTATTGTTCAGCTTCTTTTGTTTGTTTAAATACTTCCGCGCTACGTAGTAATGACTTGGAAGGGATGCACCCTTTGTGTAGGCAAGTTCCACCCATTTTTCCTTCTCGACAACTGCTACCTTAAGCCCAAGTTGACTTGCACGAATAGCAGCTACATAACCTCCTGTTCCGCCACCTAGGACGACAACATCATATTCTAAAGCCATACCTCTATACCCCTTTCTTTTCTACGGTATATTCCTTAGCTTGCTCTTTTCCTGTAAGCACTCTAAGTGCGCCCTCTACTAGTGCTTCCATTTCATTTTCCCCTGGTAACACCATTACATCAGCAATCCATTCAACATTTTGAATAATCTTTTCAATAAATTGGTTTCCATAAGCGAGGCCTCCAGTTAGCACAATTGCGTCTACTTGCCCTTTTAACACAGCACTGGAAGCACCAATCTCTTTAGAGATCTGATAAGCCATAGCTTCATACACTAATTTTGCTTGCTCGTCTCCATCTTTAATTCGTTTTTCAACTTCAATCGCATCATGCGTTCCTAAATGATTAACTAATCCACCTTGACCGACTAACATCTTTTGTATTTGATGCTTTTGATATTTGCCCGAAAAACATAAATCAACTAATTGACCCGCTGGTATTGTACCTGCTCGTTCTGGAGAATGAGGCCCATCACCATCTAGTCCATTATTAACATCGATTACTTTTCCATGATGGTGTACACCAATGGTAATTCCTCCACCCATATGGCAAACAATGAGCTTTGAGTTTTCATATGGCTTGTTTAACTTATCGCAAACCTTTCGAGCCACAGATTTTTGATTAAGTGCATGAAATATACTTTTTCTCTGTATATCCTTAATCCCAGTCACCTTAGCTATAGGCAGCATTTCATCAACGACAACAGGGTCGACTATATAAGCAGGAATATTTAGGTCACTGGCTAGATCAAAAGCTATTAACCCACCTAAATTCGATGCATGCTCGCCATTATAACCATTCTTCAAATCATGAACATATCCTCTGAGACATTATAGGTTCCGCCTTCAATAGGCCTTAACAAGCCACCTCTAGCACATATAGCTTTGAATTTAGAAAGGTTAAAACCTTCTCCATCTAAAGTATTTAAGATGACTTGTTTTCTAAACTTGAATTGATCGATTAGACGCTCAAATGGCTCAAATTCATTCAATTGATGTCTGATTGTTTTAATAAATACACTTTTTTCACTTTCGAAAACACCAATTTTCGTTGATGTTGAACCAGGATTGATTATAAGTGTTCGAATGCTTTCCACCTGCAACTCCTCCAACACTAACCGTTTCTTCTAGAAATGATATTGTGTTCATTTCTTAAAAAGGTACTGCGTGATTTACTCACACTTTCAATTCTTTCTTCTGCCATACGATCCGCAGCTTGATGCGCAGGAATATTGTCACGTTTAGAAATTTCAAAGATTTTATCTAAACTTTCATAAATTTTTTCAATTTGTTTATATGCGCGTTCTTTGTTATAACCATTTAACTCATCTGCTACATTAATTACTCCACCTGAATTAATAACATAATCTGGCGCATAAGCGATACCTAATTCATGTAACTTTTGACCGTGACGATCTTCAGCTAATTGGTTATTGGCAGAACCCGCAATGGCTTTAGCTTTTAACTGAGGGATTGTATCATCATTAATTGTCGCTCCTAAAGCACAAGGCGCATAAATGTCACAATCAACGCCATAAATATCGTCTGGATCTACTGCATGAGCTCCGAAATCCTCCATTGCCCGTTTTACAGCTTCTTTATTAATATCCGTTACGATTAATTTAGCGCCTTCTTCATGTAGATGTTTACACATATGATAAGCTACATTTCCAACTCCTTGAACGGCTACTACTTTACCTTCTAAAGAATCGCTTCCGAATGCTTCTTTAGCTGTTGCTTTCATTCCTAAGTAAACCCCATATGCAGTTGCAGGAGATGGGTTACCTGATGAGCCAAATTCTGGCGAAATTCCGGTAACATAATCTGTTTCCATATAGATCGTATCCATATCTTGTACAGTTGTACCAACATCTTCAGCGGTAATGTAACGACCATTTAACCCTTGGATATAACGACCAAAAGCTCTAAACATTTCTGGGTTTTTATCTTTCTTAGGATCACCAATGATCACTGTTTTACCGCCACCAAGGTTTAATCCAGCAGCTGCATTTTTATAGGTCATTCCTTTAGACAGACGTAATGCATCGATAACAGCTTCCTCTTCTGAATCATATGTCCACATACGTGTCCCACCCAAAGCAGGGCCTAATGTTGTATCATGTATCGCAATAATTGCTTTTAATCCCGAATTTTTGTCCTGACAAAATACAACCTGTTCATAATCGCTTTCCTCTAAATATTTAAAAATATCCATTTCTGTATTCCTCCTCAAAGTTTTTAAGATGTTAATAAAGCAAATGCTAATGAATATATTTTACTCTCGGCTGAATCAGCACGAGATGTTAACACGATTGGTGCTTTCGCCCCGCTTATAATACCTGCAACTTTTGCGCCAGCAAAATAAGTGAACGATTTATAAAGTGTATTTCCAACTTCAATATAAGGACAGACCAGAATATCAGCGTTTCCGGCTACCTCTGATTGGATGCCTTTCTCCTCTTTAGAATCTAAGGAAATAGCATTATCAAATGCAAGTGGCCCATCTACAATACAACCTGTAATTTGACCTCGTTTTTGCATCTGAGATAATACAGCTGCATCAACAGAGGCTTGCATAGCAGGGTTGACGATTTCGACCGCTGCAAGAGGTGCTACCTTTGGCTGTTTGATTCCTAACCTGTTAACTACATCTACAGCGTTTTTGAGTAATTTGCACTTTTTCTTCCAAGTTTGGAGCGATATTCATACCCGCATCCGTTAAAAACAATAATCGGTCTCGTTCTTTTAATTCGAACATCGCAACGTGAGATAAGATTCGTCCATTTCTTAATCCTGTTCCCTTTTTTAATACGGACTTGAGCACAATTTTCGTTGCAACATTCCCTTTCATTAAGATATCTGATCGTTCTTCAGATACTGATTGAACAGCTTTATCGACTGCATTTTCAACCGAAGTTGAATGGTGTAGAGTAATTTTTTCACTCTGTAAATTTAATTCTATTTCATCTGCAGCGTTTGTGATCTTTTCAATATTTCCGAATAACTTAAAACTTGCAAGGTCACGATTTACGCCATCCTTAACAGCTCTTAATGTTTCAACATTAGTCGCTTCTGCTACAGCTACAACTTCTTTTCTCTCATATTACAAAGCTGCTCAACTAATCCATCTAGTGACATTTCTTTCGTTTTCATGGTGTCTTTTTAAGAATCCTTTCCGATGTTATATTTTTTCATTTTGTAATATAAATTTCTTATTGAAATATTTAATTGATCTGCAGTCTTTGCTTTAATAAAATTATTTTTTTCAAGTGTTTCTAGTATTAGCTGTTTTTCAAATTCATCTAAAGCCTCCTGCAGCGGGATAACTTGATTTTCATTAGATTCATACATAATATCTAGGTCATCAAAAGATGTTTTCCTTAGTGGCGGTAAGTGTTTCTCCTGTATAGTGCTCTCGCCTAAGTCCATACTGATGATGGCTCTGCCTATGATATTTTCAAGCTCTCTAACATTGCCAGGATAATTATATTTTTTCAACTTATCTAATGCATCTTCAGAAATTGCTTTAACATTCCGACCATAATTTTCATTTAGATGACTTAGCAAGTGATGAATTAGCGGTTTTAAGTCATCATCTAACCTTTCTCTTAATGGTGGAATATTAATCGGGAATTTATTTAACCTATAGTAGAGCTTTTCATTAAATTCATTTGTCATAATTGCCTTTTCTAAATTAACATTCGTCGATGCGATGATTCGCACGTCTACGTAAATAGGGTTGTGGCCATTGACTCGAATAATCGTTTGGTCTTCCAGAACTCTTAAGACTTTAGATTGTAATTTCGGAGGCAGATCACCAATCTCATCTAAGAAAATGCTTCCTCGATGAGCTTCTTCCAAATAACCAATTCGCTGTTCAGGTGAACCGTATTCATCTCCAAATAACAACCTGTCTAATACTTCTTCATCATAAGAAGCACAGTTAACTCTTATGAACTTTAAGTGTTTGCGATCACTTTCATTATGAATCGCATGGGCTATTAATTCTTTACCTGTTCCTGGCTCTCCCCGTAAAAGCACACTAGTCGGTGATTTAGCACCTACTTTAGCTTGCTCTAAGGCTAGAACCATATCGTTAGATTTTGCCACTATATCATGAAATGTGTACTTAGCTTCTAAATTTCGTATTATCTGTCTGGCTCTTTTCAGCTCACTAGTTAAAGATTCAATTTCCGATAGGTCGTGAATAACCCCGACACTTCCCTTAAGTTTGCCATCCACAATGATAGGAGCGACATTAACTAATACATCTCTTTTACTTGGGCCGACTTTCATTCGTGCTCCGCGAACTGGACGCCTTGTTTCTAATACTTTAAGGTGCATACTCTCACCTTCAGATATATCAGCAGTTGCAGGTTTACCAATGACTTCTTTTTCAGAAAGACCGGTTATCTTTGTATATGCAGGATTAATCATTAAACCATGACCCGTTTCATCAACTACCGAAATGGCTTCTTCACTGGATTGAATGATTGATTCTAACATTACCTGTATATCCTTTAAATTTGTAATTTCTTCCGCTAAGCTTACAACTTCAGTAATGTCCTTAAATACCGCATAAGCACCTAATAACTCACCAGAGTCACTAATTAACGGAATTCGTGTCGTAATCACTTTCTTTCCATTTTCTAGAGTCAAATGTTGATTGACTTCACGTTTTTTGAAATTAAGATATCTGGTAGTTTAGAATCCGGAATTACGTTCAAAATTCTTTGGTTCATCATATCGTTTTGATTAATATCCAGGATTTGACTAGCTGCACGATTTACAAATGTGACCACTTCATCGTTGTTTATGACGATCATACCGTCGTGAATGGTGTTTTAATATTAATTCTCGCTTTGACGTATCTCTTTTAATTTGGTCAACTAATGATTCTTTTTCATCTAATAGTTGATAAATCACGTGAGCAATTGTGCCGGGTATTAATACACAATGAACTGGTTTAATGTTAAATAAATGATCAAATACTTGTTGATTGCCAGTAGCTTCAACAATAATATCTACAGAATCATTAATTGCATGTTCATAATTGTTATATGTAAGAATATTTTGTTGTTCAGCCATTCTAAGTCCAGGTGCTTGTGAATCTACATCCGCTACTGCATTTATATTCAACATATCGACTTGTTGAAAAAGCTTTAAAATGGCGGTTCCACCTTTACCTGCGCCTACGATTACAACATTTTGCATTACATCCACCTACACCTTGCAAAAATTTGCACACTTCCATCATAATGTAAGCGCTTTACAAATGCAAGATATTTTCATTTTTTTAAAAAAAACATGGTATACTACTTAAAGGTGTAGAAATGGGGTAAAAATATGAGAATTATTGCATTTTTAATGCTTTTATTTCCTGGAATATTAGCTGTTTATGGAATCAAATTAATAAGAGATTCATTTTTGGTATGATTGATTCCATCTATATAAATGTATTTGTGCAATTGTTTGCAGGGTTATTGTTTGTCGTGATTGGAATTGGCTTTATAGGCGGATTTTTACTACGCCGAGATCGTAGAAAACAAAAATTAAAGAAATAATAAAAAGAGAATGGGACAAAAGAAAAATAGCTTTTCAATAAACGAATATTGAGTGTAATT
>NZ_BBCD01000039.1 GCF_001311865.1 Piscibacillus salipiscarius JCM 13188
GAAAAGAACCTAGCCACATACGGCCAGGTTCTAGCATTATGATAATTTAATTGCAACGACCTTAGGTTCAGTCATCTTTTCAATGGAAAAGCGGACTCCTTCACGACCTAAGCCAGAACTTTTAACACCACCGAAAGGCATTTCATCAATTCGATAGTCACTGGTGTCATTTACCATTACACCACCACATTCTAAATGCTGAACGGCATAAATGCGTGATCTAAATTTTTGTGAAAATACCTGCCTGTAAACCGTATTCCACATGATTTGACTTTTCGATGGCTTCTTCTAATGAATCGACGGGAAAAACAGTTACTACAGGACCAAAAATTTCTTCATTTACAATTTTAGTTGAATCAGGAACATCTGCTAAAATGGTTGGCAAATAATAAGCCCCATCCCTTTTCCCGCCTGTTAGTACTTTACCACCTTTCTCAACCGCATCTTGAACCCATTCTTCAACACGCAAAGCTTCTTTTTCGGTAATTAACGGTCCGACATCTGTTTCGTCGGAGAGTTTATCACCAACCTTTAATGCATTAGTTTGAAACACCATTTTCTTAACAAAACTCATCATATACTTGACGTTCTACGTATATTCTCTGAACTCCAATACAGTTTTGACCTACAGCTCCAAACGCGCCAGAGACACATGAGGAAACCGCATCATCTAAGTCACTATCACTTAAGACAATAGCTGGTGAATTTGAACCTAGCTCCATTCCAATATGTTTAATACCAGATTGTTCGGCTACTTTTTCACCTGTATTCAGTCCTCCAGTGAAGGAAACCATCTTAACCGCTGGATGCTGGACAAGTGTTTCTCCTAGATCCTTACCAGACCCTGTAATGACGCTTAACATTCCTTTTGGTAATCCTGCCGCTTCAAAAGCATCAGCAAGTAGTAACGCACTTAATGGTGTAACAGAGGCTGGTTTAACTACGATCGCGTTACCAGCAGCAAGGGCAGGACCTACTTTATGAGCAACTAAATTTAATGGATCATTAAATGGTGTAATCGCCCCAACTACTCCAACTGGGAAACGATAATAATACCCTAATCGGTTTTCACTGCCTTCATTTTGGTCAAAATTAATCGTCTCACCTTTTAGGCGCCTTGCTTCCTCAGCACTTATTTCCAAAGTTTGCATAGCTCTTTTCACTTCTCCGCGGGCTTCAGTTATCGTTTTACTACCTTCTGTTGCGATTGTTTGGGCGTAAAGTTCTTTATTTTCATTCATGTATTCTACTGCGGCCTCAGAACTTTTATTCGCTCGTGAGTCGGCCAGTTTTTATTGCGTTTAAATGACTTTTCAGCTTCATCAATTGCCCTTTTCATATCTTCCTTTGTTGATAAAGGAACATGAGCAACTAATCTGTTATCTTGTGGATCATACACACCAAATGTTTTAGCAGCGTCAACCCATTTACCTGCTAGTAACATTTTTTTCAGCTTTCACTTGTAGTTGTTTCACTTAATCACCTCACGATACACTTATTTTTTGATCGACTTGATAAGCGTGAATCAAATCAATTAATAAAGAAAATCCGGTTTCCTTAAGGCCAGCCCCAGCTCCTGTTAACATAATTGGACCAGATAAATCACATTCATATAAAATAGCATTGGTAGCTCCTTGAACACTTGCAAGTGGGTGGGTCGCGTCAATTTTCTCAGGGCCAACTCTTACTTCAACACCTTGATCGGTCTTTCTAATTCTTGCTAGAAGCTTCCAACGTTTATTTTCGTTTATTGCACTTTGAATCATTTCGTCCGTCAGATCAGCTATTCCCGTGCAAGGAATATCAAGAGCATTCACTTTCTCCCCCCATAACGTAATGGGATAAGATAGCTGCCTTATAACGTACATCATAGCCTTCAATATCACTCGTAGGATCAGCTTCGGCATAACCGAATTCTTGTGCTTGTTTTAACGCTTGATCAAACGATAGCCCTTTTTCCATTTCAGTTAAGATGTAATTCGTCGTGCCGTTAAGAATGCCAACCACTTCATAAATATCGTTACCCATGAGGGTTGTTTTAGGAAGTCTTAATGCTGGTGTTCCGCTCATAACCGTTCCTTCAAAACCAAAGAAGCAACTATTTTCGTTAGCAACGGCTTGTAATTCTTCTAATTTTAGAGCAACTGGACCTTTGTTAGTCGTTACGACACTTTTGCCGTGTTTAAAAGCAGCTTCACAATGATCAATCGCTGGTTGACCTGTTTGAACATCCGTAAACGTCACTTCAACAATTAAATCAGCATTGGTGTGCTTTATAGTCTCTAAACTATCAAGCCCATATTCTTTCGCATTTGGATAAGCGTCTACTCGCCCTTCCTCACGAACAGCTGTAAGCAATTGAGGAATGTTTAATCCATCGGGATCATATGCAGCACCTTTCATCATATCGGATACCGCAACAACAGTTGCGTTTAGACCATATTGTTTGGATAATACTTCTTTTTGTCTTCTAAAATTTCAGCAAGTGCCTGACCGACACCGCCGAAACCAACAAATGCTATTTTCATCAAACCCCTCCTTACTTTGCTAAGACATCTTCAGGTAATGATGCAAAAGCTTGCTCTAAATCTGCAATTAAATCATCAAGATCTTCAACACCTGCTGAGTATCGAACGAGACCTTCTGGTATTCCCATCGCCGCTCTTTCCTCAGGTGTACATTCTACGTGACTTGTTGTACGTGCTGGACCTACAATTGTCTCAACAGCTCCAAGGTTTGCTGCTCGATTTGCATATTTAAGTTTAGGAAGTAAATGACGGACGGTTTCCATTCCGCCTTTTACTGAAAAACTTAACATACCTCCAAAGCCTCGCATTTGCTTATTCGCAATATCGTGACCTGGATGACTCTCTAAACCTGGATAAACACATCATCAACAGCATCCACTGTTTTCAAATACTCAGCAACTTTTGTGCATTGTAATTCTGGCGCTCAATTCTTAAATGAAGCGTTTTCATTCCACGTAATAATAAATAAGCCGCCATTGGATCTAAGGTTGCTCCATTAATTTCACGATAGTGATAAATTTGTTCAACTAAATCCTCACGTCCACAAACCACTCCACCTAAAGCATCTGCGTGACCTCCTAAGAACTTCGTGGCACTATGAATGACCAAGTCAACTCCAAGTTCAATAGGATTTTGGTTAATTGGGGTTGCAAACGTATTGTCAATAATCACTAATGCACCAGCTGCACGACCTGCTTTGACCATTCGTTCTATGTCTGTAATCTTAACCGTGGGGTTTGTTGGCGTTTCTAAATAAAGAACTTTACATCCTTTTTCTACTTCCTTTTCAATCGCTGCATGATCACCTGTGTCACATAACTCAACATGTATTTGTTGCTTAGGTAAAAATTCTGTAAAAATTTTATTTGTACCGCCATACGTATCCTTGATGGATACGATTCGGTCGCCTGGATACAAAAAGGTCGCAAGTGTATTACTAATGGCCGCCATTCCCGTTGAAAAACTAGTAGCAGCTTCAGCGCCTTCTAAAATCTTAACTTTGTCTTCAAAAGCCTGAACAGTTGGATTCGTATTACGTCCATAAATGTGCCCTTCCTTCTGACCTGTTGCAACTTCAAACCATTCATCCATGTCGTCATAACCAAAGGATACGCTATGCACAACTGGTACTTGAGTTGCACCATGTACTAATTGATCTTTCTCTCCTGCCCAGAGTGCCTGTGTTCCCAATTTCTTTTCATTCATCATCTTAATCTCCTCCTAACTAATAATTCCATCGCTACCATCAGGCATTTTAAATGGACTTTGAATGAGTAATTCCCTTGGATAATTCGTAAACATTTCAACACCTGTATTCGTCACTCTAAATGATTCACTCATTTCTAAACCATAATGATCTAACCAAATCCCAGGAATAAAATGAAAGGTCATATCTGGTTGTAATATCGTATGATCGCCTTTTCGTATGCTTGCCGTGTGCTCCCCCCCAATCAGGCGGGTAGTTTAACCCCATGGAATAACCTAGTCGTGATTCCTTCTCAATGCCGTATCTTCGCGTTGCCTTTCGCCAAGCTTCTTCGAGTTCCTCCAACACCACTCCCGGTTTCACGATCGACATGACTTCATCAATACCTTCAGCTACGATTTCAGCAAGACGTTCGAGTTTTTCTGAAGGTTGCCCTATATGCGCTGTTCTCGCTAAAGGACAATGATAACGTTTATAACAACCCGCTAGTTCAACAATGACGGAATGATCTTCTTTAAAGTACTGATCGCTCCAGGTGAGATGTGGTGTTGATGTATTTTCCCCGGTTGGAAGCATCGGCACGATTGACGGGTAATCCCCACCATGTTCTTCAGTGCCCCTTACTAATTCAAAAAGATACTCGCAGCTGCATCACATTCGCGGGACCCTGTGTGAATACTATTTAGTCCCGCAGTCATGGCTTGCTCAGCGATTCTAGCAGCGCGGCGAATATACTCTATCTCTTGAGGCGATTTAATAATTCTCACCCAATTAACTAAACTAGTTGCATCTTTAAATGTTGCATTAGGCAATTTTTTCTTTTAAACGTCAAATGCTTTAGCTGTAAAATAATACTGCTCTTTCTCAACACCAATAGAACGGTTCCCCTGACCAATTTGTTCTAATATTTCAGCGATGAACTCCATTGGATGATACTCCATTGATTGAACATAATAATCTGGGTAGGCCATCGTATTCTCGTCGTACATCCAAGTTTTGGCCTTGGCCCCTGGTGCATCCATATAGCGCCCAATCCAGATAGGCTGAGGTTCATCAATAATCACAATTAACATCTGGTGGACATAAAATGACCACGCATCATAACCAGATAAATAATTCATATTGGCCGGATCGGTAATAAGCAGAACCTCTATCCCTTTCGCTTCCATACTTCTTTTTGTTTTTTCAAGTCGTTTCTGATACTCCAATATGTCAAAATCCAACACCTTTACATCCTCCCTTCACCTAATGACTGAATTTTTAGATTTCTTATTATTATTGTACGTAGACAGAAGCTCAAATGTAATGTTCAAAGTGTATGAACTTTTTTTGTTTAGGCTTTATACAATTTGTAAAATTAAAAAACAGCTCGCCACGACGAGCTGCTTTACTCCTTAAATTGATTCAACATCCATAGCCTTACGCTAAACTCTAATAAAAACGAATCATCAGCATCGACTAAAGATAATTTTGTTAATTTCTCAATATTTCTCAGGCGATACAATAGTGATTGTCTGTGTAGATTTAGTGCCCTAGCAGTTTGGCTAACGTTCCCTTTATATTTTGGTAAGTCATAAATGTCTGGATTAAATCCGTTTTTCGCTTTAGATCATAATCAACTAAAGGTTCTAAAATCTCTTGTACATGCTTTACAACTTCCCGGTCGTGAGTAAGTATCAGCAATAATCGGTTCACTCTCGTCTCTTCAAAAAATGTTCGCTCACCAAATCCGTACTGACGAGTGTGAATATCTAAAGCCGTCCTTGCCTGCTGGTAACTTTCGTAAAATACGTTACCATCTCCTCTGTGAAAACCGACTCCCCATGCAAAATCTAAATTCGTCAGCTGATCGTGTAGCCTCCTTTCGACCATATCCAGAAAATGATTAACGTTCTCTTGATAAGCAAAATCATCTGTTTCTAGAAAAATAATGACCTCACCATCATCAAATGTTGACATCGTTTTACGTCCAAGCTGCTGACTAGCATGCGTAATTTCCTTTTGAACATAATAGTTCAAACTATGTAGTGATGACTGCATTGAACGATCATTTTCATGTTCTGCAATGTCAACGGTTTGAAAATCACCCACCATACACGCATAAGATTTGGCCAAATCATATCCTAATAATTCGCCTTTAGATAAGATTTTGGTTGTCAGTTCCTGTTTTTCCTTTGCTAGATCCAAAATAAAATTATCTTTTAACCTTATTTCCGTCGTTTCAATCGCATTTTCAGTTAAAAAATATAAAGCACATGCAGTTAATCCATGTTCCAGTGCATTCATCGTTAATCTTGATAAATCCTTAGAATGTTCAGGTTTGAATAATAAATATCCTTGCCTTTTATCATTCGAAAAAATACTTAGCTCATAACAGGTCTTATCATTAACATAATATTGATCTAAGTGATGATACAATGGATGTTCCTCTAATGGAACTTCAGGTTTATCTAATTTTTTATTTCACCTTGAGTATGACCATTCAATACTTTTATTATTTCAGGGTCAAATTCATAATTAGCTCGGACGATCTGTCTCTGGTCACTGATCGCAACAGGAATATTAATATTATGATGTAAGAGCTCGAGTATATCTTTCAAAGATCCACCACTAAGCACACAATCAGTCAGCTTCTGCCTTAATTGTTCTGCTTTTTCACGCTCCCACTCATTCTCGCGATTAATCGCATCTATAACTTCTTGAATAATATCAGAAAATCGAATCTTCCAAGGAATTTCAATTAAAATAAAATCAGATTCCTCTGCTATCTCAACCACACGTTCTGGTACATTTAAAATGTGCCTGCCAGTTGAGATTGTTAATGCCGAAGCTCCTGATTGGATCACATCTTGAACAAATTTTTCAAATAAAATGGGGTCGTCTGCACATCCAATCCCTGTCGTTAATACAAACTCATGCTTACGCACAAAATTTTCTACGGGAACTTCCATTACAGATACCCATTCAACAGTCGTGTTTTTTAAATGCTTATGACCAGCAATGACATTAGCATCCTCCATAACCTTTAAGTCCACTATGTCTTCCATGACTATACCCATTCTCATCACCTATCAAGTCTGACATCACTATAATTTTATTATAATGATGCCAAATGAATACAGTCAATTTAGAATTTTAAGAAATTTTGTCTAATTCAAGTATTCGTTTTTCTTTTGTTCAAAATAATGGAGGTCTAATGGCTTTAAACTCGAGATATTAAAATTAGCTCTTAAATATTGATATAACTCCCTGATCATCACTTGTACACTTGGACGACTATTTTCCCCGATTAATATTAACGTGTCCATCAACACAAAAGAATAGATACATCTTCATCCATACAAATGATAATTTGATAAAAAGACTGGTATAATATATCTTTTAATTGACGTTGTTTTGAAACGACTCTAATCTTCCCAGCTTCAGTGTAAACGAGATGTTCTTTATGATATCGTGTTATCATTAATAGTATTTTTCCTAAATGTTGAATACAATCAATTGCTGTATGTGGGTCATTAATGCCTGATGAGATAGCCCTAAGTGCAATTTCTTCTAATTTTTGAATCGTATATTGAACATCCTCACTTGCATTTCGTTCACTCCCTATTGTAAAGGCATCAATTAAATCGTGTGGCGACTTTTTCTCTTCTCTATGATAGACGACTGCAAGCGGCGTATCATCAATGACAAACCGACCGATTTCCTTCGTCATCACCACGATCAAATCATGTTCTTGAGCCACTTCGTACAAGCTTTCGTAATCGATAATTTGTAAATAACCATACCTTGGACTTCTCAACTCAGTCTTGTAGGAATAAGACTGAGGTATTATAGGTTCATCGAGCTCCTTAATGTAATCTGTTTGATCAACTTTCTTATGAAACTCTTCTAGGTTATTCTTGGCTTCTTCAGTGATACTCGTGATTAAATTCGAAACTTGTATAAACGTTGCAACATGCTGAATAAAGAAGGCAAAGAATCCCAAACAAATAATCGATAACGCAACAGAGAACGCAGCCGCAAGAATCTGCTTATCTGGTTGTTCAACGTGCAAAAATAATAAACTGATGATTGAATATAAAAAACCTCCCATGAACACACCTAAAACCGTTAATGTTCTCTGATCTGTTAGAAAGTTTTGGAGTGTTCTTGGAGAGAACTGTGACGAATAAGTCGTAAGAACAATCATAATTGTTGAAAACGTAATAGTGGTCATTGTTAATAAGGCACCTGCGATCACGCCTAAAATGTCTTTACCAAGCTCTGCGTCAGTATAGAGTATTTCAGGTATATATTCATCTAGATAATTAATCCGATCATAGTCTATAAACATAATCAGCAGTGTCAGCAATAGAGCGACTAGACAATAAACAACCGGAATGACCCAGACACTGTTTTTTAACTTCAAAATAATTTTTTAATCAAATTCAACCACTTCTTTTATTATTATTTAAGCTCTAGTTTAACTCGTGATTCATAAAACATGACTATATTGGGTTGATTTAATTAAATAACAAAAGATGATTCCTGTTGTTACAGAAATCATCTTACATAATTAATCTCTTTTAATTATCTAAGCAATTGGTTCTTTACGGAAATCATTTGTACTAAAGCCATAAAATTCAGGCGCATCACTGATATGTTTCATTTTTTGAATTCTATGTGGTAAAGGTGGATGAGTAGAAGTTATATGACTTAACCATATAAAGAAGCCTCCCTCCATCCTTTGTTGACTAATATACTCTTCGAGGTTGACCTGATCATATAAATATTTACCTGAGGCTAAAATCATAAGTGCGTTAATTGAAGCATTAATGTTTCCAGTATATATAGCTGCCATACGATCACATGTATATTCACATGCTCGTGAGTAAGCTTTGCCCAAAAATGGCGTATACATGGCTGGTAACAATAGCGTGTTTTTAGTGACGTGTCTTCGCTTTACATGAGCTAATTCGTGCGCAATGATAAATTCTAATTCTTCATCATTACCTTGTTCAATTATTTCAACAATGTCAGAGTACAAAACGACAAAGTTTCTACCAAAAAACTTAGTAGCAAATGCGTTTAATAAACCACCTGATTGTATAATAAATACATCTGGAACTTTAATGAGTCCCATGTTATTCGCTATCTCTCTTGTACGATGAGCTATCTTGGGAAATTGCTTCTCAGTAACCTTCACACCATTATTACGGATATTAGCAATAAATAATCCATTAATAATGAAAGAAACCAATAAATTAACAATAAATAAGGAATTCCTATAATGGAAATTAGTAATATAAAATATACAAAAATACTATAGATGACTGATATAACGAAATATGTAGTTTCGTTACCGTGAACTAATCTTTTATTCATTGTTTCACCTCCCTCTAAAAAATATATCGGCAAGAACTAAAACATTTACACAAAGACTTTGTGAAGTTATCACCGATTCTTTCAATAATTTCCAGATATAGTTTAACATTAAAAACTAAAATTTTGTATTGAATTTTCAAATTACAATAACAAAAAAAGCACTCGGCCCAAGCCGAATGCTTTATATACTTTATTTTACATTCTCTAACATAAACCAATAATGAGCTAGAGTTTCCATCCCTTTATCAAAGTTTTCTAAATGGAAATGTTCATTAGGTGCGTGTAAGTTTTCATCTGGAAGACCAAAGCCCATGAGCACCACTGGAACTTGTAAAATACGATCAAGCTCAGCAACAATTGGAATCGAGCCTCCACCACGAATATAAGCTGTTTCTTCGTTATAAACTTTCTCGTAAGCTTTCGCAGCTGTTTGAATAACTGGGTGATCAAACGGCGTAACGTAAGGTTTACCCTTATCAAATGGCGTTACTGAAACGTTAACCCCTTTTGGAGTATTTTTCTCAACGTGTTTGGTTAATTGCTCAACAATTTTTTTCAGGATCTTGATCTGGAACTAACCTACAAGTAATTTTAGCAGCCGCTTCAGACGGTAATACAGTTTTAATCCCTTCACCTTGGAAACCGCCATAAATACCGTTTATTTCAAGAGTTGGTCTTACTGAGGTCCTCTCAACATAAGAGTAACCTTCTTCACCCGTGAGCTCTGGTACATCTAAATCCTGACGTAATTGCTCTTCATTAAATGGTACATCTGCAAGAGCTTTACGCTCCTCTTCAGATAACTCAGGAATTTGATCATAGAATCCATCTACTAATATTTTGTTATTTTCATCACGGAAAGAATCTAGAATTTTGACTAATGCATGAATAGGGTTCATGACACCTCCACCATACTCACCTGAATGCAGGTCACCTTTTGCCCCTTTAACATCAATCTGAATTCCAGCTAGACCGCGTAATCCGTATGTAATCGTTGGCTTACCCTTTTCAATTAATGCCGAGTCAGAAACAACAATTAGGTCAGCCGCCAACATTTCCTGATGTTCCTCGCAGAATTTAGGAAGTGTCGGGCTACCGATTTCTTCTTCCCCTTCTATTAATACTTTGAAGTTAACTGGAGGTGTATCGACTGTTTTTAATACAGCTTCCATTACCTTCATATGCATGAATACTTGACCCTTATCATCAGTTGCTCCGCGAGCATATAATTTATCATCACGGATGGTAGCATCAAACGGCTCTGATTCCCATAATTCGACTGGGTCAACGGTTGTACATCGTAATGGCCGTATATTAATACAGTTGGAGCATTAGGGTTTTTAATAACTTCACCATATACGACGGGCTTTCCATCAGATGGCATGACTTCAGCTTGATTAAAACCACTATTTAAGAGGTCTTCTTTTACCCACTCGGCAGCTTTCACTACATCATCATGATGTTCAGACAAAGCGCTTATACTAGGAATAGCTAAAAATTCTTTTAATTGATTAAGATGTTCTTCTCGATGGTCTTTTAAATATTGAATGACTTGTTCTTGCATATTGATTAGCTCCCTTCATTAAAATAATCTATTAAGACTAATCTTATCACTTACTATATTTCAATTCATTAATATGACTCAAAGTTTTGAATAAAATGTTATAATCATTTAGAAAGGTATATATGTATCATAAAATAATAATAATACCAGCTCGTAAACTTTGGATGAAAATGATAAAACTCATCCTAATTTTAATATCTATAATATTGGTCTATTCACTTGCGTTTTACATTTTATATATTAAACCTCAGCCAAATGTCTCACAACAATCCATACTAGAACCTGATCATGATGGTCCACTCGTTATTGCGCACAGATCTGGAGATTTAATTGCGCCAGGAAACACAATGACAGCCATAGAAAAATCAGCAGAACTTGGAGTGGATATGATTGAGCTCGATATTCATATAACAAAAGATGGACATTTGGTTCTCATGCACGATCCATCAGTGGATCGTACAACAGATGGTTCGGGGTTAGTTGCCGAATTGACGTTAGAAGAATTCCAAATGCTTGATGCAGGCTTTCATTTTATAGATTTGAACGGAGAATATTCCTTTAGAGGGCTTGGTGTATATAAACCAACTTTGGAAGAAGTTTTTAAAGAATACCCTAACTTGAATTATATGCTTGAAATTAAACATACAAACCCTCCCAAATTATATGGAGATATAGCATTTAAACTATGGGAATTGATTCAAGAGTATGATATGCAAAACCGCGTGTTAGTTTCATCTTTTGACCAAGAAATTATCGATAGATTTAATGAATACTCAAAAGGAAAAGTTGCCTTAGGAACTGGAGAACAGTCAGCGTTTAACTTTATCATAACCAACAAACTTTGGGCTCGGAACCTTTTTTAAACCAAGAGGACATGCCATTCAATTACCTTTAGAAAATAAATATTTTGATTTTTTTACTGACGAAGTCATCGAAGGTGCTCATAGATTAGGAATGGATGTTCATTACTGGACCGTTAATGATGAAGAAACGATGAGAAAATTAGTCGATGCTGGAGTTGATGGAATTATCACAGACCGTCCTGACTTATTAATAGATATATTAGAAGAAAAAGGATTAAGATAAACCCTTGCTTA
>NZ_BBCD01000040.1 GCF_001311865.1 Piscibacillus salipiscarius JCM 13188
ATTTAAAAAAGAAATGAATGATTATTCATTTTGTAAGAAGGAATTTTGTAATAGCTTGTAGAATTATGACTAAGGGAGAATTAAGAACTTTAGAATGGAGGATTCATCATGAATGAAGTCAAACCCTTTAACAAGGTTCTTGTAGCTAACAGAGGAGAAATTGCTATAAGGGTGTTCCGAGCTTGTACGGAACTTAATATCCGAACAGTAGCTATTTATTCTGAGGAGGATACAGGCTCTTATCATCGTTATAAAGCTGATGAGGCTTACTTGGTAGGAGTTGGAAAGAAACCAATTGATGCTTATTTAGATATCGAAGGGATTATTTCAATTGCTAAACGAGTTGGGGTAGATGCGATTCACCCTGGTTATGGATTCTTATCAGAAAATGTTCATTTTGCTAGACGATGTGAAGAGGAAGGCATTAAGTTTATTGGTCCGTCTAGTGAGTTATTAGATGTTTTTGGTGATAAAGTAAAAGCAAGAAATCAGGCTGTGAAAGCAGAAATCCCAGTGATTCCGGGATCAGATGGACCCGTCTCATCATTAGATGAAGTTCAAAATTTGTTTCAAATCATGGATTTCCTATTATGATTAAAGCTGCATTAGGTGGCGGCGGACGAGGTATGAGAATCGTACGCACTCAAGATGCATTAAAGGAAGCATATGAACGAGCGAAGTCCGAAGCAAAAGCCGCATTTGGTAGTGATGAAGTTTATGTTGAAAAATTAATAGAAAGCCCTAAACATATTGAAGTTCAAATTATTGGTGATGAAGACAGAAATGTTGTTCATTTATATGAGCGTGATTGTTCTGTCCAAAGAAGGCACCAGAAGGTTGTAGAGGTAGCGCCAAGTGTTTCTTTAGATGATCAACAGCGTGAAGAAATTTGTGAAGCAGCCGTACAACTGATGAAGAGTGTGGACTATGTAAACGCGGGGACTGTTGAATTCTTAGTAACTGAAGATGAGTTTTATTTCATTGAGGTTAACCCGCGAGTCCAAGTTGAACATACCATAACTGAAATGATCACAGGTGTTGATATTGTTCAAACACAGATTCAAATCGCCATGGGCAAGCAGTTGCATGATTCACCGATTGACATTCCGAAACAAAAAGATATCTCAACTCACGGTTTTGCTATTCAATCACGTGTAACGACAGAAGACCCTCTTAATAATTTCATGCCTGACACGGGTAAAATTATGGCTTACCGTACAGGTGGCGGTTTTGGTGTGCGCTTAGATGCAGGGAACGGATTCCAAGGTGCTGTTATTTCACCGCACTATGATTCATTACTTGTAAAGGTTTCTACATGGGCACTAACATTTGAACAAGCTGCTAAGAAGATGGTTCGTAACTTAAAAGAGTTCAGAATTCGCGGAATTAAAACCAATATTCCATTTTTAGAAAATGTTATATTACATGAGAAATTTGTTAATGGTACTTATGATACGACGTTTATTGATCAGTCACCTGAATTATTTGTATTTCCTAAACGTAAAGACCGAGGTACTAAGTTATTAACATACTTAGGACACACTACGGTTAACGGCCCTGTCAGTCAAGGCAAAGAGAAAAAACCACTTTTCTCAAAACCTAGAATACCAGAATATGATTTAAATCAAACATATCCTGAAGGGACGAAACAGTTATTGGATGAACAAGGTCCAGAGGCAGTTGCTGATTGGCTTAAGAATCAAAAAGAAGTTCAGCTAACTGATACAACGTTCCGGGATGCACACCAATCATTACTAGCAACACGAGTAAGAACAAAGGATTTATTAGATATTGCTGAACCAACATCTAAACTACTACCTAATTTATTCTCAGTTGAGATGTGGGGAGGAGCAACCTTTGATGTATCATATCGTTTCTTAAGAGAGAATCCTTGGGAACGTTTAAGTAAGTTAAGAGAAAAAAATGCCAAATGTTTTATTTCAAATGTTACTTCGAGCAAGTAATGCCGTTGGATACAAAAATTATCCAGATAACGCTATTGAAAAATTCGTTGAACATAGTGCACAAATGGGAATAGATGTCTTCAGAATATTCGATAGTTTAAACTGGATTGATGGCATGAAGCCTGCCATTGAAGCGGTTCGTAAACAAGGGAAAATAGCGGAAGCTGCGATGTGTTATACGGGAGACATTTTAGACCCGGACCGTGCTAAATACGATTTAGATTACTATATTAACTTAGCTAAAGAGTTAGAGAATGCAGGAGCTCATATTTTAGGTATTAAAGATATGGCAGGACTGCTAAAACCAGAAGCGGCTTATCGTTTAATTAAAGCATTAAAAGAAGAAGTAACAATTCCAATCCATTTACACACTCATGATACAAGTGGTAACGGAATCATGATGTATTCTAAAGCGGTTGACGCAGGTGTTGACGCGGTAGATGTTGCGGTAAGTACAATGGCAGGAAGCACATCACAGCCAAGTGCGAACAGCTTATATTACGCATTAGAGCATCACGACCGTCAACCTGATCTTAATATCGATGCGTATGACCAATTAGCTCGATACTGGGAAGATGTACGTGAATATTATGCTCCATTTGAAAATGGCCTCAAGGCACCACATTCGGAAATTTACTTCCATGAAATGCCTGGTGGGCAGTATAGTAACCTTCAACAACAAGCAAAAGCTGTTGGTTTAGGTGAACGCTGGGATGAGGTTAAAGCGATGTACCGAAAAGTTAATGATATGTTTGGGGATATTATAAAAGTAACTCCATCTTCTAAGATTGTAGGAGATATGGCGTTATTTATGGTGCAAAATGACTTAACTGTAGACGATGTTTATGAAAAAGGAGATTCTTTAGATTTTCCTGATTCAGTCGTTGAATTTTTCCAAGGTTATATAGGTCAGCCATATCAAGGATTCCCTAAAGAACTTCAAAGAATTGTGTTAAAAGGTAGAGAAGCTATTCAAAGTAGACCTGGAGAACATTTGAAATCAATAAACTTTGAAGCATTAAAAGAACAGCTCTATGATAAATTAGGTCGACAAGTAACCGATCTTGAAATCATTTCAGCTGCATTATATCCAAAAGTTTTTGATGACTATCAAAATTTCGTAGAAACATATGGTGATATTTCAGTTCTAGATACACCAGCATTTCTATATGGTTTAAGGCTTGGAGAAGAAGTAGCAGTTGAAATTGAACAAGGTAAAACACTGATTGTTAAATTAGTATCATTGGTGAGGCGCAAAAAGATGGAACACGAGTCGTTTATTTTGAATTAAACGGACAGCCTCGTGAGGTCGTTGTAAGAGATGAGAATGTTGAGAACGTACTAGAACAACGTGCGAAGGCAGATAAGATGAACCCTAGCCATATCGGGGCATCTATGCCTGGTACCGTTATTAATGTACTGGTTAAAGAAGGAGAAAAGGTTAGTAAAAACGATCATCTAATGATCACAGAGTCGATGAAGATGGAAACAACGATTCAAGCACCATTTGAAGGTATAGTTAAAAAAGTGCATGTTAAAGATGGAGAAGCTATTGAAAGTGGAGATTTATTAATAGAGGTTGAATAAAAAAAGAAGATTAAGGGTTGCTTAAAACCCTTAATCTTCTTTTTTAGCACTTCTATAAGAAGTAATATAAAATAGCTCAGTAAAGCAAAGAATAACGAAATAAAGAGTGCATGCATTAATGCAATGGTTGTATTTTTTAATGTGAAAATGACAAGTGCTCCAAGAATTACTTGTAAAGTAATTAAGATGGAAGCAATAAACCAACCATTTTTTATAAATACTTTCTCTTTATAGTTTCTATATAAATGAAGCAATAAGCCAATGACCCAAATAAATAGTAGACCTGCCATCAGTCTATGGCCCATTTGAATCCATTGCTCAGTACCTAAATTACCGAAGTTAAAAGGTTCTTGATTATAGCAAAATGGCCAATCGACACAAGCTAAACTAGATTCTTTATGCCTTACTAGAGCTCCAGAATAGACAACGATTAAAGTATAAATAAAATGCCATAAAATTGAGTACGTATCTTTTTGGGATCTTTAACTGGTCTGTATGGAATTTACCGTCAACGTCAAAAATAATTAAAGCTAACAAAAATACAGTTGCGAACGATACGAGTGAGATACCAAAATGAAGTGCTTTAATCAAACTAGTTTGTTCGAATAAAACAGCACCAGCACCTAGTAATGACTGTAGAATAAAGAACACAATCGTCATGACAACTAGAAATTTTGTTTCTTTAATATGCTGATAATGACGCCAAGCAACGTACGATAACAACCCGACGAAAATAATGGCAACACCTGTGACCATTCTGTGACTGAATTCAATTAGAAGTTCAAACGTTATATTTTTAGGGATGAGTTGTCCTTCACATAATGGCCAACTCCTACCACATCCTAAACCTGATCCAGTTTTGGTTACTAATGCTCCTCCGATTAGGACAAACAACATAACTAATACGGATACCAATGCTAGTGGTTTTGGCTTAATCCACTTGTTCATTTATGTCACCTTCTTTCATGAAGAACGCCTAGTACCTATCGTAATATAATTTCTTGGACTGTGGGAACTAATTTCTTTACAAAATTATAACACTTATAATCGACAATTACCTACATTAAGAGAAATAGACTATAATTTTTAACAAACTGTGAAAAATAATAAGAAATCAAATTTTAGACTGCAATTTTTCGCTAAAATATGCTAATTTATTCTTTGGACATTATTTTTTCACACATTTTTCACATCTAAAAAGTTTTTATGTGGTTAAATAGAAGTAAAGAACATTCCATGATACAATAATATTGGTTACATAAGGTACATTTGGTACATCTTATGAAACTTATTAGGATCTTTTAGAGGGGACGGCGGACATTATGAGTGAACCTCGTTCAATAGAATCGACAATTTCTCAATTAAAAGGTCAAGAAACGAGTATTAAGGCTCTGTGGACTGACTTTTTAGCTCTTATAAAAAATTGGGATTATTAATTCAAATCTTATCACAACGTTTACTGGTTATTGGTTAGCGTTATACTTTACAGGAAACACATTTTCATGGTCAACCTTTATATTATTGATGGCTGGTACATCATTTGTGATCGCAGGTGGTTGTGTCATCAATAATTGGTATGACCGAGATATAGACCATGTTATGTCTCGTACAAAAACTAGACCAACCATTACAGGTACGATTCCATTAAATGTTGTTATCGGCATGGGAGTCGCCTTCAGTATTATTGGCTTTATGCTATTATACTTAACGACCCCAATGGCAGCGGTATATGGATTCTTTGGATGGTTTGTCTATGTAGTTTTATATACAATGTGGTCTAAACGTAAATACACCATCAATACGGTGGTTGGAAGTTTTTCAGGAGCAGCACCACCTTTAATTGGTTGGGCAGCTGTTGATGCGTCATTGCATCCAGTAGCGTTTGTGTTATTTCTTGTTATGTTTATTTGGCAAACACCGCATTTCTTATCATTAGCTATAAGGAAAAGGGATGAATATAGTAAAGCTGGTATACCAATGCTTCCAGTTGTTTATGGTAATAATATTACTAAAAGACAAATCTTAATTTATACGATTTGTTTGTTACCACTACCTTTTTATTTCTTTTCTTTAGGTCCAATATTTTTAGTGTTTGCATCTTTACTTAATATTGGATGGTTATTAATTGCGATCTATGGCTTTAAAATGAAAGATGATGATCGCTGGGCAAAATGGATGTTTGTATATTCCTTAAACTATTTAACATTTTTTCTTTGTAGGGTTAGTTGTTGCTACCTTACCAATATTCGCGTAAGTAATTAAGAAAAATTTTCTTTTTCTTAATTCAATTATATAATGTATTCAACAACTTAAGATTAATAAGAGAAAGAGAGGTATTGATGATGAAAGGGTGGATGAGTAAATTCAAAGCTATATTCGCTTTGATCGTACTTGCACTTGTTTTATCAGGTTGTGGTAAACCGTTTCTAAGTGCTCTTCAACCAAAGGTGAAGGTGCAGAAATGATCTACGACTTGATGATTCTAAGTATTGTCATCATGTTATTTGTATTTGTAGTAGTAATGGTGATTTATACGATTGTTATTATTAAGTATCGTCAGAAGAAAGACGACCCAGACTTTATTCCTAAACAAACGGAAGGAAGTCATGCATTAGAAACATTGTGGACTGTTATACCAATTATTTTACTATTGATTCTGGCAGTTCCAACTGTGCAATATACATTTGCACTAGCTGATACTTCTCCTGAAATTAATGAAGAGGGAGAAGAACAAGATTCTTTATGGATCAATATTACAGGTGCACAATATTGGTGGCACTTTGAGTATGATGGCTTAGAAGTTTCAACAAGCCAGGAATTATATATTCCTACTGACAGAAGAGTGTACTTATCTATGAGTTCACAAGATGTCATTCACTCATTCTGGGTCCCGGCCATTGATGGTAAGATGGACGTAAACCCTACAGGTAACACAAATGAGATGACCCTTCTAGCAAAAGAAGAGGGAGTCTATTGGGGTAAATGTGCTGAGCTTTGTGGCCCTTCACACTCAATTATGGACTTTAAGGTCATTGCAGTTAGCCCAGGTGAATTTGAGCAGTGGGTTAAAGATATGCAAGGTGTGACTGGTGAAGAAACTCCTGAATCAGCTACAGCCCAAGAAGGTCAGCAGCTATTTGCTGACAACTGTATGACTTGTCACGCAGTTGGTTCAAGTCCTAACAAAATTGGACCAAACCTAACTAATTTTGGTGACCGATTGAAGATTGCTGGAGTTGTTGATTACAATAAAGAAAACTTAATCGAGTGGATTCAAACCAAAGGTAAAGAAATGAAACCAGGTAACCACATGCAAGATGCTCCTTACAATTTGAAAGATGAAGAAGCAGAAAAAATCGCTGAGTACTTAATGGGGTTAAGCCCAAGTGACATAACTCCTGAAAGTGCAGAAGACAGCGTTTATAAAGACTCAGACTTATCATCGTTATTCCCTGAAGAAGAAGCTGAAGGTGAAGGTGAGCAATCACAAGATGGTGAGAGTGAAGAAGGGTCTGATGGGGAAGGCTCAAGTGAAGACGGAGCAGAAGATGAAAATTCAGATGAAGAAAACAACGAAGAATAGTGAATTAGAAATCACTTTTAGAGGGAGGTTAATAGCGTGAGCGCAACAGCTAAGAAAGCTGGCTTCGGGGCTACACTGTGGGATTACTTAACAACAGTAGACCACAAGAAGATCGCGATTTTGTATTTAGTCGCTGGTATGTTCTTCTTCTTGCTTGGTGGACTCGAAGCTATGATTATTCGTATACAGCTAATTGAGCCAAATAACGATTTTGTTTCAGCTCAATTTTATAATGAAGTCTTAACAATGCACGGAACCACGATGATATTCCTAGCAGCGATGCCATTAATCTTTGCATTAATGAACGCTGTTGTACCATTACAAATTGGTGCTCGTGACGTCGCGTTCCCATTTGTTAACTCATTAGGTTTTGGTTATTTTTCTTTGGTGGTGTCATGCTAAACGTATCATGGTTCGTAACAGGCGCTCCTGATGCAGGTTGGACAGCTTATGCACCGCTATCGATATTCTCTGAGGGCCATGGGGTAGACTTTTACGCCATAGGGCTACAGATATCAGGTTTTGGTACACTGATGGGTGGTATTAACTTTATTGTTACTGTTGTTAATATGAGAGCACCAGGTATGACATATATGAGAATGCCACTATTCACGTGGACGGCATTTATCGCAAGTGTACTTATTTTATTCGCATTCCCTGCTTTAACAGTAGGACTATTCTTAATGACATTTGATCGTCTATTCGGTGCAAACTTCTTTGACCCAGCAATGGGTGGTAACGCAATTATCTGGGAGCACTTATTCTGGATCTTTGGTCACCCAGAAGTTTACATCTTAATCTTACCTGCATTCGGTGTGTTCAGTGAGGTCATTCCAACCTTTGCTAAGAAACGATTATTCGGTTATTCATCAATGGTTTTCGCAACCGTACTAATTGCCTTCTTAGGTTTCATGGTTTGGGCACACCACATGTTTACAGTTGGTTTAGGTCCAATTGCGAACTCGATCTTTGCAGTTGCAACTATGGCAATTGCAGTTCCTACAGGTATTAAGATTTTTAACTGGTTATTTACTCTTTGGGGCGGAAGTATTCGCCTAACATCACCAATGGTTTTCGCTTTAGGATTTATTCCTACCTTTACAATTGGTGGTATGACGGGTGTCATGCTTGCTTCCGCAGCAGCTGACTTCCAATATCATGATTCTTACTTTGTTGTTGCACACTTCCACTACGTTATTGTTGGTGGTGTTGTACTTGGACTATTTGCCGGAATCATTTACTGGTGGCCAAAAATGTTTGGTACAATGCTTAATGAAAAACTTAACCACTGGTTCTTCTGGTTATTCTTTATCGGATTCCATTTAACGTTCTTTATTCAACACTTCTTAGGTTTAATGGGAATGCCGAGACGTTATTGGATCTTCTTAGAAGACCAAGGTTTAGATTTATTTAACTTCATTAGTACAATAGGTGCCTTCTTTATGGCAGCTGGTACAATCTTATTCTTAATCAACGTTGTGATCACACAAGCTAAAGGTGTTAAAGTTTCTGGAGACCCTTGGGATGCTCGTACACTTGAGTGGGCTATTCCATCACCACCTCCTTTCTATAACTTTCAACAAGAGCCTCTAGTTCGTGGTTAGATCCATTATGGATTGAGAAGATGGAGGGTGACGGTAAAATTCAACCTGCAGAGCCATTAGGTGATATTCACATGCCTAATAACTCATTTGTACCGTTTATGATGTCCTTAGGTTTATTCATTGCAGGTTTTGGCGTTATGTTCCAAGGTTCTTACTGGATCTTAGCAGTAATCGGTTTTGGAATTACTGCAGGAAGTATGCTTTACCGCTCATTCAAGGACGATCTTGGTTATCACGTCCACAAAGAGGATTTAGAAGATGAAAAGGGGGATGGTTCTAATGGCTGATGATATGCTTAAATCAACAAACTTGCCTCAAAACCCAGAAAGAGCCACCCTTGAAGGTCGAAACAAATTTATGGGTTTCTGGTTTTTCCTAGGCGGAGAAACCGTATTGTTCGCAAGTTTATTCGGAACGTATCTTGCACTTAAGAATTCAACAGTAGATGGACCTGCTGCAAATGAAATATTTGGATTAGAACTTGTTTTCATTATGACGATTGTATTATTAACGAGTTCATTAACTAGTGTTTATGCAATGTATCATATGAAAACAACGATCCTAAAAAATGCAGCTTTGGTTAGGAATTACCGTGGCATTAGGTCTAACCTTTTTAGGCTTAGAAATTTATGAGTTTTATCACTATGTACATGGATATCACTTTGGATATACAACATCAGCGTTTTTCTTCAGCCTTCTATACATTAGTTGGCTTCCACGGAGCACACGTTGCATTTGGTTTAGGTTGGATCGTTTCATTAATGATTCGTAATGCTAAACGTGGTGTTAACCTTTACAATGCACCAAAGTTTTATATTGCTAGCTTATACTGGCACTTCATTGACGTTGTATGGGTATTCATCTTCACAGTTGTATATTTAATGGGAAAGGTGGGCTAAAGTATGGCAGATAACACCAATTCCACAAATGAAAAACAACAGTTTTATCGTAAAAAGCATAAAGAGGAAATGAAACATCATGTTCTAACATTCGCGATGATGATTGCCTTTACGTTAATCGCTTTTGGTTTAGTCATCTCTGGTGTTAGTGCAATGTTCACTGTTCCAATTATTTTAGTATTAGCTGCAGTTCAAGTATTGTTCCAGTTATATTATTTCATGCACATGAATCAAGAAGGTCATGAAATGCCTGCATTAATGATTTATTCAGGTATCTTTGCAGCTATTCTAACGGTATTAGCGTTAACAACCATCGTTTGGTGGGGATCATAATATAAAAGAGGCTTCCTAAACTTAGGAAGCCTCTTTATTTATTCTTGTTGGTACTGAACATAGTTAATATGATTATCTTAAATTCAACAATTTTATTAACGAATCGCGATTTAGTCGAGTTATATTTAGGTTTGTTGTATACTAAATATTGAGAGAAGAAGTACCTTCGAGGTGATAACACATGTGGGATAAAATTCAGATTTTGGTTTTAGGGCACTATGGAGTCCTGATATCATTGTAATAACATTATTATTAGGTATTATATATTTTGTATTAACTGGTCCTTTAAAGCATAAAACTGGCTTAAAAGAAGGGCCGACTAGAAAACAAAAAATAAATGTATATCTAGCCTTATTACTGTTCTATGCAGTTAAAGGTTCTCCATTATACTTACTGTCTCATATCTTGCTAATGGCACATATGGTCCAAATGGCTGTACTTTATTTAATTATACCAATCTTAATAATCAAAGGGTTACCCGTAGAATGGTGGAGAAAATTATTTAACACTCCGGTTATAAGAAACGTTTTAAATTTACTTACGAAACCTTTAGTCGCAGTTATCTTCTTTAATGGATTATTTTCTTTATACCATTTACCAGTGATATTAGATTTCTCTAAAACAAGTAATTTTGTACATTGGTCGGTTACATTATTTATCTTGTTTGCTGCTTTGTTTTTGGTGGCCATTAATTACACCACTAGAAGAACAAGAATATTTGAAGCCTTTATATAAAATCTTCTATATTTTCGGCAGTGGTATGTTGATTACGCCAGCTTGTGGTTTAATTATTTTTGCAAGCGATCCATTGTACGCAACTTATTCTCAACCAGATGCTTTTACGCAGGCAATGGCACTCTGTGTACCTCCAGATGTATTGCAGAATATGAATTTAGGGGGTCCGCAATTATTCCTTAATATGCCACTTGTATACGACCAGCAAGCAGCTGGCATTATTATGAAAGTATTACAAGAGTTAATTTATGGCGGTGTCTTAGCAAAAGTGTTCTATCATTGGTACAACAAGGAAAATAAAGGTATTGATCCGTTACCATCACAGCAAACTTTAACGCCAAATTATGAAAGAGGTTGATCCAAATTGAACTTGCCACTTCTTCCGACACTTAGTACGTCATTTATTGTGATAAGTGCCATCTTTATTGCAATCGGTTGGGTTCTAATAGCTAATAATAAGCCTAAACAGCATAAAAAAGTAATGATTACTGCTGCTGTTTTTGCTTTATCCTTCTTTATTATCTATATGTCTAGAACAATCTTTATTGGAAACACGAGCTTTGGTGGACCAGAGGATATGAAGATTTTCTATACAGTCTTTCTTATTTTTCATATCATTCTAGCTACAACTGGGGCTGTATTTGGACTTGTCACGTTAACGTTAGCGTTTAAACGAAATATTAGTAAGCATAGAAAAAATTGGACCTGTCACAAGTGTTATTTGGTTCTTCACTGCTATTACAGGAGTTGCTGTTTATTTATTACTTTATGTACTGTATGAAGGTGAACACGGACAGAATTTGTTTCAGGCTATTTTTGGAGCGTAGTTATCAGATGCCCAGTAGGCTATAAATATCCACTGGGCATCTTTTTATCCATATAGAAAAAGCGAAACACTTAGATCAAAGGAGTGTTTCGCTTTTTTTGAGTTTAATTTT
>NZ_BBCD01000041.1 GCF_001311865.1 Piscibacillus salipiscarius JCM 13188
TTTTTTATAATTTAAATGAATGGTGGTTTTTCTTTTCATTAAGAGTTGAAAATCGTTATAATATTACTGTACCTTTAGAGAGATATACATAAACTGAAAGGATGGAAAACATACATATGGTTTATGCCGTTTTCGCACCACTTATATTTGCTATTATAATCCCTTTCTTAAGTCGACTTAAACATAAGATTCATACCGGCTGGTTAATCTTACCTATCCCCTTATTAATCTTTTTCTATTTTATCCAATTTGTTGGAGCAGGTTTTGAACCTGTCAGCCAATCAATTAACTGGATCCCATCACTAAATATTGCTATTGATTTTTATTTGGATGGGCTCAGTTTATTATTTGTCTTATTAATAAGTGGTATTGGAGCACTTGTAGTTTTATACTCAATCTACTATTTAAGTAAAGATGAGCAAATTGGTCATTTTTACACTTACTTATACATTTTTATGTCCTCTATGTTAGGGGTTGTCTTATCAGATAATGTATTCGTACTTTATACGTTTTGGGAATTCACCTCATTATCTTCGTTTTATTAATTGGCTATTGGCATTATCGTGAAAAGTCACGTTATGGTGCTTTAAAGTCAATGCTTATAACAGTACTTGGTGGGTTTAGTCTTTTGGCTGGTTTAATTCTACTTACCCTTGAAACAGGGACTACTAGCATTAGAGGTATGATTGAACAAGCTGATGTGATTGTGAATAGTGAACATTTTATTTTTATATTAGTTTTTCTATTGCTTGGAGCATTTACGAAGTCAGCGCAATTTCCATTTCACATTTGGCTACCTGATGCAATGGAAGCGCCTACTCCAGTTAGCGCCTATTTACACTCTGCCACAATGGTTAAAGCGGGTATTTACTTAATGGCTCGTTTTTCACCTATTTTCTCTGAAGTTCCATTATTCTTTATCCTATTAAGCATATTTGGTCTTGTTACATTAGCATGGGCATCATATATGGCCGTTAGACAAACTGATCTTAAGGGAATACTTGCGTTTTCTACCATAAGTCAATTAGGTATGATTATGGCTATGCTTGGCTTTGGTACATCATACGCGGTATTTGCGGCTGTGTTTCATATCTTAAACCACGCAACATTTAAAGGAAGCCTATTTATGGTTGCTGGTATTGTTGATCATGAAACTGGAACTAGAGATATTCGTAAGTTAGGTGGGCTAATGACATTTATGCCAATATCGGCAACTTTAGCGATATTTGGTACTTTTTCGATGGCAGGCGTACCACTTCCATTTTTAAATGGTTTTTATAGTAAAGAATTGTTCTTTGAATCTTCACTACATTTAGGTGAGTATTCAGGAACCTTTGTTGAGACTTTAATCACTTATATTCCAATAGTTGCTGTGGTCGGTAGTATATTTACATTCATTTATTCCATGTATTTATTCTTCGGTACATTTAGAGGTAAATACCAAGAAGATGAATTACCTAAAAACCACATGAAGCACCAATTATGATGTTAGTACCTCCAATGATTTTAGTTATTGGTGTCATTGTAATCGGGTTATTCCCAAACATTTTTAATCAGGCATTAATCTCACATTCAGCCGATGCTGTATATGGTAGTGACGTTGAAAAGCACGTTAAGTATTGGCATGGATTTGATAGTCCAGCATTTCAAATGTCATTAATTGTTGTTGGATTAGGTATTCTTCTATTCCTAACAAAAAGAAATGGGAGGGTGTCTACCGAGTTCTTCCAGGCACTCTAAGCTTCAACAGAGTATATGATTGGACCGTTGAAAAAATAGAATCTGTTTCAAACAAGATTACAACTGCTTATATGACAGGGTCATTACGCTTGTATATGATCTTAATACTAACAGCGATTATTTCGATTACTGCTGGGACGATTTTAGCTACAGAAGGTTTTAATTTTAATATTGACGACCTAGCCCCTATTACAGCACCTGAAGTAATTGTTGCTGTCATCATGGCTGTAGCTGCTATCGGCACCACTATAGCAAAAAACAGAATTGCAGCCATATTAATACTAGGTGTCGTTGGTTATGGGCTATCTATTTTATTTGTTATGTACAGAGCGCCAGATTTAGCTCTTACACAATTAATCGTTGAGACCGTTACGGTCGTATTATTCTTATTATGTTTCTACCATTTACCTAATTTAAAAGCAGATACAAATCACTTGCTAAAAGAGGTACGAATGTACTTGTATCTGTTGCTTACGGAGTTTTAATGTTTGTAATTGGTGTTACAGCTTATAACAGTCGTTTTGCTGAAACCATTGCAGACTTCTACATGGAAAACACTTATAAATTAGGTGGTGGTCATAATGCGGTAAACGTAATCTTAGTTGACTTCCGTGGTATTGATACATTGTTTGAAATAACCGTTTTATTCGCAGCAGCATTAGGTATATATGCTATGATCAAACTTCGCCGAAATAAGGGGGCGAAATAAATGGAAATTATTATGATTGTTTTAGCATCACTTCTATTTACAACTGGAGTTTATAACTTATTACAAAAACAGTTTTTAAGAATTATTATTGGTACGGCTTTAATTTCTCATGGTGCTCATTTATTTATTCTAACCATGGGTAAACTTAAACGAGGAGCCTCACCTATTGAGGCACATGGGGTTTCGAATTATACGGACCCCCTCCCTCAAGCTTTAATTTTGACTTCAATTGTTATTAGTTTTGGTGTTACTAGTTTTTATTAGTTTTAGCCTATAGAACTTACAAACTAAACCACACTGACAATATGGAGAAATTGAGAGGTTCTGAAGAATGAATAACTTAGCTATACTTCCGATTGTTTTACCATTATTAGCAGGTATCATAGTAGCATTTATACCATCTAAGCTAAATTTGGTAAGAAAAATCGCTCAAACTTTAACCGTAATCTTTCTAGCTGTTGTTGGTTACATAGCCTGGACTGTTTTTAATGAAGGTATCATTGTCTTACAAGGTGGTGGGTGGGCTGCACCTTTTGGAATATCATTTGTTGCCGATTACCTATCCATACTACTAGTGTTAACGACATATTTAATCGCAACAGCAGCTGTATTTTATGCACCGCATTCATTGTCTAATGAACAAGAGCGTTTTACTTCTATACTTTTATTTCATATTAATTTCTGGTGTATCCGGTGCATTTTAACTGGGGATCTTTTTAACTTATTTGTATTCTTTGAAGTCTTACTTATGGCTTCATACGGCTTAATTGTACTTGGTAATGGTAAGGCACAATTAAGAGAATCATTAAAATACGTTCTAATTAACTTATTTTCATCCATGTTATTCGTTACAACAGTGGCATTCATTTACTCACTAGTTGGAACGGTTAACATGGCGCACATTGCTGAAAGAATTAATGATATTCCATCAGAACAACAAGGCATCGTAACTGGAATTGGAATTCTATTATTCTTTGTGTTTGCAGTAAAAGCTGCCGTATTTCCTTTATATTACTGGCTTCCAAATTCCTATGTTGTACCAAATCCAGTCGTATCAGCCTTATTCGGTGCGCTTTTAACTAAAGTAGGGATTTATTCAATCTTTAGAGTTTACACACTAATATTTGTTCATGATACGGGATTAACCCATAATCAAATTTTCATTTGGCTTGCCATGTTCACCATGATTTTCGGAGTTATAGGTGCACTTTCTACCAACAATGTCAAACTAATTGTCACTTATAACATCATTCCTGCAATCGGCTTTATTCTAATGGGAATTGGACTTTATTCAGAAGATGGTTTAGCTGGATCAGTCTATTATCTAATGCATGATATGGTTGTAAAAGCTGCACTATTTTTATTAATTGGAGCTCTAGTTGTAGCTGCAGGCACTAAGGATTTATCCAAAATGAGTGGCGTTATTCAACGATTCCCAGTCTTAGGTTGGTTATTTTTCTTAGGGTCCATAGTTCTTGCGGGAGTACCGCCATTTAGTGGTTTTATAGGTAAATTGCTTTTATTAAGAGGCGCTTTAAGTCAAGAGCAGTTCCCGTTAACCATCATCGCCCTGCTATCTAGTTTATTAATACTATTATCTATGATAAGAATCTTCATTCGCGGGTTTTGGGGCGAAAAGATGGAAGGCATGACCCAAAATAACCGCAAAGTTCACGCGTTAACAGTGCCCGCGGGACTACTTCTTACCGTTTCAGTATTCTTAGGTGTCGGAGCTGAATTTGTATTACCGTACGTGGACACCATCTCAACATATTTACTTGATCGTAGTGAATATATCTCTTCTGTATTAAAGGGGTGAACATAAATGGCTTTACAAATTTTATTAAACATCCTGATTGCTGTATTATGGATGTTTTTAACAGAATCATACAACTTCTTAACGTTCTTTACGGGTTATTTAATTGGTATGGCTCTTCTATTCTTTTTAAGACGTTTTGTCCCAGATGCTTATTATTTAGAACGAGTTGGAAAATCATCAGTCTCATTCTTTTATTTATAAAAGAGTTAATCATTTCAACTTGGAACATTGTCAAACTTGTATATAAGCCTAAGTTAGACGTTGAACCTGGCATCTTTGCTTTACCTACTGAACTAAGAAGTAATTGGGAGATCACATTACTAGCTAATTTAATCTCTTTAACTCCAGGCACTTTATCAGTTGCTGTTTCGGATGATTATACAACCATATACATCCATGCAATGGATATGCCAGATGTTGAGGAAGAGATTAATGAGATTAAAAATACGTTTGAACGTGCAATTATGGAGGTGACTAGATAATGCTAAATGAATTCGGTAGCCAAATGTTAAGCATCGTGCTGATCATTTGTTTTATTACATTGACTGTATCAGTTTTTTATTATTAATAAGAGCTATTATCGGTCCCTCCAATGCAGACCGAGCAGTTGCAATTGATACAATTGGCGTCAACATGATGGCGATTACAGCACTTGTAGCTATTCATTTAGTGACTGATAAATTAAATGACGTGGTCCTTCTAATAGGAATATTACTTTATATCGGAACCATTGCTGTTGCCAAATTTATTGAAAAGGGTGTTGTCATTGATCGAAATAATCATTAGTTTATTCTTACTGTGCGGAACTTTCTTTGTGATTTCAGGATCGATTGGCATGCTGAGATTCCCTGATATTTATACTCGTCTTCATGCGGTAACAAAGGCTTCAACATTAGGAGTGGCTGGAGTATTAATTGGAGCATTTATCTTCCTTTATTTTGAATATGGGATTATTAGCGGTAAATTAATATTAGGAATTATCTTCATCTTAATTACAGCTCCGGTAAGTGGCCACATGATCTCTAGAGCCGCACACCAATCTGGCGTTAAACTTTGGAAGCATAGTGTTCGTGATGAACTAAAACGTGACCAAGAAGAAAATAAAGCATAAGTTACAGTCGACTTGATGAAATCAGGTCGACTTTTTCTTTATGTACAGGCACTAAACCAAATACGCGACATACATTTAAATATAGGCGATTACCTATAATCTTTAATGCGGAGTTGGTGCCATGTACACACTGTTTAAAGTACTGACGATTATTTTTGAAAACCTTTATTTCTTTGCATCATATGTTAAAGGTAACGCTTTCCCTCAACCGTTAAGTAGAGATGAAGAAGAGGAATACTTAAAGCGCTGGGAACAAGATGGGGGATCCCGAAGCTAGAAATAAGTTAATTGAACATAATTTACGGTTAGTGGCACACATAGCGAAAAATATGAGAATAATAAAGAAGATCAAGAAGACCTAATTTCTATTGGAACGATTGGACTAATAAAGGGTGTTGAAAGCTTTTCAAGCAATCGGGGTACAAAGCTTGCTACCTATGTCGCTAGATGTATTGATAATGAAATTCTAATGTACTTAAGGACATCTAAAAAGTCTAATAAAGATATGTCCCTTCATGATCCAATCGGTCAGGATAAAGAAGGCAATGAAATTAGCTTAATTGATATTTTAAAATCGGACCAACCTGATTTAGTTGAAAAAATTCAGACCTCGATGGAAATTGCCAAAGTATTTAAATATATTGACCTGTTAGATGAGCGAGAGAAAGAAGTGATTGTAAAACGCTACGGGTTAAATGAGTTAGATGAACTAACGCAAAGGGAAATTGCCAAAGAATTAAATATATCTAGAAGCTATGTTTCGAGAATCGAAAAACGTGCCCTGATGAAAAATGTTTCATGCCTTTTATCGTGATGAGCAAAGGAAAGAAAAACAAGATCCGAATTCTAATTAGGCAATCATCTATTCATTTATGGGATAAATGCATATGATAAGGTAGACCATCTAAATGAATGGAGGGTTCAATTATGTATTATGACAACTATCATTATGGTCCTCCTCAATATCCACCTTATCCTGTTTATCCGAATCATAATAGTTTTGCGAACTCCTTACTCATCGTGTCATTATTACTGCTATTAATTCTAGGCGGGTATTACCTCTATTTTTATAAATAAAAGCAACTTATACTTTTATTGTATAAGTTGCTTTTTTTTCTAGTTATTAATTTGTTTTAAAATATTTACTATCATTTCTGCACTATTTCTCGCTGCTTTAGGCAAAAATTGATCAAAAGAAATGTTAGATTCTTTGCCAGCTACATCTGAAATCGATCTAATGATTAAAAATGGTGTTTGATACTGATAACAAACTTGCGCAATAGATGCAGCCTCCATTTCTAAAGCTTTTACTTCTTTAAGTCGATCAACAACACTCTTAACTCTTTCAGGATCAGACATGAATGAATCTCCTGTCCCGATCAACCCTTCCATCACTTGAATTGAAGGATCTAGATTTTGCGTAGAGGCCTTAGCATAGTCGATCAACATACGATCTGAAGGGTAGTGTTCAGGCATTTGTGGAATTTGCCCGTATTCATACCCAAATGCTGTTGCATCAGCATCATGGTGAATGACTTCGGTACCAATGACAACATCTCCTACGTTTAAGTTAGGATCTGTCCCGCCTGCAGATCCAGTATTAATCACATAATCAGGTTTAAAACGTTCATGAAGGATTGTCGTTGATAAAGCAGCATTCACTTTTCCAATCCCTGATTGTAATACGACAACTTCCTGATCAGCTAATATACCTTCATATAATCTACAATTCGCTACGACAATTTCTTGTTTTATGGTCATTTCAGATTTTAACCATTCTAATTCTTCCTGCATTGCTCCAATGATTCCTATTTTCATAATCCTACCTCACTTAAGTCTTCAAGTTGAATTAATTACCTTCTAGTTTCTGTTTACCGATATTTTCATAGAGTACTTCAACTTTTTGAGGCTGCCACCCTTCATTTTCAATCCATTTTAGAGGTACCCGGTAGTATTCGCCTGATGACTTATCTTCTACATAACCCGTAACTTGATCAGGAACACCACCGCTTTCTAACCACCAATAAGTCAAATTATTAGATGAAGAGTTAACAGCTTTAGCGATGGCACTCTCAATTTCAATACGGTCCTGAGAGCCACTTTCTAAATTAATTGAATGCGGCTCACTTTGTTCAGTAGGATAAGGTTCCCAGTTACCTTCTCTAACTTCTTTAACCTCTTCACTATCACCTGGCTTAACTTCTACATCTGTTTCTTCATCTTGATTTTCTTCTTCGGATTCTTCTTCAGTCGTTTCTTCTGAATTGCTTTCTTGCTCCTCTGAATCTGTTTCATTAGTCTCTTCGGTTGTTTCATCATTTTGTTCAGTGTTGTTTTGTTCCTCATCACCTGAAGCAGGTGTTTCTTCGTTTTGGGCTTGATTTTGTTCTTCTTCATCATCCCCGCCACCCAAACAAACATTCCAATTAAAAACGCGGCAAGGCATGCTGCGGTAATGAGTAATGTATTCGTTAGTTTCGTGCTCTTTCTTCGCTTTTCGTAACGGTCAGATCTAGAACCATCAAAATTACCATTTGACATATTCTCAACCCCTTTTTGCTTAAATAATAATTTGTCCTACACGTATGGTGCAGGACAACGTTGAGTTCATATTATGAGACATCTACAATCTTAACATCAATTTCCCCACCAGGTGTTTGAACAGTTACTTGATCGCCCACTTTTTTTACCTAATAGACTTTGTGCCATTGGTGAGTCATTAGAAATTCTTCCTTCAAATGGATCTGATTCGGCACTACCAACAATTTGGTATTCTTCTTCATCTCCATCAGGCAATTCAACAAACTTAACAGTTTTACCTAACTGTACTATGTCACTTGACTCATCATCATTCTCAATAATGACAGCATTTCGAATCATGTTCTCAACTTGAGCAATTCTTGATTCAACAAATGCTTGTTCATCTTTCGCAGCATCATACTCTGAGTTCTCGGATAAATCACCAAAACTTCTAGCTACTTTAATACGTTCAACCACTTCTGGGCGACGTACAGTTTTCAGTTCATTTAATTCTTGATTTAATTTCTCAAGACCTTCCTCAGTCATATAATAACTTTTTTTCTTCAGCCATAATCTATACACTCCTTTGAATAATTACGAAATTCATATAATTAATTTAAATTAATCTTGTCCATTTCTATGATTAATTATTTATTGATAATGCTTTCAATTTTCGTTGTTAAAAGGTCAATGGCAACACGATTTTGTCCACCTTCTGGAATAATCACATCTGCATATCGTTTCGCTGGTTCAACAAACTGTAAATGCATTGGCCTTACGACATTAATATACTGATTAATAACCGATTCAAGTGATCTTCCTCGCTCATTAATATCTCTCATTAATCTTCTAATAATACGAATATCTGCATCCGTGTCCACAAAAACCTTTATATCCATCATATTACGTAACTTTTCGTCTTCTAGTACTAAAATTCCTTCTAAAATTATAACTTCTTGTGGTTCAACCGTAATCGTTTCCTCAGCACGTGTATGCATTTCATAATTATAAACAGGTTTTTCAATGGATTGCCAGTTTTTAAGTTTATTTAAATGATCCACAAGTAAGTCATTATCAAATGCAAGTGGATGATCATAGTTCGTATTAAGTCGCTCCTCGAATGGCATATGAGATTGATCTTTATAATAAAAGTCTTGTTCCATCATTAGAACAGATGTATTTTTAAAATGATCACAAATTGCTCGTGTTACGGTCGTTTTACCAGACCCAGTTCCACCCGCAACACCAATTATAATCGGTTTATCTTTCACCACGATGTCTGTCACCTCTTCAATGCTATTGCTACACCATCCCCAGTTTCAACTACTGTTGTATCAAGCTCAGGATGTTTTATTAACCACTGATTAAATCGATCGATTTTCTCTCCTAATTTCATTAATCGTTTTCGGTCATCTTGCACTTCTTTAGAAACATAACCCTTAAACAGAACATTGTCAATAACAATGAGTGAACCCGTTTTTAAAAATGGTATCACTTTTTCAATGTAACTTTGATATTGTCCCTTGGCAGCATCAACAAAACGAAATCAAATTGTTCATCTTTAATTGATTTAAATATTGGTTCGCATCTTCTAAGATTAAATGGATACGATCAGTCATGTCTACTTTTTCAACATTTTTACTTGCGATGTGAAATCGTTCTTCATCTATTTCAATAGATGTAATCTGAGTTTCACAATTCGCTGAAGCCATTTGGATGGCAGAATATCCAATAGCTGTGCCAATTTCGAGTATTTGATTAGGTTTGTGAAGTCTGATTAACTGTTTTAACAGCTCAACTCCATCCCTTTCAATAATTGGAACAGAATGCAGAGAAGCATAATGTTCCATTTCTTCAAGCAATAGAGCTTGTTTATTCAAGCTATATAAATCTTGTATATACTGTTTATTTGTAGGCATCTTAATGCATCCTCTTTGAGTAAATATAAAATAGGAGAATGCGTTATGACACGCATTCCCTATTAGTCTTTAGGTGGACGATGTTCTTGAATATTCTTCTCGTGCCCTTTTAATGTTTCTGCATAATAAACTTCACCATCATAGCCAGCTACGAAATAGAGATAATTAGGTCCTCAGGGAATAACGCTGCTTGTAGAGCATTTTCTCTGAAATTTGAGATAGGACCAATTGGCAGACCTTTATTTTCATAAGTATTATAAGGTGAATCGACTTCAAGATCTTCATATAAAACGCGATCTTTATGTTCACCTAATGCATATAATACTGTTGGGTCTGTTTGAAGTGGCATTTCAGGATCATTATTCATACGGTTATAAAAAACCTCTGAGATCATTTTTCGGTCCTCTTCACTAACGGCTTCTTCTTCGATTAAGGAAGCCATCGTAATTACTTCATGAACCGTCATGTTTTTCTCTATAATGTCTTGTTGATAAGTCATGATACGTTTATTAGTTTGTTCTAGCATAAGGTTTACGACATGTTCAATAGTCGGGTCCTTTTCATAAAAAGGGTATGTTAGTGGAAATAAGTAACCTTCTAAAGGATACCTAATTCCTTTCTTCAAAATTTCATCCTCATTTAAAAGTTCAGGATATTTAACAATAAATGATTTAACAAATTTCTGTTTTTTCATTTTATTAAGGAATTCTTTTTTCTTAATTGAAGTCTCTTCAGCAAAAATGTCGGCTACCTGTTCAATTGTTGTGCCTTCAGGTATTGTTACAGTAAACAAAGGATCTACCAATATTTTACCAGTTTTTAACGATTCAACTATTTCACCTAACTTCATATTTTTAGCAAGCTTATACTCCCCAGCCTGAAAGCCTGTTTCATTATTGAATTTGACATAGTATTTAAAGACCGTCGCATTGTTGATGATGTTATTTTCTTCCAATATATTTCCTATCGAATCAATACTAGAGCCAAGGGGGATTTCAACTTCAATAATAGTATTGTCGTCAGGGTCTACTGGACTTAGCCCCTCAGAAATATATGTATAAGCCTTATAGCCGCCTGCACTTATCGTTATAATAAGTATTGTTAAAACTATAAAAATAATACGACGTGATTTTGCTTCTTTTACCCGTTGTTTCTTTTAGATCAGAATAACTACTCATCTATTTCCCCCCTACACCCGTAATATTATAAATTATTTTATAATATTTTTCTATATATTTTGTGAATTGTATTTTAATCCAAAAACAGGGAATAGC
>NZ_BBCD01000042.1 GCF_001311865.1 Piscibacillus salipiscarius JCM 13188
TTTGTTGGTTAATGAAAAGTTCACTGAAAGATGATTATGGCTGAAAATTATTTGAGCATATGATCAATGAAATCAAACTTAATCAAAAAACAAGTTTAGCAGGAATTAAAACCGGGTAACTAGAAATAGAAAGTGTACGAGCAAAAGTGGGTAAAAGTTCTTAGTAACATGTTAATGGTCATTTAGGGGTGGATAATATTAACTATTCCGACAAATTATGAGGATTTTCTATTATAAATAAGAATAATAGATGTATTAAGAGGATAATAATTTTTAAGCTTAAAACATAGAGTTATAGAAAAGATATTTAGGTTTATTCGCCTATACCGAGTTTGTGCTCAGTTACATTTTTTTAGATATTATGAAATAGACAAGGCATGAGTATTTTTCAAAACACGAATTTAAATAGGGCATTAAGCCCACCCGGCTCAGAGGGGAGGACCAAAGTGAAGATTCTTAAGCAGATCTTTAATAAAGTAGATTATGCTTTTATGAAACTGGAAGAGTTCATTTTAAGCTTTGCGATTATTCTAATTGCAATTATGATTGTTGGTAACGTTATTGCACGTGAAGTTTTCAGTTCTGGTGCATTCTACTTCGCCTATGAAGTAAGTAAATTTGCAATAGTCATTGCTACTTTTATGGGAATTGGTTATGCAGCAAGAAAAGGAAGACATATCAGTATGTCAGCTTTTTATGATTTTGCACCGCTTAAAGTACGTAAAGTCATGATGATTACGATTAACTTCGTGACAGCGATTGTCATGTTTGTAATGGCTTATTATACATATCACTTCGTCATGTTCGAGTATGAGACAGGGGCGATCACAACGTCATTACAACTTCCTCGTTATTTAATGGCTGTTTTCCTACCGATTGGATTTTTTTACAGCTGGTGTTCAGTTCTTACGTAACACGTTCATTAACTTTACGAAAAAGGCGAAAGATAAAGTCTATCTTGGTACGGATTCAGTTGATTATAACGATGAAAAAGACAAAGAAGTTAAACTGGAGGATATTTCTTCCGTATAACAAAGAAAAAGTGGAGAGGACAATAGTATGTTAACTACCTTAATAACTATTATGGTCATATTCTTACTGTTGAACTTCCCAATGATGATCCCTCTTATCTTGGGGCCATTGATCATCATGTTAGTTTATAATTCAACAGTAACGATGGACCTATTAATGGGGCAACTTCTAACAGGTATTGAATCTCCAGTGTTATTATGTGTACCGCTATTTATTTTTGCGGCAGACATAATGACGGCTGGTAAAACGTCTGAACGTTTACTTGATTTTGTTGGTGCTTTCGTTGGACATATTCGTGGTGGTTACGCCGTCACAACAGCAGCATCGTGTACGATGTTCGGTGCTATATCTGGTTCGACTCAGGCGACCGTTGTTGCCATTGGACGTCCAATGAGAGATCGCTTATTAAAAGTTGGTTATAAAGATTCAAGTGCAATGGCATTAATCATTAATTCCAGTGACGTTGCGCTATTAATTCCACCTAGTATTGGAATGATTATTTACGCCTTAGCGGCGGGTTCTGGTGTATCTGTAGGGGATTTATTTATTGCAGGTATTATTCCAGGAATTATTGTCTTTTTAGCATTTGCAATTTACAGTATCGTTTACGCTAAGGTTAAAGATATTCCGCTAGCAAAGAAGGTTTCTTGGAAAGAAAGGTTTAAGTTTTTTAGAAAAGCATTATTACCACTTGGTTTCCCAATTGTTATTGTTGGGGGGGATCTATAAAGGTTATTTCACACCAGTTGAAGCATCTGGTATCTCAGTACTTTATGCATTAATTTTAGAGGTGTTGATTTATAGAACGATACCAATTAAAAAAATTCCTGGTATTGCATTATCAACCGGGTTAGTGACATCAGCCGTATTTATTCTAGTTGCTGGGGGACAATTGTTTACATGGGTATTAGGTTACGCCCAGATTCCGCAGCAAATTACTGAGGCTGTTTTAGGGTCTGATCCGAGTGCACTTTATGTGTTAATTATTGTAAGTGTATTTTTCTTTATCGGCTGTATGTTTGTCGATCCGATTGTCGTTATTTTAATCTTAACGCCAATTTTTGTGCCAGCTGCTCAAGCGGCAGGAGTAGATTTGATCCACCTTGGAATAATTGTCACATTCCAGGCGGCATTAGGGTCAGCGACACCACCATTTGGGGTCGATATATTCACAGCTAGTGCGGTGTTTAAGAAACCATATTGGGAAGTCATTAAGAGTACACCGCCATACATCGCTATGTTATTAGCGATTGGAGCATTGTTAATTTTCTTCCCAGAACTATCATTAATGTTAGTTGATTAAGTGATAAAGTGTGTTTATACAACACTTTAAATAAATCTTTAAAAATCATTAGGGGGTAATGATCATTTTTAACAAGAATTTTAGTATTGTTAATTGCAATCCTTTCACTAGGCTTATTCTTAGCAGCTTGTGGTGGAGGAGATAGTGAAGAGAGTACCGGTGGCGAAGAAGCTAACGGCGGAGAAGAGTCAAGTGAAGAGTCAGAAGGTGAATCAAGTGAAGGCTCTGGCGAAGGTGAATTCGAGGAGCAAGAATGGCGTTTCGTAACTGAAGAACTTCAAGGTGAGGTTCAGTATGAATATGCAGCTGAATTTGCTAAGCGCATCGAAGAAAAAACAAACGGTGCGATTAAGGTTGAAGCTTTAGAATATGGTGCATTAGGTAGTGAGGTTGACCAAGCCCAGTTACTTCAACAGGGCGGTGTTGAATGGCAGTTATGTCACCAGGTTTCACAGGTGGTCAAGTGCCAGATGGACAAATTTTCTCACTACACTACTTCTTCCCGGCAGACCCGGCTAAAACTCAAGAAGTATTAACGAATAGTGAAGCGTTAAACAAAGATTTACGTGCTAAGTATGAAGAGCATAACATTACACCACTCGCTTTCTGGACTGAAGGTTCTATGGCATGGACGAGTAATGTTGGTATTGAAAAACCTTCTGATTGGGAAGGCCTAAACATGCGCGTTCAAGAGTCACCATTAATGCGTGAGTCGTATGACGCTTATGGAGCAACAGTTCAATCTCTAAGCTGGGGTGAATTATACACAGCATTAGACCGTGAAACAGTTGATGCACAAGAAAACCCATTATTCTTCATTGAATCAGCTAGTTTCCATGAGGTTCAAGATACAATCACGATTTCAAACCACAACAACTACGTTGCGATGACAACTGTTAACACTGGCTGGTATAATGGATTATCAGACAAAGAGAAAACATTAATCGATGAAACAGTTACAGAAATGCAAGATTGGGTATTTGAAGAGCAAAAACGTCAAAACGAAGCAGGGCTTGAAGCAATTAAGTCAGATGAAGAATATGATACAAAAGTCATCGAACTTACTGAAGACCAAATTGCAGAATTCAAGAAAGTTGCAGAACCTGTACATGAGTACTATCGTAATGAAGTAAAAGGTATTGATCCTGAGTTATACGATAAGCTTAAGAAAGAAATTGAAGAAATCTCAGGTGAATAATGATCATAAACGCATCGCTGTTTAAGCGGTGCGTTTATTTATTAAATAAGTTGACTTTTTCAATTCTATTCACGTATAATTATTTTACAAACATATACTCCAAAGGGGAGTAGCTTGAGACATTATAGTCGTCATTTCGAGGCATGACCTCCGGCTATGATGGCAACGTGAACTTGTTGTAAGCGAGACCTTTACGTACACAGAAGTTGCGTAAAGGTTTTTTATATGACCAAGCCTTTATCGCAATTTCGCGGTAAAGGCTTTTTTAATTAACAAATAAGTTTACCTATGAAGATAAGTGGTATCTAGTAAAGGTGACACTTTTAACCTGTAAAACTGATTTAAAATTTATTGTATAAAAAGCCTATGTTTGTAATCAAACTACAAAGGTAAGGGAGCGATCGTAACATGGATGCAGGATTATTACTTGAATATGGATGGGTATTATTAGTACTAATTGGTCTAGAAGGAATTTTAGCAGCCGATAACGCACTTGTATTAGCCATAATGGTTAAACATTTACCTGAAAAACAACGGAAAAAGGCTTTATTCTATGGATTATTTGGTGCATTTGTCCTTAGGGTTGGATCGTTATTCATTATTTCGTTCTTAGTCGATGTATGGCAGGTTCAAGCACTAGGTTCTATTTATCTACTTTATATCGCAGTTAACCATCTTGTGAAAAAGAAACTTAAGAAAAACAAAGAAAAAACACCTGAAGAAGCGGATGCAAAGCGTGATTCAAAAGGTTCAGGTTTCTGGATGACTGTTGTAAAAGTTGAATTCGCAGATATTGCTTTCGCGGTAGATTCGATTTTAGCAGCCGTTGCACTTGCTATGGCGTTACCATCAACACCACTTCCTCAAATCGGAGGAATGGACGGTGGTAAATTCATCGTCGTATTACTTGGTGGGTTAATTGGGGTCGTCATTATGCGTTTTGCTGCAACAGTTTTCGTTAAGTTACTTAAGAAGCGCCCAGGATTAGAAACAGCTGCGTTCTTAATCGTAGGTTGGGTAGGATTAAATTATTAGTCATTACATTGTCCCACGAGGATATCGGTTTAATCCCATATGACTTTGCGCACTCAACAGCTTGGAAGTTAACCTTCTATGCCGTGTTAGTAGCGATCGCAGCTATCGGTTGGTTTACATCTAAACAAGAAGATGTGGATGAGGATGAATTAAATCAATTGAATCACTAAGCTAAATAAACTCAGCTAAAGTATAAAAACTTTGGCTGAGTTTTTTATTGAGCGCATAACTTCGTTGTATGCTCGTATTTATATGTGTTTGTTTGCATTTTTGAGCCAACTGTTCGCATACCATAGCGAGCTGTTCGTATTTAGAACCAAACTGTCCGTATTTTCATATGAATTGTCCGCATCTCGAAGCAAAGTGTCTGCATTTTTATATGAACTGTCCATATCTCGAAGGAAACTGTCCGCATCACATGAGAAAAATGATTGATATTTTATAAAAAGATCATGTAGCAACTGGAAGACATAGTAGAAAGGAGTCTCTCAAATCCCCCTTTTAAGATGATCCTTTCATAATAGTCAGACTATACAGCAGTCAGTTCTTTTTACTAAAAAGCCCTCATATACTATTACAACGACTGATGCTACGGGGGGGCCATATATGATAAGAAAATATTATTTAGGTGGTACGACCGCAAAAGGCTATTATCGTTTTATGATGATTTAATTCATAATCTTGATCAGGTTTTGTTTATTGAAGGTGGGTTTACATCCATCATTCACCCAGCGTTAGAACAGCTAACAAAAGAGTGCGCGAGCCATAGTGAATTAGGGTGTGTTTATAATCACATTGAGCCAGACCAGCTTGAAGCAGTCGTGATTCCTGACCGCAACCTTGCAGTTATTGACCGGTCTAAGGCTAATGTGAAGCGCCTAGCTTATCCCAAACTATTAGAAAACGTCATTTACATTGGAGAAGGTTATGATTACGACCTTTTAAAACGAAATCAAAAGCATTTAATTCAAGCAAGAACAGATATTCAGGAATTATATCAAAAAGCGATTCATCAATTTAAAACAGCGCATGATTATCATGAAGAGGTTGAAAAGATTTATATTAAGTATCTAAACATTGATAAGGCAAATCGTGAAACTGACAAACTGAAGCAGTCGATCTTTAATGCGACTAAACTAAATAAATCAGCCTCAATCGTTCATCGTTACTTAGGAGCTGCAACACCTCAAGGGCCGACTGACTTTGTGCTTGATTTAACATCAGATGTAGAGAAAAGGATTTTTATAAAAGGTCGATCTGGCACAGGTAAGTCTACGATGCTTAAAAAGTTAGTCAAAGAAGCAATAGACCGCGGAATTGATACGGAAGTCTATCATTGTGGATTTGACCCCGAAAGTTTAGATATGGTGATTTTCAGAGAACTCGGTGTTGCGATATTTGATGCAACAGCACCTCATGAGCACGAGCCTCAGCGTACTGGAGATGAGATTTTTGATGTGTATGAGTTGTTTGTTGATGGGGCGCCAGACGACAAACATTTGGAAGATATTTTAAGTTTAAAAAATAATTATAAAATGCAAACGAAGCAAGCGACTGAGTATTTAAAGCAAATACAAGATCGTCAGCGCACCTTTGAAGCCATCTACAAGGATGCATTAGATGAAGGGTTTATGCAAGGAGTCGCAGCTCGGATCCACAATTGGGTGGATTGCTAGAAACAATGTTACCAGTCTATTAAGGCTGGTTTTATTTTTTACAAAGAGGATTGACATTAGCCCAATTTCTGTTTAAAGTAAATCTTGAGTAAACTTATAGGAATTATTAAATATATTATTAAAAAGGAGGAGATTGTATGTTAACGATTGTAAATATCGCGATTATGCTCGCATTAATAATAGTATTATTCCAGATGCAAAAGAAGCATGTCTCATTTAGTAAGAGAGTTTTTACTGGTTTAGGATTAGGAATCTTATTAGGGATTTTCATGCAAGTAACCTATGGAAGTGATAGTAGCGTTGTATCAACGACAACTGATTGGTATTCATTAGTTGGTTCCGGTTATATACGTCTATTAATGATGATTGTCATTCCACTTGTGATGGTGTCGATCATTAAAGCCATCACAAATTTAGAAAAAACATCTCAACTTGGTAAAATGTCTGCTTGGATTATCGGGATTTTAGTTGGTACGGCTATGGTTGCAGCAGTAATCGGGGTTGGAACGTCAGTTGCGTTTGATTTAAATGCCGATCAAATTGAAGCGGGTCAATCTGAACAAGAACGTGGATCTTACTTAGAAGAGCGTTTAGGTGACGTTGAAAGTATGTCGACCCCGCAGCGTATTTTAGAGTTTATCCCGACAAATCCATTTCAAGATATGACAGGTGACCGTGCAACATCTACGATTGCGGTTGTCATTTTTTCAGCGTTCATAGGGATAGCCGTATTAGGACTTAGAAGGAAAAAGCCAGAGCACGCTGAATTCTTCACTAAAATGATCGATGCTGTTTACAGTGTTGTGATGAGAATCGTAACGTTAGTATTACGATTAACGCCATACGGTATTTTAGGGTTAATGGCGAATACAGTTGCTCGAACAGATGTTGGCGGTATTATTGAGTTATCAAAATTTGTGTTGGCATCTTACGTAGCGCTGCTCGTCATGTTTGTGATTCATTTAATCATGGTCAGTTTCTCTGGTTTAAATCCAATCACTTATTTGAAAAAAGTACTGCCTGTACTCGGTTTTGCCTTTACGTCACGCTCTAGTGCAGGAACGATCCCGCTCAATATTCAAACGCAGAAAAATAACCTTGGTGTTCCAGATGGTGTAGCGGATATGTCAGCGTCATTTGGCGCTACGATTGGTCAAAATGGCTGTGCTGGAATTTACCCTGCCATGCTTGCAGTGATGATCGCACCTACTGTTGGTATTAACCCGTTAGAACCGACATTTTTGTTAATGTTAGTTCTCGTGATTGGTATTAGCTCATTTGGAGTTGCCGGTGTTGGCGGTGGAGCGACATTTGCAGCACTCATTGTCTTGTCAGCCATGGATCTGCCTGTCTATTTAGCGGGTTTACTCATTTCGATTGAACCGTTAATTGATATGGGTCGAACAGCGCTTAACGTAAATGGTGCAATGACATCCGGTACAATCACCTCTAGAATCCTCGGTACACTGAATAAAGAACGTTATAATAACCCAGATGCGAATGAAATAGACTTATCTGAAGTATCCTAATCAAGAGGTGGCCTTTATGGTCACCTCTAAATATTTGCGAAAAAACTTTTTTAAATTTGGAAATATGAAATAATAGAGGAAAAGCAAACGAGGAGTGTCTAAATGATTCCAACAAAAGAACAATTAACCAAGTATGCTAACTTAACCATTCAAAAAGGGGTTAACATTCAAAAAGGGCAAGCACTATCGATCAATGCACCCATTGAGGCGCGTGAGTTGTGCATTACGTTGTTGAAGCCGCTTACAATGCTGGGGCAGAAGGAGTGCGTGTGAACTGGTCTGACGAAGTGTTAACAAGGAAAAGCTATGAAAAAGAGCCTTTACATATTCTAGAGGACGTTCCAGAATGGCTAGTTGAAAAACAACTCAGTCATGTTAAAGAAGGTGGTGCAATCTTAACGATTTATGCACCAAACCCTGATTTACTAGAGGGCATTGATGCTGAACGTGTGGCCAAAGCTACTAAAGCAAAAAGCCAAGCGTTAAGCGAATACAAGACATATATTATGAATGACCGAGTTCAGTGGTCAATCGTATCTGTCCCAACGGATAAATGGGCGAAGAAGATTTTCCCTAACAAAGATGTGGATGAAGCGGTCACGTCACTATGGGAACAAATTTTCTCAATCGTAAGAGTTGATCAGGAAGACCCAATTGCAGCATGGAAAGAACACAACAACACATTATACTCTATTCGCGATTATTTAAACGAAAAACAATATGAAGCTTTAGAATATCAATCTGAAGGAACGAATATGACGGTTAAACTTCCAAAAGACCATATCTGGGCCGGCGGCGGTGCTGTAGCAGAGACAAATGGTGCGGAGTTTAACCCTAATATGCCAACTGAGGAAGTATACACTGCACCTCATCGTGAAGGTATTAATGGAACAGTTACAAATACGAAGCCGCTTAATTATAACGGTAACTTAATTGATGGCTTTACATTAACGTTTGAAAATGGCAAAGTCGTTGATTACAAAGCTGAACAAGGTGAAGAAACGCTTAAGCATTTGCTAGAAACAGATGAAGGAGCAACACGTATCGGTGAAATTGCGTTAGTTCCTCATTCATCACCTATTTCACAATCAGAGTTAATTTTTTACAACACGTTATATGATGAGAACGCATCTTGCCACATGGCGCTAGGTGAAGCATATCCAACTAACGTGAAGGATGGCGAGAAAATGTCTCAAGATGAGCTCAAAGAGAAAGGAATCAACACCAGTCTTGTACACGAAGACTTTATGATTGGTTCGGCTGATTTAACCGTTTATGGTGTCACTAAGAATGGACAAAAAGAACCGATCATCGAAACGGTGATTGGGCAATCGTTTAAACTTGAAAGGG
>NZ_BBCD01000043.1 GCF_001311865.1 Piscibacillus salipiscarius JCM 13188
AGTATATAAATCATTTTAACAATTTCTTCAAGATTTTTCTTCCCATTTTTGAGTTAGGATAACGAAAAGCTAAGTCGAATGCCGTTGTCTGTTTTAATACACTCTTTTCATGAGTAAACGTTTCAAAACTGTATTTACCGTGATACTTTCCAATTCCGCTTGTGCCAATTCCACCGAATGGCAATTGATTATTTCCTAAATGCATCATGGTGTCATTAATACATCCACCACCAAATGATATATTTCTGACGATCCATTCTTGGTTTTTCTCATTTTCTGAAAAATAATATAAGGCTAGAGGATTTCTAGACTGTTCCACATGGTCATAAACTTCTTCGAGTTCATTAAACGTCATAACAGGGAGAAGTGGTCCAAAGATCTCATCCTGCATGATCTTAGAATCCCAGTCCAATTGCTCAATTAAGGTCGGATTAATCAAACGATTTGTTCGATCTGTTTCTCCGCCAACACTTATATGACCTTCATTTAAATATTGAGATAAACGATCAAAGTGTGTATCATTAACAATTTTTGTATACTCACCGCTTTGTAGTGGGTTAGATCCGTACATTTTCTCAATCTCAGTTTTAATTTGATTTAAAAGCTTCTCTTTTATAGACTCATGCACGAGCAGATAATCAGGAGCAACACAAGTTTGTCCAGCGTTTACGAATTTACCCCACACAATCCGTCTAGCTGCATATTCAACCTTAGCATCCCGGTCAACAATACAAGGGCTTTTGCCTCCAAGTTCAAGAGTGATTGGAATCAATTGTTTGCTGGCTTTTTCCATGACAATTTTTCCAACAGGCACACTACCTGTAAAGAAAATATAATCCAATGATTGATCTAATAATTCCTGACTAATTTCGGGGCCACCTTGTACGACAGTGATATATTTTTCCTCAAAAGTTTCTTTGATCATTTCTTCAATTAAATCACTCGTATAAGGTGTTAATTCTGAAGGTTTGATAATTGCTGTATTACCAGCGGCAATCGCTCCAATGAGTGGTGCTATAGCTAAATGTAAAGGATAATTCCACGGACTAATAATTAATGTAACCCCATAAGGTTGTTTGTATATTAGACTTTTAGCACCTTTATGAGACGCTGGTGTTTTAACTTTCTTTGGCTGCATCCATTCTCTTAAATATTTGATTGTATAGTTAATTTCTTGTTGCAAAAATCCAAATCAGTTGTTAAGACCTCGTACGTTGACTTATTTAAATCTTTGTGCAAGGACTCATATATTCTAGGTTCATATCGGTTTAACATTTCTTGTAGTTTTTGAAGCTGATGAATGCGATAGGTGTAAGTCATTGTTTTCCCTGCGCGGAACATTTCCTTCTGACTTTGCACTAGATTTTCAAATTGACTCATGATTCATCCCTCCTTTTAATAACGTAAGTGAGAAGTCTTCAGCGTAATGAGTGTTTGGAAAAACCTCTTTAATGTCTTTAAGCTCCTTTTGTAAGTCTTCCCATACATATCTTGATGAAACATGGTTTAAAATGAGTTCTTTTACATTGGCAGCTTTTGCTAAATTAGCAGCTTGTTCACTTGTTGAATGAAAATATTGGTGAGCTAATTCATGATCTTCTTTAATAAAAGTTGCTTCATGTATAAGCACATCAGAATCATAGATATAATCAACTATATCATCTAAAGCGTGAGTATCGCCTAGTATAGAAACCTTACGGCCAGGAATGGGGTCACCTGTAACCTCATCTCGTTTTATATTCGTTCCATCTGGCAAACTAACTTCGCGGTTGTTTTTTTATCTCTTGATAAATAGGACCTGGTTTAATTCCTCTTTCTTTTAGTTTTTCTGGAATTAGTGGGCCAACTGAATCCTTTTCTTGGATAAGAAAACCAAAAGAAGGGACCCCGTGCTTTAAACGAATCGATGATACTTGTATATGCTGATCTTCAAATAGGATATTTTCGTTAATAGATCGAAATATAAGGTCATATTTTAATCTTGTTTCACTTACTTTCAAACTGAGTTCAATAAACTCTTTTAATCTAGGAGGTCCATATATTTCTACAGGACTTGTACCCTCCTGGAAAGATCGGCTACTTAATAGCCCTGGTAATCCGTATATATGATCCCCGTGCATATGAGTTATGAATATTTTTGATATTTTTCTTGGTTTATTGTAGAATTCAATATCTGGTGCTGGGTTGCCTCACCACAATCAAATAACCAAATTTCATCTCGTTCTTGTAGCATGGATAGAGCTAAAGACGATACGTTGCGTCTTTTAGATGGCACCCCTGAACCAGTTCCTAAAAATGTTAACTGCATATTATTGATCCTCCAGTCTAACGCCAACCTCTATTGTATTGAACAGGACCACTGAGTTCTATTCCTAACTCATCTGCCACTTGTTTCGGCCAGTATGGGTTTCTCAAGAATACCCGAGCTACAAAAATTAAGTCTGCGCGGTCATTTTGGAGAATTTCTTCAGCCTGAATTCCACTTGTAATTTTACCTACTGCGCCAGTTGGAATTTTTGCTTGCTGTTTAATCTTTTCAGCAAACCTTACTTGATAACCTGGGTAAGTCCGAATACGAGCAGGTACAACACCGCCAGAACTACAATCGATTAAATCTACATGCTGCTTTTTCATTTGTGAAGAAATATGTAAAAATTCATCCATTTGGTTTCCGTCTTCATGATACTCAGAAGCTGATATTCTGACAAAGATTGGTCCGTCAAACTCTGATTGTACCGCATCAATCACCTGCTGAAGTAAACGGTATCGGTTCTCAATTGAACCGCCAAATTCATCTGTTCGTTTATTAGTTAAAGGTGATAAAAATTGATTGATCAAATAACCATGAGCAGCATGAATTTCAACTAAATCAAATTGAGCTTGTTTAGCTCTTCTAGCGGCATCTTTAAAGGCTTTAATAGTGTTTTCGATTTGATCTAATGTCATTTCATTTGGCGTTTTTAAAATCTTCATTAAAAGGGATTGCACTAGGTGCAAAAATCTCTCCTTCTAAGTCAGCTTTGCGGCCTGCATGAGCGAGTTGGATTCCACTTTTGGCTCCGTGGGCGTGAATGCGTTGATTAACTTGTTTTAAACCTTCGATATGTTCATCGGACCAAATTCCTAAATCTTCTGCAGAAATACGTCCTTCAGGCTGAACTGCCGAAGCTTCTAATATAATTAAGCCGGCTTGACCTGCAGCGCGGCTTTCATAATGGGTAATATGAAAAGGGGTCACTAAACCGTCTTGATTGTAACAGGAATACATGCACATTGGAGACATCACAATTCTGTTCTTTAAGGTGACGTTTCTAAAAGTGATCGGTTCAAATAGTTTAGTATTCATATAAATCCCTACCTTATAAATTGTGTTTAATTATGTCTGGTATATCTGTAAATACTCCGTCTGCTCCCATTGTGACACATTTACGTGATAAGCTCACGCGATTTACTGTATATACTCGAAACGGTATTTGCTGCTCTAGTAAATGTTTAACCATTTTAGATGATAATAGTCTTGATTTAATGTGAATGGCATTAGCTCCAAGGTCATTTAAAAAATCTCCGATATCTTTTACTTGGCTTTTGGTTAACCATGCTAACTCTATGACGTCACTAATATCTCGTAAACGCTGAATCGTATACGGATTAAAACTAGAAATAACCGTACGATGAACCATGTCGTGCTCTTCAAGTAATTCTACAACTCGCCGTTCGATGGTAGGGTACTCAATCACATTAGTTTTTAATTCAATATTAAGAAGCATATCCTTATCCTCAACCCATTGTAAAAATTCTTTCAAAGACAAAATGGGGGTATGTATATAACGCTTAGAGAACCAATAACCTGCGTCAAACTCTTGCAGCTCTTCTAATGTATAATTTTGAACAAATCCTGTACCATTTGTCGTTCTTCTTATATTCTCATCATGTATGATGACTGGAACTAAATCCTTTGTTAATTGAATATCTAGCTCAATTCCATCCGCTCCTAATTCGTGCGCAAGTTGAAAGGCAGGTAATGTGTTTTCTGGTGCATATCGGCTTGCACCACGGTGTGCAAAAAATTTTCATAATGTTTAGCCACCTCAATTTATGACTCTGTTATTTATTATTAATACGATTAATATTCAATAATTCCTGTTTATTTCTGTTATGATTGTGGTGTATAAAGATTGAAAAGTCAAACTTATTTTATAAGGGGGGATTGTTAAGGTGAAATGGCAAACTCGAGAAGAGTTGAGATCTCTATTAATTAACTTAGTTGGGTTCGATAGTATTACTGGACATAAAGGTGAAGTTCATTTAATCGAGTATGTTGAACAGGAATTAAAAGCACTAAATTACTTTAAAGAAAATCCTGAATTGGTTCAAACGGACTTATTAGATGATGGACGTAAGTTACTTACGGCTTTGGTAAAAGCTCAAAAGCCCACAAAGAAAACCATTATATTATTAAGTCATATTGATGTAGTTGGAATTGACGATTATGGTTCATTTAAGGATCTAGCTTTTAATCCAGATGAATTAACCCAGCATTTTCGTACTTACCATGAGGAATTGCCTAATGATGCTAAAATTGATCTTCAAAGCTCAGAGGAGTGGTTGTTTGGCCGAGGAATTATGGATATGAAAGCTGGTTCAACTTTACATTTATCTATGCTTGAGCGTGCCATTAACGAACAATGGGACGGCAACATTTTATTATTATTGGTCCCAGATGAAGAAGTAAACTCAGCCGGAATGCTTAAAGCAAGAGAAACGTTAAATTGGTTAAAGCAAACAGAAGACTTAGAATACATATTGTGTATCAATAGTGAACCGATGTTCCGCCAGTTTCTTCAAGATCAGCAGAAATATTTATATACAGGATCATTAGGAAAAGCTTTACCAGGCTTTTTTTGTTATGGTAAGGAATCGCATGTTGGTGAACCTTTTAATGGGTTAAATGCTAATTTGATGCTCAGTTATCTTAATATAAATTTAGAATTAAATCATAGCTTATCTGAGAGGGTAGGGGAAGAGGTAACACCTCCGCCTATTAGCTTAATGAATCGTGACTTAAAAGAACACTACTCAGTTCAAACCCCTTTGACAGCTGTTTCTATGTACAATGTATTGTTAATGAGACAAGCTATACCAACATTAACAAAACAATTAATGGACGTCATGAAACGAACAAAAGTTCAAGTAGAGACCCATGTTAAACAACAAGCTGAAGCCAATGGATATCAAGTGAATTTCGATATAAAATTATTAGATTACCATACTCTTTATGAGGAAGCCGTCAAAAGGCATGGAAAAGAATTAGTAAACAAAAGAAGGGAAGAGCTGCTTAAATCTAGGGTTCATGGAGATCGCGATTTTAATACTCTCTTAGTTCAAGACTTAGCTTTCTTGTGTAAAGATTTAGCTCCAATGATGATTTTGTTCTATAGTCCGCCTTATTATCCGGCAGTTTCAAGTGAACACAATTTACTTGTATCTAAAGTAGCAAATCGAGTTTCTCAGGTTTTAAAAGACCAATATAGCTATGAAGTGAAAACGCTTAATTACTTTAATGGAATTTCAGATTTGAGCTACATCGGCTATGATTCTAATAAAGAGAGTAATTTAAAAGAATTATATAGACAGATGCCTTTAAATGAAAAAGAGGGGTTGCTTAAATATTTAGAAGAAGATATTGACGTCCCATCTATTAATATTGGTCCCGTGGGAAAAGATCCTCATCAATGGACTGAACGTTTAAATATCGATTATTCTCTTGAACAACTGCCTAATGTTTTAGCAGATGCGATTAAATTTTCGTTTAAAAAAAGCTTAATCGTCCATGTTAAAAAACTATTTTTGTAGTATAATAAAACTGAATACCTATTCAGTTTTATTGGGGGCAGTTTAAATGACACAAAATATATATCAACTAACACTTCCGACACCCTATGCGGTAGGAGACGTTCATGTATATATTGTAAAGAATGATATTATAACTTTAATTGATGCAGGTGTGCATACTGAAGAAGCATGGCAAGCGTTTAACGAACAGCTTAAGAACATTGGACTTACACCTAAAGACATCGATCAGGTTGTTCTGACTCATCATCATCCTGACCACATTGGCTTAGTTGGACGTCTTAATCATGTCCAAAACATTTATGGGCATTCATTGGTTCATAAATGGTTGACACGTGATGAAATGTATCTTGATCATTATATTCAGTTCTTTAATGATCTTTATACGAAGTGGGGTGTACCAGATCAATTTCAGGATATTGAAAGAGCTCTAGACTACACACTTGCTTTTTCAACACCGAGTGCTTTGACACGATATTTAAATGAAGGCGATCAGATTCCAGGTTTAGAAGGTTTCCTAACACTTGAAACTCCTGGACATGCAGAAAGTCACCTTTCTTTTTATAATCAAGATACGAATGTCTTATTAGCAGGTGATTTTTTATTAAAACATATTTCATCAAATCCGCTGCTTGAGCCTCCTGTTAACATTGGAGAAGAGCGCCCAAAACCATTACTACGCTATCGTGAGTCTATGAAAAGAGTATTGGACTATTCCTTTTCAACGATTTATCCTGGGCACGGTAAAGTTTTCTCTAATCATCAACCATTGATTGTCGACCGAATCGCTAAACAGGAAAAGCGTGCTTTTAAAGTTTTAGATTACATTAGCGAGTCGCCTTCAACACCTTATGAAATATGTCAGTACTTATTTCCGAAGCATTATCAATCACAGTTCGGCTTAACAATGTCAGAAACGGTTGGACAGTTAGACTATTTATGTTCTATTGGTGAACTTGAACAACTTTCGGATGGAGAAGTTGTTCGATATACAGCTGCGCACCCAATAACAAGTAAATAATTATTAGTTTAAAAGTTGAGCTAGAGCACTGGATTATATCATTCTGGTGCTCTTTTTGCTTTTAGAGATGATCTAAACTAATGATTTCATCTAATGGATACCATTTAACCTTTCCTTTGGATGTAAAGAACTTAAGCTGTTTTGTGTATGGGTCAATTTTTTGTATGATCCCTGTAGCGGTCACCGTCTCGTAAGGGTGAAACAATGTTATCTGAACAAGTGACTGAGAGCTAATGGCCATTAGAATACTGCCTTCTAGTTGTTCAATCTCCTGTTCATCTAAAAGAGGTTTTGTTTTTTAATTAATTGTTGCTGATGCTGTTGCAGCAGTTCTTTATGTTCTGGTAGCATCATTCTGCTCGATTCCCAAAGTAAATTATGCCCATGAGTTAATTTATTTGGATTCATTACATTCTCTCCTTACTTATAATGTCCTCCAATTTTTTGAGCTCGGTCAAATACTTGACCAGCGTCTTTTAAAGAAGACGCTCGAACAATTGCTGTTTGGCCAAATTTCATTCGAATGTCGTCCATTGCTTTACTGAGCTGGTCTTTTTCGACGGATGGATTAAAAAGGTTTAACTGATACACGTCAGCGGACTGCAGTTGTGATAACGTTACGCCAACACTTCGAACAGGTAAACCATCCCAATGTTTATGCAATAACTTTAAAGCAGCATGAAATAAATCCATCCCATAATTAGTAGGGGAGGTGAGTTTGATTTGCCTATGAAATCCAGTCGGAACATCGAAATTTGCCCCGCGTATACCTAACGACAATGTATGGCCTCGGTAGTTTTTAGCTCTTGCACGTTTGGCGACTTCCTCGCATAGTTCAAGAAGAACAATTTTGACATCTTCTAGCGCTTCATAGTCTCTTGGCAAGGTCATGTGGTGTCCAACTGCTTTTTGACTGTTATGAGTTTTGGTTGTAACTGGAGAATAGTCAATCCCATTAGCGATATTAGATAGTACCTCGCCATTAATTCCCCCAGCGTTTTTAAGTGGTGTAGGGGATAATTGGCGAGGTCACCAATGGTTTGTATACCCATTCGCTGAAAGTGATGGTTCATGCGACTTCCAACTCCAAACATTTTTCCAACGGGCAGTTTCCACATCGTTTCTTTCATATTGTCATGCGTAAGATGAAATATACCGTCTTTATTCTTCTTAGCGAATGCATCACAAGCAATTTTAGCTAGAACTTTATTAGGCCCCATACCAACACGCGCATATACGCCAAGTTCTTCTTGTATTTCATGTTGAATTTGTTTGGCGACTGAATATCGGTCACCGAATAATCGTTCTGTGCCAGTTAAATCCATAAACTGTTCATCAACTGAGAAAACTTCAACCTGATCCGTAAACCTTTCTAAAATTTGAGTGATTTGGTAAGACAAATCTATATATAATTTCATTCGTGGTCTAACCACAACTAAGTCAGGACATTTTTTCCTGAGACTGCCAAAGGGCAT
>NZ_BBCD01000044.1 GCF_001311865.1 Piscibacillus salipiscarius JCM 13188
AAAAGTCCGTACGATTTCGTACGGACTTACTTATTGAGTTATTTGGTACTACTCTTCTCGTTCTTTTTTATAGTCGTTTAGAAAATCTTTTTGAAAACTAGTGCTGATATTAGGTTTTGAATCATTTAATTTCACAAAGACATTCTTTCCGTATTTTTCTTTAATTTGATCCATAGCTAAGTATAATTTCTCTTTTTCCGCTTCTTCTTCATAACTAAATAAGTCCAGTTGTTTGTAAAGTTCATCCTTTGACGTTAACTGTTGAGCTGTTACACCTAATAGACGAATCGGTTCTTCATTCCAATGCTCCTGAAATAGATTTTTAGCTAACGAAACAATCTCTTCTTTAGTCTCAATATATTCTTTAAGCTGCTTACTACGCGTAATTGTTTTCCGATCATGGTATCGAATCATGATTTGAATATTTTCTGTTACAACATTTTTATATTTTAAACGTTGCTCCACTTTTTCAGAAAGCTGGTCAAATACTTTATATATGCTAGGTAAATCAGTCATGTCATAAGGTAACGTCGTTGAATTTCCAATACTTTTAAACTCATTTACAGCATCAGGATCAACTGGTCTATGGTCAATTCCATTAGCTCGTTGATGTAACCTCTCACCGTTAACCCCGAGTAAATTTTTTTAATGTTAAAACATTCGTTTCAGCTAGATCGCCTATTGTATTAATTTCAATTAGCTTTAACTTTTCAGCAGTCTTTTGTCCGACCCCATACATTTCATGAATATCTAGTGGCCAAAGCTTTTGTTGTATCTCTCGTTTTCTTAATACTGTAATTCCCATTGGTTTCTTCATATCAGAAGCCATCTTGGCTAAAAATTTATTGGGTGCTATCCCTATGCTGCAAGGGAGATCAAGTTCATTTAAAATACGTTTTTGTAACTGTTCCGCAAATTGAATAGGGTTTTCATCACCCATATAATCGGTCAAATCCATAAATCCTTCATCAATGGATACTGGCTGTACTATTGGAGTGGTTTCAGAAAGAATCGAAAATATATGTTTTGATGCTTCGCGATACCGATCAAATTTCGGTCTTAATACAATTAATTCTGGACAATGGTCATATGCTTGCCATAACGGCATCGTCGTTTTGACCCCTCGTTTTCTGGCTTCATAACTACTAGTAACGACAATCCCACGCCTCTCGTCAGGATTTCCTGCTATGGCAACGGGTTTGCCCTTTAATTCAGGTCGATAAGCCATTTCCACGGAAGCATAAAAACTATTCATATCCACATGAAAGATAATTCTTCCCTTTTGTTTCATCAAAACCACCCAATGTATTAAATAAAATTAATAACCTTAATTATAACAAAAGTGCTTGGCATTCAAAAAACACCAAGCACTTTAACATTTACTGATTAGCAGCTTCAATAGCAATTGAAGTGACTAATTCAGATATTTTAATAAGTTCAGAAACAGGCATTCGTTCATTCGTTGTATGAATGTTTTCATATCCTACACAAAGATTGACAGTATGGTTCAAGAAGTTCAATGGCACTTTCTCCAATCTTAAAGAAAGCGACCTTCACATTTTCTGAATTCACTTCTTCAGTACCTTTAAATGTTAACCCTAATTGATCTCGGTAAAAAGGAATGGTCTTCTCTAAGTTAGAAACAGCTATTCCGATATGGGCAATCTTATTCATATAGCTTCACCACTTACTAACTCTTTTATATACGTTGCAATATCAGTTGTTGGGGTACCTGAAGTAAAAATCTTATTAACTCCTTTTTCTTCTAAATAAGGTACATCATCTTCTGGTATCACGCCCCCACCAATGACGGGAATATCATCTGCACCTCTGTTTTTTAACTCTTCTACAACTTTAGGAAATAACGCCTTATGACCTCCGGAAAGAGAAGATAATCCTACGACATCTACGTCTTCTTGAATGGCAGCTTGAGCAATTTGCTGAGCTGATTGTCTTAAACCAGTATAAATGACTTCCATACCACTATCTCTTAAAGCTTGGGCAATAACTAAAGCGCCACGGTCATGGCCATCTAGGCCTGGTTTTGCAATGAGTACTCTTATTTTTTGATTCATTCAATTCCCCTCCAAATCACATTATGCTCCAGTAAACTCTCCAAATTCATCTCTTAGTACATTACAAATTTCTCCGACGGTTGCATAAGACCGAACTGCATCTAAAATAAAAGGCATTAGATTAACATGGTCATCTTTAGCAGCCTGTTTAAGAGCATCTAATTTATCTTCAACTTCCGATTGATTACGATTAGATCGGACTTTTGTACCTGTTTTACTTGATTTTTTTCTAGTTGTTCATCCACTTTTAGTAGATCTGCTTGCAGTTCTTCTTCTAATTGAAATTCGTTTAGACCCACAATGATATCTTCTTTTGATTCAATTCGTTTTTGTGCTTCATATGCCGCTTGATGAATTTCTCGTTGCATATAGCCATCTTCCACAGCTTGTACAGCTCCACCCATTTCATCAATACGATCAATATATGCCCACACTTCTTTTTCAATTTGATCAGTCATATCTTCAATAAATAAGAACCTGCAAGTGGGTCAACAGTGTCAGCAACTCCACTTTCATGAGCAATGATTTGTTGCGTTCTAAGAGCAATACGAGCTGACTCCTCAGTTGGTAATGCTAATGCTTCATCTCTTGAGTTAGTATGAAGGCTTTGTGTACCACCTAATACAGCAGATAGAGCTTGAAGTGCCACACGAACAATGTTGTTATCAGGCTGCTGAGCTGTTAATGTTGAACCACCTGTCTGAGTATGAAAACGTAATCTTAAGCTTTTTTTCATCTTTAGCATTGAATTTTTCTTTCATTATTTTGGCCCAAATACGGCGTGCAGCTCTAAATTTAGCCGCTTCTTCAAAGAAATTATTATGAGCATTAAAGAAAACGCGAGTCTTGGTGCAAATTGGTCTACATCTAAACCGCTTTCAATAGCCGCTTTGACATAAGCTATACCATTCGCTAAAGTAAACGCGACCTCTTGAACAGCTGTTGAACCAGCCTCACGAATATGGTAACCAGAAACACTAATCGTGTTGAATTTAGGTACTTCTTTAGCACAGTACTCAAATATATTGGTAATTAATCTCATAGACGGCTTTGGCGGATAAATGTAAGTTCCTCGAGCTATATATTCTTTTAAAATATCATTTTGAATGGTACCAGTAATTTTCTCTTTCGGTACGCCTTGCTTCTCTGCGACTGCAATATACATACAAAGCAAAACAGAAGCAGGAGCATTAATCGTCATTGAAGTACTAACCTTATCTAACGGAATCCCTTCGAGTAATGTTTCCATATCTTCTAAAGAATCAATCGCTACTCCAACTTTACCGACTTCTCCTTCTGCCATAGGATCATCAGAATCATAGCCAATTTGGGTCGGCAAATCAAATGCGACAGATAAGCCAGTTTGTCCTTGATCAAGCAAGTAACGAAAACGATTGTTTGTCTCTTTTGCAGAACCGAATCCAGCATATTGCCTCATCGTCCAAAAACGGCTTCGATACATTCCTGGTTGAATCCCTCTAGTGTATGGATACTGACCCGGAAATCCTAACTTTTCTATGTAATCCTCTTCTAAAGCTTCTTGCTTCGGTAAATAAAGTGCATCAATTTCTAATTCTGAACTATTAACAAATGAGTCCTTGCGCTCTGGAAAACGCTCCTGGGCTTTAGTAAGTTTTGTTGCCATGCTTGTTTCGCTTCATCATATTGTTTCCCCATACGTTATTCTCCCTTCAAGCTAATCAAATTCGCTAATTAAATCTATTTTTAAGAATTTTCTTTCCTATTTCTATTTTAAAGGAAAGTTTCATCTTGTCCAATCCTTCATTTTCTTTTACAATAAACTATAGCGTATTATTTTAGGGGAGGAATCCATCGTGTCTAACAAACAGAAGAAAAAGCAGCCACAAGCTCCTTTTTCATCAAGAAGAAGAAAACGTTCAACGTTAACAACTGTTGTTATTTGGTTGATGATTATCGCCATGCTGCTTTCCACATTTACATTTGCGGCTGCTATGTTTATATAATAACGAAAAGAAAAGGTATGAGCAGAGTGCTCATACCTTTTTATTAACTAAAAATCCTGCTTCTTCTAAAGCCTGTTCAGCTTGTTCTAATAATTCCTCACGATCGGCTTTTATCGTGTGTAAATGAATTCCATCGGTTAATTCGGATAATAATGAAGCTTTGGACGAGTCGATATGCTTAACAAAAGTCTCGACTTCTTTTCGGTTTGATATTCTTAATTGTCCTGTAAACTCCCCATATACAGGATGATCTACCGACACATCCTTAACAAACACACCGTGATCAACTAAAATGTTTAACTCCTTCTCCGTATCCTCTGGCTTATGATAACAAGCAATTGTTTTTTCAAAACCACGGTCCTCTTGAGTATCTTTCATATAGATATATCCTTGACTCGTTGCAAGTATCGGTTCATTTTTGCCTTAAGTAAAGCCATATCACCAACTATGACCTGCCTGCTAACCCCAACTTTGTCAGCAATTTGCCTTCCTGATAAAGGTTCTTCAGAATTTAATAATAAGGACAATATATAATCCCTTCGCTCATCGGCTGTCATTTTCTGTTTTGGCACTCACTTTACCTCCTTTGAAATCTTTCGTCATCTTAATTAAAAAATGAGAAAGCGATATGATGTCTTCTTCAGTTGTATGTGTTCCTAATGATATTCGGAAAAACTCTTTCCCTTGTTCAGCAGTGACTGATAATGCTTTTAATGCGTTCGCCGTTTTATTATATTTTACATCACAAGCACTTCCAGTTGAAATTGCAAATCCATTTCGATTACATTCTAACATGACCCACTGACCTTCAATGCCATTAATTCCTAATCCAATAATAGATGGAATTTGCGCTTGATCAGTATTGCCATCGTCAAATCATTATGAATGACCTCTAACTCATTTATTAACTGATTCCTAAGTTTACTTAGTCTAGTTTCTTCAAAAGTCTGCTGCTTTATAATTTCGTAAGCAGCAACAGTAAATGCTGCAACACTTGGTAAATCAATCGTATTTCCTTTTAATAATAGTCTTTCAATGCCCTTATTGTTAGCTTCATTTAAATATAGTAACCCTACTCCCTTAGGTCCATAAACCTTATGGGACGACACACTTAAACTATCAACTCGTTCAGGTAGATGTGATAGCTTTAATCTTCCGAAACTCTGCACAGCATCGACATGAAAAAACACACCATTTTGTTTACAAATGTTTGCGATTTCTTCTACTGGCTGTATCGTTCCAATTTCTCCATTTACATGTTGAACAATAACTACTGCCGTATCGTAACGTAATTCTGAATTTAATTCAGTTAGATCTACCTGACCATTTTGGTTAAAAGACAAATAGGTCACGTTATAGCCTTCTCGCTCTTTTTGATGACACATTTCAATAATAGAATTGTGCTCAGCTTGTGATACAATGATGTGCTTTCCGTGGTGCCTTTTTAATAAGCTTTCAATAGCTAATATATTAGCTTCAGACCCGCCTTTAGTAAAGAACAATTGATCCGGATTTGAACCAATTAAACTTCCTAAATGAGTTCTACACTGATCATAAAGTTGTTTAGATTGCTCACCCATCTCATGAAGACTGTTTGTGTTCGCATAATACTTTTGAGATACAGACACAAACGTTTAATAGCCTCTTCACTCATAGGAGTTGTTGCAGCATAATCGAAGTATTTCATCAAATCATTCCCCATTACTTTTCATTACTCTCTTGTCATTTATTTAATTATATGTAAATATAGATGTCAAGACAGGTGTAAAATTTTATTAACATATATGTCAAAGGGGGTAGGTTACGATGAATAGGTTGCAATTAAAAAACAAATAGAAGAATTTTTTATAGAAGATATTGGATATAAAAGACTTAACGTCAGACTCCATTTTTGAGAATCAAGAAGGACAATTACAGATTGTTTCGAAATCGAATGGGATTTTGTGGAGAGGATATTATTAGAGTTGGTTATTCATCTATAAATCCTCTAATAGAAGTAAAATCTTTCGTTCATGACGGTGATCAAGTTGAAGTAGGTCAAATGGTGGCACAAATATCGGGGCCCGTTAAAGACTTACTCACTGGTGAAAGAGTTGTTCTAAATTTAATACAACGGATGAGCGGGATTGCAACTAAGACAAATTCAGCTGTCAAACTATTAAATAGCAGACATACGCGCATAAGTGATACAAGGAAAACAACACCTGGATTAAGAATGCTAGAAAAATACGCTGTTACAAAAGGTGGTGGTATTAACCATCGTTATGGCTTAGATCATGCTGTCATGATTAAAGATAATCATATCGCTTTTGTGGATCGATTACAGAAGCAGTACATAAAGTACAAAACAAGTTGGTCACATGATAAAAGTCGTTGTTGAAGTTGAGGATCAACACCAAGTACTTGAAGCTGTTGATGCAAATGTTGATTGCATATTATTAGACAATATTGAGGTAAAGGATTTGCCTGATTTATTAAACCTCATCCCTACTACCGTTTTGACAGAAGTATCTGGCGGCATCACACTTCAAGACTTACCTAAATATTCGAATCTACCGGTTGATGTCATTTCATTAGGATGTTTAACACACCAAATTGAATCATTGGATATTAGTGCAGATGTAAAAATTTATGCTTAAGGGGGCATTAACAATGAATTTATTAACTCAAATGGAACAATCGATTTCTACTTTACCTGACCAATATAAAAACATGAATTCTGATGAGCTTAACGATTTAGTCTCAAAGATTAAGCAAAATTTAGGCGATGAATTGTTTATTCCAGGCCATCATTATCAAAAAGAGGAAGTCATGAAGTTTGCTGATGCTAGGGGTGATTCCCTTCAATTAGCACAATTATCTGCCAATACGACTGCTAAATACATCGTTTTCTGTGGGGTTCATTTTATGGCTGAAACAGCTGATATTTTATCAAGTGATCACCAGTCCGTTTACTTACCTGACCTTAGAGCTGGTTGTTCAATGGCGGATATGGCTGATATCAAACAAACTGAAGTGGCTTGGGACGAACTAACTAGCAAGTTTGGAGATACGATCTTGCCCATGACTTATGTAAATTCAACTGCCGCCATAAAATCATTTGTTGGTCAAAACGGCGGAACAACGGTTACGTCTTCAAATGCTAAAAGAGTTATGGAATGGGCCTTCACTCAGAAAGAGCGCCTTTTATTCCTTCCAGATCAACACCTTGGCAGAAATACAGCTTACAACTTAGGTATTCCACTTGATCAAATGGCGGTTTGGAATCCTATAACCGAGACTTTAATTTATGAAGGAGACTTACAGAATATCAAAGTTATACTCTGGAAAGGTCATTGTTCTGTTCATGAGAATTTCACCGAACATAACATCAAGCAGGTCAGAAATGAACACCCAGACATGTCAGTCATCGTACATCCAGAATGCAGAAGAGAAGTTGTAGCATTATCAGATTATAATGGTTCAACGAAATATATAATTGACACGATTGAAAACGCACCATCTGGTACAAAATGGGCTATTGGAACCGAAATGAATTTAGTTAAACGACTCATTAAGGAACATCCAGATAAACAAATTATTTCTTTAAATCCTCATATGTGCCCATGTCTAACGATGAACCGTATCGATCTGGCTCACCTTGCTTGGAGCTTAGATTCTATTGAACAAGGTAACCCTGTTAACCAAATAAAGGTGAATGAAGAAGTGTCCTATTATTCGAAACTTGCTTTAGATCGAATGTTAAGTCTTTAACAGAAAAGCCTAGAAGACACTGAAACTGTACCCTGAAAAGTTAAAAGTTAAAAAAACTAGACAGCTAAAAGAATGGTCTCGCTACTGATTCGGGATCAACTTTTTGGCTCTACAATTTTTCATGTCTTGGTTCTTTTACTGAAAACTTTTAGGCCTTCCCTTTCCGCGGGCGATCCGAGAGCCTCCTCGAACGCCACTACGTAACGTTCTGTGGGGTCTCGCCTGGCTCGCTTTCCCGCAGGAGTGTCAGGCCAACCTGAAAAGCAAATACTCCAAATCTTAACCAGCATTGGAAATACACGAG
>NZ_BBCD01000045.1 GCF_001311865.1 Piscibacillus salipiscarius JCM 13188
TTTATTAATATAACAACTTTTCAACTGAGTGTCAATAACTTTAAAGATGTTTTTTAAATCAATTAAAAGGTTGTTTTGTGTGACGCATTTCCTTAATGCGACGTTTAATAATTTATCACGGTTTTAAGAGTATGACAATAGTTTTTTAATCATTTTTTCAAAGTAAGTTTATTCAGAAATTTTATTCAGGTGCATAACAGTCTTTTATCCCTTGCACAGCAGTATTTCATGAAAATTCTACTTATCTATAGATCTTAGTAATAATGAAACAAGTTGTAAGATTGACTTATCAACTCTTTTAAAATTCTTCTAAAAATAAAAGCTACTCATCATACTCCCTATTAGAGTATAACAAGTAGCTTTAACTATACAAATTTATTGTCTGTTTCTCATTTGCGGGAATAACAGAACATCACGAATTGATGCTGAGTTAGTAAGAAGCATAACTAAACGATCAATTCCAATTCCTAACCCACCAGTTGGAGGTAGACCGTACTCTAGTGCTTCTAAGAAATCTTCATCCATTAAGTGCGCTTCATCATTTCCTTCTTCGCGTTCTTTCACTTGCGCTTCGAAACGTTCACGCTGATCAATTGGATCGTTTAACTCTGAGAACGCGTTAGCATGTTCGCGTCCTACGATGAATAGTTCGAAACGATCTGTAAAGCGCGAGTCTTCATCGTTCTTTTTAGCGAGTGGTGAGATCGCAACAGGATGACCATATATAAAGGTGGGCTGTATAAGAGTCTCTTCTACTTTTTGTTCAAAGAACTCATTTACTATATGACCAAATGTCATATTTGAATCCACTTCTACCCCGTGCTCTTTGGCAAGTACTTGAGCCTCTTCATCAGACAGGTCAGCCCAAAAGTCTACTCCTGTCACTTCTTTAATAGCATCAACCATGTGCCATCTCTTCCATTCTGGAGATAAATCAACTTCTTCTTCACCATATTGAACCTTCGATGTACCAAGCACTTCTTTGGCAATATGAGCAACTAAGTTTTCAGTAAGGTCCATAATATCATGGTAATCAGCGTATGCCTCGTATAATTCGATCATCGTAAATTCAGGGTTATGTCTAGTCGATACCCCCTCATTACGGAACACTCGTCCTATCTCATACACTTTCTCCATACCACCAACAATTAAACGTTTTAAATGTAGCTCGATCGCTATACGCATGTAAAGCGGTATGTCTAATGCGTTGTGATGTGTTACAAATGGTCTCGCTGAAGCTCCACCAGGAATGGCATGCATCATTGGAGTTTCAACTTCTAAGAATCCTTTTGGTCTAAATAGCGGCGCATAGACTGAATTATTTTACTACGAAGAATAAACGTCTCGCGGCTTTCTAGATTTGTTATTAAGTCTAAGTAACGCTGACGATAACGTTGTTCTACGTCTTTTAGTCCATGGAATTTCTCAGGTAATGGGCGAAGTGATTTTGTTAAAAAGAAAAATTCATCTGCTTTTACCGATAATTCCCCGACTTTAGTTTTGAACATGACACCTTTAACCCCTACAATATCGCCGAGGTCTGCCTGTTTAAAAACTTCATATGCTTCTTCGCCAATACGATCTTTACGAGCATAAATTTGAATTTGTCCTTCTAAATCCTGAATATGAGCAAAACCAGCTTTACCTTTTCCACGCTTAGTCATTATACGACCAGCAATAGTTACCGGAACTTCTTTTTCCTCAAGTTCTTCTTTAGAAAATTGGTCAAATTCAGCCTTTAACCCATTTGACAAATGTGTGCGCTCAAACTTGTTACCAAAAACATTAACTCCCTGTTCTTGTAACGCTCGCAACTTTTCTATACGTGTCTGCATCTGATCATTAATCTCTTCTGACACCGATCTCACCTCAAATTATAAAATTGTTCCATATATTGATGAAGTTTTTTATATCACTTCATTATAACTTTAAACTCACAATACGTTTTCTAACTGTACCATTACCTTTAAGGCCTTTCAAGTCCTACGTGGACGTTCAAACGCTTCTTTCTATTTACTCATTGTATACTCGAACCCCTGCCAAATCATCATCTGGTAAACTTTCTACCCAATCAGTAACGAATCTGCCGTTGACCTTTACTTTCGGCGCGACTTCTTTTAGTGGAATTAAAACGAACGCACGCTCAAGCATTCGAGGATGAGGAATCGTTAAATCATCAGTTTCCATTGATTGATGGTTAAATAATAATATGTCTAAGTCAATAGAACGCGGTCCAAAACGTACCGTTCTTTTCCTACCTAATTGTTGTTCGATTGATTGACATACCCATAATAGTTCGTGCGGCGACAAGTTTACCTTCACATGTACAACCATATTCAAAAAATCCGCTTGGTCTGTATAGCCGACTGGATCTGTTTCATAGATGGAAGATTGGCTGGCTAATTCAATTGCTTCATGATCTTGTAAACTTTTAATCGCTTGATACAAATGATTTTCTCTCGGTTCTATATTAGTGCCTAATGCGATAAAGGCGTCAATCATAATCCTGGCGCTCCCTGTAGATTTCAATGCCGACTGATTCATAATAACCTGGAATAGGCGGGCCAGGTTTATCAATATACACCTTAACAGCCTTTAATAGGTCAAAAGCCTGAAATAAAGATTGGGCAACTTGTTCAGCTACTGATTCAACTAAATCTTTTGCCTCACCTTCTACAACCTTTTGAACCACTTGATAAACTTGTCCATAATCAATGCTGTCATTCATATTATCAGAGGTTCCAGATGGTTTTAAATCAGCCATCAACTCAACATCAACCGTAAACCGTTGACCTAGCTTGTTCTCTTCTGGAAACAAGCCATGATAACCATAAAACATCATTCTATTTAAGATAACTTTATCCATGAATGAGCTCTCCTTTTCCAACCATGGCATCCATCATTTTAGTCGAGCGATGAACCTCTTTAACATCGTGAACCCTTACAATTTCACAGCCTTGCTGGATTCCGTAACATACGGTGGCAATCGTCCCCTCTAATCGTTCATCGACAGGGAGATCAAGAGCTTTCCCAATCATCGACTTGCGAGAGGTGCCAAGTAAAATAGGATATCCAAGGGCTTTTATTTCATGAAGCCTGCGCATAACGAGTAAGTTTTGTTCTAATGTCTTTCCAAACCCAACTCCAGGATCTAGAATAATTTTGTGGTCTTGAACACCATGTTTATGAGCAATTTCAATACTCTCAGCTAGGCTCTTTTTCATATCTTCAACGACATCGTCATATTTAGGTTCATCTTGATTATGCATCAAAATAATGGGAGCGTCGTGCTCTTTAGCTACAGCAGCAATGTCAGGGTCGTACTTCGCCCCCCAAACATCATTAATCATATGCGCACCAGCTTTTAATGCTGCATCTGCTGTCTTCGCCTTAAATGTATCAACTGAAAGTGGAACATCAATCTTATTAGTAAGCGATTCGATTACCGGTACTACACGAACAATTTCTTCATCAGCTGTAACTGGTTTATGACCAGGTCTAGTTGACTCACCGCCAATATCAATTATTTTCGCTCCATTTTGAACCATTTCTCTAGCATGATCGACTGCTTTTGATTCCGAATTAAATTTACCACCGTCTGAAAACGAATCAGGTGTCACATTTAGAATTCCCATCACGATGGTTTCTTTAGAAAAATCTAGTGACATATGCTCGTTGATTTGTAATTTCTTCATTTGAAACCCGTCCTATTGCTTTAATTTTTCTAGCTCATCTACTGTTAAATGGTACTGCTCATGACAAAATTGACATGTTGCTTCGGCTCCGCCGTCTTCCTCAATCATTTGATCAATTTCATCATTACCTAAACTTGCAATAGCTGTTTCAATTCGTTCTTTGGAGCATTGACATTTAAACTGAACATCCTGTTTAGCAAGGAGATTCCAGTTGCCTTCCGCAAAAAATTCATTAAGAATATCTTCCGGCGCATAGCCTTCACGAATTAGAGTAGAAATTGGTTTTATTTCTGACACTCTGTTTTCGACCTTTTTAACGGTTAACTCATCTGCACCTGGCATCATTTGTATAATGAATCCACCTGCAGCTAAGATTGACAGGTCAGGGTTTACTAGCACCCCTGCCCCCACTGCAGAAGGGACTTGTTCAGATGAAGCAAAGTAATACGTGAAATCTTCACTTACTTCGCCAGATACAATGGGTACTGATCCAGTAAAATTATTCTTAAGTCCTAAATCTTTTACAACACTTAACGTCCCGTTCGTGCCTACTGCTCTTCGCACATCTAATTTCCCTTGATCATTTAAGTCAAAGTTAACATGGGGATTTTTAACATATCCTCTTACATTACCGTGTGAATTACTATCAGCAATTAAATAGCCAATAGGGCCATCACCTTCTATTTTCGTTGTCAGCTTATCATCGCCTTTTAACATAAAGCCCATCATAGCTGTAATCGATATCGAACGACCTAATGCTGCCGATGCAGCTGGCCAAGTATCTTGTCTTCTGCATGCTTCGTGAACGGTATCGGTTGAACGAATAGCAAACGCCCGTACTTGTCCGTCAAAAGCTGTTGCACGAATCATATAATCACTCATGTTGTCCACCCTTTTCATTCTTATTAATACAATATATTTCGTAAAGTCCTTTCAGCGTTAATGCCGAATCTACATAATCAATCGTTTTGGAGCCTTTACCAATTAATTTAGCTAACCCGCCAGTTGCAATAACTGTTGGGGTTTGTTTGGCTCTAGCTTTCATTCTACCGACGACTTCGTCAACTTGCCCGACATAGCCAAAATAAATACCAGACTGCATCGCCTCAACTGTTGACTGACCTACGACATCGTCAGGGCGATTAATTTCTATTCTAGGGAGTTTGGCAGCTTTAGCATATAAAGCCTCAGTTGAGATCGAGATTCCTGGTGCAATAGCGCCTCCTTCATACTCTTCATTCTCATTAATGTAGCAGTATGTAGTCGCAGTTCCGAAGTCAATAATGACTAAAGGAGCACCATACTCCTTAATAGCACCGACTGCATTCACTATTCGGTCTGCGCCTATTTCATCTGGGTTTGGATAACTCATTTTCAAGCAAGTATCAACTTGTTTACTTCCTACAATTAATGGATCTATATGAAAATATCTTTCACACATTTTTTTGAAGAGAGAACATAATTGGAGGAACAACAGATGAAATAATGACACCATCAAAATCCTCAAATGTTAATCCATTGTGATGTAGTAAAGACTTGATTTGCATAGCGTATTCATCTTCAGTTTTATGACGGTTGGTTGCAATACGCCATTGATATTTTAGTGTTCCATGATCAAAGACACCTAATACGGTATTCGTATTTCCCACATCTAAAACAAAAATCATTTCGACAGCCCTTTTCTATATGAAATAAATGCTCTTAAAATTTTTATAGATTGCCACGTAAATCATAACATAAAATTAAGCTGGTTGTGGATTAGAAAGATTTACATCAGTGATTAAAACTTCTTATATTAGAAAATTACCTTACGAACATATAAAACCCCCGCCTAAAA
>NZ_BBCD01000046.1 GCF_001311865.1 Piscibacillus salipiscarius JCM 13188
TTGTCCATTAAAATTTATTAAGTAAACTCACCTGAGCAGGTGAGCTAACCACTTAAAAAAGAGCCGGTTAATCCGGTTCTTTTTTTATGTTTATTATTGAAATTCGGGCAAAAATAAGATGCAATAATGTTAAGCCCAAAGCAATACATTTAAGTGTGACTAGCCGAATTCGGTATAATGTTTATGTGGATTTTTAACTACAAGGAGAAGGCGAAATATATGAAGAACAGTATGCATTTATACTTGAAAGACTTAAAAAACATTTCAACAAACTGGGTAGCCGCGATTTTATTGGTGGATTAATGATACTTCCGTCATTGTATGCGTGGATGAATATTGAAGCATCTTGGGACCCATATGGACAGACGGATCAAATTAAAGTCGGTGTTGTCAATAATGATACAGGGTCTACAGTGCGTGATGAAGAGATCCATGTAGGAAATGAATTAGTCGAACAACTAAAAGATAATGATTCAATGGACTGGCAGTTTGTCGATGAAGAGACAGCCATGGATAAAGTAGAATATGGAGACTACTATGCCGTCATTGTGATTCCCGATGACTTTTCTGAGAAATTGGGGACTGTGATTAATGATCAACCCACAAAAGCCGAAGTTAATTATTATGTGAATGAAAAAATTAACGCGATTGCTCCGAAGATTACCGATAAAGGAGCTACCACAATCGTTGAGGAAATAAGCTCAAGCTTTATCTCAACTGTCAATGGCGTAATTTTTGATATGTTTAATCAACTTGGCCATGAATTACAAAGCTCTCTACCTGATATAAGGCAATTCGAGGATTATGTTTTTACAATTGAAGAAAAGTTACCTGAAATAAAAGAGGTTTTGGACGAATCACTCTCTGATGCTGAAAACGCCGAGGTCATGATCCATGATGCTCTTAACCTTATTCCACGCGTAGAAGAAGCGTCTAATCAAGGGCTTTCGACAGTAAACGAGACCTTGAATTTTATTAATGATGCAGAAGAACGTTTAGATGAGATAGCACCACGAGTGAACGAGGATTTGAACACCATCCAACAGGCCATTCAAGATACGAATGAGTTTTTAGAATCCGTTGAACCATCTTCAATGGATTTACTGGATATGAACGAGCAAATGAACAATTGGAATGAACAAATTAATAGTACGGTTACATCTATTGAAACAGTAGAGGAAATTTTACAACAAATTCAAGAAGAACAGGAATCTGGTGAGGATTCGGGAGAAGATTCAGGTCAATCAGAAGAGAATAATCAAGAACAGATTGAAAATGCATTAAATGAACTGGCAGCAATGAAAGCTACCTTACAAGAATTGCAAAAACAACTTAATCAAGTTGATGAGATGATTGCGGAACATAATCAAGAGTTAGAAGATATGATGGCTAACTTACGAGAAACGGCTCAATTCACGAATGAGCGATTGGATGCTTTTATTACCGAATATAAAGAAACGATTGAACCTCGTGTTAGAGAAGAAATTCAACATGCAAAAGTTCATTAGAATCGGCGAAAAGCATTTTAACCAAGGTTCAAAATACGATTCCAGAAGCACAAAACATATTAAATCGAACCGCAACTAATTTAGCAGATGGTGAAGATTTATTAGAGAGTGTTTTAGCGGAATATCCGTATATTAATACGAAAATAAATGAACTGGCTGATGAGATCCGTCAGATCCAAGGAGAAACGGATTTAGAGGAAATTATCGAGCTATTAGAAAACGATCCTGAAGCAGAGGAAAGCTTTTTTGAAGAACCCGTCAAGCTGAATCAAAACAAACTGTTTCCTATTGAAAATTATGGTACAGGCATGACACCGTTTTATACCGTATTGGCGATATGGGTTGGTGGATTATTATTGGTTTCTTTATTGGCAACCGATCCGCATCACATAGAACCGTATACAGGAAGACAGATTTACTTTGGCAGATTATTGACCTTTGTCACGATTGGCATGATTCAAACCATCATTGTGACATTAGGTGATATGTATCTACTGGGTGTAAATGTCCAAGAACCAGTTTGGTTTATATTATTTGGGCTTTTATCGAGCTTTGTGTTTATCACCATTGTTTATACTTTAGTGTCGGTGTTTGGTGATATTGGAAAAGCTTTAGCTATTGTTTTCCTTGTTTTACAAATCGCAGGTGCTGGAGGAACGTATCCAGTGGATTTATTACCAGAATTCTTTCAATCCATTCATTCTTTCCTTCCTTTCACCTATGCGATTAACTTGATGCGTGAAGCTGTGGGAGGAATTGTTTGGACTAAAGTACAACATGATGCAGCGATCCTTTCGACATTTGGACTAGTGGCATTACTTGTGGGCGCCCTATTTAAAGCGCGTTTGAACAAGTATACACACCAATTAATGAAGAAGTCGAGAGAAACGGGATTGTTTCATTAACTTTAAATGAATTTTTAATAACTGAAAATAATAAGTAAGTTAAAGAATGGGCTACCTTAACAGTTGGTAGCCCATTTTTCTCATTTCCATTATATATGATCGTTTAAAAGTCTATTACTAGGTTTTTCTATGTTTATCATTAATTCAAGTTTATTATTCTGCAAATGTATGATTTCCAATTTCAGTGACTGTCTCACGAGTAAAAATCCACTCATTGGTAGCTATATCAGGATTATAATAATAGGTTGAACCTTGTGTTGGGTCATAACCATTAACCGCGTCCATTACAGCTTGATAAGCAACGGGACTTGGTGGAAGATTATATTGTCCATCATGGACGGCAGTGAAAGCATTCTGTTGTAATATAACATTGCGAATCGTATTAGGGAAGTGAACTGAACCTTCTCGGTTTAAAATAACGGCTGCCACGGCCACCTTACCCTCATAGGATTCACCTCTTGCTTCACCATGTACAACCCTTGCCATTATCTCAACATTGTCAATTTGATATCGCGTCTTAGTTCCAACAATTCCGTCCACCCAAAGATTGGCATCATATTGGAAATCTTTAACCGCTCTTTCGGTTAAAGGGCCGAAATATCCCGTAGGTTCGACGTTTAAATATCCCATTCTATACAATTTCCCTTGAAGATCTTGTACTTCTTGTCCCGTATTTCCATATTCTAAAGTAGTCGATGCCTGAACCTCGGTATCATTTCCCATTAACAACATTCCTAATAAGAAAAACCGGACGTAAAAAC
>NZ_BBCD01000047.1 GCF_001311865.1 Piscibacillus salipiscarius JCM 13188
AACCTTCAAAACTAAATACGAACCACCAAGCATCTGCGCGTCTTTTCTATTCGAAGTTAAGTCCTCGATCGATTAGTATCCGTCAGCTCCACGTGTCACCACGCGTCCACCTCGGACCTATCAACCTCATCGTCTCTGAGGGATCTTACTTGCTCGAAGCAATGGGAAATCTCATCTTGAGGGGGGCTTCATGCTTAGATGCTTTCAGCACTTATCCCTGCCACACGTAGCTACCCAGCGGTGCTCCTGGCGGAACAACTGGTACACCAGCGGTGTGTCCATCCCGGTCCTCTCGTACTAAGGACAGCGCCTCTCAGATTTCCAACGCCCACGACGGATAGGGACCGAACTGTCTCACGACGTTCTGAACCCAGCTCGCGTACCGCTTTAATGGGCGAACAGCCCAACCCTTGGGACCGACTACAGCCCCAGGATGCGATGAGCCGACATCGAGGTGCCAAACCTCCCCGTCGATGTGGACTCTTGGGGGAGATAAGCCTGTTATCCCCGGGGTAGCTTTTATCCGTTGAGCGACGGCCCTTCCATGCGGAACCGCCGGATCACTAAGCCCGACTTTCGTCCCTGCTCGACTTGTAGGTCTCGCAGTCAAGCTCCCTTCTGCCTTTACACTCTGCGAATGATTTCCAACCATTCTGAGGGAACCTTTGGGCGCCTCCGTTACCTTTTGGGAGGCGACCGCCCCAGTCAAACTGCCCACCTGACACTGTCTCCGGACCGGATCACGGCCCTGGGTTAGAATGTCCGTACAGCCAGGGTGGTATCCCACGGTGCCTCCACCGAAGCTAGCGCTCCGGTTTCTAAGGCTCCCACCTATCCTGTACAAGCTGTACCAACATTCAATATCAGGCTACAGTAAAGCTCCACGGGGTCTTTCCGTCCTGTCGCGGGTAATGCGCATCTTCACGCATAGTATAATTTCACCGGGTCTCTCGTTGAGACAGTGCCCAAGTCGTTGCACCTTTCGTGCGGGTCGGAACTTACCCGACAAGGAATTTCGCTACCTTAGGACCGTTATAGTTACGGCCGCCGTTTACTGGGGCTTCGGTTCAACGCTTCGCCCGAAGGGCTAACGCATCCCCTTAACCTTCCAGCACCGGGCAGGTGTCAGCCCCTATACTTCGCCTTACGGCTTCGCAGAGACCTGTGTTTTTGATAAACAGTCGCTTGGGCCTTTTCACTGCGGCTTGCTAGGTCGTAGCCTAGACAAGCACCCCTTCTCCCGAAGTTACGGGGTCATTTTGCCGAGTTCCTTAACGAGAGTTCTCCCGATCACCTTAGGATACTCTCCTCGCCTACCTGTGTCGGTTTGCGGTACGGGCACCTCTCTCCTCGCTAGAGGCTTTTCTTGGCAGTGTGAAATCAGGGACTTCGGTACTTATGTTCCCTCCCCATCACAGCTCAAGCTCTCGGTGGACGGATTTGCCTATCCACCACTCTTGCTGCTTGGGCGCGTTCATCCAATGACGCGCTTCCCCTATCCTCCTGCGTTCCCCCATTGCTCAAATGGAGAGGAGGTGGTACAGGAATGTCAACCTGTTATCCATCGCCTACGCCTTTCGGCCTCGGCTTAGGTCCCGACTAACCCTGAGCGGACGAGCCTTCCTCAGGAAACCTTAGGCATACGGTGAAGAAGATTCTCACTTCTTTTTCGCTACTCATACCGGCATTCTCACTTCTAAACGCTCCACTAGTCCTCACGGTCTAGCTTCAACGCCTTTAGAACGCTCTCCTACCACTGTCCTACGGACAATCCGCAGCTTCGGTGATGTGTTTAGCCCCGGTATATTTTCGGCGCAGCGTCACTCGACCAGTGAGCTATTACGCACTCTTTAATGGTGGCTGCTTCTAAGCCAACATCCTGGTTGTCTAAGCAACGCCACATCCTTTTCCACTTAACACATACTTAGGGACCTTAGCTGGCGGTCTGGGCTGTTTCCCTTTCGACTATGAACCTTATCACCCATAGTCTGACTCCCAACGATAAGTCATTGGCATTCGGAGTTTGACTGAATTCGGTAACCCGATAGGGGCCCCTAGTCCAATCAGTGCTCTACCTCCAAGACTCTCACGTTGAGGCTAGCCCTAAAGCTATTTCGGAGAGAACCAGCTATCTCTGTGTTCGATTGGCATTTCACCCCTACCCACACCTCATCCCCGCATTTTTCAACATACGTGGGTTCGGGCCTCCAGTCAGTGTTACCTGACCTTCACCCTGGACATGGGTAGATCACACAGTTTCGGGTCTACGGTGTCCGACTCATTCGCCCTATTCAGACTCGCTTTCGCTGCGGCTCCAGGTCTTCCCTTTAACCTTGCCGACCACCGTAACTCGCCGGTTCATTCTACAAAAGGCACGCCGTCACCCATTAACGGGCTCCGACTACTTGTAAGCACACGGTTTCAGGTTCTCTTTCACTCCCCTTCCGGGGTTCTTTTCACCTTTCCCTCACGGTACTGGTTCACTATCGGTCACTAGGGAGTATTTAGCCTTGGGAGATGGTCCTCCCAGATTCCGACGGAATTTCACGTGTTCCGCCGTACTCAGGATCCACTCCGGAGGATGGCGATTTCAACTACCGGGCTGTTACCGTCTTTGGCGGACCGTTCCAGGTCGCTTCGTCTACCGTCATTCTTGGTAACTCCAATGGAGTGTCCTACAACCCCAAGACGCATGCGTCTTGGTTTGGGCTGATTCCGTTTCGCTCGCCGCTACTTAGGAAATCGCATTTGCTTTCTCTTCCTTCGGGTACTGAGATGTTTCAGTTCCCCGAGTTGCCTTCCGTCACCTATGAATTCAGTGACGATGCTACCCCATTACGGATAGCGGGTTTCCCCATTCGGACATCCCCGAGTCAACGCTTACTTACAGCTCGTCGAGGCATATCGGTGTTTGTCCCGTCCTTCTTCGGCTCCTAGTGCCAAGGCATTCACCGTGCGCTCTTAATCACTTAACTTCTATACGTGAAAAGACATGACAATCTTTTTTAAATCGTTTCGATGCTTTGGCGTTCGTATTTAGTTTTCAAGGTTCTTAACC
>NZ_BBCD01000048.1 GCF_001311865.1 Piscibacillus salipiscarius JCM 13188
AAAAGGCTCTGTTAAAGTTTGTTGTTGATAATTGCCAAAATCGAACAAATGTTCTATAATAGAGTCATCAAATATGAGTTGGTGATGACTGTGAGAGCAACCGATATCCTTAAAGCCATTCAAAAACTTAATCCAGCGGAAAAACATCGGTTACGGGAATATTTAATCGATGCTCTTACCGCCTCATCTTCCACAGGAACGGTACTGGAAGAAATCTCGGAACGTAAAAATAAGGATGGCTATCGGTGTCCTGATTGCGAGTCAGAACATATTGTGCGCTTTGGAAAATACTCCACTATCGTGGATGGCGAAGAAGTGAAGAAACAACGATACCGCTGTAAAGCCTGTCGAATGACATTTACGGACCTCACCAATACGGCATTATATCGAACCCGTCATCTCAATCGATGGATGAAATTTATCGAATGTATGATAGAAGGCTATTCCCTTCGTAAATCAGCGGAGTTGATTGGTAACGTTACTCACGTCACCTTATTCTATTGGAGGCACAAGCTCCTAACGGCATTAAAACAAATGGAAATCTCCAATTTCCAAGGTATCGTTGAAATGGACGAGACCTATTTCCTGTACTCGGAAAAAGGGCAAAGGAAGATTAAAGATAGAAAGCCGCGTAAACGGGGCGGTTCCGCAAAGAAACGTGGCATAAGCAAGGAACAGGTGTGTGTCCTGGTCGCAAGAGACCGTGACAAAATGACTTTCTCACAGACATTAGGTATGGGGCGATTAACAAAAGAGCAATTAGACAAAGCCATCGGGCATAAACTTTCCACTGAGAATGTGTTATGCACCGATGCTTGGCGTGCCTTTAAAACCTATGCCGCCGAAAAGGATATATCCATTTACCAGTTTAAGTCTGACGGTAAAATTCGCACCAAGGGTCTATATCACATCCAGAACGTCAACAACTACCACCGAAGACTGAAAGGTTGGATACAGCGCTTTAACGGCGTGGCGACCAAGTATCTGAACAATTATCTTGCGTGGTTTCAAGTGTTAGAGAGCATCCATCATCAGAGAAACGAAGTCACAATAAACGATATGATAATAAAAGGGAATTTAATTCCAAATATAGAAACATATGATACACTTAGATTATCTAAGTTTACTGTATAAAGGTTATTTCTTTATTTAACTAACGGGCAGAAGAGTTGAAGAACCTTCAAGCCAATTTATACGTTTATTACTTTGAAAAAGAGAATTTATATTATAATTATATATAAGATAATCGACAATGCCAGGTTGAATGAAATGGAGGACGAAGAAATGGATAAGTAACGGATAGATAATATTAAATATATGGGAGTTGAAAAATTTATGACTGCACAAAATATTTTAAATGAAATAATTAAAGAACTGAACGGGTTACCTGGCATTGTAGGAATAGTTTTAGGAGGCTCAAGAGCAAGAGGAACTAATCATTCAACTTCTGATATTGACATTGGAATATACTATGATGAATCGGCAGGTTTTGATGTCAACGAAGTTAGTAGGGTTGCTACCAAAATGGATGATGAACATAGAGAGAATTTAGTTACATCTTTAGGCGAGTGGGGTGCTTGGATAAACGGTGGTGGATGGATTGTTGTTCAGGGTTATCACGTTGATTTAATATTTCGTGATGTCAATAGAGTGGAACAAGTAATTGATGATTGTTTGTTAGGTAACGTTTTAACTCATTACCATACTGGACATCCACATGCTTATCTAAATGTTATGTATATGGGTGAAGTCTCCATCTGCAAAATACTGGATGACAAAACGAATCGAATTGCGAAGCTAAAATCCAAAACCATGCCATATCCAAAACCTTTAAAAGATGCAATAATTGGTTACTTTATGTTTGAAGCATCCTTTTCTTTAATGTTTGCTAAAGATAATGTTGATAAGGATGATATTTCGTATGTTACAGGTCACTGTTTTCGAACCATCTCATGTCTAAATCAAGTCTTATTTGCTATGAATGAAGAATATTGTATCAATGAGAAAAAAGCAGTTCGAATGATTGACGGGTTTGATACGAAGCCACTGGGATACAAGAAAAGAATAGATAAAATTATCACATTACTTTCTCCAAGCATAGATAGCACAAGACAGGGGCTTGAAATACTTCAAGAACTTATTTCTGAAACGGAAATTCTATTAAATAAATAGTTAAGGTAAAAAAGTGTATGGAAATCTTGTTTCCTGCACTTTTTTATACTTCTTTTGTATATTGTGAAAAGGTGTACTTAAATTAACGGGTGCGTTAGTTCAATAAGATAATAAAACCAAACAGAACTTCCAATTTTATGGAAGTTCTGTTTTTTCTATAAATATCAACATTAAACTTTAACAGAGCC
>NZ_BBCD01000049.1 GCF_001311865.1 Piscibacillus salipiscarius JCM 13188
GAAGATCTGAAAAATGGGAACGGAGAAACACAGTTAATTGAAGCGGTTGTATCACACCAGTCTTCGTTACTATCTAAATCTATCAAACAATCTCAATTTCGTTCCAAATTTGATGCAGGAGTCATAGCCGTTCATCGTAATAATGAACGCATTAATAGTAAGATTGGGGATATTATTTTAAAACCTGGTGATACGCTTTTATTATTAACTGGGTCAGACTTCATAGAGAAGAACAGACTATCAAATGACTTTTATGTCATTTCATCATTAGATACACCTAAAGAACTGAATGAAGATCCGAAACAGGGTTGGTTCTCAATTATATTGCTCATCACGATGGTGATGCTAGTAGCAACTGGAATATTAAGCATGTTTAAAGCGATGCTATTAGCTGTGTTAATCTTATTACTAAGCAACATCGTTAACCCAGATGAAGCTAAAGGGTATATCCAGTTCCACGTCTTATTATTAATTGCAAGTGCGATAGGAGTTGGAACCGCCATAACGAAAACAGGGTTAGCCGAGTTAGCCGCTGAGCAAGCTTTAAATTTAGCACAGCCTCTAGGTATGATCGCCGTGATTTTGTTTGTCTATTTGTTAACGAATATTTTTACGGAGTTAATCACAAATGCAGCAGCAGCTGTATTAATGCTTCCAATTGGCATTGAGATGGCTAGTCAGCTAAATATTGACCCAATGGCCTTTGCAGTTACTATTGCGATTGCTGCGTCAGCTAGTTTTATTACACCAATAGGTTACCAGACAAATTTAATTGTCTACGGGCCAGGTGGTTATAAGTTTAGTGATTATATAAAAGTGGGCTTACCATTGTCCATTATGGTTATGATTGTCACTACAACAATAGTTAATTTTATTTGGATATAGGAGGAAAAATATGACTAAATCAGAAAATATCGTTTGGCATGATTCTAAAGTAACTCAGGAACACCGCATGAAACTAAATGGTCATAAAAGTGCAGTTTTATGGTTTACTGGCCTATCAGGTGCAGGGAAATCTACTGTTTCAGTTGAAGTAGAAAAAGAATTATATAATTTAGGTGTTCATACTTATCGTTTAGATGGCGATAATGTCCGTCATGGTTTAAATAATAACCTTGGTTTCAGTGCTGAGGATCGTGCTGAAAACATTAGACGTGTTGGTGAAGTCGCAAAGCTTATGTCAGATGCAGGCTTATTAACATTAACAGCGTTTATTTCACCGTATAGAGAAGATCGTGATAAGGTTAGAGAAATTATGAACGAAGGGGAATTCATTGAAGTATTCGTTAAGTGTGACCTTGACGTTTGTGAATCTAGAGACCCTAAAGGGTTATACAAAAAAGCCCGTGCAGGTGAAATCAAAGGATTTACAGGGATTGACGATCCATATGAAGAACCAAACAACCCTGAATTAGTAATCGAAACAGATAAGAATTCACTGGAAGAATGTGTTCAGCAAGTTGTTAAACACTTAAAAGACAAAGGATACTTAGAGGTATAATGATGTTAAAAGAAACGATTCAAATTGCAATAGATGCAGGAAAAGAAATTATGGATATTTATCAGCATGACTTTGATGTTGAGTATAAAGAGGACGAATCCCCTTTAACGATTGCTGATCAACGATCTCATGAGGTGATTCAAAAAGGGTTAACTGATGCGTTCCCTAATATTCCTGTTCTTAGTGAAGAAGGGGCGGATATTCCATATGAGAATCGAAAGGATTGGAATCAGTTCTGGTTAGTAGACCCTTTAGATGGAACGAAGGAATTTATTAAGAAGAACGGGGAATTTACAGTTAATATTGCACTTGTTAAAGGTCAGTATCCTACATTAGGTGTGATATACGCTCCTGCTTTAGACGTGTTATACGTTGGAGAACAAGACAAAGGTGCGTTTAAGATTAATGATGCTTCTAAGGTTACGATTAATACCGATGAAGATATACTTAATAAGGCACAAAAGCTACCAATTGTACAAGATTCAAGCTTAGTGAAAGTGGTGGCAAGTCGTTCACACATGTCTAAAGAAACAGAAGATTTTATTAATGAACTGAAAGAAAAACATAACGAAGTAGAAACAGTATCTTCAGGAAGCTCATTAAAGTTCTGTTTAGTTGCAGAAGGGGAAGCTAATTATTACCCTAGATACGCACCGACAATGGAATGGGATACGGGTGCAGGTCAGGCTATTGTTGAAGCAGCAGGTAAACAGGTATTACGTTATGAAGATCAAAAACGATTCTACTACAATCGAGAAAACTTAAAGAATGGCTGGTTTCTAGTTAAATAGAGAAATAGGCAAGGATAAGGAAAAGACTTATTAGAAATCGAATAGTGTGAGTGTTATTTGCG
>NZ_BBCD01000050.1 GCF_001311865.1 Piscibacillus salipiscarius JCM 13188
GAGGCTGGGACATAACTAGCTTAAAATAACGTAAAAAAGGCACCAACCATGAAAAGTTTATGGTTTGGCGCCTTTTTTTGCTAGGACTATAATATTTTAAACTTGTTTTAGTGTTCATGGCGGTGTACTTTCTTAAGTTCACCGCCATGAACGCAAATCCTAATTCGTTTTTCACCTTCTCTTTGCCCCTTACGGACAATCGAGAGAAGCACAAATTAGCCTTCAGAAATCCAAAAACTGGTTCAACATCGATTTTTCGTTTCCCATATAGTTCACCAGTTTTATCTTCCGAAAGCTTTTCTCTCATGTATGCTTTTTGTTGTTCCCACTTTTGATTATAGAAGATCCTACGATGATTGCCTTCTTTAGCTTTAGTACATTTTGAACGTAGTGGACACCCTGTACAATCCTCGCACTCATAAACTCTATAGGTTCTTTTGAACCCATATCGGTCGGTTTTATGTGAATCATAACGGTATGTTAATTGTTTATCATTTGGGCAAGTGAAAGCATCATTCTCCTCATCATAATCCCAATTATAAAAATTAAAGAGGTCGTTCTTAAACTTCCTTGTTTTCTCTTTTCGATATTGGTTATATGTAATGAGTGGTGTGCGATGACGGTTTTCAATCACATCAGCGTAATTTTGTTCACTACCATAGCCTGCATCCGCCACAATGTATTTAGGTAAACTAAAGAAATGATCTTCAATATGGTCTAGAAAAGGCAGAAAGGTTCGTGTATCCGTAGGATTAGGGAATACATCATACGCAAGCGCAAATTGACCTTCTGTCGCAAGCTGAATATTATAACCTGGTTTAAGTTGTCCATTTTTCATGTAGTCATCTTTCATCCGCATAAAAGTCGCATCATGGTCAGTTTTAGAATAACTATTACGTTCACCAAATATCTTCATATCTTTTCGGTACTTTTTCTTGCGTTCAACGAAGTCCTTGAATTGTTTAAGGTATTGCTTAGGTTGCCTACGTTGGGACCGAAGTTGTTTTCGTTCCGAACCCTGATCACTCTCATTAATTTGTTGAGTGTATTCATTTACTTGATCATTTAACTGTTTCACAATGGTTTGAAGTTCTTCAGTCGAAAGTTCATCTGAACTTTCACGTTCAATGCCAGGTATGATTTCATTCTCTAGTAACTCGTTATACATGTTATGGGATTTCTCAACTAATTGCTTACTGTAATTTTCAGTGGATTTACGCCATACAAACGTGAACTTATTAGCATTGGCTTCAATCTTAGTTCCATCAATGAAAACGGCTTCCTCTTCAATCATGTTATTCTCAACAAGTTGGCAACGGAATTGGACAAAACATTGGCGTAGTAATTCTTTAACTTGAGGATGCACACGGAAACGATTGATCGTTCGATAACTAGGCTCATAGCCTTGCGCCAGCCACATCATTCGGACACTATCTTTAAGCAATGCTTCAATTTTTCTCCCTGAAAAAACAGACTGAGTGTAGGCACATAATATAATTTTCATCATCATTTTAGGGTGATAAGCGGGGCATCCAGTGTCGCGTGAGAAGCTTGAGAAAGCTTCTTCTGGAATTTGTTCGACTAAATCATTCACGACAAAAGCAATATCATCTTTGTCTAATTTTATTTCTAAATCTAAAGGCAAAACCACTTGATTCATGTTATAATGTCTAAACATAAGGATCCTCCTTTGGGATTATGGTGTGGTTACTTTAATTCTATCAAAGGGGATCCTTTTTGTTTATCTAAAATAATAAAAAAATAAAAAATTGTGGATGACAACCATA
>NZ_BBCD01000051.1 GCF_001311865.1 Piscibacillus salipiscarius JCM 13188
CATTCCTATCGAATCAGGTTTTCACCTCTTGAATTAAAAAGGGCCCTCCGTTATGATGCTGTCATAGCACAAACAAACATTCATCATAAGGAGGACCTATAATGAATAATAAACGTAATCAGCGCGTGAATCAAATCACAGATAACACCCTAATTCTTGGAATTGATATTGCCAAGCATACTCATTATGGAGTTATAACGGATGATCGGGGCCGAGAACTGGGGAAGGCATTTCCTTTTAAACAATCTTTAGAAGGCTTTAATAAGTTACTAAAAACCATCCATTACTATATGGAGAAGTATCAGAAGACAGATATACTCGTTAGCTTTGAGCCAACGGGTCATTATTGGAAAAACTTAGCGGCCTATTTAATGGAACATTGTATACCTTTTGTGACCGTAAATCCTATGCATGTGAATAGAGCTAAGGAATTTGACGATAATTCACAAACTAAGAATGATCAGAAAGATGCTCGTGTCATCGCTAAGCTCGTAGTAACCGGGAACTTTCATTACCCTCGACATTTAGAAGGGGTTGAGCGGGAGCTTCGTGAAGGAGCATCACTTAAAAAAGACTAAAGGATGATATATCAGCTACCAAGAATCGCATTACTGGATTTTTGGATATGTACTTTCCTGAGTTCAATAAAGTATTTAAAGGATATGGGAAACAAGCTTGTGAAGTTCTAAAACTTACACCATTCCCAGCTGATTTAAAAGGACAACGTCCTGAAGATTTAGCGGTGATGATTCAACAACATTCAAACACCACCTATCCGCCTAAAAAGAAAATTGAAAGGCTTTGCGAGATAGCAGAAAGTTCTATTGGTTTAACAGAAGGAGAAGGGATGGCACGATTGCACATTACCACACTTGTCCAACAACTTGAGTTTCTACAAGCTCAACTTCAAGACCTTGAACAAACGCTTGAAACATTAGTGAAAGAGATACCAGAGTTTGAATATTTAAACTCTATTCGTGGCATTAGCGAACAAACTGTTATTGAATTACTAGCCTATACAGGTTCACTATCGGAATATGATCATCCACGCCAGCTTATTAAATTAGCGGGATTGTCATTACGTGAACATTCATCTGGTCAGAAGAAAGGCACTAAACATCTATCTAAGCGTGGCCGAAAGGACTTACGGTCCTTATTGTTCAAAGCTATTTTGCCGCTCATTCATAATAACGAGGCCTTTAACAACTTATATCAATATTACATTACACGGTCTGAGAACCCTCTTCGAAAGAAAGAGGCGATGGTGGTTTTAAGTTCAAAGTTAATCAAGGTAATGTATGGATTATCCAAGAACAAAACATACTTTAACGCTGAACAAATGGAAAGTGATATGTTTGTCAATCCAAAAGTAGCTTAAGGATTATTCTAGTATGACAAAAAGATGACACAGAGAGCCGGCGCATACTGAGACATTAGACTAAGAGTCCATGCAGGAGCATAATGCTGGCCTCTGCCTTATGGAAAGGCCCAGTGAAGGAATGTAAGCGCACGACGCTAAGAGATATGGGAGGGGACGTCTTCATAAGTTAGCAGAGTGAGTCGAGTGCATCAAATAACCGCCCAATTGTTAATTAATTACAATTAACAGTAGCGAAGCGTGCGCTTGTGTTCCTTATAATTACAGAAATGTCATTTAATCTTTATGGAAGTTAACTATAGTTTTTTAAAAAAATTTATAAGCTTACTATTGGCTGGTATGACAACATTTCCCGAGGGAGT
>NZ_BBCD01000052.1 GCF_001311865.1 Piscibacillus salipiscarius JCM 13188
GTCAATTCACGTTTTTTACTCGGATTGGCGAGTCAAAAACGATTTAACTATTTAAGCCAATCAAACTACTTTTATGGAGAGTTTGATCCTGGCTCAGGACGAACGCTGGCGGCGTGCCTAATACATGCAAGTCGAGCGCGGGAAGCAGACTGAATCCTTCGGGAGGACGTCTGTGGAACGAGCGGCGGACGGGTGAGTAACACGTGGGCAACCTGCCTGTAAGACTGGGATAACTCCGGGAAACCGGGGCTAATACCGGATAACTCATCGGATCGCATGATCCGATGTTGAAAGATGGCTTCTTGCTATCACTTACAGATGGGCCCGCGGCGCATTAGCTAGTTGGTGAGGTAACAGCTCACCAAGGCCACGATGCGTAGCCGACCTGAGAGGGTGATCGGCCACACTGGGACTGAGACACGGCCCAGACTCCTACGGGAGGCAGCAGTAGGGAATCATCCGCAATGGACGAAAGTCTGACGGTGCAACGCCGCGTGAGTGAGGAAGGCCTTCGGGTCGTAAAACTCTGTTGTTAGGGAAGAACAAGTTCCGTTCGAATAGGGCGGAGCCTTGACGGTACCTAACCAGAAAGCCACGGCTAACTACGTGCCAGCAGCCGCGGTAATACGTAGGTGGCAAGCGTTGTCCGGAATTATTGGGCGTAAAGCGCGCGCAGGCGGTTCCTTAAGTCTGATGTGAAATCTTGCGGCTCAACCGCAAGCGGTCATTGGAAACTGGGGAACTTGAAGACAGAAGAGGAGAGCGGAATTCCACGTGTAGCGGTGAAATGCGTAGAGATGTGGAGGAACACCAGTGGCGAAGGCGGCTCTCTGGTCTGTGCTTGACGCTGAGGCGCGAAAGCGTGGGGAGCGAACAGGATTAGATACCCTGGTAGTCCACGCCGTAAACGATGAGTGCTAGGTGTTAGGGGGTTCCACCCTTAGTGCTGCAGTTAACGCAATAAGCACTCCGCCTGGGGAGTACGGCCGCAAGGCTGAAACTCAAAGGAATTGACGGGGGCCCGCACAAGCGGTGGAGCATGTGGTTTAATTCGAAGCAACGCGAAGAACCTTACCAGGTCTTGACATCCTCGGACCACCCTAGAGATAGGGTCTTCCCTTCGGGGACCGAGTGACAGGTGGTGCATGGTTGTCGTCAGCTCGTGTCGTGAGATGTTGGGTTAAGTCCCGCAACGAGCGCAACCCTTAACCTTAGTTGCCAGCATTCAGTTGGGCACTCTAAGGTGACTGCCGGTGACAAACCGGAGGAAGGTGGGGATGACGTCAAATCATCATGCCCCTTATGACCTGGGCAACACACGTGCTACAATGGATGGTACAATGGGCCGCGAAGCCGCGAGGTGAAGCAAATCCCAAAAAGCCATTCTCAGTTCGGATTGTAGGCTGCAACTCGCCTGCATGAAGCCGGAATCGCTAGTAATCGTGGATCAGCATGCCACGGTGAATACGTTCCCGGGCCTTGTACACACCGCCCGTCACACCACGAGAGTTGGTAACACCCGAAGTCGGTGGGGTAACCTTTTGGAGCTAGCCGCCGAAGGTGGGACCAATGATTGGGGTGAAGTCGTAACAAGGTAGCCGTATCGGAAGGTGCGGCTGGATCACCTCCTTTCTAAGGAAGATAAC
>NZ_BBCD01000053.1 GCF_001311865.1 Piscibacillus salipiscarius JCM 13188
TGGAGTTAGTATAAAAAGTGGACACGTGAGATTGAGTAGTTTTTTTAATACAATAGACTATTAAGGAGCGTGTTTACCTTGCCAAAACGATCTGAAAATTATCCTCAGGAGTATATTGATTATATAACAAAACTTGTGTTGGATGAGAATCTCAAGTGCACAGATGTAGCTCGGGACCAAGGTATATCAGTCAAAAACATTTATCGATGGAAAACAGCGGAACAAAAGCGACGTTCTGAAGCTGACCAGGCCCAAGACTATAAAACCCCTTCGGAGTATCAGGAACGTGAAAAAGAACTCCTAAAAACGTATACAAGAACTAGAAGAGGAAAAAGCGATTCTAAAAAAAGGCCGCGCACATCTTTTCGAACGACCAAATGTAGTTTACCGGTTCATTTATGAGCACCGTCACGAATTCCGCATTGAGAAGATGTGTGATGTGTTAGAAGTTTCAAGGAGCGGATATTATAAATGGTGCCATCACGAACCTAGTGAGCAAGAGCTGGAGCGAGTGGCCATTAAACAAGAAATCTATTATAGCTTTCATTATCATAATGGCCGATATGGTAGCCCTCGTATAAAAGAACTCTTGCATCGACAAGGCTACAATGTTTGTTTAAGCACTGTAACAAAATATATGAGAGAAATGGGTTTGAATGCCAATACGAAGTTCTCGTTCACGAAAACAACCGATTCAAATCACGAAAACCCGATTTATCCGAACAGAGTCCAACAGGACTTTCAAGTCGATGCCCCCAATAAAGTATGGGTAGCTGATATTACGTATATTCCCACGTTAGAAGGCTTTTTATATTTGGCTACCATTATCGATTTATACTCTCGAAAAGTCGTTGGCCTGAATATTGACGACCAAATGACCGTAGAACTGCCTTTAAAAGCCTTAAAGCAAGCTACTGTATCTAGGCAACCAGCACCTGGTTTTGTGCACCATTCAGATCGTGGCAGTCAGTATGCATCAAAGCGCTATACGGGCCAACTTGACAGTATGGGTGCCGAGATCAGCATGAGTCGTAAAGGGAACTGTTATGATAATGCCGTGGCTGAATCGTTTCACTCAACCCTGAAAAAAGACAAGATTTATTGTCGCGACGAACTGTACCAAACGAAGGCAGAAGCCAAGCAAGACATTGTGCAATATATTATTCAATATTATAACAATGAAAGAATCCACTCAACGTTGGACTATTTAAGTCCAAATGAATTTGAGCAGAATTTCATGTCTGAAAAGAGCATGAGCGCCGTTTAGAGAACTGAAAGGGTAACACTAGGAACCACATTAAGGGCTGAGATTAAGCAACTTTATATTGAGTGGATTGCGTGCTAGCCTAAGGGCTAGCCAAGTCTTAATGGCTGGCGCCTTGGCTAAACAGCACGCAATCAGAGGCTCAATGTCAAGTTGCGATGGTTGATCATCTCATCAAAAAATTTTGAGTAATTGTGTCCACTTTCTTTACAGAACACCA
>NZ_BBCD01000054.1 GCF_001311865.1 Piscibacillus salipiscarius JCM 13188
AAAAAACTCATCCCTTAAACAAAGGGACGAGTTAGTATCCGTGTTACCACCCTAATTGATTACGATTATGTAATCCACTTCGTTTCGATAACGGACGATCATGCCGGGAAACCTTTACAAATATGGTCCAAGTTCCAGCTCCTGAGTGAAATTCGGCTTTCCCATTGATTAGAGTACTTTCAGTCTTTGGTACTCCTCCCTGCTAATCAATTACTTAGAAAAGCTTACTGAGCTCATTCATAGCTTTTGTTCATTCAATTGTTTATGAACTGTATTATAGATAAAAATTGATTATTTATCAAGTTAGATGTGTCAAATGATAAAGGACTATACTTGTCGCAACACCTACATTTAATGATTCACTATCCTTATGAATTGTGATATAAATCGTATCATCAACTTGTTTAAGCAAATCAGAGCTAACTCCCTTTCCTTCATTGCCAACAAGAACTGCAAATCGTTTAGTTGCAATTTCATTCAGTGGCCTAGCTTTTTCATCTAAAGCAGTACCGAGAATTGGAATGTCAAGTTCGTTTAATTTACCCATCCAGTTGTCTAAATCACCTCTTAAAACAGGCAGATGAAAGAGTGCACCTTGTGTTGCTCTAATAACTTTTTCATGATAGAGATCGACTGTTCCCTTTCCTAATACAACGGCATCTAAATTAAACGCTAAAGCACTACGTATAATAGTACCTACATTACCAGGATCTTGAACAGCATCTATTAACAACACCTTATTCAATGACTGACCAAATTGTTCGTGTTTCTGATTAACAACAGCCATAATGCCTTGAGGCGTTTCAGTAGAAGAGAGCTCATTAAACACTTCAGCCGAAACTTCGACATAATCGTAGTGTTTCCATTTCTCTGGCAGCTTTTCATATTCATGTATAATTAACTTGTCAACCTGCCAGTCACTTTTCGTAACTTCTTCAATTAAATGCCAACCTTCAACGAGGAATTTTCCTTGCTCATCACGATATTTTTTCTTATGTAATTTTTTCCATTCCTTAATGGTTTTATTCTGTTTAGATTCAATCATGACAGATCTCCTATTTGTTTTTGATTCCATCATACATAGTTTAGTATTAAATGGTCAAACTACATGTAAAATGTATATCTAAAAAGAGGTGACCATAGTGGATTTAAATTTAAGAAAAGCAATCAGAAGTAATATAGCTGGAAATAATGAAGAAGAATTAGAAGCAACAATTCTTGATGCGATTCAAAGTGGTGAAGAGAAAATGCTTCCAGGACTAGGTGTGTTATTCGAAATGATTTGGGAAAATGCAAATGAAGAAGAAAAGGATCAAATGCTAACCATTTTAGAGCAAGAAGCTCAGAAGCTATAATCTCAATAGATACACCAATCGAAATTCGATTGGTGTTTTATTATTTTATGGGCGATGAATTTGAAAGGGGCAGATTAATTCGAAAAAGCGACCGATAAATCCGAAAAAGTGGCCGATAAAAT
>NZ_BBCD01000055.1 GCF_001311865.1 Piscibacillus salipiscarius JCM 13188
GGTACTGCACCCCAAAAGTTAGAGTGAAAAAATTTAACTTTTGGGGTGTTTTGTATGGCGAAATATAGTAACGATTTTAAGTTAAAAATTGTGAAAGAATATTTAGAAGGCCCGTTGGGCTATGGTTTGTTGGCTAAAAAATATGAGTTCCGGGTAAGGGGCAAATTAGAAAGTGGGTAGATGCCTACAAAGCACTAGGTGAAGATGGATTGCGTCGAAAGCGTTCTACAACCGTTTACCCTGTTCAATTTAAGTTAGATGTATTAAACTTTATAAGACAAACGGGCGCTTCTTATAAAGAGACAGCAATAGAATTTAAATTAAACAATCCTTCTCTAATTGCCATCTGGTTAAAGACTTTTTCTAATGAAGGAATAGAAGGGCTCAAAGAAAAACCGAAAGGACGGCCTCCTATGTCTGGAAAAAGAAAGACGAAACAATCAAAGCAAGAAAAGGCAATGTCTCGTGAGGAACAATTAGAACGTGAAAATGAACTTCTTTGATTAGAAAATGCATATTTAAAAAAGTTAAAAGCTTTTCAGGAGAACCCGAATGCCTACCTCGAAAAGCACAAACAGTCTTGGCATTCGAACTCAAAGAAGAAGGGTTCAAATTAAGAGATGTGTTAGTAGTAGTAGGCATACCAGAAGCAACTTATCATTATCACATTCATCAATTGAAGAAGGAAGATCCTGATAAGGATCTGAAAAAAATCATTAGTGAATTGTTTCAAAAACATGGAGAGAGATACGGGTATCGTCGTATACATTTAGAATTAAGGGCGAAAGGCTATCAAATAAATCATAAGAAAGTACAACGAATCATGAGAGAGCTCGGATTAAAGTGTGAAAAGTTCACACGTAAATCTCGTTACAAATCTTATAAAGGAACAGTCGGTAAGGTAGCGAAAAACCGTTTAAATCGTAGATTTAACACTTCTATACCTCTACAAAAGCTAGTTACAGACGTTACTGAATTTAAGTGTGCGGGAAGTGAGAAACTTTATTTGAGTCCAATTTTAGATTTATATAATGGCGAAATCATCTCTTACGGTATGTCTAGGAAACCAACACTAGACTTTGTACTTCAACCGCTTAATCAGGCAATAGAGATAATCACTAATGAAGCTGAGTATCGAACGACCATACATTCTGATCAAGGTTGGCATTACCAACATAGACAATGGGTCAATACATTAAAGACAAACAGGATTTTTCAAAGTATGTCTAGGAAAGCGACATGTGCAGATAATGCCACAATGGAGAATTTCTTTGGAATTATGAAACAAGAAATGTATTACGGTGAGGCATTAATGTCTTACGATGAACTAAAACAAAAAATTGAGGAATTCATTTATTACTACAATTACGAACGAATTAAATTAAAATTGGCTGGTTCAAGTCCAGTTCAATACCGAACTCAAACCAGCCAATCAGCTGTATAATTAAAACTCTAACTTTTGGGGGTCACCACCG
>NZ_BBCD01000056.1 GCF_001311865.1 Piscibacillus salipiscarius JCM 13188
GTCAGGCCTACCTGAGCTTTAAAAAGATTTATCAAAATAAAAACACGCAAGCTCCTAATTTGTTAGAATTTGTTTAGACCAATAAACAAAAAACAAAGGAGTTGCGTGTACTATGTATTCTAACATTTCTATCCCTGGTTTAGAAGAGTTATCATCACTAAATCACTTGAAGTAGAAGGGTTTTATCAACTCCATGTGGAGTTGGTGAGAAAACCTCACCAATGCCCTGATTGTCGAAAGTTGACCCAGAAAGTTCATGATTATAGACTGCAAAAGATTCAACATACACAAGTGTTCGGAAGAAATACTCTGTTATTTTATCGAAAACGACGTTATATTTGTGAGGACCGACAATGCCGTAAGCGATTCTATGAAGACAACTCAGTTGTAGAACGTTATCAGAGACAATCAATTGAGTATAACCAAGCTCTATCTATAGAATTGATTCATGGAAAGAATTTTAAAGATGTAGCGGATCGTTTTATGACTTCTCCTACTACGGTTATGCGCCGTTTCGATCAGATTAGTTCTTCTAAATTAAAAGAAGCAACAGAACTCCCTAAAGTGATTGCTATTGATGAATATAAAGGTGATACGGGTGGAGAGAAGTATCAAACAATCATTGCGGATCCTATTGAAAGAAGGCCTATTGAAATTCTTAAAGATAGGAAAAAAGAGACCTTAAAAGAGTATCTTAGACAACACGGGGATAAAGTTGAAGTAGTTGTTATGGATATGAGTCAATCTTTTAAAGCAGCTGTTGATCAAGCACTGGGTGGTCCCATTATCGTTGCTGATCGATTTCATTTTGTCGCTATATTTATTGGGCACTCGAAAAGGTAAGAAGAAAAGTTCAAAACGAATTTGATGACTATGATCGTAAGAAGTGTAAAAGGATGAGGCATGTCTTTTATAAACACAATGAAAATTTAACAGATAAGCAACGATGGTATTTGGAGCATTATCTTAGAAAATCTAACTATTTAAGAAAAGCCTATCAATTGAAAGAAGCATACCGATTGTGGTTTGAAATAGCGAAGGCCAGCGGCCCTACTAATTTGAAATCTATAAAGAAGAGGTTATATCAATATTATGATCTCGTAAAGACATCTGGTGTTATTGAATTTGAAAGGTCGATATCGACCTTTCAAAATTGGCAAAAACAAATCATGAATAGCTTCGCATTTGAATTACATAATGGTTATGTGGAAGGTATTAATAACCAAACTAAAGTTATTAAACGTAATGCTTTTGGATTTAAACGTTTTGATCGCTTTAGATTGAAGATATTATTACATCATCAATATAAAAATATAAAAGTTCGAGTCACATAATTAGGAGTGAGCGTATGCTCACCCCAACATTTGACTTAGAACC
>NZ_BBCD01000057.1 GCF_001311865.1 Piscibacillus salipiscarius JCM 13188
GAACTGACCCAGGGAAATGAGACAAGAAAAAACACCTATGCTGCCACGGTCCTGTATTCTACAGGGCTGTGGCAATTTAATTTCGAAAATGGTCGTATATAATTGTAATAATACATGTAATTTACTACTTTTTCTATTACAATAGTAGTTGTAAGGGTCGCTCTAAATTGAGCGGCGAATTCTTCCGACTTTAGCGAGGAATGGAAGGATTCGATGACGGCATTATCAAAGCAATTGCCTTTGCGGGACATGCTTGTGGTAATGCCGTTTTCTTTTGCCAATGCCTGAAAGGCATAGGATGTATATTGTGCTCCCTGATCACTGTGTAATTTGACTTCATGAGTCTCTCTTCCGTTACAAGCTTCACGTAGCGTCTCCAAAACAAAATCCACATGTTGCGAGTCACTAATCTTGTAAGCAATAACTTCGTTATTATACAAATCCATAATAGTTGATAAATACAACATCTTTGGTCCATAAGGTAAGTATGTTATATCTGTTACCCATTTTTGATTCGGTTTCTCAGCTTTAAAATCTTGTTTTAATAAGTTAGAAACTATAATTTTACTTTCTCCTGCAATATATTTTTGTCGCTTTACTTTTACGCGACACTGGATTTCATATTTTTGCATCACTTTTTGAACCGTCTTTCGGTTCTTCTTAATCTGATGATCTTTCCATAAAATTTCTCTAACTTTTCGGTGCCCCACTCGATGTGAAAGTTGTTTACAGATATTAATGACGAGTTGATGAAACTCTGGAATTTTTTGATTCACACTTCTTTTCCATCGATAATATGTCGAACGAGGTATTTCAAAGCACTCACATATTTCTTTCGCCGTAAACCGGTCTTTAAAAACTTCTACAACTTCTACAAAAATGTCTGGTACCACTTCCTTTCGATTTCTTGGTACTTTCCCATTAGCTCGTCCCGCATTTCATAATAAGTGACCTTTCTTTTTAATTGCGCTAGTTCACTATCATCATCTGGACCTTTGCCGAAGGTATATTGTTTTCCAATCGGTTGAGCCAGTCTGTGATTTTCACCATTACGGTACCACCTCATCCAGGTTTTGATTTGACTTTTACTTTTTATTCCAAACCTTTTCATAATCTCACGATTAGTCCACTCACCAGATAACTTCAGACGAATCACTTCTTGTTTTACCTCTTCAGGATAAAATCGATTTTTACCCATAAAGAAAAACACCTCCTAAATTGTCGAATACTTTTACATACGACATAGGGGGTGTTTTTTCCTGTCTCATATTATTGGGTCACTCTATTT
>NZ_BBCD01000058.1 GCF_001311865.1 Piscibacillus salipiscarius JCM 13188
TAGAGTGACCCAATAATATGAGACAGGAAAAAACACCCCCTAAGTCGTATGTAATATTAATCGACAATTTAGGAGGTGTTTTTCTTTATGGGTAAAAATAGATTTTATCCAGAAGAAGTCAAACGAGAAGTGATACAAATGAAGTTGTCTGGTGAATGGACCAACAAGCAGATTATGGAGAAGTTTGGTATTAAAAACAAAACACAAATCAAGACTTGGATGAGGTGGTACCGCAACGGTGAACACCATAGGTTAGCTCAACCGACAGGTAAACAATATGCCTATGGCAAAGGACCAGACGATGATAGTGAAATAACACAACTACGTCGAAAAGTAACCTATTATGAAATGCGTGAGGAATTGTCGGGAAAGTACCAAGAAATCGAAAGGAAGTGGTTCCAGAAGTATTTGTAGAGGTAGTTGAAGCTTTCAAGGAGCAGTTTTCAACGAAAGATATCTGTGAGTGCTTTGGCATCCCCAGACCGACTTATTACCGATGGAGAGGTACAGTGAATCGAGAGATTCCAGAACTGCATCAATTAATCATAAATATTTGTAAACAACTCTCACATCGTATTGGGCATCGGAAAGTGAAAGGGATCTTGTGGAAAGATTATCAAATCAAAGTTAACCGAAAAACCGTTCAAAAAGTGATGCAAAAATACGAAATTCAATGTCGCATAAAAGTAAAAACGACAAAAATATATTGCAGGGGAAAGTAAAATCGTTGTTCCTAACTTGTTAAAACAAAATTTTAAAGCTGAAAAACCGAATCAAAAATGGGTGACGGATATCACGTATTTACCCTATGGTCCGAAGATGCTTTACTTATCTACAATCATGGATTTGTATAATAACGAAGTTATTGCTTATAAAATCAGTGATTCACAACATGTTGATTTGTTTTAGAAACGCTACAAGAGGCTTGTAACGGCAGAGAGACTCATGAAGTTATTTTACACAGTGATCAGGGAGCTCAGTACACATCCTATGCCTTTCAGGCACTTGCAAAAGAAAACGGCATTACCACAAGCATGTCCCGCAAAGGCAATTGCTTTGATAATGCCGTCATTGAATCCTTCCATTCCTCACTAAAGTCGGAAGAATTCGCCGCTCAATTAAGAGCGACCCTAACAACTACTATTGTAATAGATAAAGTAATAAATTACATGTATTATTACAATTATATACGACCTTTTTCAAAATTAAATTGCCACAGCCCTGTTGAATACAGGACCGTGGCAGCATAGGTGTTTTTTCTTGTCTCATTTCCCTGGGTCAGTTCA
>NZ_BBCD01000059.1 GCF_001311865.1 Piscibacillus salipiscarius JCM 13188
GTTAACCTTTTGATCTTTTTCTCTAGAAACAAAAATCTAGAAAAATATAAAAAAGTCCTTGCATTTTTAGCGTAAGGTGAATATAATATTACTTGTCCTTGAAAAAAGGTTTTACATAAGCGGCCTAAAAAGGTCCGGTGACGATGGCAGAGAGGTCACACCTGTTCCCATGCCGAACACAGCAGTTAAGCTCTCTAGCGCCGATGGTAATTGGGGTGTTTCCCCTGTGAGAGTAGGACGTTGCCGGGCAATTGACCCTGGAGGATTAGCTCAGCTGGGAGAGCACTTGCCTTACAAGCAAGGGGTCGGTGGTTCGAGCCCGCCATCCTCCACCATTTAACAATCTAATATAAGCCGGCCTAGCTCAATCTGGCAGAGCAACTGACTTGTAATCAGTAGGTTGGGGGTTCGAGTCCCTCGGCCGGCACCACTTAGATAACAGACAAATATTTATTAGAACAACGTTCTAGTTCTCAATGTTTTGAGCCATTAGCTCAGTCGGTAGAGCATCTGACTTTTAATCAGAGGGTCGGAGGTTCGAATCCTCCATGGCTCACCACCTTTGCGGGTGTGGCGGAATTGGCAGACGCGCTAGACTTAGGATCTAGTGTCTTACGACGTGGGGGTTCGACTCCCTCCACCCGCACCATTTAATTAAATATAATTGCGGAAGTAGTTCAGTGGTAGAACACCACCTTGCCAAGGTGGGGGTCGCGGGTTCGAATCCCGTCTTCCGCTCCATAAGTCCTGCCGGGGTGGCGGAATTGGCAGACGCACAGGACTTAAAATCCTGCGGTGGGTTACCACCGTGCCGGTTCGAGTCCGGCCCTCGGCACCATATATATTGCGCCCGTAGCTCAATTGGATAGAGCGTCTGACTACGGATCAGAAGGTTAGGGGTTCGACTCCTCTCGGGCGCGCCATATAACGGGAAGTAGCTCAGCTTGGTAGAGCACTTGGTTTGGGACCAAGGGGTCGCAGGTTCGAATCCTGTCTTCCCGATTTTGATTGTGGGGCCTTAGCTCAGCTGGGAGAGCGCCTGCTTTGCACGCAGGAGGTCAGCGGTTCGATCCCGCTAGGCTCCACCATTATTTTTGAATTGATTGTTGACTTATAACAATTAAAATGGTATATTAATAAAGTCGCTGTTTTGAAGGCGGCCGACATTT
>NZ_BBCD01000060.1 GCF_001311865.1 Piscibacillus salipiscarius JCM 13188
TCATAAAAGTTATCACAACAAGAGCACCTCATGGGATCTTTTCCACCAGATGCAATAACCTTCTCACGATAAGTTCTTTTTGTTAAGGATTTCTTTATTTTAACTAACCATTTTCTGTTTGCTTTTTGCCATATACTAATGATTTTTTACTAATACTCTTAGATCTTCTGGAATATAAACCATAATGGCGAATGGTTTTAAATTGCTCGTCTGGTATGTGTCGAATAAGCAAGATAATAAACTCTTCTACAGTTACCGTTTCGTGTTTTTCTTTCCCATCCGTTTTATCTTCATACTTAAATGTTACAAATTGTCCATCGTATGCCACGATTCGGTTCATACCTATAGCAGGACGCCTGATATATCTACCGATATATCTCAATTGTTCATTTATTTTACCTCGTTGTTTAGGTGCATAGACATAAAAGCCTTCAGAATTATTGCTATAGGCAGCTTGTAAACGTGGTTGAACTACTTTCTTTTCTCTTTCCGTTAAGTGTTTTCTTATCACTTTTAACACCACAGTTTGCCACTGTTTCCTTAGCATTTGAAAAGGGATAAAGTCTAAGGTTTTCCACTTCCCTTTCTTGGTCAAACCTCCCATGCTTACTAACATATGAACATGAGGATTAAAATTAACTCTAGAACCGAATGTATGTAAACCTGCAATGATACCGGGGGTTAACTTACCTTTCTTTTTAAAATAGGACTTAATAAGATTCGCTGCTGCATCCATTAGAGGCTTGAGTAAATGGCGATGTTTCAGAAATACATCTCTCAGACCTTCATCAATCGTAAAATGACATGACGATGGGTTGTATGAATCGTGTCTTCTGAAAGAAGACGTCCCCATTCTTCACTCTCTCCGACTGAACACGTTGTGCAAAATCGTCCTTTACACCGATATGGTACTAATTTAGGATCGTTGCATCCTTCACATACAAATAATTTAAATCCATTTTTAGGGTTACCACATTCTCGAAATTTCTCTATTTCTTTCAGGACAATTGGACGCACTCGTCCCCCATATTTGTTAACGAATCGATCCCAATGATTATGTTTATCAAAAAATATGCGTCTTAGAATATTATCCATACTAAAAAAATACCACAGAACAGCGTTCTATGGCACAATTTTTATACTTCTTATCTTTT
>NZ_BBCD01000061.1 GCF_001311865.1 Piscibacillus salipiscarius JCM 13188
AAATTAAAAAAAGTTCCCTACTTAGGGAATCTTTGGTTATAGTTAATTTCATTACAAATAAAAAGTTGCCCCCCCGATGATAGCAGAGAACAACTTTGGTAACTGATATGGTGGAGCCTAGCGGGATCGAACCGCTGACCTCCTGCGTGCAAAGCAGGCGCTCTCCCAGCTGAGCTAAGGCCCCTTCCGATGAGATATGTAATGGTGAGCCATGGAGGATTCGAACCTCCGACCCTCTGATTAAAAGTCAGATGCTCTACCAACTGAGCTAATGGCTCAAATAAAACTGTTCATATTCTAAACCAACAAATAATTATTATCCATAAAATAAAAAAATGGCTGGGCCAGCTGGATTCGAACCAGCGCATGACGGTACCAAAAACCGTTGCCTTACCGCTTGGCTATGGCCCAATCATTTTAATAATGGTGGAGGGGGAGAGATTCGAACTCCCGAACCCTGAGGGAGCGGATTTACAGTCCGCCGCGTTTAGCCACTTCGCTACCCCTCCATGATTGGTGGTGCCGGCCGAGGGACTCGAACCCCCAACCTACTGATTACAAGTCAGTTGCTCTGCCAGATTGAGCTAGGCCGGCTTATATTAGATTATTAAATGGTGGAGGATGGCGGGCTCGAACCACCGACCCCTTGCTTGTAAGGCAAGTGCTCTCCCAGCTGAGCTAATCCTCCATTTATATTAGTGGTGACCCGTACGGGATTCGAACCCGTGTTACCGCCGTGAAAGGGCGGTGTCTTAACCACTTGACCAACGGGCCAAACTTAGATGTGGTACGCTTTTTTCAAAGCTTCCTACCGGGCTTGAACCGGTGACCTCAGCCTTACCATGGCTGCGCTCTACCGACTGAGCTAAGGAAGCACATAAAAATGGCTCCAGCGGCAGGATTCGAACCTGCGACCGATCGGTTAACAGCCGATTGCTCTACCACTGAGCTACGCTGGAATATTTAAAACTACATTTTAGTATGTATCATTCACTATATATAAGGATAAAAAAATTAAAATATCAATGTATTTTAATTAAGTA
>NZ_BBCD01000062.1 GCF_001311865.1 Piscibacillus salipiscarius JCM 13188
GTCAACCGTTTAATCTCTGCTCTAATTTTTGAACGGATCTACATATTCACGCTTACTCATGTGGTCGCGCAATCGATCTTCTGCTTCCTGATTTTTGATATAATTTGCCACTGTTTTCTGGTTCAAACCTACTGTACTTACGTAATATCCCTTCGCCCAAAAAGTGCGATTGCCATGATTGTATTTCAAATTTCCATGCGGTCATGTATCATTAAAGAACTCTTACCTTTTAAGTAACCTACAAATCCAGAAACAGATAACTTTGGTGGTATTTTCACAAGCATATGAATATGGTCAGGCATAGCGTGTGCTTCTATAATTTCTACATCTTTCATATCGCATAGCCTTCTCAATATTGCACCTATATCCCTTCTTAACTTTCCGAATATAATTTTCCTTCTGTACTTTGGTATGAATACGATGTGATACTTACAATTCCATCTTGTATGTGATAAACTATTGTCATTAGACATGTCTATACGATCTCCTCTCGATTTTTGAATTTGGTTTGACGGCCAATGTTCATTATAACCGAGAGGAGATCTTTTTTTGTTACCACTCTAAAAG
>NZ_BBCD01000063.1 GCF_001311865.1 Piscibacillus salipiscarius JCM 13188
AAGTAAAATAGTCTTACTCTCCAGTCCTAACCAGAGCAGCAATGCAGGGATGATAGAAGTAAGTACAGGAACATTAATTCCATCCCATCCAAGTATGTATAGAAATGGTAACTTATAAACAATGACTAAATAATCTAGAACGGATTGGTATTCATTTTGAAGCTGATTGTTAATGATCATTAATAACGAATTAAATATAAAAACACCTATTACAGATAATAGATTTTTATACCAAGAATGGTAATTGGTTAAAAACATGCCTAAAAGATAATGGGAAAAAATCATTATAATAACTGTAATGAATACAATGTCATTCCGTTCAGTGTTCCAAGCCGAACCAATCATTCCTGTCCCTATAAGGACTAAACAAGTATGAAAAATCATTGGCTTTACATTGAATTTTAGTATTTGAATAATAGCAAAACACCTCACAATCTATTAATTGTCAATAATATTTGAATAGTATCAAACAGACAAGTATTATGTGAATAGTGGGGTGTTTTTTTATTT